>JAEXAY010000032.1 GCA_023457895.1 Pseudomonadota bacterium
AATAAGGGCTATGATCACACCCAGTTGCATCTCCGTCTGCGTCGGCAACAACCGCACCGCAACGTCCGCGATCAGCACCATGATGCCTCCAACTAGTGCTGCTGGCATGAGGGCGCGGCCGGGATCATGGCCGATGAGAGGCCGTACCAGATGCGGGGCGACCATCCCGACAAAGCTGATGCCTCCGCCGAGCGCGACGCTGGCCCCGGTTGCGATGCCCGCGCCAACTATCGTGATCAACCGCGCACGATGCAGGTCCACACCAAGACCATGCGCGCTTTCCTCGCCCAGCGAAAGCGCTGACAGGGGGCGGCGTATCGTCAGCAGCATGACAAATCCGAGCAGCATCAGCGGTAATGTGTAGGCAAGGTCGGCAAAACTTCGATTCGTTACCGAGCCGAGCATCCAGCGAACCATGTCTGCGAGCGAAAAAGGGTTCGGCGCAAAATTGAGCAGCAGACTCATCAGGGCACCGGCAATACTCGACATGCCGACGCCGACGAGAATCAAGCTGGCCATACCGCGCGCGCGCATCGCCGCCATACTCATCAGCATGGTTGCCGCTAAAGCCGCGACGATCGCGGTGGCGGGGACAATGAACGGGGAAGAGGCGGCGAGACCCGAATAAAGCGCAAATGTCGCCCCAAAGGCCGCGCTCGCTGAAATGCCAAGCACGCCGGGCTCTGCCAGAGGGTTGCGCATCAACCCCTGCAGCGCAGCCCCGCTCGCCCCCAGAACCATACCGATAGCGAGTGCCGCGAGGCTGCGCGGGAGACGGATTTCGGTCACGATAATGCGCGTCGCGGCGTCCGTTCCTCCGAGTAGCGCAACCATGATGTCGGCGAGCGCGATGGGTATGGCACCAACGGTCAGCGAGACGATGAATAGTGCGACCGCCGCTAAGACCAAAATCACGAGGAGTGCACGTTCGTTCATGACTTTTCCCGCATCGCGCGGAGACGCAGCACGACATCGCCCGCAAGCCAATTGCCGCAACTGACCGCGGAACCCGGAATGCTGGCTACCGGCTTGCCTTTGAGCGACCGCGTCACGAGCGGATGACGTGCGGAAGACCAGGCATCCTGATCATGTGCCTTGTTATCGAAAAAGGCAGCGAATACCGCGTCCGGTGCAATGCGTGCCATCTGCTCCAAAGGCAGATTATGCCAGCCCGGCCGTGTTTCAAAATTGGCATAGCCCGACGTTTCCATGACCCCGTCAATGAGTGAACCGGGGCCGCTGGTGACGCCACCAGGGGTCAGATAGAGCAAGCGGGGCATTGCCCCGTTGATCGGCTGCCCGCGTTGCGCAAGCTGGACCTCGAACATTGCCACGGTTTTTTCACCCGCGGGAATAGCATCAAGCTGGCGGGCAGCGGCGCGGATATTGACGCTGATATCTTTGATGTCCGCCGCATAATCCAGCTGGATCACCTTGATTCCAGCCTTTTGCAGCTGAGTGACAAGCGCCGGGCTGCCGCCGTAGCTTCTAACGACGGCGGCGGGCTGAATCGCCATAATCGCCTCAATGTCAGGACGAACGCGCGGCAGCCCTTCGGCAAGCGGCGCGGCGAAATAGCGGTCGAGTTCGACCTCATTGGAAACCGCTCCAATCCGCTGGCGCTCGACCAGCTTCAGCAGCATCTGGTCGGCGCAATAATCTATGCTGATGATCTTGCCGGAAGCGGGCGGGGCTGGAGGCGAGGGAGCGGCAGCGCAGGCCGCGGCGAGAAACGCCGCTCCGAAAACCAGACAGCGCATCAGTAGCGGACTCGCACGCCCGCATAGAAGGTTCGTCCAAGACTGGCATAGTCCGCCGCGGTCTGATAGCGTTCATTGCTCAGGTTTTCCGCGCGTGCGAAAATTGTGAACAACCCCGCGACCGGGAATGAGGCGCGCAAGCCGAATAGCTGATAGCCCTCAAGCCGCCGCAGATTGGCCGCATCGTCAAAACTGTTGCCAACCATCGACATATCCGCGCCGATCATCCATCCGCTGGAGCCTTCATAGTCGATCGCCATATGGGCACTATGTCGAGGCCGCCGCGCCAACTGCTTGCCGAACGTCGCGCTATCACCCGCGGTGTCTTTTGCATTGAGCAACGTATAGTTGGCGTTCAACGTAAGATTGGGGATTGGCTGCATCGTAAATTCGATCTCCGCACCCCGCGCCCGCGTGCGCGCCAGGTTGAAATAAGTTCCGAATGGCCGCGATGCGATTGTGCACACCGCTGACGACGGAGCGGTTGCCGGGCAATTTGCATAGGTAATCTGGTCGCGGGTCGTACGCGTGAACAGCGACATCGACATTAGAAACCCGCCGTCAAGAAGGCGCAGGTCTGCTCCGGCATCGATGCTGCGCGCCTTTTCCGGCTTGAGATCCGGATTGCCATATCCCGACACACTGCCGTCAAGCTGGAACAGGGTAGGAGCCTTGTAACCCTCGCTATAGCTCGCCCGGAGGCGCAACGCGGGGATGAGTTGATAAGCTCCGTTGGCGGCGAGGCTGGTATGCCCGCCATAATTACTGTGGCGGTCATGTCTTATCCCGGCAACCAGGTTGAGCCGGTCATTAGGTTGGAACAGCCATTGGACATAACCGCCATCATTATGATTACGGGCTGCAAGACCGCTCCAGGCGTCGGCGGTGCGCAGCTTGTTGGTTTCGCGCTCCAGGCCGAACAGGAGTCGATGCCCGCTCATGAAAGTCCAGTCACCCTTATAGGCAATTGTTTCGGTGCGGCCGCGCGCGATGAAGGTCGCGGCGGGCCCTGCCGCGCGATCATAATTGTCGCGATTGATGTCAGCGATGCTGTAACCCAGTCGCGAAATGAAATCGTCTCCCGCGAGCGAGAGTTTCAATCCGGCATATCCGTTCAATTGCTGCGCTGTCGAATGAAGCGGCTGATCTTCAAGTGCGAACGACGTAAAACTGTAGCCGTCAAGCTCGACGCGGCTGTGCGAATAGAAACCTCTGAGTTCGAGCGTAAGGGGGGCAGAAATCGCCGCATCAACACGGCCATGTGCCATATATTGACGTAGCCCGTCAGGCTCTGTTCCCGAAGCCGCCGCGCTGACGCCGTCACTCGCATAATAGCCGCCACCCAATGCATAGCCGATCGCACCAGCCTGCCCTGCCACCCCTGCGCTTGCGCGGCGGCTGTCATGGCTTCCATATTCCGCGAGCGCCTGTGCGGTAAAACCATGCTCGTCCGGGGCGAGCGTTTCAATCGACACAACGCCGCCAATGGCCTGATTGCCCCAGGTCGTACTGTTGGCGCCCCGAAGCACCTCCACGCTCTGGATATTGCTGGCGAGCAGAGTGCCAAAATCGAAGCCGCCGCTGGGAGAGGAGGGGTCGTTGACCGCAATCCCATCGATCAGGACGCGCGTCTGCTCCGCTTCGGCACCGCGGATACGGACGGCCGCAAACCCGCCGACCGGTCCATTGCGGCTTATTGCGACACCGGGTGTCCTGGCGAGCTGATCAATTATCGTAACCGATCCACTCCGCTCGAGCTGATCTTCGGTGACCAGGCTTATCGCCACATTGGCGTCGCTTCTGGGCTGTTCGATGCCGAGGGCCGTGACAACGATAGCTTCTTCGTCGTCATCGACCGATTGTGCAGCCAGCGGAGAAGCGCAGAGCAGCCCACCACTACAAAACAACAATGTACGCAACATAATATTCCCTTCCTAACAACATCAATAATGCCGTTATTCAGGAATATTCCCGGTTTGATGGTGCGCCCCGCCCGTCAAAGCCAACGGCGACATGGGGCAGGTCTCCTGGCTCCCGGCTCAATCGCCCGACCTGCGGCCTTCCCGGACACTAAGCGTCCAGTGGCACGATGGCAGATCCGGCTTACCGGTCACAGTTGCGGGGGCAGCGCAGGTTTTTCACCTGCTTCCCTCTTCGTCCCCAAAAAGGGGAACCACATGTCCGGGTTCGCCGATATCGCTAACCAGACGGTAAATCAACCGCGGCGATCCTTATAGATAACCAAAGATAAAAGGAAGTTTAGGCTTTTGTTGACGAGACTCCCGTATTCAACGCCTCAAGCGGTCTTTGGCTTAACGGGGAACATTCGCAATGAAGCATCCGATCATTTTTACCGTCACTGCGCTGGGGGTGGCGACATCAACGATTCCGGCGTCGGCGCAAACAGCGCAGCCCGCTGCTGTCATCGCCGTTGGCACTGCGCCTCAGGCCGAGACGGAATGGACACTCCCGGCCAATACTGAAGTCGCGGTAGCGCCCGTCAGCGAAGTGTCGTCCAAGACGCTCAAGGAGGGCGACAGCTTCAGCTTCACGGTCGTTCATGATGTTCGCGTGAAAAACCAGATCGTGATTCCGCGTGGCGCGCGCGGAGAAGGCAAGGTGGTATGGCGGACGGGCAAGGGCATGTTTGGCAAGTCCGCCAAGATGGACCTCGGCTTTGACTGGGTCGAAGTGGACGGACAGAAAATTCCACTGGCGGGCAAATACCGGCAGGAGGGCGAGGGCAATACTGGCGCGACGATCGGCACGGTTCTCGCCGTTGGCCTCGTCGGAGGTATGTTCGTCACTGGCAAGTCCGCCGTGGTGCCCCAAGGCATGCAATTGAAAGCATTTACTCGCGATCCGCTTCCCGTAACCCCGGCGCACGCTATGAGCTATGCGGCGGCGCCAGCGCCTGCCCCGGTTACTCAAACGCTCGCTCATGTTCCCGCTCCGACGCCTGCAGCGGTGGCGACTAGCGTTACCACAACATCCGATTTGGCGATGGGCGCTCCCGTGGCCGCGGCATCGATTACACCACCGTCGGCAGCTCAATCTCCCGCGACAGCGACTCTCGCTGCAAAACCCGATTCTTCAATTGCCTCAGCGCCGGTATCTATACCTCCAGCGGTTGCACCAACGGTCCCGCCCGCAATTCTCGCTGTCAAATCCGTTCCCGTTGTGCCTCTGCCGTCGGCCACCGTACAGACAGCGGTCACGCAAGCCGTCGTCGCCAAATCATTGCCGGTGCCGGCGGCGGCCCGCCAGCCCACCGCGCTTTATCCGGCTCCCGTACGTCGGCCCGTCTATGTATCGCCCCGCGCGCCATTGCCCGAAACCAAGCCCGCGCCCCCTCGCAACGAAGGCGTGATCATTCAATAAGTATTGAAAGGGCGTGAACTAGTGAGGGCGCTGTTATCGCCGCTTTGCCGATAATGGCGGACAGGGTGGGATTCGAACCCACGGTAAGCGTTAACCTACGGCGGTTTTCAAGACCGCTGCCTTAAACCACTCGGCCACCTGTCCTTGTGCACGCGCCCATAGAGGCTAGGGGCGAGAAGGGGAAGGGGCTTTCGCACGGCTTGTGGAGGCAGGAGCGGGTTGATCGGCAGGCTTTAGGCTTCCAACGCGGCGGAAGCTGTGCCACTTATTCTCTATTCCTTTGTAAGATGCGAGAATTTGAGTGCTGCGTCCTTTTTTCCGTTTACCGATCGTCAAAGTTGCCGCCATCGCATCGATCTTCGCGCTAGGTGGCCCATCGGCGCCCGCTGCCGCGCAAAATGACGGGGGGTTTCAGGCCTATCTCCAGTCGCTCTGGCCCAAGGCGCAAGCGATGGGGATCAGCCGGAGAACTTTCGACAATGTGGTGCCGGCACTGACCTATAATCCTCGCGTCATCGAACTGGATCGTAACCAGCCGGGGACATCGACCGGTTCCGCCATTCCTGCCTTCGCCCCCTATCGCGACCGGCATGTGGATTCCGCACGAATCAATCGCGGCCGCGCCAAATATGCGCAATTGCGGCCGTTACTGGCACGAATCGAAGCGGAAACGGGTATTCCCGAAGCGATCATGGTCGCCATTTACGGCAAGGAAACCAACTATGGCAGCTATACAGGCGATTTCGACCTGCCGCGTAGCCTGGCGACCCTCGCCTATGAAGGGCGACGCCGTTCGTTATTCGAACCGGAATTTCTAGCAACCCTCAAGATGATCGATCGCGGCTATCCGCGTGAGCAGTTGGTAGGAAGCTGGGCAGGGGCGTTTGGTTACCCGCAATTTTTGCCTACTGTCTACCTGCGTTTGGCCAGGGATGGCGATGGTGATGGCCGCGCCAATATCCGCACCAGCGAGGCCGATGCACTCGCTTCGATTGCCAATTATTTTTATCAGGCCGGCTGGCGGCGCGGAGAAGGATGGGGCTTCGCCGTTTCGGTTCCAGCATCGCTCAATCGCTCTGCAATCGCGACCAAGCTCAATTCACCGCGATGCCCGCGCGTGTTCGAACGCCATAGCCGGTGGCAAACAATAGATGAATGGCGTGCGCTCGGTGTCGTTCCACGTTCTGGTTCTTGGCCGCGCGGTGATACGCTGGCGACGTTGATCGAGCCCGATGGTCCCAACGCAACCGGGTATTTACTCACTGGCAACTACAAGGTGATCCTCGATTATAATTGTTCGAACTTTTACGGGCTAACGGTAGGATTGTTGTCGGATGCCGTTTCACGATAAGGGAAAGGCTGCATCCGTGGAGGACATATTGGCCTAGAGCAGCGCTGGTAAGGGGCTTCACATTATGCATGCGCCGCTGATGCGAATAAAGTGTGGCTCAGAAGGAGACAAAAGGCTATTCGGATACGCGCGCCGCTCGTGTAGACTAGAAGCGCCGGGCTTTCATGGGCACGGCCGGTCGCGAAGGCGGTGGCTCCATATCGAACTTGCCCGTTGAATCTGTGAAAGTCCTGATGCCTCTTCGTTTCACGCTCGCACCCGCCACCGCCGCCATCCTGCTGGCTTTATCTACTTCCACCATTGCCAAGACTCCCGCTTTTGAAGGCGCGGCGCCAATTGCCTATCTCAAGGACATGTCCTCGGGTGCGGTATTGTACCAACGTGATCCGGAACGGCAGATCCCGCCAGCATCGATGGCGAAGATGATGACTGCCTATGTGGCGTTCGACCTATTGAAGCAGGGCAAAATCACGCTCGATCAGAAAATCATTTTCAAGCCGGAAAGCTGGCAGCAATGGCATGGGCCCGCCGCCGGATCGACGATGTTCCTGTCCCCGGGGGAGCAGGTGAGCGTGGAAAACCTGCTGCATGGCATCATAACCCTTTCCGGTAACGATGCCTGTGTCGCGCTTGCCGAAGGAATCGCGGGCAGCGAAGAAGGCTTTGCCGCACTGATGAACAAGCAGGCGGCTCGTCTCGGCATGAAGGACAGCCATTTTGGTAACTCCAATGGCTGGCCGGATGAAGGGCGGACGGTGGTGACAGCGAAGGATCTGGCCATCCTTGCTGAACGGACCCTCCTGGATTTTCCCGACTATTATGTGAAGTTTTATCAGCAGAAGGATTTTACCTGGGGGAAGACAATGAGCGGATCGGCAATTTCGCAGCCGAACCGCAATCCCATCCTCGGCAAGATAGCGGGCGCTGACGGCCTCAAGACCGGGCATACCGAAGAGGCCGGCTTTGGTTTCACTGGATCAGCGGTGCAAAACGGCCGCCGCCTCATCATGGTCGTGGCGGGTCTCGACAGCTTTAACGGCCGCATTGCCGAATCGGTCAAGCTTATGGATTGGGGCTTCAAGGCCTGGGCTGTAAAACCGCTGTTCAAGAAGGGCACCGTGATCGGTAAGGTGCGCGTTCAGCAAGGGAGTGCACGTTCGGTCAATGTCGTCGCCCCTCAGGATATTGCCGTTACTTACCCGGCCGGATCAACGCCGGAATATAGCTTGAAGATCCGCTATGATGGCCCTGTCAAGGCACCGTTCACGGCCGGCGCGCCGGTTGCCAGTCTGGTGATTACCAGCGCCGACACCGGCCCGCAGATTGTGCCGCTTGCTGCAGCCGACGATGTGACTGAGGCTGGATTCCTGCGCAGCGCCTGGAATGCGCTCATGTCGTTTTTCGGAGCCTGACTTGCCGCGCGGATGTTTCATCAGTCTTGAAGGCGGGGAAGGCGTCGGCAAGTCGACGCAGCTATCTGCGCTGCAACAGGCGCTGGAACGGCAGGGCCTGCGCGTCATCGTCACGCGCGAGCCGGGAGGGAGCGAGGGAGCCGAAACTATTCGCAAGATGCTTCTCGATGGAGAGGCTGGCTCTTGGGGGCCGCGTGCAGAAGCCTTGCTGTTTGCAGCTGCGCGTGCGGATCATGTCGAGAAGGTCATCAAACCTGCACTCGAACGCGGCGATTGGGTATTGAGTGACCGGTTTCACGATAGCAGCCGCGCCTATCAGGGCGGCGGCAGTGGTCTGAACGACGACGACATCCTTACGCTGCATCGCATTGGAAGTGAGGACTTCCGGCCCAACCTCACCTTGGTCCTCACGCTCGATGAAGCGGAATCCCGGCAACGCGCGCGGGCACGCGACGCCGGACAAGGCGATCGGTTTGAACAGCGTAACGACGCCTTTCATGCCAAGGTTGCGATGGCCTTTCGAGCATTCGCTGCTGCAGAACCGGACCGGATCAAGCTTGTCGACGCCAGCGGACCTGTCGAGGTCGTAACCGCACGGCTGATGGCGCAGATTGAACCTTTGCTCCGCCCATGACCCCGATCATCGGACAGAAAGAACAGGAGCAAATTTTCCTCGACAGCTTCGCCAGCGGCCGGTTGCATCACGCATGGTTACTATCGGGTCCGAAGGGCATTGGAAAAGCAAGTTTTGCCAAGCGAGCGGGACTATTTCTTCTGGCCGAACCGTCTCAGGACAACGCGGCGGACGATTATGACGGTCTGTTCGGAGACGTGTCCCAACTTCCCGCTCGATCGTTCGAAAGCGCTGTTGGCAGCCAAGCACAACATCTGGTCGAGGCCGGCACACATCCGGAATATCATCTGCTGGAGCGCCGCAACCGAAACAAGGATAAGCCCGACGAAGTGGCGCGCAACATCCCGATCGACGATGTCCGTGCGCTTATCCAAAGCCTCACCGGGACACCGACCATCGCCCGCTACCGTGTCTGCATTGTCGATGCAATCGACGATCTTGAACGCTCGGCCGCCAATGCCCTACTCAAAACGCTCGAAGAGCCGCCGCAGGACACGGTCTTCTTTCTTGTCAGCCATATGCCGGGTCGCCTTTTGCCGACGATCCGGTCGCGTTGCCGCAACCTGCGTTTTAACGCGTTTCCGGATGCCGAGATGCGTGTTTTTCTTGGACATGCCGCCGGGCATCTGCCCGCTGCCGATGTCGACGCGTTGATACGCAGCGCGAAAGGATCACCTGGACGTGCACTCGACATCATGGACTTGGGACTGGGTGAATTGCAGCAACAGGTCCGCGGACTGATCGCCGAAGGAGACCCTGACAACAGCAAGCGCCATGCGTTGTCGCGCAGCGTCAGCCTCAAGGCGGCTAAGCCACGCTATGAAGCGCTGCTTGACCTTGCGCCAGAGGAGGCCGCGTCTTGGTGTCATGGACAAACCGGGAAAGCGCTTGCTCAGGGGCTCGAAACATGGGAGCGGCTGCGCGACATCTCCCAATCCGCGCTGCACGGCAGCTACGATCCCGCGATGACCAGTTTTGAAATCGGTACATTGCTCGCAGGGCTTGCTCATCCCCGCCGCTAACGGCTAGAGGGCGCGCATGTCTTCCGAACCTTGCTACATCACCACCGCGATCAGCTACCCCAATGGGCGTCCGCATATTGGCCACGCTTATGAGGCGATCGCGACCGATGCGATTGCGCGTTTCCGCAAAGCGGAAGGCCGCGATGTCCGCTTCCAGACCGGCACCGATGAACATGGTTTGAAAATGGCGCAGACGGCGCGCGATAAGGGCATGACTCCCGCTGCGCTTGCTGAGGAAATGTCTAATTATTTTCAGGCAATGGCGGACGGCCTTAATATTGATTATGATCGTTTCATTCGCACAACCGATGGCGATCATTATGCGGCCAGCCAGGCGATCTGGCAGGCAATGGAAGCCAACGGTGACCTTTATCTCGGCCGCTATGAAGGCTGGTATTCGGTGCGCGACGAAGCGTTCTACGATGAAAAGGAACTGAGCGAAGGGGAAGGGGGCGTCAAGCTATCGCCCCAAGGCACGCCGGTTGAATGGACGGTTGAGGAAAGCTGGTTCTTCCGCCTGTCAAAATATCAAAAGCCGTTGCTCGATCTCTATGCTGCCAGTCCTCAATTCATTCAGCCCGACAGCCGGCGCAATGAGGTGATCCGCTTTGTTGAAGGAGGGCTTTCTGATCTTTCGGTATCGCGTACCAGCTTCGACTGGGGCGTTCCTGTCCCGGGATCTGAAGGCCATGTAATGTATGTCTGGGTCGATGCGCTCACCAATTACCTGACTGGCCTTGGCTACCCTGACCAAACCGAGTTGTTGACCCATTATTGGCCCCAGGGCGGTGATGTTACGCATATCATCGGCAAGGATATCATTCGTTTCCATACCGTCTATTGGCCAGCTTTCCTGATGAGTGCACAATTGCCGCTGCCCCGTCAGGTGTTCGGTCATGGTTTCCTCCTCAATCGCGGTGAGAAAATGTCGAAATCACTCGGCAATGTGAGCGATCCGATGGAATTGGCCGCGCACTACGGGGTCGACCAGTTGCGTTATTTCCTGTTGCGCGAAGTCAGTTTCGGGCAAGATGGCAGCTATTCCGACGAGGCGATCGTTACGCGCTGCAATGCCGATCTAGCCAACAATCTTGGTAATCTGGCGCAGCGCTCGCTGTCGATGATTGCGAAAAATTGCGATGCAAAAATTCCGCCGCGAGGAGTTGTCACCGAAGCTGAGACTCATTTGCTGGCTGAATTGTCTGAGGCGCATGTCGAAGCCGTGAAGGCGATGAAGACGCTCCAGATACATTCTGCGCTTGAAGCGATCTGGAAAGCGGCTTCGAGCGCAAACCAGTATTTTGCCGATCAGGCGCCGTGGGCACTGCGCAAAACGGATCCGGCCCGCGCGGACACGGTCCTTTATCATACCGCGGAAGCGGTTCGACAACTCGCCGTCCTGGCGCGCTTTGTCATTCCAGATGGCGCGAATAAACTGCTCGACCTACTGGCGCAACCGGCTGACCGCCGTGACTTTGCCGCGCTCGCTACTCCTATCGAAGAAGCGGTTAGCCTGCCGACGCCTTCGGGTGTATTTCCCCGCCTGGAGGTTGTGTAAACCGACTGATCATGCTCATCGATTCCCATTGTCACCTGAATTACAAGGGCCTCGCAGAACATCAGCAAGAGGTGCTCATGCGCGCGCGGCAGGCTGGCGTGACGGCGATGCTCAATATTGCCACACGCGAAGGCGAATGGGATGATGTCCTCGCCGTTGCTGAGGCGCATGACGATGTCTGGGCCAGTGTCGGCATTCATCCGCATGATGCTGACCAGCATCCGCATATCGATGTCGCCAAGCTCGTCGAGCGGGCGGCAAATCCGCGGGTCGTCGGAATCGGCGAAACCGGCCTCGACTATTATTACGACAAGTCCGACCGGAACCGTCAGCAGGAGAGCTTCCGCAGCCATATCGCCGCCGCGCACCATACTGGGCTACCTGTCATCATTCATACCCGCGATGCGGAGGAGGACACGCATGCCATTCTCCAGGAAATGATGGAGGAGGGGGCATATACCGGTGTTATCCATTGTTTCACTGCGTCACAGGATTTTGCCGATAAAGCTATTGATCTAGGCCTCTATATTTCAATTTCGGGGATCGTGACGTTCAAGAATGCCGCCGAACTCCAACAGACCGCCAGGACAATTCCTGCCGACCGTTTGCTGGTTGAAACCGACGCGCCATTTTTGGCGCCGGTACCGCATAGGGGCAGATCGGGTGAACCGGCTTTCGTTGCCGATACTGCAAAGTTTCTGGCACAGTTGCGCGGTGAGGATGAAGCAATATTGCGCGAAACAACCTCCCGTAATTTTTATGCATTGTTCACGAAAGCTCGTCCGTGAAAGCAATCATTCTGGGTTGCGGGTCCTCGGCAGGCGTACCGCGCATCGGCGACGACTGGGGAACGCTTAATCCGGCCAATCCAAAAAATCGCCGGCGCCGGGCGTCGATTCTGGTCGAAATGGCCGGGCGGCGCTTTCTGGTGGATACGAGTCCCGATCTGCGTGAGCAGCTGCTCGACGCCAATATTGACCGTGTCGACAGCGTAATCTGGACGCATGATCATGCTGATCATTGCCACGGCATTGATGATATACGGGCCCTGGCGATCCGCAATGGAGGGCCGATCGATGCCTATGCGCGCCCAGCAACGCGGGATTCGCTAGCCCGGCGATTTGATTATGCGTTCGAAGGCACTGAAATGTATCCAGCGCTCATGGACCTGCATTTGCTACCCGATCAGTCAGAGATTTTCGGCGTGACTGTTACCGCGGTGGACATGCCACACGGCGCGATAACCAGCGCAGGGCTTACCTTTGAATATGACAATAAAAGAGTGGGATACGCGACGGACTTCAACCCGATCACCGATGAAATGACAGAGCATTTCCGTAATCTCGATCTGTTTATCGTCGACGCGATGCGCCGCAAGTCGCATCCGTTGCATCCAACGCTAGATATGATCCTGCAATGGATCAGCGAGATCAAGCCGACCATGACGGTGCTGACACACATGGACAGCACCATGGACTATGAACAGTTGACTCAATCTCTGCCAAATGGGGTAGTGCCGGCCTATGATAATATGTCAGTCTTATTGTGAAATCCGGGATTATATTTAACATAATATATATTATCAAACTTATAATTATCTAACTTATAATGGGATTAGAATCGCTGGTTGGCATTCTCTTCTCTCGCTCCTACTTCTGACGATATCTTTGCCTTCTTCAGGACATCATGATCGAACGGCTTCTCACCATCATGCGCCAGTTACGTGATCCGGAAACCGGATGCGCGTGGGATATTCAGCAGAATTTCTCGACGATTGCGCCCTATACGATCGAGGAAGCCTATGAGGTGCTCGATGCTATTGAGCGCGAGGACATGGTCGCACTCAAGGATGAGCTGGGTGACTTGTTGCTCCAGGTAGTATTTCATGCGCGCATGGCAGAAGAAGCCGGACTGTTCGATTTTAATGCAGTCGCCGCTGCAATTTCAGACAAGATGATCCGGCGTCATCCGCATGTTTTTGGAGACAAAGATGAACCGACTCCCGGATGGGAGGCGATCAAGGCCGCTGAACGTGTCCAGTCAGACGATCCGAGCGCGCTTGCGGGTATCGCCAGAGCCCTACCTGCCCTTATGGTTGCCGAAAAATTGCAGAAGCGCGCCGCGCGAACGGGCTTCGATTGGCCCGATGCCAAAGGGCCTCTGGACAAGGTGCACGAGGAACTGAACGAGTTCTCGGAAGCCGAGACGGAGGCACACCGTCAAGAAGAGTTTGGCGATCTCTTGTTTGCAATGGTTAATCTTGGACGCAAACTTCAGATTGATCCTGAAGTCGCGTTACGGCAAGCCAACCTCAAATTCGAACGCCGCTTTCGCGCGATGGAAGTACGTGCGGGGCCCGATGCTTTTGCCCATCTCTCGCTGGCCGAGCAGGATCAACTGTGGGATGACGTCAAGCGCCAGCCGCCCAGCGGTTGACAAACCGTGCATAGTCCTTGTCAGACAAGCGAACATCCACCGACAATTGTCCGTCATTGGCTTGCTGGCCTACTACCTGACCATGTTCGTGCAACCAGGCGAGCGCTTCGCCGGCCGACTGGGAAATCCTGACGCGCCGCAACTGGTTTCCGATAGTGAGCTTAGCCCCAACCCACGCCCGCGCCGCTTCGATCCCCTCCCCTGTCAAGGCTGAAACCAGTGCGATATCATCGCGTTTTGCTGCTTCTTCGCGAACCTGCGCAAGACGCTCTGCATCGAGCGCATCAATCTTGTTCCATATCTCGACCACAGGCACTGGGCTCGCATCAGCGGCATGTTCTTCGCCGCCGATCCCTAACTCCTGCAGTACCAGTTCGACATCGCGTTTTTGTGCCTGACTTTCGGGGTGGGAGATATCTCGGACGTGGATGATGAGGTCGGCCGCAAGCACTTCTTCGAGCGTTGCGCGGAAAGCTGCGATCAGTTGCGTTGGAAGGTTTGAAACAAAACCCACGGTATCGGACAGGATCACCTTCTCGATACCGGGTAGCGAAACTTGGCGCATGGTGGGATCCAGCGTTGCGAACAGCAGGTCTTCCGCCATGACATCGCTGCCTGTCAGGCGGTTGAACAGCGTCGATTTACCCGCATTGGTATATCCCACCAGCGCGACAACCGGCCATGGCGCCCGCTGGCGACGATCACGATGAAGCGACCGGGTGCGTTTGACCTGATCGAGTTCGCGGCGTAATTTCGCCATCCGGTCCCGGATCATGCGACGATCGGCTTCGATCTGGGTTTCGCCCGGGCCACCGAGGAAGCCAAAGCCGCCGCGCTGGCGTTCTAGGTGGGTCCAACTGCGAACGAGACGTCCCTGCTGGTAATCGAGGTGCGCGAGCTCAACCTGAAGCCGCCCTTCGGCCGTTGCTGCGCGTTCACCAAAGATTTCTAGGATGAGGCCGGTGCGGTCAATGACCTTGGCTTTCAGCGCTTTTTCCAGATTCTGCTGCTGAACCGGTGAAAGTGACGCATCGATAATGACCAGTTCCACATCGCGTGCTTCAATCTGCGCCGCCAAGTCCTCGATCTGGCCTGATCCAAACAGGGTCGCCGGTTTGACGGAACGGACCCGTAATATCTGGGCAAGAACAATCTCGACACTGATCGCGAGCGCGAGGCCCTTAGCCTCTTCGAGTTGCGCATCCATATCACGCGCAGACTTCTCCCCTTCCCCCACTGCGCGGCGAACGATATCAGGCGAGATGACAGCCGCGCGGGTGCCACGCGTCACCTCATTTTCGGATTGCCAAGTAAAGCCGCTCAAGCTTCGGCCGCTTCGCTTTCACCGGCGAGATTGATTGGACCAGACGGCTGAATGGTCGAAATTGCATGCTTGTAGACGAGCTGGACCATGTGATCGCGTTCCAGCAGCATGCAGAACAAGTCAAACGCGGCGACTTCGCCCTGAAGCATAACGCCGTTCACGAGGAACATCGTGACTGGGTCCTTGGCCTTATGCACCGCGCCGAGAAATACCTCCTGCAACAGGCGCGATTTTGGCGGCTGTCCCTCAAAGCTTTCACGGATTGGGACAAGATCCATTGTTTGCGACGGCATGATCGTCGATATGGCATGCTTGTAAACGAGCTGCGACTGGCCATCGCGACGCAGCAACACCGAGAAATTATCAAACCACGTTATGATGCCCTGAAGCTTGACCCCTTTGACCAGAAACATGGTCACCGGTGTTTTCGTCTTGCGTAGAGAATTCAGGAACACGTCCTGGAGATTATTGACCTTTTCGGACATCATTTGGCCCTCCGGCTCTTGGCGGAACTTTCCGCAGTTGTCATTTGACTATCGGGCAGAAAGGGCTGCCCTCCCGTTAAGATATATGATGGCGGAAAGAGAAGTCCAGCCGACATATCCAATTTCATTCGTCGCCGTCCGTTTCGCTGCCCAGCCTTGTCTCCGCAATGCCGAGCAGTTTGAGCTTCCGATGCAGGGCCGAACGCTCCATCCCGATGAAAGTTGCGGTGCGTGAAACATTCCCGGAAAAACGCCGGATCTGGACACGCAGATATTCGCGTTCAAAATTTTCGCGTGCCTCGCGCAGCGGCGCGCCCATCAGCGATGTAGCAGCCCCTCCGCCGCCGTGCTGCCCTCCCAGTATTTCGGAAGGGAGCATATCAACGTCAATCTGTGCCAGCCGGTCGCCCGGCGCGAGGATCATCACTCGTTCGATGACGTTGCGCAGCTGGCGGACATTCCCGGGCCAGTCATAGGCTTCCAGCGTGGCAAGGGCATCGGGCGACAAGGAGGGTGCTTCGATGCGCCGTTCATTCGAATAAAACGCAAGAAAATAATTGGCGAGCACGCCGATGTCCTCACGCCGTTCGCGCAGCGCTGGCAAATGAACCGGAACGACATTGAGGCGGTAATAGAGGTCTTCGCGAAACCGCCGTTCAGCAATTTCGTCGACGAGGTTGCGGGCCGTCCCCGAAACGATCCGGACATCGACCTTGACCTGGCGTGAACCGCCAACGCGTGTGAAACTCTGGTCAGTCAGAACGCGCAGTATCTTGGCCTGCGTGGTGAGCGGCATGTCAGCCACTTCATCCAGAAACAGGGTGCCTCCATGTGCTTGCTCGAGATAGCCCGGCTTTACCGTTCCATCGGGCAATTCAACACCGAAAAGCTCTTCTTCGACCGTTTCCGGTTCCATCCGAGCGGAAGTAACCACATGGAAAGGACCGGATGCGCGATTGCTCCAGCTATGGAGCAATCGGGCCGCGACCTCCTTGCCAACACCCGAAGGGCCTGAAATCAGCACACGCGATCCGGTGCCAGCCACCCGTTTCAACGTCGCCCGGACATTGTTCATCGTCGTGCTGGTGCCGGTCAATTCCTGAATATGGCCAACACGTGCGCGCAATGCTTCATTTTCGCGCCGCAAGCGATCGGTTTCGGTCGCCCGTTCGACCATCAGCAACAGTTTTTCAGCCTCGAAGGGTTTTTCGATAAAATCGACGGCACCCTTGCGGATCGCCGCGACGGCCGTGTCTATGTTGCCATGCCCGGAAATGACAAGCACGGGAATGGATGGGTCACGCAGCTTTATTTCCTCGAGTAGCTCCAACCCATCCAGTTTGGACCCCTGAAGCCACACATCGACAAGCGCGAGCGATGGACGACGCTCGGAAATGGCGGCAAGCGCATCATCACTGTCGGCGGCGGTACGGCAACTATAGCCTTCATCCTCAAGCACGCCGGCAACGAGTTCGCGGATGTCGCGTTCATCATCGACGATCAAGATATCCAGTGCCATAAATCCTTACCTCAATTGTTGCGCGACAGGCTGGCAGGAACAACATCCCTGTGGCTCTGCTCATGCTCCGCTTCCGGCACTGCGAGCGGTGCCAGCAATGTCGGATTGAACTGGATCCGCACGATGGCTCCGCCACCGTCACGATCCTCAAACTCAATGCTGCCAAAATGCTCCTCGACGACCTTCTTGACGATCGCGAGGCCAAGGCCAGTCCCCCCTTCCCTTGTCGTCATATAGGGCTCGACGATTGCCGCGCGTTCCTTGGGAAGTCCGACACCCGTGTCGCTGAGGACAATTAACAGCGATTGATCAGACTGTTGTGCTATGGCGAGGCGAATTTCATCATGCACGCCATCGGGTGTCCCATCCTTCTGCTTCGGTTCAATCGCTTCAACAGCATTTTTGATAATGTTGGTAAAAAGTTGGGCCATCTGGCGGCGATCACAAACCAGCGAAATGACGGACCCGTCCGTTTCAGTTTCGAAACGGATCGCCGGATGGGCGATTTCATGGAGGAACATCGCCTGCTTGCCCAGGTCGGCGATGTTCTCCTCACGGAACACCGGCTTCGGCATCCGTGCAAAGCTTGAAAATTCATCTACCATGCGGCGCAGGTCGCCGACCTGACGCACGATTGTTTCCGTTAGTTTGTGGAACGTGCCCTTGTCGCCTTCGATGGTTTCCCCATAGCGCCGTTGCAAGCGCTCCGCAGCGAGTTGGATCGGTGTCAACGGATTTTTGATTTCATGCGCGACCCGGCGTGCGACGTCTGACCATGCCGCCCGCCGCTGATCGAGCAATTGCTGGGTAATATCTTCAAATGTTACCACATAACCGACATTGTCATGGACATTCTTGGCGGCAAAAGTGCGCTGTTCGCCGGCAATTGTAACTTGCAGGACGGTTTCGCCTTCCTTGCGCGCGACAAATGCATCGAGTTCAGGCACGAACCGCTCCAGCGGTTGCCCGATGACATCGTCACGACCGGCGTGGAGCAGCGCCTGTCCCGACCGGTTGAGCAGGCGTACGACCCGGTCTCGATCTAGCGACATCACCCCGGACGTCACCCCGGATAAGACCGTTTCTATGAATGCGCGCCGCGCTTCCAGCTGGTTGTTCGCCTGGATAAGGGCGCTGGTCTGGCCGTCCAGCTGCTCGGTCATAGTGTTGAAGGTGCTCGCAAGCGTACCGATTTCATCCTTGCCGTTATATTCAGGAACGCGAGCAGAAAGATCTCCGGCCGCTACCCGGCGCGAGGCGGATACCAGTTCCACAACCGGGCGAACCAGCCGATCCGCCACTACGAGCGCAATCCATACGGCAAGACCGACGAGCATCAGGGACAATAAAAATAATGCGATATTGAATTGCAACTGGAGCTGTTTGGAACGCGCAAACAGGTCATTATAGTCGGCAAGCACCGCCTGCGCGCGCTGGGTCTGCCCAGATCCTAAAATCTTGGAGTCACGCGACACGTAGAGGTAAATCTGGCTGTCCGGCTGCAACAATGTCGCCGCTGCAAAACGGTCCGAGGTTTCAACGGGAACGACTTCCTCCCCTCGCTCCAGCCGCGCCGCGATCTCCGGCGTGATGCGGTGCGCTGCGGGACGGTTGTCGGGCTCCACCATCGCGGGCGTGCGCGCAACGCCATCCTTGCCAATCTCGATAATGGCCGATTGACTAAGCCGACGCGTTACAACCTGCCAGATATAATATTCCTTGAACTCTTCGCTGTTGACCGGCACGCGGGACAGCTTGTCGCGCAGGTCCGATGCCATGGCGACGGCATTGGCCGAAATATCGGCGACATTCTCATTCTTATAACCTTCGGCGAAGGTTGCGGCATTTTCGAACATACCCCGTGACCGGTCGGAGAACCAGAAATCGACGCCGAACTGGAACAGAACAGATGAAAAAATTGCCACCAGCAGGGTCGGAACCGCCGCAATGATCGAAAACAAGGCCACGAGGCGAACGTGCAACCGGCCGTTACCGCCAATCGCCGTGCGGGCAGCGCGGGCCTTGGCGATGCGGCGCCCGAACAGCACCAGCAACCCCATGGACGGCACTAGATTGGCTATCAGGAGCGCGGCAGCAAGGATCGGACTGACCAGGCTCTGCTGTTGCTTGCCTGACGTCAGGATGAAATAGGTTGCTATGGACACCGCAATGAAGCTGCCCAGCACCAGCCATTCGATCAACGGTGTCAAGCGCGACGATGGGGAGTTGGATTCCGCCTCATGCCGTGCGGCGACCTCCCGGTTTGTGCTCAGGTCAACTAGCATTGTTGCCTTGATACGACATTTGCGTTGCAAAAGGAACACAGCAATTGCCGTTCGGGCGTCCGTCTGCGACAAACCGACTACCGCAGACCGAGATGAAGGATTTTCTTACGCAAAGTATTGCGGTTAATCCCGAGATGCTCCGCGACGCGCACCTGATTGCCGTCGTGATATCTGAGGAGATAGCGGATGAGCGGCCGTTCCAGTTTCTCGAGCATATCATCGTACAACCGTCCGATTTTACCCTCATCCCCCACGACCGTATTCAAAGTCTGTTCGACGACGATTTCGAGGCTGTCCTGCTCCGCTTGGATCGCATCGCTCGCGCTGAATGATGCATCCAGCGCGGTGGCAAGATCCTCCGCCATGACTTGCTGACCGCGGGACAGAATGAGCGCACGCTGCACAACATTCTTGAGCTCGCGGATGTTGCCAGGCCAGTCATATTGCTCGAGCGCCCTTAGTGCGCCGAAAGAAAATATTTTCTCCGGCAGGCCTTCATCTGCGGACAAGGTGATAAAATGATTGACCAGAGCCGGGATATCCTCCTTGCGGTCGCGCAAGGGAGGAAGGGTCACGGGGATTACATTCAACCGATAATACAGGTCTTCCCGAAATCGGTTTTCACGGATCAAGGCCGGAAGATTCTGATTGGTTGCTGCAACCACCCGGCTATTTGCCTTGATTGGGCGCGAACCGCCGACGGGCAGGAAGTCCCCGGATTGCAGTACCCGCAGCAGGCGAGTCTGCGCTTCCATCGGCATGTCCCCTATCTCATCCAGAAACAACGTGCCGCCATTCGCCTGCTCAAAACGGCCGATTGCGCGCGCATGCGCACCGGTAAACGCCCCCTTTTCATGCCCAAACAATTCGGCTTCGATCAGATCGCGCGGAATGGCGGCCATGTTGACCGCCACAAAAGGACCATCGCGGCGCCGGCCCGTTTGATGGATCGCCTGGGCTACCAACTCCTTGCCCGTCCCGGATTCGCCCAGAACGAGTACAGAAAGGTCGTTGGTCGAAAGCTTGGCGATTGTGCGATAAACATCCTGCATCGACTGGGCGCGCCCAATCAGCGGCCATGGGTCGGATGTTTGTTGGTCCGCCGTCGCGCTTGGAGCTTGGGGTGCACGGGCCAGCGCACTCCGGACCGTGGCATTCAGCTCATTCAAGTCGAAAGGCTTGGGAAGATATTCAAACGCACCCTCTTCAGCTGCCCGGATCGCGGTGTTCAGCGTATTCTGCGCAGAAAGAACAATCACCGAGCCGATATCATACATGTCACGCAGGCCGGCAAGATCCGTGAGCCCGTTACCGTCAGGCAAGACGACGTCGGTAATCATCAAGGCGTAGCGCTGTGCGGTGAGCGCGCGATTGCGCGCAGCAATCGAGTCCGCGCGATCGATGCGATAGCCTTCCCGTCCCAACGCGGTTTCGACCACCAATGCAATTGACGCATCGTCTTCGACGAGGAGAATGGAGGGGGGTGTGGCAGATTGCGTCATGTTTGGTGGCCTATCGGCAGATGCAGCCGGAAAAAGCTTAGACCGGCATCGTTATCGCGTTGGTATCGCACCAGTCCGCCCATCTCGCGCATTAGCTTGTCGACGAGTGCGAGACCTAACCCTCGCCCGCCTCCCCCGTCACTTTCAAGGTCGCGGCTGGTGACAAATGGGCTGAACATATCTTCTAGTAGCGACACAGGAACGCCTGGCCCGTTGTCGCACACGCAAATTTCAAGTGGCAGAGCGACACGTCCCCGGCCGTCGCCGCTGTCGTACGAGAGGCCATGGCGGAACGCGGTGCTCAAAAAAATGACGGGTTGATCCTCGCCGGCCAATGCTTCGGCGGCATTCTTGATCAGATTAATGAGAACCTGGACCAATGAATCATGGGAAATAAAGGCATCCGGCAAGGATGGGTCATAGCTTTCGAGGATTGGAATTTCGTTGGCAAATCCTGCCCTGGCGACGTCGCGGGCTTGGTTGATCGCCGGATAGATATTCTGGAGGGCAAGAGCAGAACGTGCGTCCTGCGTGAAATTCTGCATGGAATCGATCAGCGTCGCAATCCGATCGACTTCGGTACAGATAAGTTGCGCAAAACGGGCGGTATCCCCCGCGTCCGCACCCTCTATCAATTGCGCCGCTCCGCGGATGCCCGAAAGCGGATTTTTGATCTCGTGCGCCAGCATGGCAGCGGCACCCATAGCGGAACGGGCTGCGTTTCCGGGACCCCGGGTCGAAACGGACCCTCCATAATGGGGCATCGCGACGATGCGGTTGCGCGCGCTGCCGTGCGCCGGGCTGATTAACAGGTCGATCTGATGTTCGCCCGAGCGGCCCAAACGAGCGATAATGTCAAAGGCCGCGAAACTTTTGCCTTCACCTTCCCATATCGAGGCCAAATCAATGTGCGGCGCGTCCAAGACTTCGTTCAACCTCGCTCCGACCAGTGCGGTCCGGGAAAGATTGAACAGGACTTCCGCAGCGGCGTTGGCCTCGATGATGTGACGGTGCTGGCCAACAAGAAGCGTTGGAACAGGGTGCGCAGCGACGATGTCATCCGCAGAATAGCTCTCGTCGTTTGTTCCGCTCACGCAGCCTGACGTTCCAGCCAGGGCTCGTAGAAACGGGCGAGCATATCGAGCACGATCTTGCTGTCGGGAATCTGGTTCACGCTGTTGCGGAACTCGGCTGAGCCAGGGAGACCCTTTGTATACCATCCGATATGCTTGCGCGCCATATTGACCCCGATTCCTTCGCCATAATGGTCAAGCATCATCCGATAATGGTCGACGATGAGCGCATATTGCTCGTCAATTCCCGGATCAGCGCGCCGCTCGCCGGTTGAGAACCAGTGCATCACCTGCCCCAGCAGCCAAGGCTTGCCATACGCCCCGCGTCCGATCATTACGCCGTCGGCGCCGCTGTGATCGAGCGCGGTTTCGGCGTCCTCGATCGAACAGATATCGCCGTTGACAATGACGGGAATGCCGACTGCCCGCTTGACCTTGGATATAAATCTCCAGTCGGCGGTATCGCGATACATCTGGCAGCGGGTGCGGCCATGGACCGTGATCAGCTGCGCTCCAAGATCTTCCGCAATATGAGCGAGTTCTGGCGCGTTCAGGCTGTTATGATCCCAGCCCATGCGCATCTTGACGGTAACCGGTACCTTAACCGCCTTGACTGTGGCCTCGATAAGCGAAGCAGCGAGCGGCAAGTCCCGCATCAACGCCGATCCGGCATCGCCATTAACGACTTTCTTGACCGGGCATCCCATGTTGATGTCGATGATCGCGGCGCCGCGATCCTCGTTTAACTTGGCCGCCTCGGCCATTTCTCTCGGGTTGCAGCCCGCAAGTTGCATCGACACCGGTTCTTCCGCCGGATGCCACGCAGCCTTCTGGAGTGACTGGCGCGTTTCACGGATCATCGCCGGGCTGGCAATCATTTCGGTCACGTTGAGGCCCGATCCATAGCGCCGCACAAGCGTACGAAACGGCATGTCGGTTACTCCGGTCATCGGAGCCAACACCACCGGCTGATCGATCCGCACCGGACCGATATTCAAAGGTTTTAAACGCTGTGCCAAAATTGAATCTGCCTAAAATTTGGGCAGCAGATACAGATTTTGCAGGTGACGGGCAAGAGGCAGCGCATTATGCCCGCCACGATGAACGCGACCCTGCCCGCCTACGCTGCCATTATTGTCGCCGCTGGCAAAGGCGAGCGCGCGGGCGGCGGCACGCCCAAACAGTTCCGCAAACTGCGCGGCAAACCGGTGCTGCGCTGGAGCGCCGAACGATTTGCCTATGACCCGCGTTGCCATGCACTGCTCATCGTCCATTCCGCAAACGAGGCAGATCAAGTCAAGCATATTGCCGGCGATCTCAAAGGAATCATGCTCACGGAGGGAGGCAAGACGCGGCAGCAATCGGTGCGTAACGGCCTGGAAGTCTTGGCGGCAGCGGGACAGTTCGACCATGTGCTTATCCATGACGCCGCGCGCCCTTTCCTTCCGCTCCCGGTGATCGACGCGCTTTTATCGACCCTTGAGCACGCGTCCGGCGCGGTGCCTGTCCTGCCTGTGACCGACACGGTGGTAGAAACCGAAAAGGGCAAGATGAGCGCAGTGGTGTCACGCGAACGCCTCCGGCGGGTTCAGACGCCGCAGGCCTTTCGCTTCGAAGCCATCCTCAACGCACATCGCAACTGGCAAGGCGAAGATGCAACCGACGACGCGCAGATGCTGCGACAGCAGGGGCTCGACATCGCCTTGGTGGAAGGATCAGTCGATCTTGAGAAAATCACGTTTGCCGAGGATTTGGCGCGCATGGAAAACAGTCCCACTCTACCCCTGCGGTTCGCGATTGGCATGGGCTATGACGTGCATCGGCTGGTCAGCGACAAGGAATTGTGGATCGGCGGGATCCAGATCGAACATAGCCACGGACTTTCCGGCCACAGCGATGCCGACGTTGCGCTTCATGCGCTCACCGATGCGATCCTCGGTGCCTTGGCAGAAGGCGATATCGGCCAGCATTTCCCGCCGTCAGATTCGCAATGGAAGGATGCGTCATCCGACCGGTTTCTGGCTTATGCTGGAGAGCGCGTGACCGAACGGGGCGGCGAAATTCATTCGATCGACCTCACGATCATCTGCGAAGCACCGAAGATCGGGCCGCATCGTGAGGCGATACGCGCCCGGATTGCCGAAATTTTGCGCTTGCCGGTCGAACGCGTTAGTGTGAAGGCAACCACAACCGAAGGGCTTGGCTTTGCCGGACGACGCGAAGGAATCGCGGCGCAGGCTATCGCCAGCATCGCGCTCCCTTGAGCCAGAACAGGAAGATATGACCAGCCCTGCTGAATATTGGATCCGGATGAGCAACCTCGCTGCCGAGATTATCGACCAGAACCGTATTGCCGGCCGGCGGATCGCCGTGGTTGAAAGCTGCACTGGCGGCATGGTGATGGCGGCACTGACGGCACCGGCGGGCGCGTCGGATGTGTTCGACCGTGGCTGGGTAACCTATTCCGACGAAGCCAAGATGGAAACGCTCGGAGTCAATTCGGATATCATCGAAACCTTTGGATCGGTGTCAGTCGCGTGCGCCTGGGCAATGGCCGTGAACGCGATCGCCAAGAGCGGCGCTGATGTTGCGGTATCGGTGACCGGAATTGCAGGGCCCGGTGGCGGCAGCGAACGAAAGCCTGTCGGAACCGTCGTTTTCGGCCGCGCTCGGCGCGGTCAGAACCCCGATTATATTCATACCGACCAGTTGCTGCTGGAAGGTGCAAACCGTGACGAAATCCGCCGGTTGGCGGCCTTGCACGCGTTGAAGTTGCTGTCACCGGATTGCGACGAAGATCAGGACCCGCGCTGAGCTTGCGCCGTATCGGCGGGCACATATAGTTCGGCAGCCCGCTTTTCAAAGGCGTCGATCATCCGCCGGAGCGCAGTACCGAACATTTGACCCGCCAAGCGGTCGAACAGGCTATTCTTGAAGGCGAAATCCACCATGAAATCGACCCGGCAGCCGCCATCGGGCTCGTCGCTGAAGCCCCAATGATTGTGGAGATATTTGAGCGGGCCCTCAATGTAATCGATCTCGATTTTCGTCGGACGCTGCTTGATCACGCGCGAGGTGAATTTTTCCCGCAGGCCTGAAAAACCCACGATCATGTCGGCGATCATTTCGGTCTCGCTGTTAGAGCGGATTCGGATGGCCACGACCCACGGCAGGAAGTCTTCATAGCTTTTGACGTCCGCCACCAGATCGAACATCTGCGCGGCGCTATATGGCAGGTGACGGACTTCCTGGTGACGTGGCATGGCGGCGGTGGTGCTAGCCGGCCTTCGCCGCGATCTGCGCCTCGCGCGCCGCTTTCATCTTCGCAAAATCCTCGCCAGCATGATAACTTGACCGCGTCAGCGGCGAGGAAGCGACGAGCAGAAAGCCCTTGGCACGCGCGATTTGGGCATAGGCATCGAACGCCTGGGGCGTCACGAAATCCATCACCTTGGCATGTTTGGGGGTTGGCTGGAGATATTGCCCCATGGTGAGGAAATCGATGTCCGCCGAGCGCATGTCATCCATCACCTGATGCACTTCGAGCCGCTCTTCGCCGAGGCCCAGCATCACGCCCGACTTGGTGAAAATCGTCGGGTCGAGCTTTTTGACCATTTCGAGGAGGCGCAGCGAGGCATAATAGCGCGCGCCCGGTCGGATGGTCGGATAGAGCCGCGGCACGGTTTCGAGGTTATGGTTATAAACGTCGGGGCGCGCCGCAACGATGGCCTCTACCGCCGCTTCATGCTTGTTGCGGAAATCGGGGGTGAGAATTTCTATCGTCGTGCCCGGGGCTGTCTTGCGCACGGCTTCGATCACCTTGACGAACTGGCTTGCGCCACCGTCCGGCAGGTCGTCGCGGTCGACCGAGGTTATGACGATATGCTCCAGCCCCATCGTTGCGGCGACATCGGCGACATGCTGGGGTTCCAGCGGATCGACCGCCCGCGGCATCCCCGTCTTGACGTTGCAGAACGCGCAGGCACGTGTGCAGGTATCGCCAAGAATCATTACGGTCGCATGCTTCTTGGTCCAGCATTCGCCGATATTCGGGCACGCCGCTTCCTCGCAAACGGTCGCAAGATTCTTGTCGCGCATGAGCTTGCGGGTTTCGGAAAAACCAACGCTGGTGGGCGCCTTGACGCGGATCCAGTCGGGCTTGCGCTGGCGAGCCGGACGATGGACAGGACTCATCTCGTTCATGGATGTAGCGCATAGCGCCAAAGCCGGGACGGCGCCACCCCGCAGTTGCGCCAGTGCGCCCAACCTTTTACGCGAGAAACTATGGTGCGATTCGAAGACATGATCGACGGCTATCGCCGCTTTCGCAGCGGCGCGTGGAAGGACCAGCACGATCGCTGGAAAGAGCTTGCCCAAGGGCAAAATCCGCGCGTCATGGTCATAGCCTGCTCGGACAGCCGCTCCGAACCCAGCGACATCTTCAATACGCTGCCCGGCGAAATCTTTGTTGTGCGTAACGTTGCCGCGCTGGTGCCGCCGTTCGAAACGACCCCGGGTCTCCACGGCGTCTCGGCCGCGCTCGAATTTGCCGTGCAGGTGCTTCAGGTTGAAGAGATTGTCGTGCTGGGGCACGGCATGTGCGGCGGCTGCCGGGCCGCGCTGACCCAGAGTTTCAAGAATGCGGTGCCCGGCGAAGGCGGCTTCATTGCCGACTGGATCCAGATGCTCGACGAGGCGCGGGAACAGGTGGTTGGGCGGCACCGCGAACTGGACTCGCGCGACGCCGCGCGGGACATGGAGTTTGAGGCGGTCAAGGTCAGCCTTGCAAATCTTCGCACCTTCCCCTGCATCCGAGCTAAGGAAGCCAAAGGCACGCTGAAGCTGCACGGCGCCTTTTTTGCGATTACCGACGGGGTGCTGCACTGCCTCGACGAGGAAAGCGGACGTTTCGCGCCGGTCACGTAAGACCGCACAAAAACAGGTGACATTCGTAACCACCTTGCTATCCCGGCCAGCAACAATGACGGGGAGAGCGATATCGTGGCCAACGGGACCATCCTGACACTCGGACTCTATTTCGCGCTGATGCTGGCGATCGGTGTCTATGCATGGCGCAAGTCGACCGCCGATGCCGATGATTATATGCTCGGCGGGCGGCAGGTTGGCCCGGCGGTAACCGCGCTGGCGGCAGGCGCGGCGGACATGTCCGGCTGGCTCATGATGGGTCTCCCCGGCGCGCTCTATGCGACAGGTCTTGCCGAAAGCTGGATCGCCATCGGCCTGTTTATCGGCGCACTCCTCAACTGGATCATCGTCGCACCGCGGCTGCGCGAGCAGACCGTGAGTGTCGGCGATGCGCTGACCATCCCCGAGTTTCTCGGCAAGAAGTTCCGCGATCACAGCAATGTCCTGCGGCTGGTGTCGAGTGCCGTCATCATCCTCTTCTTCACCCTCTATTCCTCCTCCGGACTCGTCGCCGGCGGCAAGCTGTTCCAGAGCGCGTTCGGTGCGGACTACACCACCGGCTTGTGGATCACCGCGGGCGTCGTCGTCGCCTATGTGGTGATGGGCGGCTTTCTCGCGGTCAGCCTCACCGATTTCGTCCAGGGCACGATCATGGTCATGGCGCTCGTGGGCGTGCCTTTGGTCGCCTATGGCACGCTTGGTTCCGGTCAGAGCCTCACCCAAACGCTCAACGCGATTGATCCCAATCTCCTGTCCTTCACCCAAGGGACCACTGCGCTTGGCATTATCTCCGCCGCGGCCTGGGGTCTTGGCTATTTCGGACAACCCCACATCATCGTGCGCTTCATGGGGATCAAGTCGGTCGCGGACATCCCGACCGCGCGCAACATCGGCATGGCGTGGATGGCCTTCTGCATGATCGGCGCGCTTGCCATCGGTCTGGTCGGCCGGGCCTGGACCACCGCCAACGGCATGACCCTCGCCGATCCGGAGACGATATTCGTCGAAATGGCGAAGACATTGCTCTCCCCTGCCCTCTATGGTTTTGTCCTCGCTGCTATCCTTGCGGCGGTGATGAGCACCATTTCCGCGCAGCTGCTGGTGACGTCGTCGAGCCTGACCGAGGATGTCTATCGGCTATTCCTCAACAAGCAGGCGAGCGAGAAGCAGGTCGTCATGATCGGCCGCATCTGCGTGGTGCTCGTTGCCCTCGTCGCGCTCGTGCTCGCCTGGAACCCCGAAAACAGCGTGCTCGGGCTCGTCGCCAATGCCTGGGCAGGCTTTGGCGCCGCCTTCGGTCCCGTTATCATCCTCGCTCTTACCTGGCCGCGCATGACCCGTAACGGCGCGCTGGCCGGGATGGTGGTGGGCGCCCTCACCGTCCTCATCTGGACCCGGCTTGGCTGGAGCAGCGCACTCTACGAGATTGTCCCGGGCTTCCTCGCGGCATGGATCGCGGTGGTGGGAGTGAGCCTGGCGGGCCGTACAGACCTTAACCAGCACAAGGAAAAATGACGATGAACAAACAGGTACAATTTATCGTTCTGATAGTCGCCGCGCTGGTAGGGGCGATCCTCGGCTATTCTATCATGTCTTCTGCACCAGCGTCGCTGTCGCTACCTTTGATAGCAATATTCATCCTTCTGTTCGCCGGGATCATCTGGTGGGCTTTGTCACGCAACGTCAAGGCGGTCCCAGCCTCGGCGGAGGCAAACAACGATGCCAAGCGGCTCGCCGCGCCCGCCGGTCATGCCCGTATTTACATCTATCGCCAAAAGGCCTTCATGGGAAAGGCGCAGGGCGTCGACGTCGCCATCGAGGGAATAGCCTCCGCACAGCTTAAAGGGCCCAACTTCGTCATGGCTGATGTAATGCCGGGCAATTATACGCTCACTGGCAACATGGCCTCCGCGCCGAACAAGAAAGGATCCTTGACGGTGACGGTTGCAGCGGACGAAGTCGCCATTGTCGAGGCTTCGATCCAGGTCGACATGACATCCGGCAAGATCGATCTCAAGCGGGTCGACGAGGCCGGACGTGATTCCATCCTTTCCGGCCAGCTGATCCAATGGAAAGCCACCTGAACGGCCCGCCAGACCTCGCACCGCGGCGAGCCGATCGGCCCGCCCCTGAACTGACACCCCGCTAGCGCGTCAGCTTCTTGTAAGCGAGACGCGTCGGTCTATCCGCGGCGTCGCCCAAACGGCGGCGCTTGTCTTCCTCATAGGCTTCGAAATTGCCTTCGAACCATTCGACATGGCTGTCGCCTTCAAAAGCCAGAATGTGCGTCGCCAGACGGTCGAGAAAGAAGCGGTCGTGGCTGATGACCACAGCGCAGCCGGCGAAGTTTTCAATCGCTTCTTCGAGCGCACCCAGCGTTTCGACGTCAAGGTCGTTGGTCGGTTCGTCGAGCAGCAGCACATTGCCGCCCTGCTTCAGCATCTTGGCCATGTGGACGCGGTTGCGTTCACCGCCCGACAGCTTGCCGACATTCTTCTGCTGATCCTGGCCCTTGAAGTTGAACGCGCCGACATAAGCGCGCGTCGACATGTCGTGGCCGTTGACCTTCATATAATCGAGCTTGTCCGAGATTTCCTCCCAGACATTGTTCGCCGGATTGAGATGGTCGCGGCTCTGGTCGACATAGCCCAGATGCACGGTCGAGCCGACATCGACCTCACCCGTATCGGGCGCTTCCTTGCCGGTGATGATCTTGAACAAAGTCGATTTACCCGCGCCATTGGGGCCGATGACGCCAACGATGCCGCCCGGCGGCAGCGTGAACGACAGGTCCTCGAACAGCAGCTTGTCGCCATAGGCTTTCGAGATGTTCTTGACCTCGATGACCTTTCCGCCAAGCCGTTCGGGCACCTGAATGACGATCTGCGCCTTGCCCGGCGTACGGTTGGCCTGGGCTTCGACGAGCTGGTCGAACTTGGCGATACGCGCCTTGGACTTGGTCTGGCGGCCCTTGGGGCCTTGCCGGATCCATTCGAGCTCGTCCTTGATCGCTTTCTGGCGGCCTGATTCCTCGCGTTCTTCCTGTTCGAGGCGCTTGGCCTTCTTTTCCAGATAGGTCGAATAATTGCCTTCGTAGGGGAAATATTTGCCGCGATCGAGCTCGAGGATCCAGTCGACGACATTGTCGAGGAAGTAGCGGTCGTGGGTGATCATCAGCACCGCCCCCGCATATTCCTTGAGATGGTTTTCCAGCCATTCGACGCTTTCGGCATCGAGATGGTTGGTCGGTTCGTCGAGCAGCAGGATCGACGGCTTCTGGATGAGCAGGCGGGTGAGCGCGATGCGGCGCTTTTCACCGCCCGACAGATTTTCCACCGACCAGTCGCCCGGCGGGCAGCGCAGCGCCTCCATGGCGATCTCAAGCTGATTGTCGAGCGTCCAGCCATCGACCGCGTCGATCTTTTCCTGAAGCTCGCCCATTTCGGTCATCAGCGCGTCGAAATCGGTGTCGTCCTGGGGATCGCCCATCTCCGCCGAAATGGCGTTGAAGCGATCGACCATGTCGGCGACTTCGCGGGCACCATCCTTGACGTTTTCGAGCACCGTCTTGGTTGGGTCGAGTTCGGGTTCCTGCGGCAGATAGCCGACGGTGATATTTTCACCCGGCCAGGCTTCGCCGGTGAAATCGGTGTCGATCCCGGCCATAATCTTCATCAGCGTCGACTTACCCGCCCCGTTGGGGCCGACGATGCCAATCTTGGCGCCCTGATAGAATTGCAGGTTGATGTTGCTGAGCGTCGGCTTTTGCGCGCCGGGGAAGGTCTTGGTGAGATTTTTCATCACATAGGCATATTGCGCGGCCATGTGGGAACTCCGTTATCTGAATGAGCGAGCAACGCGGGCCTTGTCCCTTGCGCTGCTCCGAGGTTTGCCCGCGAGTTAGCCGAGGCATCGGCAATAGGCAAACGGGAATTGGCAAAGCCGAATTGCGCCGTTACACCTCCCGTTCCATGACACACACCACCCTTCGCATCGCCCTTCTCCCCCTCCTCCTGTCCGCAACGCCTGCCGCCGCACAGACCGCCGCGTCGACGGCCGCGGACAATGCCGCACTCAAGGCGCAACCGATGATCGAAAAGGTGCTCGCAACGGACAGCATCGCCTGGGACATTGTCGAAGGGCTCACCACCGAAGTCGGGCCGCGCCTGGCGGGCACCGAGGCCGAAGCCCGCGCCCGAACCTGGGCGGTCGCCAAGCTCAAGGCGCTGGGCTTCAAGAATGTCCGCGCCGAGCCCTATCGCATGCCGGTATGGGTGCGCGGCGAGGAGAAGGCCGAGATACTGGCGCCCTTCCCCCATCGCCTCGCGCTCACCGCACTTGGCAACAGCGGCGCGACCCCGGCAAACGGGCTTACCGCCGAGGTCGTCTATTTCCCCGACATGGCGAGCTTCGAGGCGGCCAGCCCCGCGAGCGTTCAGGGCAAGATCGTGTTTGTCTCCCACAATATGCAGCCGACGCAGGACGGCAGCTCCTATGGCTATCATGGCCGGGTGCGCCGCGTTGCGCCCGCCCTTGCGGCGAAGATGGGCGCGGCGGGGATCGTGATCCGCTCGATCGGCACCGACTATCACCGCAACCCGCACACCGGCGTGACGAGCTGGCCGGACGGCGTGACGCCGATCCCGGCTGCTGCCTTGTCGCTCCCCGATGCCGAAAATCTGGAGCGCATCTTCAAGCGCGGCAAGCCGGTATCGATGAACCTCACCCTCACCCCGCGCTTTGCCGGCGAGCAGGAATCGGGCAATGTCATCGCCGAAATCCCCGGCTCCGACCCCAAGGCGGGGATTGTTCTCGTTGCCTGTCACCTCGATAGCTGGGACCTTGCGACCGGGGCGATCGATGATGCCTCGGGCTGCGGCATCGTCACGGCGGGCGCGCTCCATGCGACCCATATAAACACCAAGCCGAAGCGGACCATCCGGGTGCTTTGGGCCGGCGCCGAGGAAGTTGGCCTCTTCGGAGCCCGCGCCTATGCGGCAGCGCATGGTGCGGACAACCATGTCGTCGCCGGGGAATCCGACTTCGGCGCTGGCCGCATCTGGCGTTTTTCGACCGATTATGGCGAAGCCGGAAAGGCGGTCACGGCCCGGCTCGAACGCGCGCTGCAGCCGCTCGGCATTGCGCGCGGTCCCGACAGGCCGGGCGAAGGCGCGGACATCAGCGGGATCATCGCGCTCGGCAGGACAGCGGGTATCAGCCTTAACCAGGACGGCACCGACTATTTCAACCTCCACCATACGCGGGACGATACGCTCGACAAGGTCGACCCCGAGGCGCTCAGGCAGAATGTCGCGGCCTGGACCGCTGCGATCAACATCCTCGCCAACGCGCCCGAACCGATCGCGCCCGCGCCCAAGCAGCCATGATCAGGGCCGGTCTTGCGGTTCCGGCTCTGCTCGCGCTGACGCTCGTTGCCTGCACGGGCGGCGGGAAGGCCGAAAAGGCGGGCAATGAGGACCCTGCCGAGGCCGGTGCTGCGGCGATCGAACAAAAGGCCAAGGACACGGTTGAGGCGCAAATCCGGGAGATCGAGGCGCGCGCAGCGGCGGAAGCGCAGGCGGTCCCTGCATCGTCGGCTGAACCCGGCACGCCGGAAACCGACCCGGTAACGCAGGATACGAGCGCCGCTCCGTCTTCGAAGCGGGGCTCGTCCAGCGACAAGATGACCCCGCGGCAACCGGACATCCGCCGTCACTAACCCGGCAATGCCGCCCGCCTGCGGCCCCTTTCGCCCTTCCGCTTACCCGGTTTAAAAGTTACAAAAGACACAGGGTGTAGCAGTTTTTGTTCCTGCACCACTGTAACCTTTGACCGCTTTTCAGCGAAAAAGAGCAGCCAGAGAAGCGGGCAGCGGCGCGCCTTGGGCAATCGCTCTTTCCGCCGCAGCAAGATCGCGCTCAAAGGCCTTGAGCGCGGCATCAACCGCTTCGGCGCCGCCCAGCGCCGCATAGGCCGCGCGAAATTCTTCCGGTACCGGAGCGCCGGGATAATGATGCTGGCGGTTATAGGTATCCGGCTTGGCGACCTGCATCAGCCGCATCAGCAGCCGGTTATCATAAACGGTGCGATAGCCGATCAGCCGGCCGCCGCGATAGACCGGGCGCTGTTCGCCCTCGACCGCGCGCTGATAGGCGAGATCTCGCAGATTTTGCCGGCCCATTTCCTCGGCAATATCCCACGCGCGGGCAAAGCCTTCCGCGCCGCGGCTCTTGCGCAAGCGATAGGCGGTGACACGGGTTTTACCGACCGCGCGCGCGGCGACGGTAACCTTGCCCGTCAGCGCCAGCACCTTGATAAATTCACGCTGCGCCGCCTCGCTCCATCCATCGTGCCGGTTCGACCGCCGCGGCACCGGGGTGAAATCGTCGAGTTCGGGGAAGTGATCGTCCGTATCGCAAGGGCCAGCGATCGGGTCCGCTGATGCAGGTCCGCCGGTACCGCCATGGGCTCGGCCGGAATCGGATTGGGCCGCACCGGTCCGGACCAAATCCGGCGGCGATGCCTCCAGCCGGTTTGCGGGCGAGGGTGCGGAAGGCGTCGAACGGGTCATGCGGGCGATCTATAGGAATTTTCCTCATTATGCAAGCAAAAAGAACATTAGTGGAACATGGCAGCGCACGATGGGCAATAATCCGCATCGTCCCGCACCATTTGGGAGTTGCACTCCCCCGCCGCGCCCGTTAGGAGCCACCCACCAGTTCCGGCGCATCCGCCGGTGCCCAGCCGTGTCGGGGAGTAGCGCAGCCTGGTAGCGCATCTGCTTTGGGAGCAGAGGGTCGCAGGTTCGAATCCTGTCTCCCCGACCAATTTTTCGCGTTAAAGAATCGTTCTGGTGACGATTTTAGAGAAAAGTGCCGGAGCGATAGCGCGTGATGCTGCCCGTGGGATAATCCAAATTGCCTTTATAGCTCGTCACCCTGAACTTGTTTGGCGATTATCCCCCTTGCATACGTAGAACGTATCGAGTATCTCATGCTCATGAGCATGAAATCGCAAACAATCGCACAGTTTTTCCGCCAGTTTCCAGATGATGAAGCGTGTCTCACGCATCTATTTAATGTGCGCTTTGGACAGGGCCATGAGTGCCCGTCATGCGGTCGCGCTTCCAACTGGTATCGCATCAAGGCAGAGCGTGCCTATTCGTGCCAATGGTGCGGTTATCATCTTCACCCCACAGTCGGCACCCCGTTTGAACAAACGCGCACCCCGTTGCAGCTTTGGTTCTATGCGATCTTCCTGTTTACCACCACCCGCAACGGCGTTGCCGCAAAGGAATTGGAGCGCCAACTAGGCGTCACGTATAAGACGGCATGGCGCATGGCTGCGCTTATTCGTCAGCACATGGCGGACGTTGACGGTGACGATCTGCTTGGCAGCGCGGGACAAGTCGTCGAAATTGACGAAACCCTTATCGGCGGTTCGGTTACGGGCAAAGGCAGCGGCTATAAGGGCAACAAGAGCGTCGTCGTCGGCATGATGGAACGCGGTGGCGGAGTGGTTACCAAAGTCGTCACGAGCCGCCATCGTATGCCTATGGAACGCCTAATTCTTGATAATGTGCATCCGGGTTCGACGGTCGCAACGGACGAATTTGGCTCGTATCGCCGCCTCGATATACTAGGCTTCGATCATGTTACGGTTCGCCACAACAAGCGGCAATTTGCTACCGACAACGGCGGCGGCGTGAACGGGATTGAAGGCTTTTGGTCGCAATTGAAGCGTTCGATTAACGGCACGCATATCCACGTTTCGGGCAAGCATCTGTGGGCCTATGCTAAGGAAGCTGAATATCGCTTCAATCGTCGTCATTGCCCCCAGACGATGCTTTCCGAGCTTCTTTCGACTTTCCAGCCATTGAAGCCAAAGTGCGATTGAAGGCGGCGGGGTCGCCTTTTGGGTCCGTTTTGTGTTCTGCGATGAACTGCTTCAGCTTACCGTCAGTCAGAGCTTGCTTTAACGTCGTCATGATGCGATTCTAGCATAAGGAAATGCAAATGTCTCGCCACAGGAATGAAAGGAATCGGGTGGCCCGCAATTGGGCCAATATTGCGCTGTTGCCAGCAACGGTGTTGTGTCTCGTTGCGTTTTGGAAGCTAGCCCCCGGCGCAACGTTCGTAATTGCGGTTGTAGCGCTGATTGCGATGATCGTTTCTTTTTGGGTGGCAGGCAAAGACTAGTCGAGCTTTGGGGATATCACTCGCATTACGGATCGACCACCTCGAATCAGTTTCCACTCTCCGTCGATCTGCACTTCCTTGACCTCCAGACGTATGGTCATTCTTACCCCTTCACGCATCTTCGCAGGAAATCCCTTTTCTTGGATAGCGGCTAACACTTTGGCGTCGCGCATTACCGCATCAAACTCTGGCAAACCATCGGGTTTAAATGTCCATGTTCTGGGCGTGTGAAGTAAAGCCGGCTTCACCAAAACAACTTCTAATACAGGGCGGGTAATGCGTTCGGGAACATCAGCCTGCTGCGGGTCGAACAGGCCCGCCTCTTCGGCAAAATGGTTCGACCTTACGATAGATATTTCCGTTCCCGTGGGTTCATCTTTAATGGCCACTGATGTGATTGACGGTTCACGCTCAAGGGTGCGAAATAACTTTCGCCGGGCCGTTCGAACCGCTGGATCCGATTTGGTTTGCTCTTCAATCCGTTTGAGGGTCGATCTATCATTTTCGTCGAAATCGTCGCCAAAATAAGCGTCATACGTTGGAATGGCTGTTACGAGTGTAAATGAAGCCAGCCCCAACAACAGTTTGCGAGAGCGCGGCGGCGCCTTTTCTGCTCCCTTCTCTATACGCTCCAGCGTTGGCTCGATATTTCGGTCAAACCATTCAACGATGGTGTTGAACACATTGGAGCCTTTGTCGACGGTTAGCAGCTCTACCTTTACATCGGTGCCGGGGTTGGTTGCTTGCGCCAACGCCCGAAGAGTCTCGACCCAATCAATGGCTGCTTGGGATATAATCTCAAGATCGGCCGTCTCGCCGTCTTTAAGTCCGAAATAAAGGCTAACTGTTTCTGACGACATACATTCCCCTCAGGTCGAGGAATTTGCCACAATCCTACTGAGAGTCAATCACGTATGCGAAGGGGATAATCGCCAACTTGTTTCAGGGTCCGTAGCTACCGCGCGCGCTCGATGGCTTCGGGTCTATGGATGCTGAAACAAGTTCAGCATGACGCGATCAAAGAACCCTGTCATCCATCCTTGAAGGCTGCCGCCCGCGCTACCAGCCTTTGTGCCTGTACCAGATGCGGCCGGTCCACCATCCGCCCGTCAATCTGCACCGTTCCTGCCCCGTCGGCGGCATCTTCGAAGGCGGCGATGATGCGCTGCGCGTCTTCGATCTGGCGCTCGGTGGGCAGATAGGCGGCGTTGATCGTCTCGACCTGCGCGGGGTGGATGGCGAGCCTTCCGGTAAAGCCTTCGCGGTAGCTCCATTCGCTCGAGTCCTTCAACGCGGCGAGGTCGCGAAAGTCGGCCATCAGCGTGTCGATCGCCTGTCTTCCGGCCGCGTGCGCCGCAATCAGCGTCAGGCTGCGCACCATGCGGAAGGCTTCGTAGAAGCGCCCGTCGGGGAGCCGGTTGCCGAGCGCGCCGAGCGCGGTGCCAAGATCTTCCGCCCCCCAGGTGAGGCCCTGCAGGCGCGGCAGCGGCGTGTCGGCAAACTCGCCGAGCTTGAGCACGGCGCGCGGGGTTTCGGTCGCGACCGGCAGGATACGGGTCGAACCGGCGTCCAGCGCGGCATTTTTCTCTGCCTTGTCGAGCAGTTTGGACAGTTTGACGAGATCTGCAACGCCCTCGCTCTTGGGGAGCATGATGCCATCGGGCGCGGCGCCGAGGACGGCCGCGATATCATCGCCGGTGCGGCCGGTGTCGAACGCATTGACCCGCACCCATGTTTGATAGCCGCGCCCGCCTTTGGGCCGTTCGGCAAGGAAGGCGGCGGTGAGGCTGCGCGCGGCATCCTTGTTGGGTTCGGCGACCGCATCTTCAAGATCGACGATGACCGCGTCGGCCCCGCTTGCATCGGCCTTGCCGAGCTTCTTTTCGCTGTCGCCGGGGATGAACAGCCAGCTGCGCGGATCGGCGATCATCGGGAGGCCTTCGGCTTCTTGCGCTGGAGCCCCGAGCGTTTGCAACTCGCCACCAGTTCGTCATGCTGGTTATAGGCGCGATGCAGGAACGTGACGATGCCCTGGTCGGGCCGCGATTTGCTCTCCCGGAGATCGATCACCTCGGTCTCGATCCGCACCGTATCTCCGTGAAACAGCGGCTTGGGAAAGCGCACCTCGTCCCAGCCCAGATTGGCGACCGCGGTGCCGAGCGTCGTGTCGCCCACCGAAATGCCGACCATCAGCCCGAGCGTGAAGCAACTGTTGACGAGCCGCTGGCCATATTCGGTCTCGGTGCGGCAATATTCCTCGTCGAGGTGAAGCTGCGCGGGATTATGCGTGAGCGCGGAAAAGAACACATTGTCCGCCTCGGTGATGGTGCGGCGGAGCGCGTGCTGGAAGGTCTGCCCGACCTCCAGTTCATCAAACCAAAGTCCGGCCATGTCCTGTCCTCATATGTTCTTGAAAATTGGTGGGCCCGGCAGGACTCGAACCCGCGACCTAGCCGTTATGAGCGGCCAGCTCTAACCAACTGAGCTACAGGCCCCACCTGACTGCTGCCGATAGCGAAGCGCGCGGGACGGGGCAAGCGGTGTTAGTGTGCGCCGCTGCCGCGTTCATCCTGTTGCGCGGCAGGCAGATAGAGGGTGAAGGCTTCATTGCCGATATCGAGCCGCCCGCCGAGCGAGCGCGCGAGGTTGATGACTAGCCGCAGCGAAAAGCCGAGGCTCAGCATCGCGGCATCGGGGGCATCGCCTTCGGGTGAAAAGCCGGGGTCGAGCAACAGCGGTTCTGAAAGACCGCGCAGGCTTGCGGGGCGGCCCACCGAGAAGCGGATCATGCCCGGCGCCCGTGCAGCATTTCCGGCAATCGTTTCGCCTGGTGCGCCTACCTCGATCAGCGCGCTCAACAGGCGGCCGATCAGCCGCCGAGCCTGCGCCGGGTCTGCATCGAGCATCGGAAGCCCGTCGGCCAGTTCGATGCGCAGACGCACCTGGCGCTGGTCGGAAACGCGGTCAAGTTCTGCAGCCAGTGTTTCGATCACGCGTTCGACCGCGATGCTTCCCTCCTCGATCACCAGCGTATCGCTGTCGAGCCGCGCGGCGAGGTCGAGGTCTGAAAAGATCGTCATCAACCGGTTGCTGTCCCCGATAATCTCGTCCGCCATCGCGCGGTAACGCTGCGGCACGGGGCCGAACATCTGGTTGTCGATCATCTGGGCAAAGCCTGAAATCGCGTTGAGCGGTGTTCGCAGTTCGTGGATGAGCTGACGCATCGATTCTCCGAAACTGGCTGATCCGAGCACCTTGTCGAACGGGACCGGATTGGCGGTTTCGCCGGGCCGCGGACGGCGCGCACTGCCCTTGTAGCCGAGAAACTGCCCCGTCGCGGTATCGAACAGCGGCGTTGCACTGAAACGCCATTCGCCGCCGAGCCGGGCATCCCCTTCAAGCTGCATCCGGGCGCTGGCAATGGGTGAGCGTTGGCGGAACGCCCCGGCGGAATAGGCATCGGTGCCCGATTCGCCGTCAAACGCCGGTTCGGCAATGCTTATGCCGATGATCGCGCCGCGATAGCTGTTGTCGGTCCAGCAAATCACGCCATCGGCGCCGGTCTCAAAGCGGAAAGGCGTGTCGACGGGCTCGGTGCTGACCGGCTGTTGCTGACGTCCGGCACGATAGGCCTCGATGCGGCGGACCAGTTCGCTGATCTGCGTGCCATGCGGCGGGACCTGATTTGCGTCCGCTGTCTCCGCCGCCGGTGCGATGCCGGCAAGCGCCGCTGCGTCGGCGCCGAGACGGAAATCGATTGCACCAAAGGCCTGGAGCGCGCGCTCCACGTCGATGCCAAGATCGCGCCGCTCGCGCAGGATCGTGCGGGCGAGCGGGGTTGTCAGCGGAATCAAGGTCAGCCATGCCTCATCCGATAGCTGCACCTCGGACAGGAGCGCATGGGCTACGGGCGCCGAATCGCCGCCGTAGAAGGCGACGAGCGGGACGAAATGGCAGCGGCGGGCGATCGCGCGCGCGGTCGCGGTCCGGTGCGCGAGCGGTACCCGGCGTTTCAATTCGGACAAACGGGTCAGCGCTGCGGATACCAGCTCGGACGAAATCTCGTCACCCTTCTGCGCGAGCAGATCGCTGAGCTGCGACCAGGCGGTCGCCTGCTGATTTTCACTTGCGGGATCGGCGCGCAACACCGTATCGATCATGTCGTCGTAGCGCACGAAACCGTGTCTCCCCGTTGACGTCCCGTGAATGGCGACGCCACAAAAACCTAACGAATTACTTACGAATATCGTGAACGAAGCGTTGCCGTAAAGAGGCGAAAATGCAGCGTAACACTATGGGACAATTGCAAACTGCTGAAATTTTATTATGAGATAATGAAAGAATCAGAACGGAAATTACCGGCTATGGCTTTATCAAAATTCGACGAAATTGACATGCAAATCCTGCGAGAGCTGCAGGAAAACGGACGAATGACCAATGTCGAACTGGCCGACCGCGTCGGGTTGACCGCCCCGCCCTGCCTGCGCCGCGTCCGAAGCCTCGAAGAAGCGGGAATCATCCGGGCATATCATGCCGATCTCGATCCTAATGCTCTCGGATACAGCATCACCGTGTTCGCGATGGTGAGCCTCAAGAGCCAGGCCGAAGCCGACCTGCAAGCATTTGAAGACCATGTCGCGACGCTCCCGGAAGTACGCGAATGCTACATGCTGAACGGGGAAATCGACTTTATCCTCAAGGTCGTAGCGCGTGATTTGCAGAGCTTTCAGCAGTTCCTGACCTCGAAACTCACGTCGGCGCCGAACGTCAACAGCGTCAAGACATCGCTGACGATTCGCACTTCAAAGCAGATGCCCGGCATTCCGCTTACCTGATGCGTTAATCCACGGCTGAGACGGCGGCTGCCAAGCCGGTCAAAAAAGGGAGGCCCGAGTCCTCCCTTTTTCTTTGTCTTTTTAAAAGCTTATCTCTTTACGCCAGTATCGACATAGGTCGACCACATCTTGGCGATGGCTGCGCGGGTGCCGCCCACCTTGGCGAAGGCTGCTTTTGCACCGGCCTTGTCACCCTGCTTGGCAAGCGCAATACCGAGACGGGTGTTGATGAGATCAGCGTCTACGCCGCCCTTTTCGAGTGCCAGCTGATACATTGCCGCCGCCTTGGCATATTCATTATGGTTCAGCCACGCGTCAGCAGTCGACTTGGCGATGCGGCCGTTGGCCGCGGAACGGGCCGACGCTTCGCTGCCAGACAGCGATGCCTTGGTATCGGTCGCAAGGCGGGCACGCTGCTTGGTTTCGCGATCCTTCATTTCGGCCGCTGCGGCAGCACCAACCGTCACCTTGGAACGCGCCTCATTGATCGCCGCGAGCGATTCGGCGGGCAGGCCTTCTTCAGCCGCGAGATAGGAATAGGTCGCGTAATCATAATCGTCGGCCATCACACCGGCCGTTGATTTGAGCCGCAGAAGATCGAGCTTCGCATCGGTTGCAGCAGTCTGCTGAAGTTGCACTGCAATCGCATTTTCCCAATAAGCCTTGGTCGGGAAATGCTGCAGGCGGCCAAGGACGAATTCCATCATTTCGGCTTTGCGGCCTGCCTTCTGCAAAGCCAGCGCCGGGCGGCTGAACAGTTCTTCGCTCATCGGCTGGCCCGAAGTCTGGCGTGCCGCAATCGCCTCGCGCGCCATCTTGATCCCTTGCTCGGTCTGTCCGCCCTGGAGATAGGCGTCCATCAAGATCGGGTCAGCATCCTTGTTGCCAAGCTGCCTGGCGACGGTCAGGCGCTCAATGGCTTTGGCGTAATCCTTGGCTTCGTAGGCAAAAGCACCGGCGAAATAATTATAGGCGGGAGCCTTGGCAGGATCTGCTTTGCCGGATGCAAGGATGCGCTCGATGGCGGCGCGCTGTCCCGGCTTGTCGTCGGTGTTGATTGCGACCTGAAGCTGATATTCGCCTACGAAAGCCTGCTCGTCGCCATTGTTCGCCACCGGAACCAGCGCGTCGATAGCGGGCTTGGCGGCGAGATAGGCGGCCTTGGCTTCCGCCTTCTTGGCGGTGGCGCCTGCGGCATTGCCGCTCGCCTGCAGCTTCTTCGCTTCCTCGTTCAGTGTCTGAGCCTGCTGCAGCGCTGCCTGTGCGGCGCCAGCGGCGGCCTTGAATTCCTTGCTATATTCGGCCTTCGCGGCCTTTTCTGCCTTTTTCTGGGCAAACACCGGCGTTGCGGCGCCCGCAAGCGTTGCAACCATGGCGAAACCAGCAGCCGAAAGTGCCAGACGGGAAATCGAACGCATTAAATAATCCTCCAACCAGTTCATCATCGTTTGCGATGGCCGTTTCTTTGCTCCCGCACATATCGGCGGGAAAGCCAAAGCTCAAGTCACCCAACGCTTGAAAGCGGCAATAGGATGCAACCAATGAATGGCGGTTGAATAGTGGTAAAAGGAAGAGTTCAGCTAAGCGGCGGCGGACGGCCGTGGATCACAGCGTAGCGATCCGCTGGCGAATCCGCCGGACGATGGCCGGATCACCCGGCGCGCCGGACGCGGCTTCCTGGGCGAGTTCCACAAGGTCATCCACGCCGAAGGTCGCGCTCAGCCCCTTGAGCCGCCACGCCGAAATACGCCAGTTGGCATCGCAGCGCGAGCGGGCAAGCATATCGGCATGGCGCCGCGCCCCTTCGACAAAGGTCGCGCGCAGATCCTGCGCCAGTGCGGGATTTCCTCCCGCAGCCCGGGCGACAGTTGCGTTGAAGGGATGGCGTGCAATCGACATGGCCGCATATTTGCCATGTTTATGGTTAACTTTCGGTATATAGAGCAGCAGACGCCAAACAGGCCAAAACAGGGATCGCCGGACAAGGCGGCCGCTCGCCGGGAAGAAATCGAGGTCATTTATGAGTGGGGGAAAGAAAATCATCGGGCTGTGGCACAGCCATGACCGGCAGGACGATGAAGTCGCGGTCAATTTTGGTCCGGTGACAGAAAATGGCGAACCCGTTGCCGCGCCGGACACCACGCCCGCAAGCGATGCCGCACCGGGCGCTGACGAGCAGCCCGCCGAGGAGGTGGCCGGGGAAGCTACCGGACCGCACTATGACGCGCCCGTTTCGTTTGAATATCCGGCTGCCCCGGACACCGAATGGCTTGAAACGCCGGTCGATCCCTGGTGGATGCGCGCGGCTGGACCGGCGCTCCTGATTCTCGCGCTGGCCTGGGTGGGTTTCTTTGGCTGGACGCTGTTTGGCCGGGGCACCGCCCTTCCCGATCTGTCTGCATGGCCTGCCATTATCGCGCAAGCGGCGATCCCGCTCGCGCTCATTGCCACCCTTTATCTCGGGATCCAGCGTTCGAGCTATGCAGAAGCCAACCGCTACGGTCTGATGGCGCAGCGTATGGTCGAACAATCGCAGCAGATCGAACAGAAGATCGCCGGACTGAACAGCTATCTCGCGACCAGCCGGGCGGAGCTGACGAGACAGGCGGACGATGTGGCGAGTTTCGGACTGCAGGCCGCGGAACGCCTGCAGACCGCGACGCAGCACATCCGTGATGCGCTGAACGACGGGCTCGCCGTCAGCAGCCAGCTGACAGACAATAGCGTCCGGGCGATGCAGCAGGTCGAAGGCCTGCTCGCGGGATTACCCAAGGTGGATGACGTCGCCGCGCGCCTCACCGAAAATCTGCGCGAGGCCGGGCGCAGTGCGCACCAGCATGGGTCCGCGCTCGAAGCCCAGATCGCCGCGATCAACGAACATGGCGAACGGACGCGCGAAGGATTGAACCGGCAGCAGGGCGAGCTCAAGGCGCAATTTGCCGAGCTTGCGGAACAGGTCGCTATGGCACGCGGCGAGTTGGAAAGTACCGCCCGGATCGCAACTGAACGCTTCACCGAAAGCGGGCATGCGGCCGAAGCGGCCTATATGTCGGCGCGGGCCGCGTCAGATGAACACACGACCGCCTATCTCGCGCAGCTGGAAGCCGCGCATCTGAGGCTCGATGATCGCGGCGCCGCGCTGCTGACGAGGCTGACCGGAAAGCTCGGCGAAGCCGATCAGGCGGTGGCAGCCCTCACCTCGCGGGTCGAGTTGCAGGAGGCCCATGCGCAGAGCCTGACGGCCAAGCTGATCAGCGCGCTGAACGAACTGGACGGAGAGTTTGCCAACTTCGATACCAAGGGGCGCGAACGGATCGAGGGACTTGCCGACGCGATGGACGGGCTGAAAGCGCACACCGAGGCCATGGCGAGCAAGGTCCAGCTTGGCGCCGACGGCGCATCGCAGCTGATTGGCCGGTCGGAAGATTTGCTGGTCGCGCTCGACAGCGTCACGCGCGAACTGGAGGAAAGCCTGCCGAGCGCGTTCGGCCGTCTCGACGAGCGGCTGCGCGCAAGCCGCGAATCGCTCGCGCTGGTGGGGCCGGAACTCGAAAAGGTCGAGGCCGTTGCCGATGCGACGCTCGGCCGCCTGCGCGAAAGCGATATCCTCGTAACCAGCCAGCATCGCCTAATGCGCGAATCCGGCGAAGCGGGCCGCAGCGCCGCCGAGGCACAAAAGGCAACGCTCGCCGAATTGCAGCAGCTGGTGGCCGCGATCAACAGCGAGGCGGACCAGCTCACCGGACAGGCGGGCCCGCGCCTCGTCGAAGCCCTGGTGCGGGTGCGTGAAACCGCGACGCAGGCGTCCGAAAAGGCCCGCAGCGCGCTGAGCGGCGTGATTCCGGAATCTGCGGCCAAACTGGGTGAAGCCAGCGCCGAGGCTCTCAACGCAGCGATCGGCAGCAAGGTGGATGAACGCCTCTCCGCGATTACGAATGCGTCCGAACAGGCAGTGGTTGCTGCCGACGCCGCCACCGGCCGGCTGCTGCAACAGGTCGCCAGCATCAACGAGGCGAGCGCGATCGTCGAAAAGCGCGTCGCTGATGCCAAGGCCGCGATCGAGGAGGCCGACCGCGACACCCTCACCCGGCGCGTGTCGCTGCTGACCGAATCGCTTAATTCGACGGCGATCGACGTGACCAAGATCCTGTCCAACGAAGTCACCGACACCGCCTGGGAGGCCTATCTCAAGGGCGACCGCGGCGTCTTTACCCGCCGGGCGGTGCGCCTTATCGACAATAGCGAAGCGCGCGAAATCCTGCGTCACTATGAGGAGGATGCGGAGTTCCGCAGCCATGTGAACCGCTATATCCACGATTTCGAAGCGATCCTGCGCAACCTGTTCGGAACGCGTGATGGTTCTTCGCTGAGCGTGACGTTGCTCTCGTCGGATATGGGCAAGCTTTATGTGGCGCTGGCGCAGGCGATCGAGCGGCTCCGCGCCTGACCGGGATCAGGTTTCGGGCGCGCCGAACAGGTTGATATCCTCGGCGCCGATCCAGCCATTGACATAATTGGCATAATAAAGGCCGAACAGGATGACGGCGAGGATGGTGGTCTTGAGGACCACCTTCTTCGGCTGAAAATTGGCCGGCGCGCTTTCGGCCTGCCCCGGCACCTTTTCGACGCCCATCTCGTCCGCCGTCCGTACGCCGAACGGCAGCACCAGAAACGCGCTCATCACCCAGAAGAGCAGGAAGATCGCAAGAGCCGAGGTCCATTTCATGGACCTTCCCCTAGACGTCGATGATCAGGACATCAACGATCGGTTTCTTGCCGGTCCATTCGGTAGCGACCCGGCGGACTGCGAGACGGATATTATCGCGCCGCTTGTCGAGGTCGCGTGCGGGTTCCTCGGCTGCCAAACCGGCCGCGTGGATCATATCCTCGGTGAACTCGTCGCGTTCATGCTCGACCGGAACGCCCTGATAGCGCACGCGCGGCGAACCGCGCAGCTGATTGCCTTCGCCGAGCGCAACCGCGACCGAGATATGGCCGTTGAGGGAAAGCTTGCGGCGCTGATTGATCGTCTCGCCATCGGCCGGAAGAATGACATCTCCGTCAAGCACCAGGCGTCCGCTGCGGACATGATTCACGATTTTCGGGTCGCCCGGTGCAAGCCGCACCACCTGACCATTCCTTTGAAACAGCGCTTGCTGTACGCCGTGGCTGAGGGCGAAGCGGCACTGCTCCTGCATGTGGCGTACCTCGCCATGCACCGGCACGACGATGCGCGGGCGGATATATTCATACATCTTGGCGAGTTCCGGGCGGCCGGGATGGCCCGACACATGGATATGCGCCTGGCGTTCGGTCACCATCACGACGCCCTTCAACGCCAGCTGGTTCTGGATCCGGCCGATCGCGAGTTCGTTGCCCGGAATCTGGCGCGAGGAAAACAGGCACCAGTCGCCCGCATCAAGCTTGATCTGGTGGACATCACCGGCAATGCGGGCGAGCGCGGCGCGCGGTTCGCCCTGCCCGCCGGTCGCGATGATCATCACCTTGTCGCGCGGAAGCCGCATTGCGGTGTCGAAATCGACCGTCGGCGGGAAATCCTTGAGATAGCCGTTGGCTTGGCTGACGCTGATAATGCGGTCGAGCGAGCGCCCGGCGACACATAATTGCCGCCCCGTCTCGCGCGCCACTTCGCCCAATGTCTTGAGTCGCGCCGCGTTGGAAGCGAAGGTCGTCACCAAGACGCGCGCAGGGGCCTTGGCCACCATGTCGACGAGGCCCGGCTTGACCCCGCCCTCGCTTCCCGCCGGATTGGCGTTGAACACATTGGTGCTGTCGCACACCAGTGCGAGAATATCCTCGTCACCGATGGCGCGCAGCCGCTCGGCGGGCGCCTGCTCGCCGATCAGCATATCCTCGTCGAACTTCCAGTCGCCGGTGTGGAAGACCTTGCCATAGGGCGTTTCGATGACGCAGGCGCTCATGTCGGGGATCGAGTGCGCCAGCTGGACGAAGCGAAAATGGAATGGGCCGAGATCGAAGTCGCCGTTGGTATCGATGACGTGGATTTTCACCTTGTCGTCGAGGCCCTCCTCCGCCAGCTTGCCGCGGATCATCGAAGCCGTGAAGCGATTGGCATAGAGCGGCACGCCAAGGTCGTGCGCGAGATAGGGCACCGCGCCGATATGGTCTTCATGGGCGTGGGTAAGAACGATCCCGAGCAGGTCCGCCTTGCGCTCCTCGATAAACTCGATGTCGGGCAGGATCACGTCGATGCCGGGATAATCGGCATTGCCGAAGGTGACGCCGAGATCGACCATCACCCATTTGCCGTCGCACCCGTAAAGGTTGAGGTTCATCCCAATCTCGTCGGACCCGCCGAGCGCGAGGAAAAGAAGTTCATTGCCGGGCGTGGTCACGCCATTTGTCTCCGGTAAAGCGTGGCGATGCCGCGCAGGGTAAGATCGGGGTCGATCCGATCGAAGAGATGCGCATGTTGCTGGAACAGGGGCGCAAGGCCGCCGGTCGCGATGACCGTTACCGGCTTGCCGATTTCTGCCTTCATGCGGACGAGCAACCCTTCCATCATCGCGACATAGCCCCAGTAAATGCCGATCAGCATCTGGCTTTCGGTGGTCCGGCCGATCACGCTGGTCGAAGCTGGCGCCTCGATGCCGATGCGCGGCAATTTTGCGGCGGCAGCGACCAACGCGTCGAGCGACAGGTTGATCCCCGGCGCGATGATCCCGCCCATATAGGCGCCATCGGGTCCGACATGGTCGACCGTGGTCGCGGTGCCGAAACTGATCACGATCTTGTCGCGATCGGGCGCCAGCGCCTGCGCGGCGATTGCGTTGACCGCACGATCGGCGCCCACCTGCTGCGGCTCATCGACCTTCAGGGCGATGCCCCATTCGAGCGGTGCGCGACCGGCGACCAAAGCTTCGGCGCCGAAATATTTGGTCGCCAGCATCTGCAGGTTGTGGAGTGCGCGCGGCACCACGGTGGAGATCACCACCGTGTCGACATCCGTGCGTTCATAGCCTTCCATGCGCAACAGCTGGTCGAGCCAGACCGCATATTCGTCGGCCGTGCGGCGCGCGTCTGTCGCGATGCGCCAGCGCTGGAGGATTTCGCCCTTCGCATCGACCAGCGCGAACTTCACATTGGTATTGCCGGTATCAATCGCGAGCAGCATCGCCCTGCATCCCCTCGATTTCCATGTCTCCGGAATGGATTACCACGGTTTCGCCACCGGGCAACCGCAAGTTCAGCATGGCCTCGGATGTCAGCCCGGCGAAGCTTCCCTCGATCCGGCTGCCATCATGGGCGGTCGTTGCAAGCCGCGTTCCCACCGGATGGGCGCGCGCGGACCAGTCGGCCATGGTGGCACGCAGCCCATCATGCCGCCAGCGCGCCAGCGCCAGGCCGAATTGCCGCGCCAGCAGCTCGCAGAATATCGCAGGTTCGGGCGCGGGCGCGACCTGGCTCAGCGCGGCGGTCACCCGGCCGGGCAATTGCGGTGCGTGGGCGAGATTGACGCCGATCCCGACGATCACGGCGTCGTCCTGGCGTTCGAGCAGGATGCCCGCGAGCTTGTTGCCATCGAGCAGCACGTCATTGGGCCATTTGATGACGAGTGCGGCGCGCGGTGCATGATGGCGGACGCTTTCATAAAGGGCGATGGCGGCAACCAGGGACAGGCTGTGTGCGGGCGGATCACCAGACCGGAGACGGACCAGCGTCGAGGCGTAGAGATTGCCGCGCGGGCTCTGCCAATCACGGCCGAGACGTCCGCGTCCGCCGCTTTGCCTGTCGGCGCGCAGCCAAAGCCCTTCCGGCGCACCCTCTCGCGCGCGGATCAGCAGGTCGGCATTGGTCGAGCCGGTTTCGGCGATATGTTCAATCAATCAGCGCGCCGCCTCAGAACAGCGACTGCGCCGCCGCGCCCGAACTCGCCGAGAGCCAGGGGATCGCAAGATAGCCGAGGAACGACACGGCAATGGCCGAGACCGCGATGAGCGCCTTGTCGAGCATGGGGCCATCATGAGCGAAGGTGCCTTCGGGTTCGTCAAAATACATCGTCTTGACGATCTTGAGATAATAGAAGGCGCCAACCACCGCGCTCAGGATACCGATGATCGCGAGCGCCACCAATCCGGCCGAAACCGCCGCGTTGAACACGAGCAGCTTGGGCCAGAAGCCGAACATCGGCGGGACGCCGGCAAGGCTGAACATGAACACGGCCAGAGCAAAGGCGAGCCACGGGCGATCCTTGTTAAGCCCCGCGAGCGCGCGGATATCCTCGACATAGGTGCCATCGGGGCGGCGCATTTGCAGCACGCAGAGGAAAGCGCCGAGCGTGGTCACTGCATAGACCGCCATATAAACGAGCACGGCTGAAACCCCGGCTTCGGTTCCGGCTGCAAGCCCGATCAGGGCAAAGCCGACATTGTTGATCGAGGAATAGGCGAGCAGACGCTTGATATTGGTCTGGCGCACCGCCGCAATCGCCCCAAGGATGGTCGATGCGAGTGCGATCACCATGATGATCTGCTGCCAGTCGAACGTGGCCGGCCCCATCGCTTCGATCACGATCCGCGTCAGCAGGGCCACGGCGGCAACCTTGGGTGCGCTGGCGAAAAAGGCCGTGACCGGCGTCGGCGCGCCTTCATAGACGTCCGGCGTCCACATGTGGAACGGCACCGCGCTGATCTTGAACGACAGTCCGGCGAGGACAAAGACGAGACCGAACAGCAGCCCGGCATTCTTTTCCCCGGCAAAAGCGTCGGCAATGCCTGCAAATTCGGTCGTTCCCGAAAAGCCATAGAGCAGCGATACGCCGTAGAGCAGGATCCCGCTCGCCAGTGCGCCGAGAACAAAATATTTGAGGCCCGCTTCGGACGAACGGCCATCGGTGCGCATGAAGCTTGCCAGCACATAGGCTGCGAGGCTGTTCAGTTCGAGCCCGATATAGAGCGAAACCAGGTCGGTCGCGCTGACCATGATCCCCATTCCGATTGTCGCGAACAGGATCAGCACCGCATATTCGAGACGCAGGGGGCCATCGGACGAGAAGAAACGCGGCGCGATCAGGAGCGAGACCGCGCTCGCGCCATAGATGACGATCTTGGCAAAACGGGAAAAGGCGTCGGCCTGGAAGGTTCCGGAGAAGGCAACGCCGCCCTCACCTGTCACCGCGCACAGCACGATAGCCGCTGCCGCGAGCGTAGCCACAGCCAGCCAGGTGCCCAGGCGCGCCGCACTGTCGCCCGCAAAAGCCGCGACCATCAACAGGATCAGCGATCCGGCGGTCAGCACCAGTTCCGGCGCGATCATCATGAAATCATGATACATTAGTGCGCCTCCCCGTGGGCTTCGCTTGTGGCAACGGCGGGTTTTCCGGCAGTGAGGCGGGCGTCACCGGGATGCTTGGCCGGAGCCATGCGCGCGACAAGCGCCTTCACGTCGTTGCGCATCGGCGCCATGAAACTTTCGGGATAGACGCCCATCCACAATACGACAGCCGCGATCGGGGCGAGCATCGCCCACTCGCGGACATTGAGGTCGGGCATCGCGGCCGCATCGGCGTTCCGCTGCGCGCCATAGGCGATGCGGCGATAAAGATAGAGCATATAGCCCGCGCCCAGGATGATGCCGGTCGTCGCGAAGAAGGCAGTCCAGCTTGACGCTTCATAAATCCCCATCAGCGAGAGGAATTCGCCGACAAAGCCACTGGTCCCCGGCAACCCGATCGAGGCCATGGTGAACAGAAGGAAGAAGATCGCATATTTCGGCATGTTGATCGAAAGCCCGCCATAGCGGTCAATCTCGCGTGTGTGCAGGCGATCGTAGATCACTCCGACGCAGAGGAACAGCGCGCCGGAAACAAGGCCGTGCGACAGCATCACGATAATACCGCCCTGAAGCCCCTGCTGGTTGAGCGCGAAGATCGCGGCCGTCACGATCCCCATATGCGCGACCGAGGAATAGGCGATGAGTTTCTTCATGTCGGTCTGCACCAGCGCGATCAGCGAGGTTACGATCACGGCAATGCAGGACAAGAGGAAAACGAACCATGAAAGGTCCGCGCTCGCATCCGGGAACATCGGAAGCGAAAAGCGCAGGAAGCCATAGCCGCCCATCTTGAGGAGGACGCCGGCGAGGATGACCGAACCGGCGGTCGGCGCCTGGACGTGCGCGTCGGGCAGCCAGGTGTGGAGCGGCCACATCGGCACCTTGACCGCGAAGCTGGCGAAAAAGGCGAACCACAGCCACTTCTGCACATCGGCCGGGAAGTCATAATTCATCAGCGTCGGGATGTCGCTGGTGCCCGCGGCGTTGATCATCCACAGCATCGCGATCAGCATCAGCACCGATCCGAGGAAGGTATAGAGGAAGAATTTATAGCTCGCGTAGATGCGGTCCTTGCCGCCCCAGATGCCGATGATGAGATACATCGGGATAAGGCCGGCTTCGAACATGATGTAGAACAGGATCAGATCCTGCGCACAGAACACGCCGATCATCAGCGTTTCCATCAGCAGGAAAGCCGCCATGTAGAGGCCGGTCCGATCATTGATCGTTTCCCAGCTGGCGAGAATGCAGATCGGCATCAGGAACACCGATAGCAGGATCAGCATCAGCGCGATCCCGTCGATGCCGAGTTTGTACTGGAGGAGGCCGCCGAACGAGCCGAACTGCTCGACAAACTGCCATTGCGCGCCACCGATGTCGAAATTGATCCACAATATGATGCCAAGCACCAGATCGGCAAGCGTCGCCGCGAGCGCGATCCAGCGCGCGGTCTTCGCATCAGCCCAAAGGCAGAGCGCGCCGGCGATCAGCGGAATTGCGAGCATCAGGCTCAGAATGGGAAAGCCAAGCTGGTTCATAGGAAACGCACCAATACCCACGAAGCCAGACCGGCGAGACCCAGCAGCATCACGAGTGCATAATTATAGAGATAGCCCGACTGGAGCCTGCCCGCCCAGCCACTGTAAACCGCCACCGCGTTCGATACGCCGTCCGGCCCAAGGCCGTCGATCACCTTCTTGTCGCCCTTCCAGAACAGCCGGCCGAGCGCGAAGGCGGGCTTGACGAACAGGAAGTGATAGAGCTCGTCGAAATACCATTTGTTATAAAGGAAATCGTAGAGCACGCGGAATTGCGCCACAAAGCGCGCCGGGATCGACGCGTCGCGGATATAGCTGTTCCAGGCGAGGAACAGGCCCGCGAGCATCACGGCGGCCGGCGCCAGCTTCACCCACAGCGGCACATTGTGAAGTTCGTGGATGAGATGCTCGGTGAACACGAGGCTGCCCTTCCAGAATTCACCGGTACCTGCGCTGATGAACTGGTTATGGAACAGGAACCCGGCAAAGATTGCGCCGAGCGTCAGCACGCCGAGCGGCACCAGCATCGACAGCGGGCTTTCATGCGGATGATAGCCAGCGGTGCCGTCGACGGATTTCGCGTGGCCATGATCATCGTGATGATGCGCGTCATGCACCGCATGCTGGATATGTTCCGAGCCGGCCCAGCGCGCCTTGCCGAAAAAGGTCAGGAAGATGAGCCGCCAGGAATAGAAGCTGGTCAGCAGTGCGGCGAAAATACCGACGAAGAAGGCCAGCTTGCCATTCGGGCCCGCGGCATAGGCGGCCTCGAGGATCGCGTCCTTCGAATAGAAGCCGGCGAAACCGAACAGGCCGAGGATGCCGACGCCGGTAATCGCCAGCGTACCTGCGATCATCGCCCAATAGGTCAACGGGATTTCTTTCCGGAGGGCGCCATAATAGCGCATGTCCTGCTCATGGTGCATCGCGTGGATGACGGACCCTGCGCCGAGGAACAGAAGCGCCTTGAAGAACGCATGGGTGAAGAGATGGAACATCGCCGCGCCATAGGCGCCGACGCCGGCGGCGAAGAACATGTAACCGAGCTGCGAACAGGTCGAATAGGCGATGACGCGCTTGATGTCATTCTGCACCGTGCCCACAGTTGCGGCGAACAGGCAGGTCGCGGCGCCAATGAAGGTCACGAAACCGAGCGCGACGGGCGCGGCCTCGAACATCGGCGACAGGCGGCAGACCATGAATACGCCTGCGGTCACCATCGTCGCGGCGTGGATCAGCGCGGACACCGGGGTCGGGCCTTCCATCGCGTCGGGAAGCCAGGTGTGCAGCCCGAGCTGGGCCGACTTGCCCATGGCGCCGACGAACAGCAGGAGGCACAGGATCGTCATGGTGTCGAGCCGCAGCCCGAGGAAGCCGATGGTCGATCCCGCCATCCCCGGAGCTGCCGCGAGGATTTCAGGAATTGACATGGTACCGAATACGAGGAACGTACCGAACATCCCGAGCATGAAGCCGAAATCGCCGACGCGGTTGACGACGAACGCCTTGATCGCGGCGGCATTGGCGCTCGGCTTTTTGAACCAGAAACCGATGAGAAGATAGGAGGCAAGCCCCACGCCTTCCCAGCCAAAGAACATCTGGACAAGATTATTGGCAGTCACCAGCATCAGCATGGCGAAGGTGAACAGCGACAGATAGGCAAAGAAGCGCGGCTGATCGGGGTCTTCAGCCATATAGCCCCAGCTGTAGAGGTGGACGAGCGCGGACACGGTCGTCACCACCACCAGCATCACCGCCGTCAGCGTATCGACACGCAGCGCCCAATCGACCGAAAGCGTGCCCGAACGGATGAAGTCGAGCACCGGCACCACAGTCGCTTCCGCGCTGCCGTTGAGAAAGCCGAGGAAGATCGGCCAGCTGAGCGCGCAGGCGATAAACAGTGCGCCGGTCGTGATCGCCTTGGCGGCAACGTTGCCGATGCTGCGATTGCCCAGCCCCGCGATGATCGCGGCGAGCAGCGGCAGGAAAACGATAAGCTTGATGCTTTCCATGATGACCGGCTCACCCCTTCATCCGGTTGGCGTCGTCGACCGCGATGGTCGCACGGCGGCGGAAATAAATGACAAGAATGGCGAGGCCGATCGCGGCTTCGCCGGCCGCGACGGTCAGCACGAACATCGCGAAGACCTGGCCCACCATATCGCCCAGAAACGCGCTGAACGCGACGAGGTTGATGTTGACCGCGAGCAGGATGAGCTCGATCGCCATCAGAATCACGATGACGTTCTTGCGATTGATGAAAATTCCAAGCACGCCAAGCACGAACAGGATCGCGCTGACGACGAGATAATGATGGAGACCGATCATAGCTCAACCCCCTTCCCGACCGGCGCATTGACCATTCGCACCGCTTCGTCCGGACGGCGGCGGTTCTGCCTGCCGATATTCTGGCCGCGCGTTCCGCCACGTTGGCGGTGGGTCAGCACGATCGCACCGATCATCGCAACGAGCAGGATCAGGCCCGCTGCTTCGAACAGGAAGATATAGCGCGTGTAAAGAAGGTTCCCCAATGCTTCGATATTACTGACGTTTCCTTCGATCGGCGACAGCCGTTGTCCGATCTTGATCCCGCCGGCCGCCCAGGCACCGAGCGCGAATACCAGTTCGGCGACGAGTACCAGCGCGAGCAATATGCCAAATGGCAGATAGCGCACGAAACCCGCGCGCAGTTCGGCAAAATCGATGTCGAGCATCATCACCACGAACAGGAACAGCACTGCGACCGCGCCAACGTAGACGATGACGAGCAGCATCGCGATAAATTCGGCGCCGACCAGCAACATCAGCCCGGCGGCATTGAAGAAGGCGAGGATCAGCCACAGCACGCTATGGACCGGGTTGCGCGCGAAGATCACCATCGTGCCGCTTGCGATCACCATTGCGGCGAACAGATAAAAGGCCAGTGTCTGGATCATGCGGCAGCCTCCGCTATTTCGTCATGCTGAACCGGGTTCAGCATCCATAGAGCGCCAGTCCCACGATAGTGCAGGACATATGGACGCTGAAACAAGGTCAGGGTGACGGCCGGAAGAGAAAACTTGCCCATTGGAATCACGTCGCGCCCCTTACCGGTAGGGTGCGTCTGCGGCAAGATTGGCCGCAATCGCCCTTTCCCATTTGTCACCATTTTCGAGCAGCTTGGCCTTGTTGTAGATCAGCTCCTCGCGGGTTTCGGTGGCATATTCAAAATTCGGCCCCTCGACGATCGCATCGACGGGGCAGGCTTCCTGACAGAAACCGCAGTAAATGCACTTGGTCATATCGATGTCATAGCGCGTGGTGCGGCGGCTGCCGTCCTCGCGCGGTTCGGCCTCAATGGTGATCGCCTGTGCCGGACACACTGCCTCGCACAGCTTGCACGCAATGCAACGTTCCTCGCCATTGGGATAACGGCGCAGCGCATGCTCACCGCGGAAACGGGGCGACAGCGGGTTCTTCTCGAACGGATAGTTGATCGTCACCTTGGGCTTGAAGAAATACTTCAAGGTCAGCGCATGCGCCATGACGAATTCCCACAGGGTAAAGGATTTGATGAGATGGCCGAGGCTCATGCCAAAACTCCGCAATCGTCATTGCGAGGAGCGCAGCGACGCGGCAACCCAGTGTTAGGCTCTACTGCCGTGGATTGCTTCGCTTCGCTCGCAATGACGCGATAGGTGAACGATTTGATGATGTGGCGTGGGCTCATACCCCGCCCCCATAACGTGTCAACATGAGATAGCCGCTCACCAGGAATACCCAGAAGAGCGAGATCGGCAGGAAGATTTTCCAGCCCAGGCGCATCAACTGGTCATAACGGAAGCGCGGAACGGTTGCCTTGACCCAGCTGAAGATGAAGAAGAAGACGAAAATCTTGACGAGGAACCAGATGATCCCCGGCACCGCATAGAGGATCGGGATGTCGAGCGGCGGGAGGTAACCGCCCCAGAACAGGATCGCGTTCAATGCGCACATCAGCAGCACATTGGCATATTCGCCGAGCCAGTAGAGCGCGAACGACATCGACGAATATTCGGTTTGATAGCCCGCAACCAGCTCGCTTTCCGCTTCGGTGAGGTCGAACGGCGCGCGCGCGGTTTCGGCCATCGCCGAGATCAGGAACATCACCGCCATCGGGAACAGGAGCAGGCTGACGCCATAGGCGTTGATGATGCCGAGCCCGAAGCCGCGCTGCCCCTCGACAATCGCCTGCATGTTGAAGCTGCCGGCGAACAGGACGACGCTGATCAGGATGAAGCCGATCGAGACTTCATAGCTGACCATCTGCGCGGCGGCGCGGATCGCGGAAAAGAACGGATATTTCGAGTTCGACGCCCAGCCTGCGATGATCACGCCATAAACGCCGAGCGACGAGACGGCGAGAATATAGAGCAGGCCGACATTGATGTTGGCGAGGATCGCCTGCTGGCTGAACGGGATCACCGCCCATGCCATCAAAGCCACGGTGAAGGTGATGATCGGAGCAAGGATGAAAAGCCCCTTGTTCGCCGCCGATGGGATGATCGTTTCCTGCAGGAAAACCTTGAGACCATCGGCAAAAGACTGGAGCAGCCCCCAGGGACCGACGACGTTCGGCCCGCGCCGCAACGCTATCGCCGCCCAGATCTTGCGGTCGGCATAGATGATCATGGCAACCGCAAGCATCAGCGGCAACGCGATGGCGAGAATGCCGACGATAGTCGCGATGAACCAGGCCCACTCATAGGTGAGACCCCAGGATTGGAACCAGGCGGTCATGAATGGACCTTTCCAAAAACCGTTAGTGCTGAGCGTGTCGAAGCACGTCCATCGGCGTGGCGCGATGCCCGAACCCGTCCTTCGACAGGCTCAGGGCTGCGGACAGGATCAATCATCCACCTCATTCCGCCGCCTCCAGCATGTCGTCGCCGTGGAGCAATTCGGCCGAGCAGCGCTGCATCGTCGGCGACGCGCGGCAGATGCTGTTGGTGAGGTAGAAATCCTTGACCGGATAACCGCCCTCGCCTTTCGCGGTGGTGGCGAGTTTGGGCGGCGCCCACGGATAGGCGGCGAGCCCTTCGGCACCGAGCGCGGGCACGGCGGCAAACATCTTCGCGCGCAGTCCGGCATAATCGTCGAAGCCGAGATTGACCCCGATAACGTCCGCGAGCGCACGGAAGATCGTCCAGTCCTCGCGCGCATCGCCGGGCGCGAACACCGCCTTCTCGCTGCGCTGGACGCGGCCTTCGGTGCTGACATAGGTGCCAGGCTTTTCGGCATAGCTGGCAGCCGGCAGGATCACATCGGCGGCGTGGGCCCCGGCATCGCCATGATGGCCGACATAGACGTTGAAGCTATTGGAAAAATCAGAAAAATCAACCTCATCCGCGCCGAGGAAGAAGCTGAGCTTTGGTTCGGCCTTGAGTATATCGGCGATACCGCCGGCTTGGGCATAGCCGAGCATCAGCCCGCCCATGCGTGCGGCTGCGGTGTGGACCACATTGAAACCGTTCCACCCCTCTTTGACCAGGCCGAGCGGTCGGGTCAGCGCCAGCGCTGCACCAAGCGCGCCCGCTTTCAGCGCGCCGGGGCCGACGATGACGGCAGGCTTTTCAGCTTTTCCGAATGCTTCGGTGACCGCCTTGGGCAGCTTGCCGAGCAGGCCGAGATCGTTGCCCAGCCATTCGACCTTGTAGGTGAGATCGACCTCGGGGCCGATCGCGAATATCTTCGCGCCGCGCTTGATCGCCTTGCGGATGCGCGTATTGATGAGCGGCGCTTCCCAGCGGAGGTTGGAAACCACGAGCAGGATCGCGTCCGCCTCCTCGATCCCGGCGATGGTCGAGTTGAAGTTGACCGCCGCGAGGCTGGTCACGTCATAATCGAGCCCCGTCTGGCGGCCTTCGAGCAATTTGGAGCCGAGCGCGCCCGCGAGTTCGCGCGCGGCAAACATGGTTTCGCAATCGACCATGTCCCCCGCAATCACCGCGACCTTGTCCCCTGCCCCCTTGGCAGCCGTCCCGATGGCGGCAAACGCCTCGTCCCAGCTTGCTTCGACGAGCTTGCCATCGCGGCGCACGAACGGACGGTCGAGACGGCGGCGTACGAGACCGTCAACATTGTGCCGGGTCTTGTCGGAGATCCATTCCTCGTTCACGTCATCGTTGACGCGCGGAAGGATACGCAACGCCTGGCGCCCCCGGCTGTCGATGCGGATATTGGAACCAACCGCGTCCATCACATCGATGGCGAGCGTTTTCTTGAGCTCCCACGGCCGCGCCTCGAACGCATAGGGCTTCGAGGTGAGCGCGCCGACCGGGCAGAGATCGACGATATTGCCCGACAACTCGCTCGTCACCGCATGTTCGAGATAGGAGGTGATCTGCATATTCTCGCCGCGATAGATGGCGCCGATTTCCTCGACCCCCGCGACTTCCTCGGCGAAGCGGACGCAGCGCGTGCACTGGATGCAGCGCGTCATCACCGTCTTGACGAGCGGCCCCATATATTTTTCGGTCACCGCGCGCTTGTTTTCGTCGTAGCGCGACCCCCCGCGCCCATAGGCGATGGACTGGTCCTGCAGGTCGCACTCGCCGCCCTGGTCGCAGATCGGGCAATCGAGCGGGTGGTTGATGAGGAGAAACTCCATCACCCCCTCGCGTGCCTTCTTGACCATCGCGCTGTCGGTGCGGATTTCCTGCCCATCCGCCGCAGGAAGCGCGCAGGATGCCTGCGGCTTGGGCGGCCCGGGTTTCACCTCGACGAGGCACATGCGGCAGTTGCCGGCAATCGACAGCCGCTCATGATAGCAGAAACGCGGAATTTCCTTCCCCGCCGCCTCGCACGCCTGAAGCACCGTGGCCCCGGCCGGAACTTCGACTTCGATGCCGTCTACGAGAAGTTTAGGCATGACCTTGTCCTTGTAACGTCATTGCGAGCGAAGCGAAGCAATCCAGCGCCGCGCGCGCACCTATGGATTGCCGCGTCGCGACGCTCCTCGCAATGACGGTGAGATGCGAAACGATCATTCCGCCGCCTCCATCAAAGGCGCCGCGCCCTTCGCTTCGTTGATGCGGCGTTCCAGTTCCGGACGGAAATGGCGGATGAGGCCCTGGATCGGCCAGGCGGCGGCATCACCCAGCGCGCAAATGGTATGGCCTTCGACCTGTTTGGTGACGTCGAACAGCGTGTCGATTTCGCTGATGTCCGCATCGCCATCGCGCAGCCGTTCCATCACGCGCCACATCCAACCCGTGCCCTCGCGGCACGGCGTGCACTGGCCGCAGCTTTCATGCTTGTAGAAATAGCTGAGCCTTGCAATCGCGCGGACAATGTCGGTCGACTTGTCCATCACGATGACCGCCGCGGTGCCAAGGCCCGATCCCAGTTCCTTGAGGCCGTCGAAATCCATCGGCGCGTCCATGATTTGCGCTGCCGGAACGAGCGGCACCGAGGAGCCGCCCGGGATCACCGCAAGCAGATTGTCCCACCCGCCGCGGATACCGCCGCAATGCTTCTCGATGAGTTCGCGGAAGGGGATCGACATCGCCTCCTCGACCACGCACGGCTTATCGACATGGCCGGAAATCTGGAACAGCTTGGTGCCCTTGTTGTTCTCGCGCCCGAAGGAGGAGAACCAGGCCGCGCCGCGCCGCAGGATGGTCGGTCCCACCGCAATCGATTCGACATTGTTAACCGTGGTCGGGCAGCCATAAAGCCCCGCGCCCGCCGGGAATGGCGGCTTTAGGCGCGGCTGACCCTTCTTGCCCTCAAGGCTTTCGATCATCGCGGTTTCTTCGCCGCAGATATAAGCGCCCGCGCCGCGATGGACGAACACGTCGAAATCATAGCCCGATTTTGACGCATTCTTGCCGATAAGGCCGGCCGCATAGGCTTCCTTGACCGCCGCTTCGAGTATCTTCGCCTCGAAGATATATTCGCCGCGAATGTAGATATAGGCGGCGCGCGCGCGCATCGCGTAACCGGCAATCAGCGCGCCCTCGATCAGCTTGTGCGGATCGTGACGGATGATCTCGCGGTCCTTGCAACTGCCGGGCTCGGATTCGTCGGCATTGATGACAAGAAAGCTCGGGCGGCCATCCTTCGATTCCTTGGGCATGAAGCTCCACTTCATGCCGGTGGGGAAGCCCGCGCCGCCACGGCCGCGCAAACCCGAGGCCTTGATTTCCTCGATGATCGCGTCCTGCCCGCGTTCCATCAGCACCTTGGTATTGTCCCAGTCGCCGCGCGCCTGTGCGGCTTTCAGGCTCCAGTCCTGAAAACCGTAGAGGTTGGTGAAAATGCGGTCCTGGTCCTGAAGGCTCATGCCGCACCCCCCAATTCGTCATGCTGAACTTGTTTCAGCATCCATATGTCCCATGCTCCCGACAATGCGGGAGTTATGGACCCTGAAACAAGTTCAGGGTGACGAGGGAAAAGAACAAAACTCATTTCCCCCACTCCGCGCGATAATCGTGGTTCTCTTTGACCATTTCCTTGAGCGTCGTCGGGCCGCCTTCGGGACAACTGGTCTGGCGGCCAGTCTGCGAACCGATCTTCGGCTGCTTGCCGTTGGCGAGATCGTCGAGCACCGCGCTCATGCTGTCATAGGTCAGGTCTTCATAATTGTCGTCGTTGATCTGGACCATCGGCGCGTTGGCGCAGGTACCGAGACATTCAACTTCGGTCAGCGTGAACAAACCATCGGGCGTCGTCTTGCCCTTGACCAGCCCCTTATTCTTGCAAGCGGCCAGCACATCGTCGGAGCCGCGCAGCATGCACGGCGTCGTGCCACACACCTGGACATGAAATTTGCCGACCGGCGCAAGGTTATACATGGTGTAGAAGGTCGCAACCTCGAACACGCGCATATAAGGCATGCCAAGCTGGTTCGCGACATATTCCATCACCGGAATGGGCAGCCAGCCTTGGGTTCCGGTTTCTGCACCGACCTGCCGCTGGGCAAGGTCGAGCAGGCCCATGACCGCCGATGCCTGCCGGCCATTCGGATAATGCAGGATCAATTCCTTGGCGCGGACCGAATTCTCCTTGGTCCACGCGAAATTGCCCCAGCGTGCGCGGGTTTCCTGTTCATCGGGAAGATGTGCTGCGTCAGCCATATCTTAGTTCCGAACCTTCATTAGCGGTCGCACTCCCCGAACACGGCGTCGATGGCGCCGAGGATGGCGGTGGCGTCGGCGAGCATGTGACCCTTGCACATCATGTCCATCGCCTGGAGGTGGCTGAACATGGTCGGGCGGATCTTGCAGCGATAGGGTTTGTTGGACCCGTCGCTGACCAGATAGACGCCGAATTCGCCCTTGGGGCTTTCGGTCGCGACATAGACTTCGCCCGCCGGCACGTGGAAGCCTTCGGTGTAGAGCTTGAAATGGTGGATCAGAGCTTCCATCGAGCGCTTCATCTCGCCGCGCTTGGGCGGCACCACCTTGCGATCAAGGCTCGCGATCGGGCCTTCGGGCATTTCGTTGAGGCACTGGCGAATGATGCGCGCCGACTGGTAGACTTCCTGCACGCGCACCATGAAGCGGTCGTAGCAGTCGCCGTTGGTGCCGACCGGGATGTCGAACTCCATGCGGTCATACACATCATAGGGTTGCGACTTGCGCAGATCCCAGGCGATGCCCGAGCCACGGATCATCGGGCCGGAAAAGCCCATCGCCAGCGCGTCGTCCTTTGCCACCACGGCAATATCGACATTGCGCTGCTTGAAGATGCGGTTGTCGATGACGAGGCTCATCGCATCGGTGAACAGCTTGGGCAGACGGTTGTCGACCCAGTCGCCGATATCGGTGAGGAGTTTCAGCGGCACATCCTGATGCACGCCTCCGGGGCGGAACCAGGCCGAGTGCATGCGCGCGCCCGAGGCCCGTTCGAAAAAGTTGAGGCAATCCTCGCGCAGCTCGAACACCCACAGGTTCGGCGTCATCGCGCCGACGTCCATGACGTGGCTGCCGATATTGAGCATATGGTTGCAGATACGGGTCAGTTCGGCGAACAGGACGCGCAGATATTGCGCGCGCAGCGGCACTTCGAGGTTGAGCAGCTTTTCGATCGCGAGGACATAGCTATATTCCATCGCGAGCGGCGAACAATAATCAAGCCGGTCGAAATAGGGCAGCGCCTGCAGATAGGTCTTGTGTTCGATCAGCTTTTCGGTGCCGCGATGGAGCAGCCCGACATGCGGATCGACGCGCTCGACAATCTCACCATCAAGCTCAAGAACCATGCGCAGCACGCCGTGCGCCGCCGGGTGCTGCGGCCCGAAATTGATCGTATAGTTGGTGATTTCGAGATCGCCAGGCGTGGGATCGGCGGCGTCTGGTTTGCCCTCCAGCTCTTCCAGGAAAGTAGCCATTACGCCTTGTCTCCCTTGGGCTTGCGGGTCGTGGTTTTCTTCGCGGCAGGCTTGGCCGCTTTCTTGACAGCCTCGTTCGCCGTCGCCGCGTTGTCCGCAGCCGGGTTGGGCTCGGCCTTCTTTGTGCGCTTGGGCGCAGCCTTGGCCTTCGCAACCGGCTTTGCCGCGGTCTCATTGGCCTTGGCACCGGCACCCGTATCTGCTGGCTTCTCCGTCGCCTTGGGCGTTGGCGGCGGCGGCGCAGCGGCGGGCTTGGGCGCGGCCCCAGCCGGAGCCTGCGTCGGCGCACCGGGCGCAGCGCCGGCCTTTTCGTCGCCGGGCAGAATATATTCCGCGCCTTCCCACGGGCTCATGAAATCGAAGCTGCGAAAATCCTGCGTCAGCTTGACGGGCTCGTAGACCACGCGCTTTTCGGCCTCTGAATAACGCATTTCGACATAGCCTGTCAGCGGGAAATCCTTGCGGAAGGGATAGCCCTCGAAACCATAATCGGTAAGAATCCGCCGCAGATCCGGGTGTCCGGCAAACAATACGCCGAACATGTCGAACACCTCGCGCTCAAGCCAGTTTGCGACCGGCCATACGGACACGATCGACGGCACCGGCGTTTGCTCGTCCGTCGACAACTTGACCCGCAGGCGATGGTTTTTGGTGACGCTGAGGAGATGGTAGCAAACCTCGAACCGTTCGGGCCGGTCGGGGTAGTCGACCCCGGCGATCTCGACGAGCTGCTGATACGCCATCTCGTCGCGCAGCACCGTCATGCAGCGAACAACATCCGCACGATCGATCGTCAGCGAAACTTCGCCAACGGCTTCAACCGCGTCAATCAGGCTCGCACCGAGCAGCTTTCCGGCCGCGTCAATAACACCTTCATTGCTCGCATAACGCGGGGCTGAATGGACGACGTCATTCATCGCTCGATCGTCCCTTCGCGGCGGATTTTGCGCTGCAACTGCATCACGCCATAGAGCAGCGCTTCGGCAGTCGGAGGGCAGCCCGGCACGTAGATGTCCACGGGGACGATGCGGTCACAGCCGCGCACGACCGAATAGCTATAGTGATAATAGCCGCCGCCATTGGCGCAGCTGCCCATCGAGATCACATATTTGGGTTCCGACATCTGGTCGTAAACCTTGCGCAGCGCAGGCGCCATCTTGTTGCAGAGGGTGCCCGCCACGATCATCACGTCGGACTGGCGCGGGCTCGCGCGCGGGGCGACACCGAACCGCTCCATGTCATAGCGCGGCATGTTGACGTGGATCATCTCGACCGCGCAGCAGGCAAGGCCAAAGGTCATCCACCACAGCGAGCCCGTGCGCGCCCACTGGAACAGATCCTCGGTCGAGGTGACAAGGAAGCCCTTGTCATTCACTTCGCCGGACAGGTCGTTGAAAAAGGCCTGATCGGGCATCGTGCCGGGCTTGACCGGCAGGCGCGCGATTTCGTCAGGTGAAAGCTCTACTCCCAATCGAGTGCTCCCTTTTTCCAGGCATAGGCAAGGCCAAGCGCAAGCTCGGCGAGAAAGATCATCATCGTCGCCCAGCCCGCCCAGCCGATATCCTTAAGGCTGACAGCCCAGGGAAACAGAAACGCGGCTTCAAGGTCGAAGATGATGAAGAGAATGGCGATGAGATAGAAACGCACGTCGAACTGCGCACGGCTGTCCTCGAAGGCTGGAAAGCCGCACTCATATTCGCTGAGCTTTTCCGGGTCCGGCTTGTGCGAACCGGTCATCCGTCCGACGGCCATCGGCAGGAAGACAAATGCCGCCGAGAGCGCCAACGCAATTCCGAGGAACAGCAGGATTGGCAGATATTGTGACAGATCGGTCAAAATACGCCCCTTTTTGGCGGTTATCGTTTATTCATTCGCATCACCAAATCCCTGACAGACTCAGTGCCTTGCCTCTAGGACGGCTGCCCGCCCGGAGCAAGCCTCAAAGGCCGGAAAATTCGCCTTATTCAATAGCCGATGGTCTAACGCAGCGCCCCTGCGACCAGCTTGTGCAGCTTGGAATGGAGTGCATCGTTCGAGGCGAGAAATTCGCTGCGAGCCATATATTTGTCGCCGCCGCGATAATCCGTGACGAAACCGCCCGCTTCTCTGACAATCAGGAGTCCGGCCGCCACGTCCCACGACTGAAGTTCTGATTCCCAGAAACCGTCAAAGCGACCCGACGCCAGCCACGCAAGATCGAGCGAGGCTGCGCCGAACCGGCGGATGCCCGCTACTTCGGGAGCGATCGCTCCAAAAATTCTACTCCACTGCGCCATGTCGCCATGCCCCATGTAGGGAATCCCGGTCGCGATCAGTGCCTCGTTGAGGTTTCGCCGTGCCGAGACCCGGAGGCGCCGGTCATGGAGCCACGCACCCCGCCCTTTTTCCGCCCAGAAGCTTTCATCGGTCAGCGGCTGATATACGAGCGCGGTCGTGACCTCGCCCCAGCCCCCGCCGGGTTTCGGTTCCTGCGCCGCGATCGAGATTGCGAAATGCGGAATCGAGTGGAGGAAGTTGGAGGTGCCGTCGAGCGGATCAATCACCCAGCGCGGTTTGCCGGGCGCGCCCTCGATTTCGCCCGCTTCTTCCATCAAGAAACCCCAGTCGGGGCGCGCTTTGAGCAATTCGTCATACAGCGTGCGTTCGGCGCGCTGGTCGGCCTTGGAGACAAAATCCGCCGGCCCCTTGGCCGAAACCTGAAGATGCTCGATTTCACCAAAGTCGCGGCGCAGACGTGCGCCCGCCTTGCGGGCTGCGCGTTCCATAACGGTGAGGAGGCCGGATAGGGCTGCCATATCAATTCTCCCCCCTCCCGTTTGCAGGAGGGGCCGGGGGTGGGTTTGCAAACAACGGCCGGGGCGGAATGAAGTCCACCCCTAACCTCTCCCGCGAGCGGGAGGGGAATCTTATCAGTCCGCGCGCTTCACATATTCGCGGTCATAGACGTCGACGATGATGCGCGTGCCGCTTTCGATATGCGGCGGCACCATGATGCGCACGCCATTGTCGAGCACGGCGGGCTTGTACGAAGAAGAGGCGGTCTGTCCCTTCACCACGGCGTCGGCTTCGACGATGGTGGCCTCGACCTGATCGGGCAGTTCGACCGAAATCGGGCGCTCTTCCCACAGTTCGAGCATCACGTCCATGCCGTCCTGGAGGAAGTCCGCGGCCTCGCCGACCACGTCGCGGTCGATATTGATCTGTTCGTAGCTGTCCTTGTCCATGAACACCAGGCTGTCGCCTTCAGCGTAGAGATACTGGAAATCCTTGGTATCGAGCCGCACCTTCTCGACCGTATCGGCGCTGCGGAAGCGCACATTGGTCTTGCGGCCGTCGATCAGGTTCTTCATTTCGACCTGCATGAAGGCGCCGCCCTTGCCCGGCTGGGTGTGCTGGATCTTGGCAACCTTCCAGATGCCGCCTTCATATTCAAGGATATTGCCGGGACGGATATCGACGCCGCTGATTTTCATGGGAGTTATCTCGCTGTGATGGAAAGAGCCGCACGGCTGCCGCCGCGTTGTGCCGCGCCTTTATAGGGGAGCAGAACGAAGCGCAAGCCTTGTGCCAATCCTATTGCCGTGCGGTGAGGAGCGGATAGGGGTTGACGGCTGTGCCCTCTGACCAGCTCGCGTCGGGCTCCGTCTGCATGACCGCAAAATGGAGATGCGGGCCATCGGGGCTCGCATTGCCCGAATAGCCCACCGTGCCGATGGGATCACCCGCCTTCAATGTCATCTTCTCGCGCAGGGATGCAGCGTAGGCATCCAGATGCGCATAATAATAAACGATCCGGCGATCCGGTGAGCGGACATATACAGTATGCCCGCCCTTTTCGCTTTCCCAGATTTTCTCAACCGTGCCCGGGGCCGCGGCGATGACCGGCGTACCAAGCGGCGACATGATGTCGATAGCATCATGCACCCGCTCCCCTTCCTCGCGCGCATCATTGAAGGTGTCCCGCAGATCCTGCGCCTTTACCCCGACGACGGGAATGGCAAGCGCGCCGATGCGGACAGGCGTCACGCTGTTCAGCTTGACCCGTTTTGCTGGCGCTAGGGCAGCGATATCCGCGCCGGGATCAACTCCGGTGTTTGTCGGGTTGCTGGGTAGCGGCTGTGGCGCCGCAACCGCCGCTGGGATATTCCCCTTATCCGATTGGCCGTTCAGGCCGAACAGGTCATAGGCGATCACCCAATAGGCCGAAGTTGCCGCAGCCGTCACCACCGCCGTCGCGATGGTGATGCGGACCTTTTCGAGCCAGTTCATGGGCACCCGCTCTCCCATATTTACGCTTCGAACAGGACCTGAGTTCCCGGCTTCACCATCAGCGCAAGCCGGGCGGCATCCCAGTTGGTAAGGCGCACGCAGCCGTGGCTTTCCGCCCGGCCGATCGTCTCGGGAGAGGGCGTGCCGTGGATACCGTAATGTGGTTTATTGATGTCGATCCACACCACGCCGACCGGACTGTTCGGCCCCGCCGGCATCTTGACCTTGGGCTTGTCGTTGCTGACGTCCCAGAAGAGTTCGGGGTTGTAGTTGAAAGTCGGATTGTAGGCGACGCCGTTGACCTTCCATTCGCCAAGCGGCAGCGGGTCATGTTTCGATCCCATCGTGGCGGTGAACTGGACCAGCATCTTCCCCGCCTCGTCATAGGCGCGGAGCGTACCCTTGGATTTCGAGACGACGACTTTGGCCGCTTTGGGCTGCTCAGTGGCAACGCCGAGATGGGCGAGCGTCTGCTTCCAGTTGGCGTCCATCCCTTCGATCCTGGTGATGGCATCGCCGCCGATATTGGGAACACGGATTTTTTGGCCGGCGGTGAGCGTAAGCTCACCCGGTTTTGCCGCATTCGCCTGGTCCGCAGCCGGAACCACTTTTTCTACCGGTTTGCCGTCTGCGCGTTCATTATGCGGCGGAGCAGAGGCGGCCGTTGCACCCAAGGCGGGGTTCAGTTCTGCGAGGGCAGCTGGCGTCGTGTGGAAACGCTCCGCCAACGCTTCCATCGCATTTTCATAGGCAAGTGCGGGGAGCTTGCCCTTGGCTTGCGCGTCGGCCGGAATTTTGACGAATTGCTGGTCGAGAAATTCCTGCGGGATGGTCACCATACGGGTTGCGGGCAGATTTTTCTGTTTGAGGATCGCCGCAGTCGTCGCCTCGTCGAGCTTGCCGGATTGCGGCAGCTCATTGGCTTCCTGAAAGCCCTTTATCGCATTGACGGTCGACATCCCCATCTTGTCGTCGATCACGCCAGGCGCAAAGCCGAGCCGGTCGAGCAGCACCTGCGCCTGCATCACCGGGCGCTGCTTGTCCTCGGCTTCCGTCGCGGCGACATCGTCATGCGAGGCGAAGGCGGACTCGACGCTGTTAAGCTGGGGTGCGGCCGTATTGGCCGCAGCAGGCGTCGCCGACTTTTGTTCCGGCACGGCTGCGGGAGCGAAATTGCAGGCTGCCAGCGCGAGCGCCGGAATTGCCGTGCCGGCAAGTGCAAAGCGGTGGAATGACGAAATCATGAGCAACCCCTCATCAGTTTTTTCTGTTGAGGACGCTAACGAGCCGCTGCGCTTTTGGGTTCCGTCAGTCCGTGCTGGCGAGAATGTCCGTAAAGGCTTTCACCCCGGCGGCCGGCCCCTCCGGATGCTGCCACACGGCCGCAGAGACAGCGAGAAAATCGGCACCGGCTTCGATCAGCGGACGCGCATTCTCCGGTGTAATTCCGCCGATCGCAACGCAGGGCAGTTCAAACAAGGTCGTCCACCAGCCGAGGATCGACGGGTCCGGACGGTGCGTGGTTTCCTTGGTCGCGGTGGGATAGAAAGCACCGAACGCGACATAATCGGCGCCCGCCTCGCCCGCTTCCATCGCAAGATGGCGGCTGTCGTGGCAGGTCACGCCGATCTGGATCGACGGGCCGAGCAGCCTGCGGGCTTCGCGCGGGTCGCCATCCCCCTGCCCCAGATGGACGCCGTCGGCATCAACTTCCTTCACCAGATCCATACGATCATTGAGGATGAACGCGACATCATGTTTGCGGCAGATGGACAGTAACGTCCCGCAGGCGGCAACAATGTCCGCGTCAGCGGCATCCTTGAGCCGCAACTGAAACGCCGCGACCGGACCAGCGCCGAGTGCCGCATCGAGTTTCCCCGCGAAATCGTCCAGCAAAATGGCCGGACTGATCAGATAAAGCTGGCAGGGCGGGCGCCGCGTATCGCGCTCGAATTGTTCGGCGAAATCGGGCGCAAGCTTTTCGGGGTCAAAATCCGTTTCCGGATCAAAATCATTCTCACTCATGGCGCGGCGATAGCGGCTTCGCTCCGCCGCGCCAAGAGAGCTGTGTATTACGCCTTCACCGTCGAGGCAGTGTGAATCTCGTCGATTGCCTGGCCGAGCGAGCTGTTGAATTCCTCGTCGCTCATGCCGTGCTTAAGATCGTTGAGCAGGGCGCGGCTGAAGCTCGCGATCATGCCCTTGTTCTTGGCCAGTTCGGTGCAGGCTTCGCCGCGCGAGAAACCGCCCGACAGCGCTACCAGACGCGCAACGCGCGGGTGGTCGACGAGGCTGTCATAAAGGCCGGGCTTGGCGGGGATCGACAGCTTGAGCATGACCTTGTCGTCGCCCGGCATCGCATCGAGCGCCTTGGTCAGTTCTTCGAGCAGGATCTGGTCGCTTTCGGCGCGGTCGGCGCTCTTGATGTTCACTTCGGGTTCGATGATCGGCACGAGGCCCTTGGCGAGCACCTTTTGGCCGACTTCAAACTGCTGCTTGACCACCGCCGCGATGCCTTCGCGGTTGGCGGCGTTGATCACCGAGCGTTCCTTGGTGCCGACGACGCCGAGGCTCTTGGCGCGGTCGAGCAGCGCGTCGAGTTCGGGCATCGGCTTCATCATCTGGACGCCATTGGCTTCGTCTTCGAGGCCCTTGTCGATCTTGATGAAGGGGAGCACGCCCTTGTCGAGCAGCGCGGTCGGCGTCGGCTTGCCGGCGACCTCGCCGTCCATGGTGCGCTCGAACAGGATCGCGCCCAAAATCTTGCCGCCGTCGAATGCGGGCGAGGTGATGATGCGGCTGCGCATGTCGTGGATGAGGCCGAACATTTCTTCCTCATTGCTCCAGGCGCTTTCTTCGACGCCATAGCCCTTGAGCGCTTTCGGCGTCGAACCGCCCGACTGGTCGAGCGCGGCGATAAAGCCCTGGCCGGTAGCGATTTTGTCGAGTGTCTTGCTGTCAACCATGAAACATTCCTCTTTGCATTCGTATGTGAACGATCGTGCGCGCGAGCATAGCAGCGGTCGCGCGGCGCGGGCAAATCCGGCCCGCAGTTTTAGCTGGTCTTGAGAGCTTCTACCCCCGGCAGCGGCTTGCCTTCCATCCATTCGAGGAACGCGCCGCCCGCCGTCGAGACAAAGGTGAAGTCATCCGCCACGCCCGCATGGTTGAGCGCCGCGACGGTATCGCCGCCGCCCGCGACCGACACCAAAGAACCTTCCTCCGTCAGCGCCGCGGCGGTTTTCGCGAGCGCCACCGTCGCCATATCAAATGGCGGGATCTCGAACGCACCGAGCGGGCCGTTCCACACCAGTGTCTTGCAGGTCTTGAGCACGTCGCCGAGCGCCTCGACAGCCGCAGGGCCGATATCGAGGATCATCTCGTCGGCCGCGACTTCATGCACATTGGCGACGCGGCTCGGAGCATTGGCGGCAAATTCCTTCGCGACCACCACATCATAGGGAAGATGGACGGTGCATCCGGCCTTGTCAGCGGCATCGAGGATCGCGTTCGCGGTGTCCCTGAGGTCGTGCTCGCACAGCGACTTGCCGACATCGACGCCGCGGGCGGAGAGGAAGGTGTTGGCCATGCCGCCGCCGATGATCAGGTGATCGACCTGCTTGACGAGGTTTTGCAGTACATCGAGCTTGGTCGACACCTTGGCGCCGCCCACCACGGCCGCGACCGGATGCTCCGGATTACCGAGCGCCTGTTCGAGCGCGTTGAGTTCGGCTTCCATCGCGCGTCCGGCAAAGGCGGGCAATTTGTGGGCCAGCCCCTCGGTCGAGGCGTGCGCGCGGTGCGCCGCGGAAAAGGCGTCGTTGACATAGAGGTCGCCGACCGCCGCCATCGCGTCGACCAGTGCGGGATCATTCTTCTCTTCGCCGGCATGAAAACGGGTATTTTCCATCACCGCGATATCGCCCGGGCGCAGCACCGCGACGCCATCGAGCGCGCCCTGCCCCGCGCAATCGGGGATGAACATGATGCTGCGGCCGAGCACGTCCTCGATGCCGCCGACCACAAGGCTCAGCGACATGTTGGGGTTCTTCTGGCCCTTGGGACGCCCAAAGTGCGACAGCAAGAGCACATAGGCCCCGCGATCGGCGAGATCGAGAATGGTGGGCGCCGCGGCACGGATACGCGTATCGTCGGCCACCGATCCATCGTTCAAGGGGACGTTGAAATCGACGCGCACCAGCACACGCTTGCCCTGGATGTCGCCCATATCGTCGAGGGTCTTGAAGCTCGCCATTTTCATACTCCCAACGCCCACCCCTGTCCGTTCGGACTTGATCTGGGCAAAGTCCTTAGATCAGCTTGCCGATCACCCCGGCGGTATCGACCATGCGGTTCGAGAAGCCCCATTCATTGTCGTACCAGCTGACGACGCGCACCAGCTTGCCTTCGAGCACCGCGGTTTCGAGACTGTCGACGGTCGAGCTTGCCGGGCAGTGGTTGAGGTCGATCGAGACGAGCGGCTCGTCGGTATAGGCGAGCACGCCCTTGAGCGCGCCTTCCGATGCCGCCTTGAGCGCGCCGTTGACTTCCTCGACAGTCGTGTCGCGCTTCGGCGTGAAGGTGAGGTCAACGAGGCTGACATTGGGCGTCGGTACGCGCACGGCCGAGCCATCGAGCTTGCCCTTGAGCTCGGGCAGCACCTCGCCGACCGCCCGCGCGGCGCCGGTAGTGGTCGGGATCATCGACATTCCGGCAGCGCGCGCGCGGCGCATGTCGCTGTGGACCTGGTCGAGGATCTTCTGGTCGTTGGTATAGGCGTGGATCGTCGTCATCAGGCCGCGCTCAATCCCGATCACGTCGTTCATAACCTTGGCGACCGGAGCGAGGCAGTTGGTGGTGCAGCTCGCGTTCGAAACGATGGTGTGATCCTTGGTCAGCTTGTCATGGTTGACGCCGTAAACCACGGTCATGTCGACACCCTTGGCGGGAGCCGAGATCAGCACGCGCTTGGCGCCTGCGTCGAGATGCTTCTGCGCGCTGTCGCGGTCGGTGAAGAAACCGGTGCACTCGAGTGCAATGTCGACGTCGTTGGCCTTGTGCGGCAGATTAGCCGGATCGCGCTCGGCGGTCACATGGATGCGCTTGCCGTTGACGATCAGGTCATTGCCGTCCGCGCTGACCTCGCCCGGGAACGGGCCGTGGACGCTGTCGCGCTTGAACAGCAGTGCGTTCGCCTTGGCGTCGCCGAGGTCGTTGATCGCGACCAGTTCAAGGCCGCAGTCAGGACGTTCGAGGATGGCGCGCGCGACAAGGCGGCCGATACGTCCGAAACCGTTGATTGCTACTTTAACAGCCATTATATGCACTCCCGCAAAATGAGTTGATGGTCAGGACAGGACTTCGCCGATGCGCGCCGCGATTTTTTCCGCGGTCAGTCCGAAGTGATTATAGAGGTCGTCGATCGGCGCCGAAGCGCCGAAGCCGTCGATGCCGAAGCGCAGCCCGTCGCGCCCGGTATAGCGCTCCCAGCCAAAGGTGGTCCCGGCCTCGATCGAAACGATCAGCGTATCGCGCGGCAGGATATCCTCGCGATAGGCCGCTTCCTGCGCGTCGAACAATTCGCAGCAGGGTATGGAAACGACATCGGCGCCAATGCCTTTCGCTTCAAGCAGCGCCGCTGCCTCCACGGCGATCTCGACCTCCGAACCGGTGGCTACCAATATCAGCTTGCGCGTCCCCGTCGCAGTCTTGAGCCGGTAAGCCCCCTTCGCCGAACGGTTCTCGCCCGCCTCGGTGCGCAGTTGCGGCAGATTCTGGCGGGTCAGGGCGAGCACCGTCGGGGTTGCCTCGGCCTTGAGCGCAAGGTCCCAGCATTCGGCGGTCTCGATCACGTCAGCCGGGCGCATCACCAGCAGGTTGGGCATCGCGCGCAGACTCTGCAGATGCTCGATCGGCTGATGGGTCGGGCCGTCCTCGCCGAGCCCGATGCTGTCATGGGTCATGACATAAATGACGCGTTGCTTCTGCAAGGCCGACAGGCGGATCGCGTTACGGCAATAATCCGAAAAGACGAGAAAGGTGCCGCCATAGGGAATGACACCGCCATGCAGCGCCATGCCGTTCATCGCCGCGGCCATGCCGAACTCGCGGATGCCATAATAGACATAGCGTCCGGCGTAATCGTCCGCGGTGAACGGCGTGGTCGATTTTGTCTTGGTGTTGTTGGACCCGGTGAGGTCGGCCGATCCGCCGATCATCGCAGGGATGGCCGCAGTCGCCTTTTCCAGCGCCATTTCCGAAGCCTTGCGGGTCGCCACTTTCTGCGGCTCGGCGATCAGGCTTTCAAGATAGGTGGTGAGCCAGTCCGTTTGCGGAAGCTTGCCGTCCATGCGGGCATTGAATTCAGCGGCGTTCCCGGCCTTATTGAGCCGCGCGGTCCAATCGGCATGGGTCTGCTTGCCCTTCCCTCCGATCGCGCGCCACGCATCGAGAATATCGGCGGGAATATCGAACGGCGGATAATCCCACCCGAGCGTCTTGCGTGCCGCCTCAATCTCCTCGGCGCCAAGCGGCGAGCCATGGGTGGCCGACGTCCCCTGCTTGTTGGGCGCGCCAAAGCCGATGATCGTCTTGCATGCCACCAGCGACGGACGCGGGTCGGCCTGCGCTTCGGCGAGCGCGCGGCGGATATCGGCATAATCATGACCATCGCACGAGACGACATGCCAGCCCGTCGCGGCATAGCGGGCCTTGACGTCCTCGCTGGTCGAAAGGCCGGTGCCACCGTCGATGGTGATGCTGTTATCGTCCCACAGCACATTGAGGCGGCCAAGTCTCAAATGACCGGCAAGCCCGATCGCTTCATGGTTGATGCCTTCCATCAGGCATCCGTCGCCGGCGACCACCCAGGTCGCATGGTCGACCAGATCGTCGCCATAGACCGCGTTCAGATGCCGCTCGGCCATCGCCATGCCGACCGCCATCGCCAGCCCCTGCCCCAACGGTCCGGTGGTGCACTCGACGCCTTCCAGCAGGAAATTTTCGGGGTGCCCGGCGCACGGGCTCGTCAGCTGCCGGAAATTGCGGATATCCTCGATCGTCGGCCGCTCATAACCGGTGAGGTATAACAGCGCATAGATCAGCATCGAGCCATGCCCGGCCGACAGCACGAAACGGTCGCGATCATGCCAGTTGGGCGCCGAAGCATCGAATTTCAGGAAATCGGAGAACAGCACCGTCGCCACATCCGCCATGCCCATCGGCATACCGGGATGCCCGCTGTTCGCCGCCTGCACGGCATCCATCGACAAAGCCCGGATGGCATTGGCGAGCATTTTTTCTGGCGGGGCCATGTCTTATTCTCTCCGCTGAGAACGAACGGGGTTAAACGCGATGAAGGCGAGTCGCCTGCGCGCCTTCCCTTTGATGCCCCGCGCCGCGAACGTCAACCGCCCGGCCCGTGGAAACACCATCATGGGCGTCGTCGAACAGAACTGAAAGCTTGCCCGGCGGATTGGGAAGGCATTGCCAAGCTTTCAATTTTTGGTAAACGAAACTTCATGAATGACGATAGTGAAATGCGTGCGCTGGATGAATTGTCACGCGCTATCAGCCGGCTTGAAAAAGCTGTCGATGAACGGGCCGGGCGCGGAACGAACCAAGCACTCCAGATCGCACGCAAACACGCGGCCCTCAAGGCCGAAATCGCACAGGCCGTCAAGGACATGGACGCGCTGATCGAAGGGTTGCGTCATGGGTGACGTACGGTTGCATGTTGCGGGCCGAACCTATGATGTATCCTGCGCCGATGGCGACGAAGCCCATCTTGAAAGCCTGGCGGCTATCGTCGATGAAAAGGCCCATCAGGCCCGGATGGTCGTCGGTGATATCAACGAAGCCCGCCAATTGCTGTTTGCCGCGATCTTTCTGGCCGACGAACTGCAGAACACGCAGCGGGATGCCAGCGCGCCACCGTCCCGCCCCGATATCACACCGCAAATCAAGGCGTTGACGGACCAAATCCATCACCTCGTCGAGAAAGTCTCGAGCGCAAATTAAGAGCTTGGCGGCAGCGCTCGCTTCTTGAGAAAACCCGTCGATCTCCATATATAGGACGAGACGGGTACTGCCCGGTGCGCGCTTTAGCGAACATCCCTGAGGCGATATGACATCCAAGGGGGCTGTCCCTATCCGGATCCTGGTCCGGAATATATGGTCCCCACCTGACGTTTACGGCGTCAGAGGATATTCCAGCAAACGGCCCACGGTGGTCCCGTCACTTTTCCGAAAGGCCGCATCCGTGAATTCTTCCGACATAATCGTGCAGAAGAAGGAACTACGCGCACGATTAAGGCATCGCCGGACCCATTTTCTACGGGGCCTCGCCCCTTCGCATCGTGCCATGATGTTCAAGGCTGCTCCAACGCCGCTTGCCGAACTGCTGACGCGGGCAGTCACCATCGGCGCCTATGCGGCCAATGCGTCCGAACCGGATATCATGGGCATCGCCTGTCAAACCGGCAGTGATCGTCCGGTTGCCCTGCCCTATTTTTCCGCTCGCACCGCACACATGACCTTCCGGCTATGGCGGGAAGGCGATCCGCTCGAAATGGGGCCGTTCAACATCCGCCAGCCCTCGGCCAATGCCCTGAACTGTGAGCCTGATCTGCTGCTCATGCCTTTGTTAGGGTTTGATCGCCAACTGAATCGTTTGGGTCAGGGCGGCGGACATTATGACCGCTATCTTGCGGCTCATCCCAAAGCCTTCCGTGTCGGTGTCGCATGGTCGATCCAGGAAATCGATGCCGTTCCGGTCGAGGCGACCGATCAGCCACTCCATGCAGTGCTCACTGAAAATGAATGGATCTCCCGACAATGAACCAACCCGAATATAAGCCAAGCTGGCGCAAACCAGCCGGTATGGCGATAATGCTGGCAATCATTGCCGGATGGGCGTTCCTGATCGCGTCTTGCGCCGATGCCATTGGCACGCTGCCGGTTGCGGCCCAGATCCTGCTCTATGCCTTTGCCGGGATCATCTGGATCGCACCGATGAAATCCTTGCTGCAATGGATGGAAACCGGGCGCTGGCGCGCGTAACGACGCCAACGGCCAAGCAACAGATTTCAAGGAAAATGGCGCGAGTGACGGGGCTCGAACCCGCGACCTCCGGCGTGACAGGCCGGCGCTCTAACCAACTGAGCTACACCCGCGTACGGTGTGGAGCAGCGCCAATATGAGAGCCTCGCGGCTCTGTCAACCGCCTGGAGCGCTTTTCACGAATTTTTCCTGTCAACATCGTCATCGCCATGCGTCAAGGTACCAGACTCAAACAGAAATCCGGCTAAATCGGGCGTTCCGGTGGCTTTCAGCACCGTTTGAACGATAATCAAAATCGGAACGGCCAGCAAAGCGCCGGGTGTTCCCCACACCCATCCCCAAAAGCTCAGCGACACAAGGATCAGTAGCGGGTTAATCGTCAGGCGCCGCCCAAGGATCATCGGCGTGACGATATTGGCTTCGATCGTGTGCAGGGCAAAATGCAACAGCGCCGGAAGGATGGCGAGTTCGATCCGGTCGAAGCTCATCAGCCCACCCAGACCGAGCAATATGATCGCCAGGATGGGGCCGAGATAGGGCACGAAATTGAACAGGGCGACAATTCCACCCCACATCAGCGGCGAGGGCATGCCCAGCATCCACAAGATTAACGCAACGGCCGCGCCCAGACTGACATTGATCAGGGTGATCGTCGTGAGATAGGACGAAGTAGAATTGACGACATTCTGGATAACCCGCGCGGTCTCCATTGCGGTGTCGAAATTCTCCCGGGCCGTGATGGTATGGCGCCGCAGGCTGGTCCACCCGGCAAGGAAGAAAAATACCGCGAGGATGGCGAAAAATATCTGGATGGCGGCAGAAGGCGCGCTGCTGGTGATAAAGTCCAGCAAGGAACTCGGCGCTTCAACGGCCACCGCGCGTGCTTGTGCACTGGTCCCCGATGCGACCATTTGTAGCAATCGATCGACGAACTTCTGTAAATTGGCATAGAAATCAATCACCGGGGATAGCGTTGCCTGAATCTTTGGCAGGCGCTCGGGCAATTGCACAAACCAGTCTGTCGCCGGCACGATGATGACCGCCAGCGCGCCATTGACGATGATGAGAAACAGGATCACGCACAAGGCAGCGGCTAACATCGATGGCAGCCCCCGGCGCTCAAACCATTCGAGCGCGGGCACGAGCGCGATCGCGATCACCAGCGCTGCAGTCAGCGGGAGGAAGAATTCCGCCCCCGCCCTCAGTGCAAATGGCAGGGCGAGAGACAGTAGCAATGCGGAGGTCAGAGCAATCGATGCAAGCAACCGGTTACGCCGATGGGCATCCGATGCGTCCGCCTGGTTCCTCTCATTGTGATGCTCCGGTCCCTCGGCGGCCATGAATTCGTATACTCTTCAGCAAGGCAATGTTAATCCCGCATTGGGCGGCAATGTCCTTGCATTACGACGGTTTTTAACCCGAGGCAATGATCGGGCGAATACCCGCACAGCCACGGTATTAACAAAATATTTCCCTTTATCTGCCAGAAATTACGCGTGAAATTGTCACGTGGAGTAATTTTGATGACCAGTTTTATCGCTAAACGGCGCCTCGTCCTCGCCGGAACAGGTGCGGGCTTGGCAATAGCTGTTTTAGCGAATCCAGCTACGGCTTTCGCTGCAGGCGCTGCGGCCGGCAGTACTATCAACAACACCGCAACCGCGAGCTATGATGCAGGTGGCGGTACGGTTTCGGTTCCCTCAAACCAGGTCAGCCTGGTTGTTGACGAACTGCTCGACGTGACGGTTGCATCGACCGACCCCGGTGATGTCCCGACCACGCCCGGCGCAACTCAGGAAGTGCTGACGTTTACGGTCACAAACAACGGTAACGGCAGCGAATCCTTCCACCTTGGAACCATTGCGTCCAATGGTAACGACGATTATGATCCCACTAACGTCCAGATCTGGCTGGATAATGGCGACGGCGTATTCGATCCGACCACCGACACGCTTTATACGCCGGGAACCAATGATCCGGTTCTTAATCCCGACGCCGTTGTAACGGTATTCGTTGTCAGCGACACACCCGGCACGGTAACGGACGGCAATCGTGCCGAGGTCGTCCTCACCGCGGAATCCAACACCGTTCTCGCCAATGGCAACAACAACACGCCCGGCTACAGCATGCCTGGGCAGGGTACGAATGGAAGCAATGCGGTTGTCGGCGCGACGGGCGCGGACTCCGAAGATAACGGCTTTTACGTTGTCAACGCCGCGACGGTTTCTCTTGTCAAATCGGCTGTGGTGAAAGACCCGTTCAACGGCAGCGAGCCAGTCCCGGGTGCAACCATTACGTACACGATTGTTGCCACCGTTACTGGCACAGGCAGCGTCAACAGCCTCTCTGTCGCCGACCCGGTTCCAGCGAATACGACCTATCAGGCAGGGACCATCAAATTGGGCGGCGTGGCCCAGACCGACGGGGTCGACGCCGATGCGGGCAGTTTCGGCAGCAATACCGTTACGGTCAATCTTGGGACCGTAGCAGGCGGCCAGACGCGCACCGTTACCTTCGACGTCAAGATCAACTGAACATTCTAGCGGGGGCTAATCCATGTTGAAATATGCTCTGGTCGCGCTCGCCGCGTCCATACCGGGTGCTGCGCTGGCCAATGGGCAGGTCGCACTTGCCAGCGACGTTTTTGTAGAAAAGGCCGTCAAGGATCCGGCTGGCCGCACCAAGCTGGTTCTCGAAGAACCCAAAGTCGTGGTTCCGGGAGACAAGCTGGTTTTCGTTCTGAAATACCAGAACAAGGGCCAGGCCCCGGCAACCAATTTTGTGGTGACCAATCCGCTTCCAAGCGCAGTCGCCTTTCACGGCGCCACAGACAATGCGGCGCAGGTTTCGGTTGATGGCGGACGTAGCTGGGGAGCACTCAGTACGCTCAAGGTCAAGGAACCTAGCGGCATTCGTACCGCCAACGCCAGCGATGTGACCCATATTCGCTGGGCGTTTGCAAATCCCATTCCGGCCGGTTCTGCCGGTAAGCTGATGTTCCGCGGCATCGTTCGGTAATTTGCGGGCCGCTCAGGGACGCCGGCGGCTTTTTTCGGCGGTCCAATTTTTTGTGACACCAGGAGTACAGCAATGACCAGCATGCTGAAAAAACTGGGAACCTGCAGCGTTCTTGTAATCGCTATGGCCGGAGCTGCTCCGGCCTTTGCGGCAGGCACGGCGTCGGGGACCAGCGTTCTTAACACCGCCACCGTCAACTATCAGGTCGGCGGCGTATCTCAACCGCAACTATCCGCCAACAATACATTTACCGTCGACACCAAGGTCAATGTAACGGTCGCAGAGGTTGGCAATGCGACGACCACCGTTGCCCCCGGCTCAACAGCCCAGGTGACAACCTTTACGGTGACCAACAATTCCAACACCACGCTGGACTTCGGTTTGTCGGCGACACAGACCGCCGGCGGCACCGCAGCGCATGGAAGCACGGACAGCTTCAACGTTACGAATATGACGATGTATCGCGATACCAACGGTAACGGCGTCTACGATGCCGGCGTTGACACGGCCGTCACCTATCTCGATGAACTGGCTGCTGACCAGAGTGTCACAGTTTTCGTCGTTGCAGATATTCCAGGCGGCCTCACAACCGGTGCCGTGGCGAATGTCAACCTGACGGCGACGGCACAGGCTGGTGGCACCGTTGGTACCGCAGGAGCCGCTCTCGTCCAGACGACAGGCGCTAACACCTCGGGTGTCGATATTGTGTTTGCGGACGTCGCAGGGACCGCCCCGGGCGATGTCGCGAGTGACGGCAAGCACAGCGACAATGACGATTATACGGTTTCAACAGCAGCGCTGACGGTCGCCAAATATAGCCGTGTCATCAGCGACCCGATCAATGGAACGACCAACCCCAAATTGATCCCTGGAGCGATCGTCGAATATTGTATCGCCGTGACCAACGCAGCAGGTGGCGCGAATGCCACCAATGTTGCCATCAATGACCCGCTACCCACCCAGGTTACGGGCCAGTCGGGCAGCGGTCTGCTGGGCGGAGCGGGAACGTCCACGACCTGCAATTACGACGGATCTGCGGGTGGCACCGTGACAGCGACCAACGCGTCGGGAACTCTCTCGACGGTCGCTGCCGGCTCTACCAGCACTTTCGTCTTCAAAGTGACAATCAACTAACAGAAATTGGGCCGCCCGGTCTCTGGACGGGCGGCCCGCTTTGGCGATGAACCTGTTAACCACGAAAATTCTGAAAAAGGCACTCCTGGCAATCCTCGCCGCGCACAGCTGTGCGATCGGCGGCACTGCCCTGCGTGCTCAGAATATGGTGCGTAACATCGCCAGCGCACAGTGGGAGGTGCAGGGCCGACAGGTTACTGTTCGCTCGAACGAGGTCGCCATCCAGACCGTTGCGCCTATAGTGCGTCCCGAAATTTCCACTTATCGTTTTGGCACTGGCCCAGGCAGCATCACCGCTCCGCTCGCTCCGACACAATGCACTGGCGTTACGGGCCCGCAGGTTTTGACGCCGCGCGGAGCATTTGCCGATGTGACCACCAACCCGGCTTCTCTTCGTCCGGAAACAGCATTTGTCGCTGGCGAACCGGTGGTGTTCGGAATCATCGCTGCTACTGCGAACAAAGACGTAGCGGTCATCGAAACGCTCGACGTACTGGTCACCACTGCCAACGGCGATCGTGAAATGGTCACCCTTACGGAAAATGCAGCCAATGGCGGCCAGTTCTTCGGCATGCTCAATACCCGCCGCATTCCCCCGGCTTTGCAGCGCGGTGACTGCACGCTTTCCGTGCAGCCGGGTACGACAATATCGCTGACCGTAACAAGTACCTCCGATGCATCGCTGACCGCCACCGCGAACATCAGCTTCATGGTCGACCCCTATGGCGTCACCTTCGATAGCGGTGATGGCACCCCCGTAACCGGGACGACGATTGCACTGGTGGATGCAGCGACCGGGCAGCCTGCGGCCGTCTATGGAGACGATGGCGTGTCGCGTTACCCCAGCACCATCGTGACGGGTCAAACGGTAACCGACTCGTCGGGCGCTGTTTACACGTTTCCGGAAGGCGACTACCGCTTCCCCTTCGTCGCACCCGGCAGCTATCGTCTGGTCGTTACGCCGCCCGCGCCTTTTACTGCCCCGTCCCATGCAACGCCCGGCGAACTGGCCGACTTTCGCCGCGCCGATAACGGTGACCCTTATGAGATAAGCAACGGCTCCTATGGGCAAATCTTTGTGCTTAACAACCCCGCTCCGGTTCGCATCGACATTCCGCTCGACCGCCCCGGTTTGCCGTTGACGATTCGCAAGACCGCTTCGACCACGACTGCGGTTCCGGGCGACGTCGTGCAGTATCGTATCACTGTCACCAACGCGGATGCGCGCCGCTCGACCGGCCAGATCACCATCAGCGATGATCTGCCCCAGTCCATGCGTTTACGCGCAAACAGCGTGCGCTTTAACGGAACGCCGGTCACGTCGACCGTCAGCGCTGATGGCCGCCAATTCAAGGTAGTAGTTCCCGCTTTACCGGCGGGTCAGTCGGGGCTGCTCACCTATCTGGCGCAAGTTCGCCACGATGCGCTCGTCGGCGATGCGATCAACCTTGCATCCGCGAGGGACAATCGTGGCAGCATGTCCAATCCCGCCGATGCCGCAATCCGTATCGTCCGGGATGAAATCAGCGAAAAGCTGACAATCATCGGGCGCATAAGTGAAGGTGGCTGCACCATCGACCCTTCCAAATCGGCAGGCATAGCTGGCGTGCGCGTCATGCTTCAAGATGGCGCCTATACGGTGACCGACAGCGAAGGCCGCTATCATTTCGAAGGTGTTCATCCGGGGCTCCACGTCGTTCAGATTGATCCGTCTACCCTGCCTCTTGATCGGGAAGCCGTTGACTGTGCGAAGAATACACGTTCGGCGGGCAATGCCATCTCGCGCTTTGTTGAAGGACGCGGCGGTGACCTCAAGCGAGCCGACTTCCGCGCGGTCGCCAGGGCGCCGCGCGAAGCCGCCATAGAAACCGCACCCACGCGCGATAAACCAGCGAGCGATCCCGAAGCTGCGGGTGCTAATCGCGACTGGTTCTCCGGGCAAAGTGCCGGCGTGGAATGGCTCTTCCCCGAGCCAGATCATAACCCGCGTACCAAGGCCGTTCGCGTTGCCATCAAACATCTGCCGTCACAGCGCGTTGAGCTTTTCGTCAACGGCAAGGCAGTGCCGCCGGTGGCCTTTGACGGCAGCCGCAAGTCCGCCGACAACAGCTTCGCCGTGAGCCTGTGGCGAGGTATCGAGATTGGCGACAACGAGACAAAAATGAGCACGCGGATACTCGATGCAAATGGAGCGCTCGTGCAAGAGCTTTCACGCACCGTATACTACAGCGTTGCGCCGATGCACGCCCAGTTGGTCCGCGAAAAATCGTTGCTTGTTGCGGATGGTGTAACACGCCCCGTCATTGCCGTGCGCCTCACGGACCGCTCCGGACGCCCGGCCAAGCATAACTTGGTCGGGGATTACTCGGTCCCTGCTCCCTATTATCCGGCGATTGAAGCCGATACACAGCAGGCCCGTCAAATTTCAGGCCTGGAGCGTGCGCGGGCGGTATGGCACGTCGAAGGAGACGATGGCATCGCCTATATCGAACTGGAGCCGACCACCGCGTCCGGCTCTCTGCCGGTCACCTTCAATTTCAAGGATGGGGAAGTTAGCCGCACTCAGACCGTCGACATGTGGCTTGACCCAGGCAATCGTCCGTGGACCGTGGTTGGTTTTGCCGCCGGCACCGTTGGTTACAATACACTGGACGACCGGATGGAAGCGCTCGCCGGCAAGGTCGATGACCTCAATACTGACGCGCGCCTCGCACTCTATGCCAAGGGCCGGGTCCAGGGCAAATGGCTGATGACGCTCGCTTATGACAGCGACAAGGATACCAGCAACAAGCGCCTCCAAGGCGTTATCAATCCCAGCGCGTACTACACCATCTATGCAGGCAAGTCGCAAACCCGTTATGACGCGGCATCGGTGCGCAAATTGTACCTGCGTCTCGAGCGCCCGCAATTCTATGCGCTGTTTGGCGACTATGACACCAATATGGGAGAAACCCAGTTCACCAGTTATCAGCGCGCGCTGAATGGTGCCAAGGCCGAGTATCGCGGCAGGAATGTCGCCGTCAGCGCCTTCGCTGCCGATACGCCCTTCCGCTCGAACCGTGAGGAAATACAGGGTTCAGGCCTGTCGGGTCCCTATCCGCTTGCCCGACGCGATATTCTTGCCAACAGCGAACGCATCACCATCGAAACGCGCGACCGTCTCCACAGCGAACGAATTGTGCAGGAAGTCGTGATGATGCGCCATGTCGATTATGACATCGACTATCGCGCCGGGACGCTGCGTTTCCGTGCGCCGGTGCTCAGCCGTGACAGCGACCTAAACCCGCAATTCATTGTCGCAACCTATGAAGTCGATGGTGTAGGCAACCGCGCCTTGAATGCTGGCGGGCGGGCGAGCTGGACCAGCGACGACGAAAAACTGCGCATCGGCGCGAGTGCGATCCATGATGAAAACGACATGGCCAAAACCAATCTGGGCGGTGTTGACGTACGTTATCGCCCCAATGTCTCGACCGAAGTGCGGGCAGAATTCGCTCTCAGCGATGCAACCGGGAAGGCCAGCGGAACTGACGATAATCGTGCCACCGCCTGGCTGATCGAAGCGGAACATCATAGCCGCCAGTTCGACATGCTGGCTTATGTGCGTGAACGCGAATCCGGCTTTGGCGTGGGCCAGCTCAACCGCTCGGAAGATGCGACCCGCAAGTTTGGCTTTGATGGCCGTGTCCGCATCAACCCCGATTTCTCCCTCGCCGCGAGCGGGTGGCAGGAAGACTTCCTCGACACCGGTATGCAGCGCCGTGCTGGCCGCCTGCTCGGCGAATATCGCCGCGGCGGCAGCAGCCTGCGTGCCGGACTGACCTACGCCCGCGACCGTATTGCCGACGGCAGCATCCGGGAATCGACGCTGGTCCAGATCGGGGGTAGCCAGCGCTTGCTCGACAACAAGCTCGAGCTCGATGCCCAGACCGAGTTCGCCCTCGGCGGCAAGGATGACAGTATCGACTTCCCGGCCCGTCACCGGATCGGCGCTCGTTATGCGGTATCGCAGGACGTGAACCTCGTTGCGAGCTATGAGATCGCCAAAGGCGACAGCGTCAAAGCGCGCACCTTCCGTGCCGGTTTTGACCTCAAGCCATGGGCCGGCGCGCGCTTTACCGCCAGCGGAAATCAGCAGAATATCCAGGAATATGGTCCGCGCACCTATGCCGCGTTCGGCCTCGCGCAGAGCGTCCAGCTGTCCAAGGAACTGACCGCCGACTTCACGATTGATGCTAACAAGACGCTGAACGGTTTTGACAGCGCCGCCGTGATGAACCCCGATCATCCCGTTGCGTCCGGCGGCCATCTGGGCGCCAACGGCCTCATTGCCGAAGATTTCATCGCCGTAACAGCTGGCGCAACCTATCGCACCGAACGCTGGACCATGACCGGACGCGCTGAATATCGTAACGGCGAGGAAACCGACCGGTACGGCTTGACCATCGGTACATTGCGCCGAATCGGCGAGGGACGCAATGTGGGGGCGATGTTCACCTTCGCCCGTGCCGAAGCCAAGGATGGAGGGCCATCAACGCAGGCGACGAACTTGCAGATGTCCTGGGCCAATCGACCGGAACGGAGCCGCTGGTCGTGGCTGAACAAGCTCGAACTGCGCGAAGACAAGGTGTGGAATGCCATCGCCGGCGCACCCGGCCCGATTGGCGGACCTAACCTCCTTGTCGATGGCGACCATCGTTCACGCCGGATCGTCAACAGCCTCAGCGTCAATCTGACGCCGATCGACGAACGCGATATGTACGGCAGCATCGAACGCGGCGAATACAGCTTTTTCTGGGGTGCCCGCTATGTATCCGACAGGTTCGGAACGGATGACATTGAAGGCTTCTCCAATCTTTTCGGCGCAGACTTGCGGTTCGATGTCAGCAACATGATTGAAATCGGAGCAGCGGGTACGGTGCGGATGGCCGGTTGGGGCGATCAGGCTACTTTCTCGGGCGGCCCCGCCGTGGGCATTACCCCGTTCAAGAATGCATGGCTATCGCTTGGGTATAACTTTACTGGTTATCGCGATCAGGATTTTGAAGATGCGCGTTATACCCGTAGCGGCGCTTACGCGACATTCCGTCTCAAGCTCGACCAGAGCAGCCTTGCCGGGCTCGGCTTCAACCAGTGAAATAAACCCCCGTTCATCAAGAGAACGGGGTTTATTATGCGCCAGTTTAGTCGGCAAACAACAAGACCGGCGTTTCCAGTATCTTCTTCAAAGCCTGAATATAGCTGGCCGCATCCCAGCCATCGACAACCCTGTGGTCGCAGCTGATCGAAATGTTCATGAGCTTCGCCCGGACGATGTCGTCCCCTTGAAAGATCGGACGTTCGACGATCTTGTTGGGTCCGATGATCGCAACCTCGGGGCGGTTGATCACCGGGGTCGTCGCAATGCCTCCAAGCGGGCCCAGCGAAGTGATGGTGAGCGTCGATCCGCTCAGCTCCTCGCTCTTTGCCTTGCCCGAGCGCGCAGCATCAGCCAGACGACTGATCTCGCTAGCCAGTTGCCAGATATTCTTTGCCTGTGCGTCGCGGATCACGGGCACCATCAGGCCTGCGTCAGTCTGGGTTGCCATCCCGAGGTGTACGGCACCATAGCGGGTGACTATCCCGGCCTCGTCGTCGAAACGGGCGTTGATCATCGGAAATTCGGGAATGGTCTTGCAGATTGCGGCGATCAGAAGCGGCAACATGGTCAGTTTTGGCCGCTCGCCACGATTGGCGTTGAGGTCCGTGCGCATCGCTTCAAGCGCGGTCACATCGACCTCATCGACGTAGGTGAAATGCGGAATATGGCGCTTCGATGCGGCCATATTGTCAGCGATGCGGCGACGCATTCCGATAACCTTGATCGCCTCATCCGCCCGGGCTGGGGCCGACGGCCGATAGCCCTGCCCGCTCCCATAGGCAATGAAGGCATCGAGGTCGCTGTGACGGACGCGGCCGTCAGCGGCCGGCCTGACCTGCGCCAAGTCGATATGGAGTTCTTTCGCCCGTTGACGCACTGCGGGCGAGGCAAGAACCTTGGGCCGCACATCGAGAGCCGTGTTCATATCCGCACCCGCATCGTGCGCCAGTTCCGGATGCCCTTTCGGTTCATCGGCTGTGACGTGTGCATCGTCGGCCACCTCAACACCCGGATTTTCAGCTTCGAGCGTGGCCTCGCTCATCGGACCCGGCGCCCCGATATCCTCATGCGCGGGTTCGGTCTCTTCGGCTTCTTCGCTGCCGAGTTCGCCTTCGGTCTCGATCACGATCAGCATTGATCCGATCGCGATGACGTCGCCGACATCACCCGCAATCTCCAGCACCGTGCCAGATACAGGCGCTTCCATTTCGACCGTTGCCTTGTCTGTCATCATGTCGGCAATCTGCTGATCTTCCTCGACACGGTCGCCGACCTTGACGTGCCAGGCAACGATTTCCGCCTCGGCAATGCCTTCGCCAATGTCGGGAAGCTTGAAGGTAAAACGGCCCATGGGATCAGTCCTTCATTATTTTTTCGATGGCCTGGCCGATACGGATCGGCCCGGGGAAATATGCCCATTCAAGGCTGTGTGGATAGGGCGTGTCAAAACCTGTCACCCGCTCGACCGGCGCTTCAAGGTGGTAGAAGCAGCGTTCCTGTACCAAGGCCGCCAGCTCGGCCCCGAACCCGCTGGTCCGCGTCGCTTCATGCACGACGAGGCAGCGCCCGGTCTTTTCAACCGACGCTTCGATCGCATCAATATCGAGCGGCATCAGGGTACGCAGGTCGATGATTTCCGCGTCGACTTCCATTTCCTCGACGACAGTGCGCACGACATGAACCATCGTGCCATAGCAGAGTATGGTGAGCCCGTCGCCTTCACGCACCAGATTGGCCTTGCCAAGTTCGATGCGGTAATAGCCGCCCGGCACTTCAGCCTCGGCAAACTTTGCCCAAGCCTCGACGGGCCGGTCATAATAGCCCGAAAACGGACCGTTATAGATGCGCTTGGGTTCGAAGAAGAGAACCGGGTCATTATCTTCGATCGCCGCGATCAGGAGGCCCTTTGCATCATAAGGCGTCGACGGCACGACGGTCTTGAGCCCGCTGACATGGGTGAATATCCCTTCGGGCGACTGGCTATGGGTCTGACCGCCGAAAATACCGCCGCCGAAAGGCGACCGCACCGTCAGCGGCGCAATGAAATCCGCCGCCGAACGGTAACGGATACGGGCCGCCTCGCTCACCAACTGGTCAAGCGCCGGATAGATATAATCGGCGAACTGGATTTCCGGAACCGGGCGCAGACCATAGGCGCACATGCCGATGGCGACGCCGATAATGCCACATTCCGTGATCGGCGTATCGAACACGCGGGTCTTGCCATATTTGGCCTGAAGACCGGCTGTCGCGCGGAAAACACCGCCGAAGTAACCGACATCTTCACCCAGAATGCAGGTATTAGCGTCTCGATCGAGCATGACGTCCATGGCGCTGTTGATCGCCTCGATCATATTCATGCGGCTGGTCGCGGGAGTATCGCTCATGCCCGCTTCCCCTTCCACTTGATCGCGCGTTCGCCCAGCGCCTGCTCACATTGTTCCTTAAGGTGCCAGGGCATTCCCTCGAACACATCCTCGAACATGGTTTCAAATGGCTGATGCATGCCATGGCCCAATATGCCGTTTTTCTCGGCTTCCTTCCCTGCGGCCTTGACCTGCTCAGCGAGTTCAAGGTCCATCGCCGCGTGGCGTTCATCATCCCATAGGCCCTCGGCGACGAGATGGGCCTTGAGCCGGGCGATGGGGTCGCCGAGCGGCCACGCGCTGCGTTCGTCCGCGCTGCGATAGGCGCTGGGATCGTCGGAGGTCGAATGCCCTTCCGCGCGATAGGTAAAATGCTCGATCAGCGTCGGGCCCTGATTGGTCCGCGCCCGCTCGGCCGCCCATTGCGTCGCGGCGTAAACCGCAAGCGCATCATTGCCATCGATGCGCAGTCCGGCGATGCCATAACCGATGGCGCGCGCTGCAAAAGTTGTGCGTTCGGCGCCGGCGAATCCCGAGAAGGACGAGATCGCCCACTGGTTGTTGACGACATTGAAGATGACCGGAGCATTATAGACGGTAGCAAAGGTCAGCGCGCTGTGGAAATCGCCCTCCGCCGTTGAGCCTTCCCCACACCATACAGCAGCGATCCGGGTGTCGCCCTTCGCCGCGCTCGCCATCGCATATCCCACGGCTTGGGGATATTGCGTCGCGAGATTGCCCGAGATCGAGAAGAAACCATAATCACGGCTCGAATACATGATCGGGAGCTGGCGGCCCTTAAGTGCGTCTCCCTTGTTCGAATAAATCTGGTTGATCATTTCGACGATGGGGTAGTCGCGGGTGATGAGAATGCCCTGCTGGCGATAGCTCGGGAAGCACATGTCATCGCGGTCGAGTGCCATGGTGGCAGCCACTGCAACCGCTTCCTCGCCCGTCGATTTCATGTAGAAACTGGTCTTGCCCTGCCGCTGGGCCCGATACATGCGATCATCGAACGCCCGCACCAGCGCCATATAGCGCAGCATCGCGAGCTTCTGTTCAGTCGAAATGCGCGGGTTCCACGGGCCGACCGCCTTGTTATTCTCATCCAGCACCCGAACCATCGAATAAGCTAGATCATGGATCTCCGCCGGCTTCACATTCTCCTGGGGCCGCTGAACCGACCCTGCCGCCGGAATTTCGATGTCGCTGAAGTCCGCTTCATCACCGGGCCGGAAGCGCGGTTCGGGCACATGCAGCGACAAGGGCGGCAGGTTGCTGCGCGGGCGCGTATGCGAATCAGGCATCTGCAATCCTCTCGAGAATGAATGGCTTTTGCCGCGCCATAGCCGGAACCGGCCTGACACACCATTTCGAAAATTTCAATTACGCGACATATTATTACAATTTATTGTCGTATGCAACCGTGCCTTTTACACCGCCACCGGCGCCGCGATGTGTGTCTGCGGCTGATAGTCTACCACCTCGAAATCCTCGATTCTGTAATCGAAGATCGTTTCGGGCTTGCGTTTGATCAACAGCCGCGGCGCTCCTGCAGGCGTGCGCGACAATTGCTCCTCCACCAATGGCTTGTGATTGAGATAAAGGTGAACATCGCCGCCATTCCAGATCACCTCATCGGCTTCCAGCCCGGCTTGCTGCGCCAGCATCCGCGTGATCATGGAAAGGCCGAAAATGTTGAAGGCAAAGCCAAGTCCCAGATCGCAGCTGCGCTGAAACAGCAGGCCGGACAAGCGGTTCCCCGCGACATGGAACTGATATGTCATGTGACAGGGTGGCAGCGCCATTCCATCAAGCTCGGCGACATTCCAGCCGGTGAAGATATGACGCCGCGATCCGGGATTTTCCGTAAGACTGCGGACCAGTTCCGCGATCTGATTGATCCCATGCTCGGTCCGGACATAATGGCCCTCGGTACCAAGCGGGACATATCGCGGCCAGTTAACCCATTGCGCGCCATAGACCGGCCCCAGATCGCCCCAAGCCTGTGCGAACGCGTCATCAGCAATGATCCGCGCCTCAAACGCGTCGCGATCAATTTCTTCGCCCGTTTCGCGGCGATAGCGGTGGAGCGGCCAGTCCGTCCAGATGTGCACGCCCTGTTCGACCAACGGCCTTATATTGGTGTTGCCGGTCAGGAACCACAGCATCTCGCGCGCGGCAACCTTCCAATAAACCCTCTTAGTCGTAAGCAGCGGGACCGCATCGTCGGCGAGTGAAAAGCGCATGGTCGCGCCAAAGATCGAACGCGTCCCGACACCAGTGCGGTCAATCCGCTCGTCTCCCTCATTCCAGATGCGGTGCATCAGGTCGAGATATTGCTGCTCATAATGCGAACCGGCTTGAGACACGAGCGCTGCGAATCCTTATCATTGACCAAAGGCCACGCTAGAACCCTATGGCTGCGGCAACAAGAGTGCCCACACTGCCCAAGCCGCTCCGGTTTGAACCTTGTTCGGTTTGGCGTGGTGCCCATAAGCCGGTATCCTCCCAGCATGGATTGTGCCGACGCAAGCCCCGAAGCGGGGCAGACGCCCACGCCGATACGGACCGACGATGGCTTTGCCGGACTGGCCAGCCTCTCGCTGGATGGCCTCGCGGGCGAGCGGATCGTGATTGCCGGTTTCAGCGAAGATGCAAGAATCATCTACTGGTTCGAGTGCGACGGCTTAACCGATCATGCCCTGGTGCACCCCGATGCCTTGCTGACCATCATCAGTGATCCCGCCGTACGGTCAGTCGCAATCGCGCATAATCACCCGTCGGGTCATTGCCGGCCCAGCAACAACGATCTCGAAACAACCCGAAAAATTGCAAGATTCTGCGCCTGTGCGGGTGTTCGGCTGATCGAACATCTGGTGATCGGCGCCGGCACATCCTACCGGATTTTATGCCCGGACGCATAATAAATGCATCGCTGCGCAATTTTCAGAATTCATGCTTGAAAGCCGGGAACGGCGCTTCTATAGGACGCGCCTTGCCTCGGCAGGTTGCTCCCGCAATCCGCCATCGGTCGGGGAGTAGCTCAGCCTGGTAGAGCACTGTCTTCGGGAGGCAGGGGCCGGAGGTTCGAATCCTCTCTCCCCGACCAATTATCCATTTCCAAGCTTGCCTCAATTTTCGCGGAACGCCCGGCGTAGCTGGTCGGTCAGCGGCTTGGTCAGATAGGCGATCAGGCTGCGTTCGCCGGTCTGGATGAAGGCTTCGACCGGCATCCCTGCCCGCAGTTCGAGCTTGCCCGCCCTGGCGAGGCTCTGCGGATCGGGGCGGATGCGAACGACATAATAGGACATGCCATTGCGCGGATCGGTCTGGCGGTTGGCCGATACGGTTTCGACCACCCCCTCGACTTCCGGCGTCGTCCGCGTGTTGAACGCCGACATCTGCAACTGCACCTTCTGGTTCTGCCGCACCTGATCGACATCGCGCGGCGAAACCTGCGCCTCGACCACCAGCGCATCGCTGTCGGGCACGATGTCGAGGATGGTTTCGCCCGGCGGAATCACGCCGCCCACCGTGGTGAAGACCAGCTTGTCGACTGTTCCGGATTGCGGCGCCCTGATGCTGATGCGGTTCATCGTGTCCTGCGCGGCAATCTTGTTGCGCTGAATCTCCGATAACTGGCTTTCGACCTGAGTCAGTTCATCGCCCGATCCGCTCCGCATATTGTTGCTGATGGTCAGCATCTGCCCGCGTATTTCGGCAATCTGCGCGCGGGTCGTTGCGATATTGGCGTTCATCGCGCCAGCCTGAGAACGCAGTTCGACCGCCGTGCGCTCCAGCTGGTTGAGCCGGGCGAGGGTCGTGTAGCCCTTGGACCATAGCTCGCGTGTTGCCTGCAACTCCTTGTCGATCAGCGCCGCCTGCTCCTTGTTCGCGGCGAGTTGCTGCTGCATTCCCGCGATCTGCGCTTCCGCCTGCCTGACACGTTCGACCAGCTGCGCCTGCTGGCTCCCCGCCGTGCTATTGCGCAGATTTAGGACCCGCTGTTCCTCCCGCATCAATAGCGCAACCGAGCGATCACCGGCCCGCCGGGTGAGTTCGGCAGGAAAATCGATCCGCGATCGCCCTTCCCGTTCTGCCTTCAAGCGGGCGGATCGGGCCAGCAACTGATCATAATTTTCACCCGTGAGCGTGGCGGTCGCTCCGGTTACCGTGTCATCCAGCCGCAGCAGTTCCTGCCCGGCTTTCACCCGGTCACCTTCGCGCACCAATATGTCGGCAATGACGCCGCCGGTGGGATGCCCGATATGCTTGACGCGGGTTTCGACCATGAACTGGCCCGAGGCGATCACCGCCCCTTGCATCGGCACCAGTGCTGCAAGACCGCCGAGGATGAAGACCAGAACGCCCAGAATGACGAGGCCCCATTTGAGGTTCCGGTGGAGGCGATGCTCGGTTTCGCTCACGCCATGTTTAACCGCGCCCTGCCCCGCCGCCACCGGCAGATGCGCGTCGACCGGAGGCAAGATCACATCATTCATCGCTGCTCTCCGCTGGGCCACTCTCATTAGGAGCGGGGGGCGGCGTCGTGCCCGCCGTGGCTTGTGACGCGCGCGAGCGGACTGCAGAAATCCGCGATCTGACCACACCATCGGCCGCAGACGCGGTTTTGGGCGGTTTTGCCGCACCCGGCGGCAAAAGCTTGGGCAGCACTTCGTCTCGCGGCCCATAAGCCATCACCCGCCCCTCCTTCATATAGAGCAGCATATCCGCTTCGGCGAGCGCACTCGGGCGATGGGCTACCACGATGACAATCGCACCTTCACGTTTGACCTCGGCAATGGCGCGCGTCAACGCGGCCTCGCCTTCGGTATCGAGATTGGAGTTTGGCTCGTCGAGCACGATCAGGAAGGGAGCGCGGAACAGCGCGCGCGCCAGCGCGATGCGCTGCCGCTGGCCAGCCGAAAGATTGCCGCCGTTGGGGCCGAGAGGCGTGTCATATCCATTGGGCAGGCGCAGGACGAGATCATGAATTCCAGCCTTAGTAGCAGCGTCAATGATTTCTTCTGACTTCGCATCCGCGCGAAAGCGGCTGATATTCTGTGCGACTGTGCCATCGAACAGTTCGACATCCTGCGGGAGAAAACCAATATGGGGCCCAAGCTCGCCGGGAGACCATTGTTCGATCGTCGCACCATCAATGCGCACCTCTCCCCGCAAGGCGGGCCAGATTCCAACGATGGTGCGGATGAGCGAGCTCTTGCCCGAAGCACTCGGCCCAACCACCCCGAGAACCTGGCCTGCCTTAAGAGCAAAACTGACATCCTGGACCGTCACCTTGCGCGCGGCAGGGGGGCCCGAGGTTATATTCTGGACGGTTAGCGACTGCGCTGGCCTGGGCAGTTGCGTCCGGGGCAGATTCTCGGGGAAGCCCGCCATCCATTCATCGAGCCGTGCGAGGCTTTGGCGGGCGGTGACGAGCGGGCGCCACTGGGCAATGGTTTGCTCGATAGGCGCAAGAGCGCGCGAGCTGATGATCGAACTGGCAATGATGATCCCGCCTGAGGCCTTGTCATTGATGACAAGCCACGCACCCACTGCCAGCACCATAGACTGGAGGAAGATACGGAAGATACGCGACAGGATTTGCAGCCCGCCCGATGTGTCGGACAACTCCGTGTTGGCCGCGAGGAAATGGTCGCTGTTATTGTTCCACTGCGCCTTGACTGTATCGGCCATCCCCATCGCGCGGAGCACCTCGGCATTACGCCGTCCGGCTTCGGCAATGGCATAGCGGGTCTGCGAGATCTGGGTAAAATTCTTCGTTTTTGACGACGTCGCCCGATCCGCGAAGATGGTCAGCGCAATCAGGACCAGCGCTCCCAGTAATGTCAGCAAGCCGAGCTGGTAATGAAAGGCAAACAGGATGCCAAGATAGAGGACCACCCAGGGCAGGTCGAACAGGGCCAGCGGTCCGGTTCCGGAAAAATAGCCCCGCACCTGATCAAGGTCACGCACCGGCTGCAAGCCTTCCGCCCCGTCCCCCGACCGCAGCGGAAATTGGGTGACAATATCGAACACCCTGCTCGACAATTGCCGGTCCACCAGCGCGCCGATCTGGATCATGACTCGCGATCGAAATAATTCAAGGAGTCCCTGGAACAGGTAGGCGACCGTCACCAGCACGATCAGACCGAACAGCGTCGCCCCGCTCCGGCCCGGCAATACCTCGTCGTACACCAGCAGCATGAAAAACGATCCGGCCAGAGCCAGAATGTTGAGAACCGCGCTGAAAAGAAAAATGGATATAAAAACCGGCCGGCGCGCGCTGAACAGCTGCGACAGGGTCGAATTGGCACCGGGTTTGAACATACCGACCCTTGTCAAAGCAAAAACAGAGTTATTCGATTAGCGCCAGCGCCTTCAGGCATCAACCTTCCAGATCAGATCCAATGCGGAAGGTATTGAGGAAAAGCAGATGGCGGGCCGAAGCCGACGAAACGGAGAACTACACCTACGCTATAGCCCTCCCAAATGACCCGTGAGGCTTTGGTTGATTGTGTTCCGCACGCCCCTTGCTCGTAACCGTCCGGCGAGACCCGCTTGTCGAGTTTTGGCCGTGTGCCCAAGACGTCTTTAAGGACGCGCTTAAGGACAGCCATGACGCAGGTAACGGTTCTGACGGGGGCGGTACGTCGCCGGAATTGGTCAGATGAGGAGCGATTTGAGATTTTGCGCGAGGCGTTTTCGCCGGGGGGCAAGGTGCAGGACGCTGCTCGACGTTATGACGTTTCTCGCAGCCTGATTTATAAATGGCGGCGAGCGGCCTTGGGCCGCGCGCATGCGGCCTTCGCCCCGGCGGTGATCGATGATGCGGCGGAGCCAGCCTTGGCCCCGCTATCCCCGGCCGAACCGGAAGTGGCGCAAGGATCGGTAATCGTGCTGGAACTGGCCGATGGTCGACGGCTTCGCATTTCGGCGGCGGCGCCGCCCGCGCTCGCGGTAGCCGCGCTAAGGGCGGTGCGATGATCCCGGCGGGCGCACGGGTGTGGATCGCGATGGGCCACACCGATATGCGGCGCGGGATGCAAAGCCTGGCCGCGATGGTCCAGCAGCACTTCACGAAGGATCCGTTCGCCGGCGATCTTTGGGTCTTCCGGGGCCGCAGCGGCACGCTGGTGAAGATCATTTGGCACGACGGTATCGGTATGTCGCTCTACGCCAAGCGGCTTGAGAAGGGCCGCTTCATCTGGCCTTCGGCGAAGGACGGCGTGGTGTCGCTCACGAGTTCGCAGCTTGCCTGCCTGCTCGATGGGATCGACTGGAGGAACCCGCAATATTCCTGGCGTCCGCAAAGCGCCGGATAGTTTTGGATTAGCCCATTTTCGGCTTGCGCGTGAACGGCGACGATGATTCACTCGATGCCGTGGAAGCCGCCGTTTCGCCCTTTCCGAACGACGCCGATACGCTCAAGGCGTTGCTGGCGAAGGCGCTTCACAAGGTCAACGAAGCCGAGCAACGCGCCCTGGCCGTCGAGGCCGAACTGGCCAATGCCCGCGCCCGTGAGAGCGCAGCCGAGGCGATGATTGCGCAGCTCAAGCTGCAGAACGCCAAGCTGCGGCGCGAACAATATGGCGCCAGCGCCGAACGCACCGAGCGGCTGCTCGTGCAGATGGAACTGGAACTCGAAGATTTCGAAGCCGACGCGGCCGAGGACGAACGCGCCGCCGAAGCGGCTGCGGCGAAGACGACCACTGTCGTCGCATTCGCGCGCAAGAAGCCGGTCAGGAAGCCGTTTCCTGATCATCTCCCGCGCGAACGCGTGGTCGTTTCCGCCCCATGTTCGTGCCCTGCTTGCGGCGGCGCCCGGCTGTCCAAGCTCGGCGAGGATGTCACCGAGACGCTGGAAGTGATCCCGCGCTCGTGGAAGGTGATCCAGACCGTGCGCGAGAAGTTCGCCTGCCGGGATTGCGAGAAGATCACGCAGCCGCCAGCCCCGTTCCACGTCACTCCGCGCGGATGGGCCGGGCCAAGCTTCCTCGCCATGCTGCTGTTCGACAAGTACGGCCAGCATCAGCCGCTCCACCGCCAAGCCGAACGTTTCGCCAGCGAAGGCGTGCCGCTCAGCGTCTCGACGCTCGCCGACCAGATCGGCGCGGCCTGCCTGGCGCTCATGCCGATCCATCAGTTGGTCGAGGCCCATACGCTGGCCGCCGAGCGCCTGCACGGCGACGACACCCCCGTGCCGGTCATGGCCAAGGGCAAGACCATCACGGGCCGATTATGGGACTACGTGCGCGACGACCGCCCCTTCGGAGGCGATGATCCCCCCTCGGTCGTCTTCTACTATTCGCGCGACCGACGCGGCGACCATCCACGAGCCCACCTTGCAGCCTGGTCCGGGATTCTGCAGGCGGACGCCTATGGCGGCTACAATGAGCTATACGCTCCGAACCGGCAGCCGGGGCCGATCCTTGAGGCTGGATGCTTCGCCCACGCGAGGCGGAAATTCTTCGAGCTGGCCGACGTCGAGGGTGCGGCGCGTAAGAAGAGCCACGGCGAGAAGTCCGGGATCGTCTATCCGATCGCGCTTGAGGCCGTGCAGAAGCTCGACGCCCTGTTCGCGATCGAGCGCGGTGTGGGCGGCAAGAGCCCGGTCGAGCGTCGCGCCGTCCGCCAGGAACTCAGCGCGCCGCTGATGGCCGAACTCCACGAATGGTTGAACGCGCAGCTCGCCCGGATCTCGCGCAACCACGATCTCGCCAAGGCCATCAACTACATGCTGCGCCGCTGGAACGCATTCACCCGCTTTCTCGACGACGGCAGGGTCTGCCTTTCCAACAACGCCGCCGAGCGTTCGCTGCGCTGTGTGCCGCTTGGACGCAAGTCGTGGCTGTTCTGCGGGTCCGACCGCGGCGGCCAGCGCGCGGCGGTCGCTTATTCGCTGATACAAACCTGCCGGCTCAACGACGTCGATCCCCAGGCATGGCTCGCCGACGTTCTCGCCCGTATCGCCGAGCACCCCATCAGCCGTCTCCACGAATTGCTCCCGTGGAAATGGCAGGCCGCCAAAGTCGATATCGCCGCCTAGAGTCCATTGCTGGCTTGGTTATCGGAGCGGTTGAGTCTGTTTCGCCTGATGAAATCCGCATCCTGCTCGAATTGGATGCACCGCAGGCAACGGCGCTGAACACAGGAACACCCGCCGCATTTCCTCGGCTCAATGGCTATGTCCTTATTCCTAACGAGGCCGGCGCGACGGTCGCCTACATATCATGGATCGGGATAGAACGGTCGCCCTATCCCAAACGGTCGGGCTTGAAAGATTTCGGTCTGATCGACCTCCCGTTTCCACTGCGAAAGATGTGCGTCTCGCCTGTCGGCACACTCACGTCTCGGCGGGACCGAGCATCGAAGCAGACAGTGTATGAACTGTCGCGCGGCGTCGCCGCGTTTCCGTCAGTGGGCGATCAGGTGCTTATGCCGACGCCTGAACAGGTCGAGGCTATCGTTGGTGCGAAGGAGTCGGATCGGCGTGTCCGTATCGGGACTTCCGCCCTTGCATCGAGCGCCGAGATCAAGGTCGATCCCGACAAGCTATTCGGCAGACATCTCGCCGTGCTCGGCAACACGGGCAGTGGCAAGTCCTGTACGGTTGCTGGGCTGATCCGCTGGTCGCTCGACGCGGGAGCAAAAGCGATGAGTGACGCAGGCCGAAAAGGTCATCCGAACGCGCGCTTCATCGTTCTAGATCCCAATGGCGAATATGCCAAAGCCTTTGCGGATCGCGGAGATCAACTCCGTCTGTTCCGAGTCCCACCAGTCGTTGGAACTGAAAGAGAGCTGGATGTTCCGGCATGGCTTTGGAGCGGCCATGAATGGACTGCCGTTGCCCATGCCCAGCCGGGTGCGCAACGTCCGCTTCTGTTGCGCGGGATACGAGAACTGAAGAGTGGCCATCATGAAGATGTACCGCGAGAAGCCACCATTAAGCGGCATCTGCTTGTTTCAAGTGGCCGCATAACCGCCATGCTCAATATGGGAAGCACTGCCTTCGCCGGAGCGGTCGGCCCCCGGTTTGATTGTGCGCGCTTGCTGGGCGGCATCGGCGAGGATTCCGCTCATTTTGCAGCATCAGTCGATGACCCAGCGACGACGCTGCTGCAAACGCTTTCTGTAACAATCACTGAGATTGTTGACTCCCGGCGGTCGGGACCGACCTATTTTAACGACTTCTTAGTCGGCGATCTTGAATCGGCCCGTGACGCCATCACTGTTGTCACAGATGCCCTACCGGATATTGTCGGCGCGGCCGCCGCAATCAATGAAGACGCTCCAGTTCCCTTCGATGTCACACTGCTTGCCGAACATCTGGATCATCTGGCTGCCGAGCAAGGCGGAAATTTCGCGGCGTTCATTAGCACACTTGGCCTTCGTATTCGCAGCATGCTCGCGGATCAACGGCTTGGAAGCGTCATTGGAAAAGCACCGCCAACAAGCTTCGAGGAATGGCTAAAAAGTTACATCGGCGATGACGGCGCACGCAATGGCCCGCTAGCTGTCGTCGACCTTTCCTTGGTCCCCTCCGAAGTCGTTCACGTCGTTGTGGCCGTGCTGGCGCGGGTGATTTTTGAATCTCTGCAACGCTATCGGCGGCTCCATGCAGAGGGACTATCACTGCCCACAGTCCTCGTGCTGGAAGAAGCGCACACCTTCATTCGACGCGGTAAGGACGACGAAGGCCCGGCGTCCAGTCCCAACCAGCTCTGCCGAGAAATTTTCGAGCGCATTGCCCGCGAGGGGCGCAAATTCGGCTTAGGTCTGGTGCTGTCGTCGCAGCGACCATCAGAGCTTTCGCCGACCGTTTTAGCTCAGTGCAACACCTTCATTCTCCATCGTATCGTCAACGATTCCGACCAAAACCTTGTCGCGCGTCTTGTACCAGACAATGTGGGAGGGTTACTGCGCGATCTGCCCAGCTTGCCATCAAAACAGGCGATCCTGCTGGGGTGGGCGACGCCTATTCCCGTACTGGTCGAGATCGACGAGTTGGCAAAGGAGCATCAGCCTCAATCCGCTGACCCTGATTTTTGGGATGTTTGGACAGGTGCCAACAAGCGCGAAGTTGATTGGCATCGGATCGCCCGGCACTGGACAGCCCCTATCGCAGGTGACGCTCAAAGCATGGAACCGTCAACGGCATCTAGCGAGGGTACGGTTCCCATGGACAATTCCAGTTCTCCCGATCTGGATGACGACATTCCTTTCTGAGGATTGAGACTTAGGGCTCTGCCCTCCGCGCACTTCAAAAGGCTTCCGCCCAGCTTCCTTCGCGCGTGGCGCGCTCCGTGCAGCCGGTTCCCCGCGAAGCCTCCTTCCGTTTGCACACCCGGTCTCGGCGACGGCCAGAAGGTCAGGCGCGGCGTTCCGCTTCGCTGACCTTCAGACCCGAGGATCAGAGACATGACCAACTTATCCGGCAGCAATCCCCGCATCTATGTTGCTTGCCTTGCCGCTTACAACAACGGCTATCTGTATGGGGCTTGGATCGACGCGGATCAGAACGCGGACGAAATCAGGGAGGAGATTGCGGCCATGCTCGCACGGTCCCCCATCGAGCATGCGGAGGAATATGCCATCCATGATTATGAGGGCTTCGAGGGCGTAACGATCAGCGAATATGCCGGCATCGACACCTTGGCGCGCTTGGGCGCTTTCATCGCAGAGCATGGCGCACTAGGCGCGGGCTTGCTGGAGCAGTTCGGCGGCGACATGGATCAAGCCGAGTCCGCCTTTGAGGACTGCTATCATGGTCAGTTCGCCAGCCTCGCCGACTACATGGAGGAATTGACCACCGAGAGCGTCACGATCTCCGAGGCACTACGCTACTATGTCGATTGGCAGGCGATGGCGCGCGACGCTGAGATCGGCGGCGACCTCTTCACCATCGAGACGGCGCAGGACGAGGTGCATGTGTTTTCAAGCAGATGAGATCATGCCTGCCTGTCCGTGATCACACGGGCAGGCATCTCGAAAGAACCGGCTGCCGCCAAGCTAAAAACATCAAAGAATGATCGGGTTAGCCGCTCAAGGTATCTGCTTTGAGCGGCTTCTATATTTCCAGTGATCCTTGAACCTCTTTTTGCCGGGCGCTGCCCAGTATCCCGGCTTGGGGAGGTGACGCCATGCTCAGCATCGATTGGCGATCTCCGGCGGCATACGGGCACACAAAGCACATCCCTGCCGCTGGTTTCGCTTGGGAATATTTGCGCCGCAACGACGAATATCGTCGGGACAGCCAGACCATTGCATCGACCGGAGGGGCGGCTGCCCGCGACCTTGAAGCGTTCGCGCATCGCTGGGGGTTGCGATTTCCCGTGCGATCCCGACGCGCCGCATGACCGGCAATCGCCGATCTGGTGTCCGCGCCTTCAACCGCAAGCCGTGATGTTGTCGCCGGTCGATCATAAGGACGACGACACCGAACCGATATTGACGTTGGCGCATCTCGACGGCCTTGAACTGCGCCGCGCCTCCGATGGTTGGCACGGTATCTGGCAGGTGGATGGCATCACGCATCAATTCTGGCTGCCCGAGGCAGTGCCGGACGCCGCCGCATTTTATGCCGTCACGCTGCCGATGGATTCATTTCTGGAGCTACGCACGCACGCGGCACGCCGCTTCTGGCGATCCCTCAACGGCCGGGCGCCCGGCCCCGATTTCCGAGCGGTCCCCGCCCAGCTCCAGCAATGGCATATCCTGTCGCTACGCGCACTAGATGCCCGACTGCATGGCGAGAGCTATCGCACCATCGCGGAAGTCCTGCTCGGCTTTCAAGGCACCAAGGAGGATTTCGAGAGTGACCCGCGCAAAAACAAGGCTCGCCGGTTAGTCGCGCACGGCGTCAGGATGATGCGCGGCGGCTATCGCCTGTTGCTCCACTATCCAATCAAGCTTCCGAAGTGAGGCCAGAGCAACTATATTTAGAAAGCATCAGCGCTGTCGGGAGAACACGTCTATGGCGGATGACGATAATGGTGACGGTGACGGAGGGGGGGATACCCCTCGCGCTAAAGGTCTGGATATTTCCAAGCTCATGATCGGCGGCATGCGACCGCGTGTAATGAACGATACGGTTCGCAAGGCTATTGAGGGTATAGAGCGCCAGACACAACCCTTCCGTGACTTGCAGGACAGACTTACACCGCAGTTGAACAGTGTCACCGCAGCACAGAAAGCGATGGAAACATCTTTCGGGCCACTGCGTGATCTTGAAGCCCGCATGAAGACCCTTGGCGGCATCGCTGGAGAGAACTCATCTTTGGGTCGCTTAGCTGAGCAGATTGGAGCACAGAAAAGCGCCATTGATGCGATACGTCTGCACGAAACTGAAATACCTCGTATCCCTGAGCTTCCTCCTATTCCGCCGAATCCGATCTTTGAGACCAACAGCCGGCTTGAGCGGATAGAAGAGCGCTTCGAGCAGATGCAAGTCATTGCCGCCGACGCTGCCGAGATTGCCACGGGACTTCAAGGAGCTGCCGCTGAGTTCCTCCAGAAATTCGAGAAAGCGGCAGCCGACAATGACCGCACCGCAGCCCGCGCCATCTGGATCGGCGTAGTCGCGGTATTCATTGCTGTCGCCATGCCCGCCGCGCAGATCATCTATTCGGAATATCGCCGCGAACCGAGCAATGGGGCCGAGGTTCAAGCGGCGCTTGAAGCCATGCAGTCTGAACTTGCTACCATGCGCAACGCTCAGACCGTTGCCAACGACCGATTGACTGAGGCGCTTGCCACGTCCGACAGCGAGACTGCCGCAATCCTGCGGGATATTCGTGGACTCATCGCCGGGGCAGGTGCGTCGACCCCGACCGCGATAGACGAACCGCCACAATAGGAAGTGAGCTATCGCGCACCTAGCTTATGAAGCACAGCGTCTAGTGCCGTTAAATCGACGTCGAAGCAATCTTCACGGATCGCCCCAAGACGCAATGCCCGCGCCGTCTTGACGAACCCAAAATGTGCCTCTTCTGCTTCTGAAAGCATTGTTATGTGTGCCCGCTCTATGGATTCAGCGAGTCGCCGCTTGCACTCGATGGCTAACTGGCAGGATGCGAGATCGGTGCCTTGGTGCACTATTAAAAGATCAACATCACGAGCCGCTTTCGCATCGTCGAAAGCCGATCCAAAACCATAGATAGTGACGCTGTGCGTCACAGCCAGCCTTGCTTCTGGAAATATTCCTCTTCTATTTCGGTGAGGTAGAGCCAGTAATCATCGCGGTGCAACGCACCCATCAATTCCCCAATCTTGAACAGACCAGTATTCGAGTCACGACAATGACGCTTTGCGTCCGGGGAGTATCCGCACCATGCGGAATTGATGATTATGGCATTAACCTCGCCAAGCTGTTCGACAGTCTCAATATATTCTGCGATTCCAAACGCATAACACTCACAGATAAAGACGCGGAGCGCGTCGCCTTGCTTTCTTTCCAATGTATAGACGCCATTGCCCTCTCGGGTCAGCGAGACAACCTTCCCATGGCGATCCATCAGCCCTTCAAAGTAATTGTAGTGGCCGTAATGACTGGTCCAAGGAAAAGTTTCGTTATGCGCCGCCATCGGCAAGCCCCCTAATGAGATCATCAAATTCCACAGGGAAGCGTTTCACCGCTGCATACGGAATCGCATCCTCTACCCACTGCTCATAGCTGCGCACATGCAGGAGGAAGGCCGTAACCACCCCCTGTTCGCCCGCGTCGAACAGGGATCGGTGCTCTTCAATCTGCACTGCAATCTTCCGGTTGTTAGGAACTATTACCGATAGACGCTCCGACATCCACACCGCATGCGCCGATTCATTGTGAGGCTGCGTTCGGGCAAGCTCAGAAAGCGGACCATACTGCGCCCAAGACTGCCTATTTTCTTCCAACAGCGGCAGAACTGCGAGGGCAATATCTTGCTTGGTAGGCATGGGGTCTTGATCCAAGCGTTCGAGCACCCGTGCTTCGTGCTCGGCCTTCATCGCATGCAGAATCTCGACCGTATAGACGGTTTCATTTTCCTTGCGGTCGATCAGCGTGTGATGCGTCGGGCAGAGCAGTATTAGGTTCTGATAGTCGTCCCGTTGGGAGTCCGTCTGGCTCGCATCATGACGATTGGCCCCCGGTTTGTCCCCGCAGATATGCGCCATCTCACCCAGCGTGAAGGGTGCAGCGTCTTCCGCCTCATGGTAGCAGAGCCGTTCCCAGCAGCCTGCGAACGCGCAACGTCCGCCAGCCGCTGACCAGAGAATCTTTACGGATTTCTGAGTGATCGCCATGGCATTTGGATATCATGGTCTGCGACAACATCCATCCATATGCTTTCAGGTGGATGTCCATAGAGAGTTATTCTCGATGATACAGTCCGAAGAACAACCTCATCAACAAGCCTGATTAGCTGCCGCCTGCTCCAAAATCTTCCGATAGCCCTCACGCGATAGCCATTGCGCGCGTTCGAGGTGGCTTTGCCAGCAACGATAGGTCCGAAGTTCCTCGGCTGTCGGATCGCGGTGCAGCACGATCCGCGCGACTTCCTTCCAGTCCGCATCTTCAGCCTTCGCATCGAGAAGGCGCAGGTAAGTCACGTAATGCCGTTCGTCATAGACGGTTATGGTGTCGCCGGTCGGCGCTTCATCGTCCACATCGGGATCGAGTTCGACGGGAACCCGCATAGCCTTCCCCTTCATCTGGAAAGGGCCTTGCTTGCGGTGCGCCCCCGCAAATAGCCCCTCAACCTGGTGATCGGGGAGTTAGTAACCGTGACTAGACGGCCCTATGACCTTTGGGCGAGAAGCCTTGGACATACGCCATAGGCTCCCCGACCATAGGTTCGAGGATCATGGTGCCGTCACGGCCGGCACCAACCGCTAGTCAGGGGTTACTAAGCCCCGGAACAGCGCGTCTGTTCCGGCTACATTCCTAGCTGAACCGCGCGCGAATGTCTTTGCCTATTCAGCGCGGCAGGCGACGAGCCGCTGAAATCCCTCATCTATTGGCCGCGCACCGCCCCGAAGGGGGGTGCCGCCAGCGCATAGGCGCAAATGCGGCACGCTACGCGCCGCCGGTCTCTCGCCATGGTTCGCCACAGTCCGCTGCCGCCCCCCGGCAGCCATCCCGATTGGAGGTGATCCATGCCCAACCCGCTTGCGGGCCTGCCGCCGCGCCTGTTGCGCACCAAGGAAGCCGCGCGCTTCC
>JAEXAY010000033.1 GCA_023457895.1 Pseudomonadota bacterium
CCTCGACCATTCTCGGCTTTGCCGGTCACGGTCCTCTCACGGTACGCATCGTAAAAAGCGGCGGCCCCAATTTCGGGATGATCGGGCTCTTCCTGATTGACCCGCAATTGACGCCGGAGGTTGTGCCCCCCGCTTCCGGACCGGCCCGTGTTGGGGAGGTTGCGCTTGTTTTCTACGTACAGAGTATGGAGCAAAGTCTCGCCGCTTTGCGTCGTGCAGGCGCAACCTGGTCACCGGAACCCGAAATGTTCCGCATGCCCCATCGCGCCCAGCCCGAGGTGTGTCTGCGCGATCCGGACGGGATATTGCTCAACCTCGTCGAGACCGACCCGACCGAGCAAAATCATAGCGGACGGGAGGGCCATTAACCTGAACCGCGACGCATCGGGTACGTACGGCCCAGAATGGACAACAGCCATTTTATTTTTCACAATGTCCGGTTGTGAATAACAACAATAAATTGTTGGATGTATATTGGTCAACGCCGCATATTTGGCGATATTCAACCACGTGCGTTCCGGGTCGATTTGGCAAACCGGCTTGTACACCACCCACAGGAGAGATCGCCCATGCTTCAGGATCGCGGCTATTCGGCCCGAAATCGGCGTATCAAGTCCATGGACGTCGAAAGCTACCAGGATTTCATTGTCGGTTTTCGCAGGTGGACTTACGGCGCCATGGACAAGGCGGCTTCGAGCCGGGCGGACGCGCTTCTCGACGAGATGAAACTGAACAGCCCCGATGCGCCGCTTCATGCGTTTCGGGACGTTTTTCTGGCAGACCCATTGATCAGGGCGCGCATTCGTGTGTGGCTTTCAAGCCAGCAGTTGATGTGGCGCTGCGTGCAGGACCATTATCAACAACATGCCGACTATTACCTGTCCGAAATGAGCGAAGCCGACAATGCTGGCCCCGGGACACTCGAACTTAACCCGGGAATGGCGATGCCGGACTATACGCAGCATGAAATCCACCTGCAACCGGGCGGCTACACCGGCAACCCGTTCGCAGGACCGCTTTATCACTACGGTACCAATGCCTTTTACGGCAACAATGCCGATGATGACGAATTCCATATTGCGCTTGCGAATATGGTAGCCGTTCCTGCCGATGGAAAAGTGGAAAAAATCGTCGATCTGGGTTGCGGCATCGGCAGAGTGTCAGCCGCGCTCGCCCAACGTTTCCCGCAAGCCGAAACCTGGGGTCTGGACGTCGGGGGGCCACTGGTCCGTTACGCCCATTTCCGCGCACGGGATTTGGGAATTCTGGTACATTTCGCACAGCGCCTCGCAGAAGCGACCGGGTTCGAGGACAACAGTGTCGACCTCGTCAACGCCTATATTCTGTTCCACGAAGTTCCGCAGGATGCGGTCCGTGCGATCTGCGCGGAAGCCTATCGTATCATTCGGCCAGGCGGCGTGTTCGATGTGTCAGACTTCCCGACCGGCCAGTTCGCGCCCAAACAACCCTACAAGCGGTTCATGCGCTGGATTGACCATGTCTACAACGCGGAGCGCTGGTCGCATGATTTCGTTTACTGCGATTTCCTGGAGATCATGCAAAGCGTGGGGTTTGAAGTCGAAAAAGCGGAGAACCGGCACCTGATCGTTACCGGTTATGTGGGCCGCAAACCCGCCTGAATTGAAATAGCCCTCCGGTTTAATGGAGAAGTGAGACAATGAGTATTTCCGGCGCTGCCACCGATACACCCGAGCGTGTCAATCCTTCCGCCGATGGATTTATTCCGTCCAACTCCGACAATATCACGCTGTTTGACGACGTGACGATCGACAACCTGATGCATGTTGTTGTGGCGCTAGGCGCGGAAATCTGGACAACAAGGCGGAGTCTTTTTGTCATGGAAGCACTCCTCCAGAAGGCCGGGGTCGGCCCTCAGGAAATCGAGAATTTTCGTCCGAGCGAAGAACAGAAGGCCGCTTGGGCGGAGGAACGCGATATCTTCATCGCGCGCACTTACGATGCATTCTCCCGCACCGGCGGCGCCAATGCGGAGCAATATGACGCTTATCGTCCGTAAGGGCGGCTATGGGGAAGTGTGACGATTAAGACGTCACCACGTCCCCGGCCCTCGTCAGGCCAATACCGAGCGTCCGATGCGGCGGCCGAACGTTATCGCTGACGAAACGATCGACCCGCTCAGAAAGCCGAGCCCAAGAAAGCCTATCCCGATGGCCTCGCCGACGGCGTACAGGCCTTCGATGGGCGTATCATCACCGCGCACTACGGCCAGATCCTCGTTAACACGGATACCCGGGTAAGAACTGATGGTGAAGCCGAAATGCCGCACAGCGTAAAAGGGACCCTGTGCGATCGGCATCGGCATATGCGTGCGGCCAAGCATGTCGCTCCCGACAGCCTGCCCCTGATTGTAGAGCGCAATCGATTGCGACAAGGCCGCCACCGGAACATCCATCTCGCGCGCCAACTGGTCGATGGTATCAGCTCGTACAAAATCGGGGTCATTGCCTGAAAACTTCTCATCCTGAACTGCAGAGTCGAGTTTCAGAAAGGGTGGCGACGCATTGCGGATGCCGTCATCATATACGACCCAGAAGCCCCATTCCGGCTGGCTGCGGATCGCCAGTTCACGCTTGAATATCTGCGGCTCATCCTCCGCCATGAACCGCTCGCCCGCAAGGTTTACATAGATTTCCCAAGGTTGACGAAGGGCAGGCAGCATCAGGGAATGGATCCAGGCCGAGGGGGGACCGCCAATATCACGCGTCCCGCCAAAGGCCGGCAGGCAAAAGTCATCAAACCAGGTTGTGCCACCGGCCGCACGCACCGCATCGATACCGTCACCAACAACCGTCGGCAGTCCATAGCGAAGCGGATTGAGGCCGTGAAATTCCTGCCATTTTTCTGCGCTGCCCGTGAACCCGCCAGTGGCCAAAATCACAGCCTTTGCAGCAAATTCAAGCTCCTCTCCGTCACATATCGCCCGAATACCGCGCACTGCGCCGTCGACAAAGGTCAAGGCGGTGAAACGGGTTCCGGTGCGGATATCGATTTTATCCCCTTTTGCAATTGCCTCTTCCAAAGCGTTGCGAAAAATATCGATGACGCCAAGACCGAGCCCGTTACTGCGATAGGTCCGGGCAATCGTGTAGAGATCATGTTCGGGAGCAAGCACGGCCGTATCGCCGTTCGCGCTCCAGCCCATCGAAATCAGCCATTCGATCGTCTCTGCGGCTTCGTCGATCCAGCTCCGCACAAGTCCGGGGTGCCCGGTGCCGTGGTTGATACGCTGATAATCTGCAAAATGCGCATCGGCGCTATCGGCGATGCCGTTGCGAGCCTGGATTGAGGTTCCGGCAGCACTGATCGACGCAGTAGACAGGTGAAGCGTGCCGCCAATTTCGTCCGCTGCCTCGATGAGCGCCACGGATAAACCACGCGCAGCAGCCTCCAGCGCCGCTGGAGTTCCAGCCGTCCCGGCACCAACGATGATGACATCATAGTTCTTCATTCTGGTTTTCCTTTGCGATCTGGAACATCGGCTGCCCCTTCCTGCACCTCGCACCGTTCCCGATGCTATCCGAGATGCGCAACGGGTTATCCGGGATAGTGGGAGCCCCCAAGCTGCGCGGGCTGATGTATTCCCTTGGGCAGAGTGTATTCTAGCATGCCTTCATCTGCATATTCACGCCCGAAACCGCTTTCACCGCTGCCGCCGAATGGCAGGTCGAGCGACATGCCGCTACGATTATGGGCATTCACCATGCAAAGCCCCGTGTGGATCTTGCTGGCAAGAGCCCATGCGCGATCCGTGTTGGCGGACCATACCGATGCCGTCAGGCAGGAACCATAGCTCAGCCATTCAAGTAACTGCTGCTCGTCATTCCACCCGACGATCGGGAACAATGGGCCGAATTGCTCCGCCGCGACCAGCGTTGCATCTGGCGCGAGCCCCGTCACAATACGCGGCATGGCGAAGTAACCGCCCGTATCGAACGCCGGCGCGTCGGGCGGGAGTAACGGAATGACGATTCCTCCCGCTGCAGCAGCATTGTCAGCCAGGCGGTCAATACCGTCGCGGGCGCTCGCAGTAATCATGGGGCCGAGATTGGTACCCGGCTCTACCGGATCCCCCATTCTGAACACGCTGCGGGTCGTTTCGACATAAGCCTCCGTGAAACGCGGCAGGATGGCTTCGTGGACGAATATCCTTTTGGCCGCCATGCAGACCTGTCCGGCGTTGAGAAAGCTCGCCCAGATGATTGCCTCAAGGCGTTCGGGCGCAAGGTCGCAATCGTCCATGACAATGAGCGGATCATTGCCACCGAGCTCAAGGGTGCAAGGCACGAACCGTTCTGCCGCCTTGCGCAATACAGCGCGCCCCACTGCCGGACCGCCGGTGAAGGCAATCTTCCTGATTTCCGGAGCGGACACCAAGGCGTCGCCGATTTCCCCTCCGCCATTCACGACCGCCAGGAGCCCTGAAGGAAGCCCGCGCGCAATCGCCCCGAGAAATTCCGTAACCCCCAGCGGCGCCAGCGGAGAGGGCTTCAGTACGACGGCATTTCCCGAAAGCAGGGCGGGCGCGACTTTGGTCATCGACAGGATGACCGGTGCATTCCACGGTACGATCGCGGCGACCACGCCATGCGGCTGGCGCAGTACCAGCCTTCGGCCAGCGCCCTCGCCTCGCTCCTCAGGCCGCAAGAGGCGCGCCGCGCGTTTTTCCATGTCACCCGCCAGCGCGATCGCAAAACGGATCTCGCCGGCTGCTTCAGGCAGGGGTTTACCCATTTCGCGCGCCATGGTCAGCGCAATCGCTTCGATATCGCCGACCTGTTCGATCGCTGCGCGCAGGATCTGCGCACGATCACTGAGCGCAAGCGCCGACCATTCACGCTGGACGACCGCGGCGTGGGTGACCGTTAGAGCGACCTGCGCTGGCGGGGTCTCGCGGACCCGGCCGACGATTTCGTTTGGCCTCGCCGGATTCTCACGTTCAATCCAGCTACCGCCAGATGATGCGATCGGGTCCGCGGTCACGGTGTAACTGTGGCCTGCGCTTCAACAAGCCGTCCATAAAGCGCCGGCACGGTGTCGGCGATGAGGTCCGTAGACCCCATCAACCGCTTGTCGCGGTTGGGCGCAAGGTCGATTTCGACCGTATACACGCCTGTCGTCGTCGCAGGTCCGTAACGGTCGGGATTATTGACCTCCTTGGTCTGCGGGAAGCGATACTCACCCGGCGTTGCGGCAATAGCGGGCGCAGCAGGCACCGGAGAATCCGTCCGGCCGACCCCGATGATCGTAACGTGGCTTTCCGCCGCGCGTGCGGGCAGCATCAGTTCATGATGCCATGCCGTCTGCCAGGTAGCCGGGCAGGCAATGACATCCACGCCCTTGCGCGCGAGGACACGCGTAGCCTCGGGAAATAGAAGGTCTTCGCCCAACAACAGACCGAGACGGCCAAAGGGCATTTCAAAGACTGGAAGATCGTCTCCTAACGACGTCCATCCAAGTGCGGGATCGCGATGAATTTGCCGATATTCTCCTACGACACCACCACGGTCAAACAGGATTGCGCGGTTGACCGGCCCCTGCTCGGTCAAAGCCGGAATACCGGCGACAACAGCCGTATCCTTCTCCGCTGCAACCTTGGAAATTTCTTCAATCGCCGATTCCACCTGTTGCGCCAGATTATCGCCGGCAGCGATATCCCCGACTTTCCAAGCAAAAAGTTCTGGAAGAACGGCAAGGCCCGCAGGAGCCTGACGGATCAGCGTGATGGCATCTGCAAGCATCGTCGCGAAATCTGCGGGTGCCGGCACGATAGTGCTGATCGCCACCGATCCGGCGTCCGGACGCCCCGCATGGAGATCGGCCAGCGTCTCATTGGGCGCGGTAAGCAGCGTATAGCAATCCGGCCGCCGGCGCCCGATACGATCGGCGCGCTGGGAGGCGCTGCGGTCCAGGTCGACATCGGCAAAAACAATTTCGGACTTGTCGAGCGATGCACGCACCAGCGTGATGCCGTCCGGCCCGGCGACCTGGCTTTCGCCAGCCCCGGACACGAACTCGCGAGTCATGCCCGCAGCAGCCATAAGATCTTCCAGATCCTGGCCCTTTACCATGTCTCCGACCCGGTTCGACGCGATCATGTAGAAACCGTTTTCGGCAGCGCGAGCCGGGATATGCAGACGGGCCTCATCCAGCGCGTTGGAACAGAGCGAGTTGAGAACGATATCGGCTCCCTGGCAAGCAAGCGTCCGCGACGTCTCCGGTACCAGGCCATCCATGCAGGACAACAGCCCGATGCGGCCGATATCGGTATCAAACACGGCATTTTCCTCATCCGAAGGGATGAAGAAATCGCGCTCGATCCACATCAGCACCTGTTTCTTGTTGCTGCCGATATATTCGCCGTTGGGGCCGATCAGGTGATTGACCATATAGGCATCGGGAAACTCGGCACGGACGGAAGCGTTGAACCCGACATAGACGCCGCGTTCGCGGGCCTTGGCTGAAATGGCGTCTACCATCGGCCCGGGTACGGTAATCGAATGCTCCCAGGCCTCCTCGCGGCTTTCGTAAGAGGTCGGGTAGTTGCAATTTTCCTGAAAATGGACCAGGCGCGCGCCGCCGTCGGCAGCCTCGTCGATATATCGCAGCATGTCGGAAAGAACACGGTCGGTATCTTTACCGGTTTCAAACTGGGCAACGGCGACCCTGACTATGCGGTTGTTCGGCATGATATCATTCTCGCTTCGAATATTGGACCTGATATTATGGCGCGTCAGGCGCGATGGCTTCAGCCCTGCGCGTCCGTCGCATCGTCCCGCTTGAAAAGCATCCGCAATGCAAGACCGATCACTGCGGGGCGCATGAGGCGGCCCGCCAGTTGCAGCAATTCCGCACCGTCGATTTCGACCGTGCAAGGCATCACGTTTGCGACACCGGAAAGAACGACCTTGTCGCCTTCGACCTTGCTTTCCCGGATTTCGACGCCGAGCTTGATCGCGGGGGTTTTGACCAGCAACGCCCCTACTCCGCCGGAACCGGCGCCTGCCACGGCGCCATTGCGACGGCAGAGCGCGCTGCGCCGCGTCCGGAAATCATGGCTTCGGTCAGATAGGAACCGTTCTGATAGAGATCCGAGAAGATCGACCCGAGTTCTCCGGCTTCGAACAACCTCGGGATGACCTGTCCGTCATGACCGAAAACCTGGCCATCCATGTTACGCTTTGCACCGCCGCCGGTGCAAACGATGGTCGGCGTGATCTGGACCGCATAGAAGGGGCCGTTCAGCATCGGGATAAGGGTGTCGGCGCTACGGCCGTGGACTTCGTCATGACCGGCGGCACAAGCCGCGTTGTAGCGCGCCGCTTCTTCTTCGAGTACTGCCGGGTCAATGCCGATCTGCGCCGCCAGTTCAGCCATGGTATCGGCCTTCTTGATAAGCCCGCTTTCGATTTCGCGGCTGTTATCTTCACTCCAGCCTTCCGCCGTGACGACCGCGGCCCAAGCGAGGATTTCCATCACCAGCTTGCCCGCATTGCGCGTGGCGTCGTCGAAAATCATGTGAACGGGATGCGCGAGGTGAAGCGGCACATCGACGAAACGTCCGTACTTCTTCTCCTTGTAATGCGTCATCTGCAATTCGTTTGTTTCATTATAGAAACGACGACCGGTACGATCGATATCGAACCAGCTGAAGGCCGGCAGCATGAAATTGCGGTGATATGCCGTTTTCTGGTGCGGTTGCTGAATGCCGGGCCAGATACCGCCGGATTGCCCCTGGTTGCGCAAGTGCCACATTTCGGCGCCGGCCTTCTGCATGATGCGGATACCGTCACCCGTATTATAGGGTGTTCCGAGCGGCACAACATTCGAAAGGCCGTAATAATCGCGCTGCATCTGGGGAGAGGCTTCAAAGCCTCCAACCGCCACGACAACGCCGCGCTCGGCGCGAATGGCCTTGCGCTGGCCATTTTGCTCAACCCAGGCGCCGTAGACTTCAAGCGTATCGGGATCCTGAATGAGGTCGACCAAGGGCGTGTCGAACCACACCGGAATGTTACGCTTCTCCACATTGGCCTTCAGTGCGAGCCACACACCCGACGGGACCGGAAGAATGGTCGACGTGTAGGCAACGGCCTCCGCCGCACCCAGTTCGGGGAACTCGAGAACCGCATAATGGCCGGAAAATCCCGATCCGCGCTGGAAAGTTTGACCGGCGTCTGCGGCGATCTGCTGGATCCAAGGCTCCAGATTGACCATGCGCTCGGCCCATTCGTCGAGCAGTTCTTCGGAGATCGGATTAGCTTCGCTCATCACGCGCTGATAATCCATCAGCGCCTTCTTGTTCTTCGAAATGAGCAGCGACTGGCCGGAAACGCGGCAGTTGCCACCCGCATATTCCTTCGGCGCTTTCTCGATCAACAGCAAACGCAGGCCAGGCTCCGCGTCAAAGGCTTCAATTGCTGCGGACGCTCCGGCGCAGCCAAAACCGCACACGAGTACATCTACGACTTCATCCCACTGCGTAACGCTATTAAGGCTGGCCAATTTGCTTCTCCAACTTTCATATTATTATCATGCTCGCCCATATCCGTTGTTCCTCGCCAGTCCGCCAACAAAAACGTTGTGATATTCCACAACATATGATTGTATTACGTCATGGAACTCCGGCAACTCACGCATTTCCTTGCCGTACTTGAGACGGGGAGCCTGACTGCCGCTGCCGAACAGGTCGGCCTGACCCAACAGGCCTTGTCGCGCAGTCTCGCCCGGCTTGAAGAGCAGATCGGCGGCAAGCTGTTCGACCGCGAAGCACGCGGCATGGCTGTAACTCGGCTCGGAGACACGGTTGCCAAGCACGCACGCCCCATCGTTGCGGAAGCGAGGCGACTACGCGACGCCGCAAGTGCGGAACTTGGGCTGGAGCGTGGAAGATTGGTTGTCGGATTAAGTCCGGTCGCCGCTACAACTGCCGCCGGCGCGCAGGTGATGCGCTTTGCCCTCAACCATCCCAGTGTCCGGATCGACGTCGAAAGCGGGATTGACCGGGATTTTGTCGCAGCGCTTCATCGCGGCGAGATTGACATGGCAATTTCGGGGCATCTGGGCGGGCCGGTAGACAGCATATTGCTCGAACAGCTTGCGGTCGAGCAATGGGGTGTGGTCGGCTGCACCACAAATACCCGGCTCGCCAATGCCGAACGATTATCAGACCTCGCCGATCAGCGCTGGATCATCGGTCGCAATACGGCAGCGCTTGATGCCAGCATCGCCGAAAGCTTCGCCAACGCGGGCATGTCCGCACCCCGTCCCGGGGTCGTTACGACATCGGGCATGTTCATCCTGAATATCCTGCGATTTTCCGACTGCCTTGCGATCCTGCCACGTTCATTTTGCGAAACTATCGACAATCTGCAGTGGCGCGATCTGGGCAATGGCAAATGGAATACGCCGATTTTCCTCATGCGTCGCAAGCGCGTGTTAACCGACGAGTTGCTCCGCGCCCTGCTGCGTGAATTTGGTGTCGTCGCCTGATCTTCAATGAAGCCTTTATGCCTTTCACGAGAAAGGCATCACCACAACCCGCCCGACAACCGCCCCACTCGTCCGCGTCTTGATGCGGACGAGTTGGATTGATGCGGGCCGGCAGGTCAGCTTGGCCCGGAAGAATCAATTGCTCTTCAGATACTCGATCAGTGCTTTGCGCTGGTCGTCATTTCGAACCCCTGCGAAAGCCATCGAGGTTCCCGGGACAAAGGCCTGGGGATGTTTGAGGAACTCGTTAAGCGTCGCCTCGTCCCACACAGGCGCCTTCTGCTTCATAGCAGCAGAGTAGCTGAAACCCTCGTGACTTGCAGCCTTCTTGCCGACGATACCGGCGAGGTTGGGGCCAACGCGATTGGGTCCGCCGGCTTCGACGGTGTGACAAGCGGCGCACTGGATGAACAGCGTCTTCCCCGGAGCCTGCGGCGCCGCCGACGCGGCAACTTGCGGAGCGGCAGCGGGTTCGGCGGCGGTCGTGTCTGCCGCCACGTTATCCTTGGGCGCCTCGTCGGCCGAGCCGCATCCGGCCAGAAAGAGTAATGCGGAGGCCGTTATCATCATGCGCGTCTTCATCTTTTACTCCCGTATTTGCATCTTATCTTATCATGGCCGGGCTCCTGTCGGCCCAACCCTGCTGTGCTTAATTTCCCGCTTACGCCAAACAGGTCTTGACCGATGCGCTGTGCGATCACCGGGTGCGACCGCCTTACGCCGGCGTGAGGACCTCCATGACCACGCGTTCGGAAGACTCAAGCGCGCCTTCAAGACCGCGTGCGCCAACAGCCGTATGTTCACCGGCAAAGTGCAGCCGGCCTGCGGGCTTGGACATTTCGGTGACGAATCCGGTCGGATCGCCCGGCGCATAATATGCCCAGTCGCCCTGATTGAATTCCTCATTGCCCCAGCTGTGGAATGCGCGGCCGACCAGCTTGCCTTTTGCCGCCGGCCGGATCCGTTCGATCTCGGCAATGACCGTGGACAAGACATTGTCATTGCCCATGCGGTCCCAATATTGCGCAAGATTTCCGCGCGCCTGAACCATGAAACCGGTGACCTCCTCCGGCGTCGCACCGAAACGCTGCGCGATGATCGTGCCTGCGACACCGTTGGTCCACATGCCGGCGCCCATCTTGTCTTCCTCCCAGAACGGGCTGCTGGCCGTGATGAAAGCGATCGACAGCGGCTGGTAGCTGAGCGATGCCACCGCACGCGCCTGAGGACCGCTGAGCCCCGGAGTGATGTGGACGTGACGCAGCGTTGAAAAAGGAAGCGTACTGATGACGCGCGAAGCCGTGAACTGAGAACCATCGCGGCAGGTCACCGTCGCGCCGTCGGCCGTGGTATCGATCGCGACCACCTCATGACCAAGGAACACCTCGTTCTTGAGCTTCTGGGCCAGCGCGTCGGTCATGCGCTGATTCCCGCCCTTCACCGCCAGCTGTCCGGGGCCAGCCGCCATTTGCGATTTGATGAAGCCGTCGTTGAACTCAAGCATCAGTGCGGAAACGTCGAACGAACTGCTGCCATAATAAGGCGAGACGTCGTAGCAAAGCTGGATCGCGGCATCGTTCAGGCCGAGTTCCCGCAGGCGATCATAGACCGACACGTCAAGCGCCTTGTTCGCCGCACTGTGCCAGGTGGACCAATCCTTCAGCCGGTTATTCTGGGCGATCAGCTTGAACGCCAACTCCCACGGCAAGGTGGCCTTTTCCGATTCGGGGAACGGGTTTCCGGGGAAAGCGGCCCATTCTTCGGCAGTCATGCGCTTGCCATTGAGGAACAATTCTGGCTTTCCGCCGGTGGTATAGCGCTTCGAAATATCTTCAAGCTCAACGCCCGCGCGCTTGGCAAGATTGATGCCGCGGCCATAGCCGGGGCCCATCGAGTTGAAGCCCATTTCGGGATAGCCAGGTTCATCGAGCAGGGTCAGGACACGGCCACCAACGCGGTTGCGCGCCTCGAGCACCGCGACCTTCTGCCCCTGTTCTTCGAGCATCAGCGCCGCATTCAGTCCGGAAACCCCCGCCCCCAGAATTACCGTATCCACGCGCTCATGCTTGCGCGCGCCTTGCGTGGACGTGCCCTTGTCCGAACCCGGCTTGCATCCGGCAAGTCCAAGCCCGACGAGGCTCAGTCCGGCCCCTACAGCGAATGAACGACGGTTGATCTGCATGATACTTCCCCTTCAGCTGGCAGCGCACAGAGCCTCTGCATAGTCCCCGCGAAAATCAGTCTTGGGCCATGGAGCGCCCCATGGTGTCGACGCATCGCCTGCGCTTCACCACCTGTCGGATAGGCCCGGTTTCCAATCGCCCAACAAAAGCCCCGCGCAAGGCGGGGCAGGTTGTTCAAAGGAACTTCCGGATCGCTTCCCATCCGGGAGGGAGTTGGATGGGAAGCAAGCAATGGAATAGAAGTTTCAAACCCGAAAAGACGTGTCGCCGGCGCTTTTGTCCGCCACACGGAGAAACGCACGGCCCTGGATTCGCCGGAGTTGCTCATCTGCCTCTCCTTCTTTTCCGTTCAGCGTGCGATCTCAACCAGTTCAATCCGTTCCCCGGCGACCCCACGTACGGTCGCCGTACGGCGTCCTCCGTAAAGCGGACCGTCGCGTACTTCAGGCGGGCGGATAAAAGCGACGTCCAGCGCATCCAGATCATCGACGGCGAGTGCGACCATCGCGCATCCCGGCGGAAGCATATCCGGATCGCCCTGCCGCTCTGTGGTTGCGGACGGGTAGTCGTCGACCTCGACAATCGGGAGGCGGCCCTTTTGCACCATGGTAATCGTGGTGCGATAATCGCTGCCGAGTCCGAACGCATTGTTGATCATGGAATAAGCCAAGGTGTAGCTGGACGAGATATCGAGTTTAAGAGCTTGCTCGAACCAAGCGAGACTGGCTTCCCGGTCAGGGGTAGCCAACACGACAATGAAGATGTGATCAACCGGTGAAGCCGCTTTTGGCAGGTCGGTCACCGGCATATCTTCGGCGACCTCGTTGAGGTAGATGAGCTCCCTTCCGCGCCCCGTTACCTGCATGGGTACGAAGAAGGGCATGCCTTCCAGCGCCTTGGGCGGCCCGACCACGGTAAAACCGGACTCCTTTAACCGATCGGGCCAGCCGAACACGTCCTGAACCGTCAGCTCATACGCAGCCCAGCCGAAAGTGCGGGTCGGCTTGAAATCATCAGGCAAGGGCGCTTCAACGAGGCGGATGAAACAATGTGCCCCGCTTTGCGGCTGCAACAAGGCATAGCGGGCGCCGGCGCTTTTGGGGCAACCCCAACTGGCGGCCAGCACTGCATCAAGTTCGCCCTGCTCCACGATATTGAGACCAAGACAGCCATGATAATCGGCCAGTGCAGCTTCAAGGTCGGGCGTTGAAACCACGCCGCCCAGAATGCGGCCGTGGGTCAGGAAGTCGTTCATCGAAATTCTGCCTTGCGTTTTTCGAGGAACGCCGAAACGCCCTCCTTGAAGTCATCACCCGTAAACGCCGCGGCGAACAATGCCCGCGTTTCGGCGTCATCGTCTGCCTGCCCGTCGAGGATGCGGCGCACGATCTTCTTGGTATTACGCACGCTATGCGCAGAAACGCCGGCAATCTTCTGCGCAAGATCGGTTGCGGCAGCGAGGGGCGTATCGTCAAGAATGTCTATGAGACCGATACGATCCGCATCGGCTGCGGAAAGCAGCTCTGCCGTAAAGAGGATACGCTTGGCCTGCGAGGGCCCTACCAGATCGACCAGCAGCTTCGTGTCGTGGAGCGAATAGACAAGGCCAAGCTTGGCCGGAGTGATGCCGAAGCGCGCTCTGGAACTGGCAACGCGCAGATCACAGGCAATCGAAAGGCCACAGCCCCCGCCTACGCAGTCACCGTCAATCACTGCAATGACGGGTTTTTCTGCCCGTGCAAGTTCCGCCTGTGCCCGGCTGATGGCGGCCTGGTTACGCGACCGCCACGCCGGGTCCTGTGCGCCTTGCCCAAATTCTGCAATGTCCGCTCCGGCGGAAAAAACACCGGGCTCTGCCGACCGCAGCAACAGCACCCGAATCGCTTCGTCGGCCATCGCCCGGTCGAGCAGCAAGGGGAATTCTTCCCACATTGCCTGCGTGAATGCATTGCGCTTCGCTGCGCGATCGATCAGCAAATGCGCAACACCGCCCTCAATTTCGAGCCGGAGCGTCATGCAGGATCAACTCTGGCAAGATGCTCGGCAATCTCGCGCCGCGTAGTGATCCACACATCCTGCTTGGCCGTCACGTGCCGGAAGAACTCCTCGAGCGCCCAGACCCGTCCCGGCCGACCGATGATGCGGAGGTGAAGACCGAGCGACATCATCTTGGGATTACCCGCCTCGCCCTCACGGTAGAGCTGGTCGAAACAGTTTTTGGCGTACTCCAGCCATTGCGCCGGCGTCATCGCCGGATCGGTCCACATCTTCATATCGTTGGAATCAAGCTGATACGGAACGATGGCGATCGGCTTTCCCGGGACGGTATCGCGATCCCAGAAGGGCACGTCCCCGGAGTAATCATCCATATGATAGGTAAACCCCTCCTCGATCAGGAGGCGCCGCGTGTTCTCAGTGTGGAAGTAACGGCTGAGCCAGCCAAAGGGACGAACACCGACCGTCTTTTCAATCGAAGCAACGGCCTTGCGGATGAACTCCCGCTCCTGCTCCTCGTTCATCTTGAACTGATGAACCCAGCGCCAGCCGTGACTGACGGGCTCATGGCCAAGATCCGCGATCGCGCGCGCAATCTCCGGATGATTTTCAAGACTGAGCGCGGCTACCGTCCAGCTCGCCTTGATGCCGTAATCGCGCAGCAGCCGGACGATCCGCGGGGCGCCGGCCTTGATGCCGTAGAGATAGTTGGATTCGTTGCCATAGTTACGTATCGGCGATTTGATATGGATACCCAGTTCGTCGACCGGCTCCATACCGCGATCGCCGCGCGCCACCGTCATTTCCGACCCTTCCTCGACATTGACCACGACCGACAACGCGAGTTTTGCGCCGTTGGGCCAATCAATCCGTTCCTCCTGCATCATCTCCCCTGCTGCGTGCCGGGTGCCTTGCGTGAGCCCGTACATCATCAGTGCATTTCCTCGCCGCCGGAAACATTAAGCGCCTCTCCGGTCACATAGACCGCATCATCAGACGCCAGCCATGCGCAGGCTCCGGCGGTATCGCTGCCCATGCCCGGACGGCCCATCGGATTCTTGCGTTTCATGTTCTCGACATAGGCTTCGACACTGTCGAACCCGAGTAACTTGGAAAAATATTCATTCTGCCGGGCGCCAAGTCCCGTAGTGACGTGGTTGGGACATACTGCGTTCACGGTGATGCCATATTGGCCAAGCTCGATCGCGTTCGAGCGGGTCAAACCGACCATGCCATGCTTGGAACTCGTATAGGGCGCCATGTGGGGGAAGCCGGACTTCGCCGCCTGGCTCGCGATATTGATGATCCGTCCGCCCTTCCCCGCTGCGATCATGGCCTTGGCAGCGGCCTTGGTGCCATAAAAGGCGCCCGACAGGTTGACCCCGATGACGGCTTCCCATTCGCTCGAGGTCGTTTCAAGCAGTGGCTTCATGATGTAACCGATACCTGCATTGTTGACCCATATGTCAAGCGAACCGAAGGTTTCGACGGTTTTTTCGGCCAGCGCATTACAGCTTTCCTCTGAACGGACATCACAAGGAATGACGGCCACTTTCGCACCGCGACGGCGCAGATCTTCGGCCACGGCTTCCATCTCGGCGGTCGTGCCGATGTCGCTTGCCCCCATATGCTCGGCAGGCTTGCCGAGATCGGAAACAACGCAGTTGGCCCCTTCATCGGCAAAACGTTGCAGGATCGCTTGCCCCAGCCCCTTGTCGCGCCCCGAACCGGTTACGACGATGGTTTTTCCCTCGAACCGGCGCATCAGAGCGTCTCGGTCAGAATGAATTGCGGATTGTCAGCGAATTCACGGAATTCTGCGGCCGCCTTCTGGATGACATCGCTCGCCGCATCCTTGCCAAACGCATCCATGTCGGCGACGTCGATGACCTCGAAATACTGGTAGGGCGACTGATCATCGCTACCGAGCACTCCCGTCGCGCGATGCACCTGGAAATCCTTGACTGAACCGAGAGCGTTAACACCCGGAATGTCGGTGGTTCGGGCCCACTGCTCATAGGCTGCCGGGTCGGCACCGGGCTTCAGATTGTAAAGAACGATGATGCGCATTGAGACTCTCCTTTTGAACAGATTACATGAAAGGGGAAGGGACGAAGCCGCTCAACCCCGCATCCAGCTTGCGGGCCATCGCAACCAGCGCGGCCTCGCCATACTGCGGCCCGACCAATTGGACGGCTACGGGCAAGCCGCTCGCATCGGCGCCTGCCGGGATGGTGACAGACGGAAGTCCGGCGATATTGGCAAAGGCCGTAAAGGCCGACTGGGTGACAGGTGGGCGGCTGTTATGTTCAAAGGCAGCCTGGGGCGTGGTGGGCATCAGCAAGACCCCATCGCTACCGATAGCCGCCAGCACGGCTTGACGTGTCCGGGCGATAATTGCGTGCGCCCGCGCGACATCGTCCTCGATGCGGCCATCGGCATAATCAAGCATGAAGCGCAGTTCGTCCGATAGCTTGTCAGCTGCAAGAACGCGTATGTTACCGAGATGTCCGATCAATTCGCGCGCGGCCACCACGAAACCCGCGAACCGTACATCTGCAGCATTGTCCTCAAGCGCCAGCGCTTCTACCGGCAGCCCGGACAATTGCGCCCTTGCCTTTGTATAGGCCGTCTCGACGCCGGTTTCGCATTCGACATCATCAAAACTGTCCAGCAGAACCAGCCGCTCGATTGACACCGCCGGATCAATATCATCGCACAATATGGCATCCAGCACTTCAAGATCGTCCAGTGACCGCGCAATTGGTCCGATGCTATCAAACGTCTTGCTGACAGGCACCAGGCCCTCGTCGGAGATGGAGCCCGCCGTCGGCTTCATACCGTAGACGCCGCAATAGGCCGAAGGCAGGCGGACGGAGCCCAGCGTGTCGGTCCCAAGCGAGGCGACGCACAAGCCCGCGGCAACCGCAGCGGCGCTCCCGCCGGATGATCCGCCCGGCGTGAAACCTTTGCGATGGGGGTTGATAGTCTGGCCGAACCAGACATTGTCGGTAGTCGCCCCTAGCGCGGCCTCATGCATGTTGAGCGTACCGAGAATAACTGCGCCAGCATGACGCAGCCGGGCAATGCTCTCCGCATCCTCTGTTGCGATGATGCCCCGGCGCGCCTCCATCCCGGCGTTCCATTCAAGGCCCTTGACCGCAATGTTCGATTTGGCCGCCACCGGCACACCTTCAAGCAGGCGCGCCGCGCCCGCCTCTATCCGTGCCGCACTGTCCCGTGCGGCCGCCAGTGCCCCTTCGCGGTCAACTTCGACATAGGCCCCTATCGCCGGATCATGCTGATCAATCCGCGCGAGATAATGCGCGGTTACGGCTTCCGGCGTGGTGTCCCGGGCAGCATAGGCAGCTTTCAGGCCGCCGATGTCGAGTTGATGCCAATCGCTCACAAGTTACGCTCGTCGATCAGGCGGATTGGTTTCTGGCGGACGTCGATCTGCGTAGCAGCGGCGGTTTCACCCACGCCGACAAGCTTGACAACAACCTCGACTCCCAGCCCCTGCCGCAACATGGCCGCGAGTTGCCCGGCATCGGTCCCTCCGCGGCTTTCCAGCGTCACGCACATATCATCGCGGCCCGCAGCATCACGCGACAGGTGGCAGACATATTCGCCCGTGAGGTCGGCCCTATTCTCGATGAGCGCGCCAATCGCATGCGGAAAGACATTGATCCCGCGCAGCTTGACCATATTGTCGCTGCGGCCCTTGAAGCCGGCGATACGCTTGAACACCATCCCGGTCTGGTTGGCACCGGTCAGTTCGTGGGTGATGTCATGCGTGTTGAAACGGATGCAGGGTGCAATGTCGTCCTTGAACAGGCACGTCACGACCATGTCACCGACCTCTCCTTCGCCCACCGCAATGCCACTGTCGACGTCAAGCAATTCGAGATAATGCGCGTCCTCCCAGACGTAGAGACCGTCACGGTCCGGTCCTTCGCCGGCAATGGAACCGGTGTCACCAACACCGTACCAGTCGAAAGCCTTTGCTCCGCCCCAAGCCTTTTCAACGCTGGCACGGTCTTCCGTCCCCAAATGACCGCAGATCATTTTTATGTTGATCTTGTCGAGCAGCCCTTCGGCCTCGGCAACTTCGGCCAGCTTGCGAATATAATCGATAAAGCCGACCAGCACCGACACGTTGAAATCGGCCATCAGCGCGACCTGGTTGGCGGACCGCGTTTCGACCCCGGTCCCTGCCGACAGGAAGATCGAATTGGTAAAATGGGTAACGGCTTCGCGGATATAATGCCCACCGTTGATCATCCCATGACCGTAGACCGACTGTACTACATCCGACGGCGCCAGCCCCTGCCAGCGATACATCCGTCCCACCAGCAGGTTCGTGATCTCCCGCCCCTTGGAACCGAACAGCAGCGCCTGCGGCCGCCCGGTCGTCCCTGATGTGGTGTGGAAAATCGTCGGGCTGCGCTCATCGCCGCCCAGACCCGCAAAATCACCATAAGGCGGATGGTCGGCAATCGAAGCCATGAGATCGGACTTGTCATAGACCGGCAGTTTGGTGATATCTTCGAGACTACGGATATCACCAGCCTCGATCCCTTTTGCCCCCCAAAGGCGCTGATAGAAGGGAACCTCCCAGCCACGCTTCATCAGCTTCAGAAAGCGCTCATTCTGGATCGCCCGGAGTTCATCCCGGCTCATCGCCGTATAACGGGCGGTAAATGCGTCGCCGACCGGATAGTCAGCGAGCATCTGCTTGGCATCGAAGGTTTCGAAATAGGTAGGAAAAGTCATAGGGATTCCGGATCTGAAAAATAGGCTAGCGGGTCGGCAAACAAACGAGGGTCAGGTTCGCTCGCCGCAAGTTCTCGCGCAAGGCTGCGTTTGGTCTCTGTTTGCGCGGATGTCATCTTGGCCAGCGGGTGGCCAAGCGTATGCGGAATGGCGCGCTCAAGCACCGAACCATCGGCCAGCCTGACGACCAGGCGCTGCGGCGAGAGGGCGTTGGGATCCTCATTGCCGTCGAGTGTGACTGTCAGCCTGGCCGCCAGCGCCGCAATGGCCGGATCGGCGAATGTTTCAGCCGTAAAACGGCGGGGATCAATTCGTTTGTCGGTCAGCATCAACGCTACCAGCAGAGGCAGGCAGAGCCGTGCATAGGCTGGCGTCATCCCGGGATTGAAAGGACGCCCCACCAGGCGCTGGATCAGCGGCGGCACAAAGGCTTCGATGCTGACCACGTTATCGCGCGTGATTGCCCCTTCCCGCAGCAACGCATCGATCGTCGCGAGAACGGCATGGCTAGCCCGGCCGGACGGGAACGGCTTGATGCTGACCTCGCCGATCAGCCAGCGGCTGCCCAGTTCGGCCGCGTAAGCAGAAGGGTCGCCTTCGTCGATCAGCCTGAAATAACCGAATGGCCCCTCGAGTACATCATGGGGCGCGGTGAGACCGGCCTTGACAAGGTCTACCGCTGCAATCGCCGACCGTGCGGCGTTGGCGACCTGCAAGGGTAGCGTAATTGAGCCCTCGACATGGGCCTGCATCGTTCCGGCCGCCTGTGAATAGGCAAGTCCCATGACGTCCGCGACATTGTCCACCCCTTCAATCCGCGCGACCGCCAATGCCGAACCGATGACACCGGCCGTTGCAGGACGGAAAAAGCGTAACGCGGACGTCGCTGAAACGCCCAAGCCACTTGCAATGTCGACGCCGACCGCAAGGGCGGTGAGCGCGTCTTCGGGATCACAGCCGCCGCGCCGGTCGATCGCAGCGAGCAGCGATGCGGTAACGGTCGAAAGCGCATGGACCACCGCAGGTTCGTGAACCGCGTCCCATTCGAGGCAGTGGATTTGGAAGCCGTTGACAAAGGCAGCGCCCGCGGCCGGCAAGCGAATATCACGGGCAATAACCCGGCTGTCGTTGCCCTGTCCCCAGCCACCAGCTGCCGCAAGCACCCCGTCTGCGCCCGGCGCAGTCGATCCGGCAGCCCCGGTCGCCAGCGTATCGCCAAGCAGGTGCAACGCCCATTGGCGTACGTCATCCGGCAAGCGGTGGTCTGCACGCGCAAATTCCAGGATACGGCCCGTTGCGCTCACAACCATTCCTCCAGAAGCTTCGTAATATCCGACACGCGCTTGCTTTCCATTACCGATCCGATGGCGGCATCGGCTGCTGCGGATTCAATACCGCCCCAGGCCATCAGCGCGCGAGCCTTGGCAATCACTCCGTCCGCGTCGAGCGGACGTTCCGGGTCTCCCCGCGTATCGGTCAACGACACCGTACCGGCAGCGCTGGTGATGGCTGCACCGAAATGCGCCGGATAGGCTGCGGTAAAGTCCGAACTTTCCTCAACCGTCACGCGCGTGCGCGCATCCGCCAGCGCGACAATCGCATCAGGTTCAAAATCAACCAACTGTGGAATACCGCGCTCCATCACTACGGCAACGGCATGCTGGATCGAAAATTTGGCCTCGATGACTCTGCTGGGATCGGGGCGGTCGCAAAAAGTGAGCGCATCGCGATAAGTCGCAACCGTCACCGGTCCTTCAAGCTTGGCCGCAGCTTTCAGCTCCAGTGCTGCATCAATCGCCGGATGCGCATGGCGGCAGGCACCCCAGGGTTTGAAACTGACCTCATTGATACGCCAATCCTCACCCAGCTCCAGCGAATGCGGCGCATCGCATGTGGCTGCGAACAATCCTTGCGGTCCTTCGAGGATAAACCGCGGCCCGGTAACTCCCGCCACGGCCTGCTGGGCGGCGGCCGTCCCGGTACTGACAACATGGGCAAGATGCCACTGCTTTGCCATGACCGGCTCATGCCGCATCTGCCATAAACCGCCGGCCACCGACCCAGCCAATCCCAGCGCCGATACCATTTGGGCCGGATTTGCGCCAAGGCGCGACGCCGCCGCTGCGGCCGCTCCGAAACCCCCGGCGGTGGCTGTATTGTGCCAAAAACTATAATGCCGCTGATCAAAACAGGAGCCGATCGCGATCATCGCTTCGTAGCCGCAAATCGCCGCGTCTACCGCATCGTCCAACGCGTCGCTGCCAACGCCGAGAACGGCAGGCCAGATTACTGGCCCGGGATGCAGGATCGCCTGGCGGTGAACATCGTCCATCTCCATGACATTGCCAAGCCATGCAGCGCGTGCAATCGCCGGATTGCCGGTTCCCTGCTGTATGCGGGCCACCCCGGATGTCCGCGCTGCGGCTACGCAGCCGATCCAGTCTAGCAAATGCAACCGCGCCTTTGTCCGGTGGGCGTCACTGATCGGGCGCTGCAAATGCTGTGCAAGCTGTTCGATTGCGCTATAGCCGGAGTTCATCATTTCAACTCCGCCCATCGATATTGGAACAAGAGAGAGAGAAGCTTTGCCGACCGCGACGGAAACCGTAACACGCAAGAAGCCGCGATATCAGGTCCTTGCAGAATATCTGCGCACGGAGATATTGCGCGGCGACTATCTTGATGCCAACGATTTTCCCACCGAAAGTGCTCTCTGCGCCCGTTACGGCGTCAGCCGGTTCACCGTACGCGAGGCCTTGCGCGCGCTTCAGAACGAAGGTCTGATCCAGCGCCGCCGGGGTTCGGGCACGATTATCCAGCCCGCCTCCGCACGCGGTGGAGCGCTCCACCAGCCGCTCTCCAACGTTGGGGAAATTCTTCAATATGCGCGGGATACCAAATATCTCTTTCAGCCGATGGGAACCGCCGCGCTGCCCAAGAAGCTTGCGGTCCATATCGGTCGCGCGGTCGAAGGGCGCTGGCACCATTTTCGCGGGCTGCGTACCCGGCCCGGCCAGACGGAGCCGATCGCTCTGACCGACGCCTATATCCACCCTGACCTTTCCGCGGCAGCGCGCAACGTCAAACCCAACGAGGACACGATCTTCCGGCAACTCGAGCGGCTCGCCAATATCAGCATTACCCGCGTCACCCAGGATATTCAGGCGGTCGCAGCGAGTGGCCCGGTCGCAGCCGAGTTGCAGATACCCCGGCGCAGCCCCTGCCTGCTCATCCTGCGCTGCTATTTTGACGCGGACGACCGGATCGTCGAAATCTCCGCAAGTTACCACCCCGGCGACCGCTTCGCCTACGCCATGCACATCGAAGTCGACAAATAGGTCTCGCTGAAGCGGGATTTCAGCCATCGGCACCAAGCTCCGGCGCCGCGCACGGTTGCCAATCTGCTTCATTTCCAAAACGGATCGGCGGCGCGATATGATGCGCGCCGGCTTCTGTAACGACCAGTCCGCGTTCGGCAATATGCGGCTCCGCCAACGCTTCGCGGAAATCGAGCACGGGTGAAAAGGCGACATCCTTGTCCGCAAACCAGGCCACCCATTCATCGCGCATGCGGGTCCGGAAGGTTTCGCGCAGGAAAGCGACCAGCGGCGCCTGTTCTTCCCCGGGACTTGCGCTGCCGAGCGGGATAAGATCCGGGCGCTCCAATGCGGTCAGCAGGTTCTCGACAAATTTGAGTTCGCGTCCGCCCAGTACCACATGACGTCCGTCGGCTGTTTCATAGACATTGTAGAATGCCGCCCCGCCCAGAGATCGCTGACTCGCGGAGCGTGGCGATTCCCCGCCCCGCACGGCATCGCCGACGATATGCGCGCACCAGGGCAGCATGGAATCGAACATCGCCACGTCGATATAATCGCCGCGTCCAGAATTCTCGCGGCCGATCAGGGCCATCAGAACGGCGGAAAGCCCGGTCAGCCCTGCAGCCATATCGGCAGATGGAACACCGGGAACGACCGGCATACCGTCAGGACCGTCATTGACCGAAAGAAAACCGGTCATGGCTTGAACGGCGATATCATGTGCGGGATGATGCGCGAGCGCGCCTTCCTGCCCGAAGGCGGAAATAGAGCAATAGACAATGCGCGGGAAACGGGCTGCAACCGTTTCATAGTCGAAGCCAAGGCGTTTGATGACGCCGGGACGGAAACCTTCGATGAAAACATCGGCCTGTTCGATCAGCCGCCACAACGCATCGCGGCCAGCGTCGCTCTTGAGATCAAGCGCCACGCTTTTCTTTCCGCGATTGAGGTTGCGGAACCAGATCGACTGCCCTTCCTCGTAAGGCGCCTGTTCGCGTGCGGGATCACCGTGCAGCGGCTCGACCTTGACGACATCCGCGCCCTGATCGGCCATCATGACAGATAGCATTGGCCCGGGCAGAAACTGGGACAGGTCGACGACTTTGATGCCTGACAGCTTGGCCATGTTCTAGACGATACCCCTTTCCCGCAGCGAAGCGATCTCATCGGCTGCGAAGCCGCTTTCGGCCAGCAAAGCGTCGGTGTCCGCACCCAGCAGAGGCGCAGCCTGGTTGGGAAGACGTTGCCCGCCAAACCGGATCGGATTGGAAAGGACACGCATCGCTTCACGATCAGGATGCGAAACAGTATCGATCATCTGCGTCGTCTCGAGGTAGGGATTGTCCAGCGCCTGATCGAGGCCGTACACCGGAGAAACCGGGATATGTCCGGCGAGCAGCTCAACCCAATGGGCCACCGGCTGCTGCGAGAAAATGCCGTCAAGCATTTCGGTGAGCAGCGCACGGTTGGCAAGGCGGTCCGCAGGAGTGAGGAACCGCGCATCAGCCGCAAGTTCGGGCTGCCCGATCTTGTCCGTCAGAATATCCCAGAATTTGGGTAACTGGGCCATGACGAAGACCCATCCGTCAGCCGCGCGGAACATCTGGCTGGGGGTCACCGAAGGGTGCGCGGATCGCGGCGCGCGGCCCGTCACATCCGCTTCGTTGAGATACCATACTGCAGGATAGCTGGTCTGGTGCACGGCGGTCGACAGCAGGTCGACGTCGACATCACGCCCGGCGCCCGAGCGCTGCGCATCAATCATGGCCCCGAGCAAGCCGACAGTCATGATCGTTCCAGTCATGAAATCGACCAGCGAAAGGCCGGCGCGTGCCGGCGGCGCATCGGGCTCTCCGGTCAGCGACATCCAGCCCGCTTCGGCCTGCATCAGATAGTCGTAGCCCGGCCAGCGCGCCCGTTCGTTGTCACGGCCATAGGCAGAAAGGTGCGCGCATACCAAGCCCGGATTATATTGGGACAGGCTGTCATAGGTGAGCCCGAGACGGGCAGGCAGGTCACCCCGCAAATTATTGACGACGGCATGGCTCGTCTTCACCAGCCGGTGCAGGATATCCTGCCCTTCCTCGCTGTTCAAGTCGAGCGTCAACGAACGCTTGTTGAGATTGAAACTTTGGAAATAAAGGCTTTCACCCTTGCGCAGATAATGGGGTCCGACCATCCGGGCGGTATCTCCACCCTTCGGGGTTTCGATCTTGATGACCTCAGCCCCCATCTGCGCAAGGAACATGGTGCCGTAGGGCCCGGCACCATATTGTTCGGCCGAAAGAATCCGGAAACCGGCGAGCGGAAGGCGCTTGGCCGTCACGCCGGATTCCTCTTCAGCCATTGCTTCGCGATAATCATGCGCTGCATTTCATTGGTACCTTCGCCAATGCACATGAGCAGCGCGTCACGGTAATAGCGCTCGATTTCATATTCCTTCGAGTAGCTGTAACCGCCGAAAATGCGCATGGCCTCTTCCGAGTTGCGCACCGCTGCTTCGGAGGCAAAATATTTTGCCATTCCCGCTTCCATGTCGCAGCGCTCGCCCCGGTCATAGGCCTGCGCGGCCTGATTGACGAGCAGGCGGGCTGCCTCCGCGCGGGTCACCATCTCGCCCAGCTTCAACTGGATTGCCTGATGCTGCGCGATCGGCTTCCCCATGGTCTTGCGGATTTGCGCATATTCGGTTGCGAGACGAAGCGACCCTTCTGCCAGCCCGACTCCGCGCGCGGCGACGTTGATCCGGCCCAGCTCCAGTCCGCCGGTCGCCTGGAAAAAGCCTTCGCCTTCCACACCGCCGATCAGGTTTTCGGCCGGGATGCGGTAATTCTCGAAATTGAGTTCGGCACTATCAATGCCCTTGTAGCCAAGCTTGTCGAACTTCTTGCCGACGGTGAAGCCCTCGCCCTTGGGTGCGATGAAGAAACTCATGCCCTTGTAACGGGGTTCGGCTTTCGGATCGGTCTTGACCAGCAGCGCAAAGCAACTGCCCTGAATACCGTTGGAAATCCAGGTTTTGGTACCGTTGATGACATAATCGTCACCGTCGCGCACCGCAGTCGTGCGGATCCCTTGGAGGTCGGTGCCGGCATCAGGTTCGGTCAGGGCGAGCCCACCGCGAATTTCGCCGCTGGCAAACAAGGGTAGCCATTTTTGCTTCTGCGCCTCGGTCCCGAAGCGCTCCACCGCCGCAGCCATGATGAGGTGCGAGTTGACGATGCCGGTGATTGCCATCCAGTAGGACGAGATTCGCGTGATGATCTTGGAATAGGTCGTCGCCGGCAAGCCGAGACCGCCATATTCCTGTCCGATCGTCGCCCCGAACAAGCCCATTTCCGTCATCTGCTGGACCAGTTCGGCCGGCCAGATATCGTTGTGGTCATGATACATGACGACCGGGCGCACATCGCGTTCGATCCACCGGTCGATGGTATCGAGGAAGGCGGCTTCATCCGCCGGGTCTATCGTTCGCTGTTCAGACATCGGCCTTCACTCCTCAATCGTCAACCGGGCCGAAGCCGCGCTTCCAGATCAGCATGGTGCGATTGAACGTGCAGACCACGTCGCCATGCTGGTTTTTACCGATCGTCTTGACCGTCACGATTCCCTGTTGCGGGCGCGAACTGGACTCGCGTTTTTCGACGACCTCGCTTTCGGCATAGAGGGTGTCCCCCGGAAACATCGGTTTGGTCATCTTGATATTGTCCCAGCCGAGATTGGCGACCGCCTTCTGACTGATATCGGAAACGCTCATCCCGACCATCAGCGCAACCGTCAGCGGCGAGCAGATAAGCGGCTTTTCAAACTCGGTCTTCTTGGCGAATTCATAGTCGAAATGCGCCGGGTGGGTATTCATGGTCAGCAAGGTGAACCAGACATTGTCCGTGTCGGTGATCGTGCGTCCGGGACGGTGCTCATAGATATGCCCGACCACGAAATCTTCGTAATAACGTCCGAAAGTTTCACGGAAACGCCCCGGACTTACCTCATTTACACCATCACGCATTATCTTTGCTCCGCATTGCCAAAATCCTTTGATATCGCCGCATGATCGGTGCCTCGAGCATACGGCCCTTGAATCGAACGGCCGCCCCGCCGGCCGCGTCAAATGCTGCTTGCGCCGCTTCCGCTTCCGCCCGTTCTTCCGCCGTGGGACGGAAAACCCGGTTGATCGGATCGATCTGCGCCGGATGAATCGCCGCCTTGCCGGAAAAACCGAGCGCCTTTGCGGCCTCCGCCTCCCGCACCAGCCCATCGCTATCGTCGAGCAGGATGAAGGGCACATCGATCGTGGGAACGCCGGCCTTGGCGCATGCCATGATGAACAGGCCCCGGGCGGTACGCAGCGACTCCCACGCCAGTTCTACGCCCAGTTCAGCGGACAGGTCTCCGCCCCCAAACATCATCGCGGCCACACCCGGCGCACGGGCGATACGGCCAGCCGACTCCAGCCCCGCGACCGTCTCGATCAGCGGCACCAATCCCGGTGTGCGATCACCGAGCACCGCCCGGACAATTGCGATTTCAGCGGCGCTTTCGACCATCGGGAGATAGAGCAGCGCCGGCATCGCCGCCGCGTCAGCCAAGGCCAATATGTCTTCCAGGCCGGCGCGGGTGGCAACGCCGTTGATGCGCAGGGCAAGGCGCCCATTTCCCTCGGCGATCGCTTCCACCGCAGCGGCACGGGCCGCCGCTTTCCGCTCCGCCGGCACCGAATCCTCAAGGTCGATGCACACGAAGTCTGCGGCACTCGCGAGCGCCTTGGCATATCGTTCTGGCTTGTCGCCTGGAACGAACAGCATGGAAGAAAGGCCGATGGCCATGGTCATATATCTCATCCCCTTGCCGGTTACCTTAAATTTGTCCGGACAAATTTTTCAAGTCAATAGTCAAAACGGGACACTGTCCATCACGCGGTCAGAACGGCTTGACCGAGCCCAGAAGCGAAATGATGATCAGGAGAATATAAACAACGAAAACCCATACACGCGTATAGTCCATCGTGCGGCGAAGCGGGATTTCGGTTTCGTCGCTTGATCCTTCGGCCAGCAGCCTGCCCAGTTGCGGCCCCACCGGCTTGAACGCGACGTCGATCATGATGGCTGCAAGGAACAGGATACCGAATAGCAACGCCTTGCTGGCCAGCCAGACCGGGCCAAGTGGGGCACCTGTCAGCAGTGATTGCGCGCCAAGCCAGAGGTAGCCGGCCGCAATCAGATTCTTCAGCCAAAATTCGATTTTGCGGTTGCGGGTAGCGCGCGGTGTCTGATCGTGGAGATGCGCATCCCAGACCAGCCACAACCATGCAAGGCCGGCAATCCAGGCCGCCACGAGCAGGGCATCGGGCACATCCCAATATCCGCCAAGATCGACGACGGACAGCGAAACCGGCACCATCAGCGCCCAGGCCGTCCTTGGGACCATGTCGATCATGACGAGGAGCTTGAGCAGGGCGATCCGCTGATCCAGCGAATAAACCGTCCGTCTACGGAAACTCTGTCCAGCGCAGAACACGCCGACATCCCCGCCGAGCCACAGGACAAACAGGAACATGTGAAAATAAACCATCAACGGGTAAGCAAGGTCGGTGATTGCCATGTCTGATCCCTTAACTACCGGAAGCGCTTGACAGTCGCCTGATTACATGAAAATTTGTCCGGACAAATAGAAAATAAATTCAATACCCTCGTCCACCACAAGGAGGGATGCTCTCTGCGGCCGTTTCACGCGCAGAACCAACTCGGAAACTGCAACCTCTCGCCAGGCGGATTGAAAGATTAGTGGTGTCCCAAGGGACGAAGCGGATCTTATAGTCTTATAAAGCCAAAAAGGAACTAGCCCATGCAACACAGGACAATCAGCGGCCGGATCCGCTACACATCAAAGAAGCCCGAGATGCTGGATCAGGAGCGCGGACGCGAATGGTTCAGCTTCACCCACCACAGCGATGGCAGCACGATCTTCCGCGCCCGATGCGAGATCGAAGAGCCGAATCCGGCGGTGCTCCGCGACATTATATACACGCTCGATCCGGAAGGTCGGCCGCAAGATCTTCATGTGCATCTGACCATCGGCGACCGGATGATGGGTTCCGGCTGGATGCATCATTTTCCGGGCGAAGACGGCGGCGTGATCGAATGCGAAAGCTATGGCCCAAGCATCGGCCGTATTTCGCAGAAGATGCCTTACACCGGAAGCATCGACGGCTTTGGCACCCATCCGATCGCCGGCGATGGATATACGACTCGTTGCATGGACCTCAGCAAGGGACCGCATCGCCGTAACATCCGTGTTTTCCTTCCCTCACCCGACCATCGCGGGGCAACCCCGCCCATCATTTCCGAAGTCAACATCGGCCTTGAATATGTCGGTGAGGAAAGGGTCACTGTTGCGGCGGGCACCTTCGACTGCCGCCACTTCCGCTTTGTCGACGACGAAGGGCCGGGCATGGGCGGCATCCAACACCCCCATTATGACATGTGGGTGACGGCCGATGATGACGCGATTTTCGTCCAGGGCGGCGTCGGCGGCTATATGCAGACCTGGTACGAACTGGTCGAACTCGAACGCTAAGACCGCTGCGCGTCTGGCAATTGCTGCCGGCCGAAGAAGCCGGCCGGCAGTCAATTCCCTTGCCTCAACTCACGTAACAAGGCCTTGGCCAGATCGTCGATTACGGCGCGCTTGCGCCGCATCAGAAAGACTGGCGTGGTCCAGGCGCCCTGCCCCAGATCGCGCCATTGCAGATTGGCCATCCCCTCGCACAGCGACTGCGGCAGAATGGCAAGGCATTGCGAGTTCTGTACCGCCTGCAGGATGAACAATACGGACGTCGTCATTATCCACGGACGCGGTGGCGTAAGGCCAGCGCTGCGAAACGCATCCATGATCTGAATGTCGAGCACCGCCGTGTTGCGTCCGATAATCCATCGCGATCCGGCAAGGTCGGAAAGGCTGGTGGCGGCTGACAGCTTCTCGTTCTCGGTACTGCCGGCCACGCCCCATCGTTCGAGGGCAAGTTGTTCGAGCAAGACGCTGTCGGCCCGCTCGCCGATCTGCGATGAAATCGCCACGTCAATTTCGCCGCGATTGAGCCGGGCAATGAATTCCGGCTCGATCCCGCTTTCGACATCAATGCGCACACCCGGATACTGTTCGGAAAACCGCATCACCTGTTTGCCGAACTTGCTCGTCGCTGCAATCGGGCTGAGGCCAATCACCAGCCGTCCTCGTTGCAGGCCAAGCGCTGCGCTAGCAGTGTGTTGCAGATGACCCGCTTCCGCCAGAATTTGGCGGGCATGTTCGGTGATGGATTCACCCAGCCGGGACAGCACCATGCCCCGGGCGTTGCGTTCGAACAGCTTGCCGCCCAACGCCGCCTCAAGCCGTCCAAGGCTTTTTGAAAGCGCCTGTTGCGTAACACCGACCCGTTCAGCCGCAGTAGAAAGGCTGCCAGCTTCGGCGACGGCAAGAAAATGGGATAGCTGCCTCAATTCCATCGCTCAACATACAACCATAGGTTGACGAAAAAGACAACTGGTTGCTGGCAGCGCCCGGGGCTCCCGATCTAGCCTGACCCCAGTCGATAGTTTTGGGAGAAGTAAGCCATGGCCAGTCTGAACAGCGTAAAACAATGGGACGAAGTCGTCGATGTACTGATCTGCGGATATGGATGCGCAGGTGCTTCGGCCGCAATCGAGGCCCGTGATACCGCGCCCGATGCGCGCATTCTGATTGTCGAAAAGGCTCCTGAAGAATTTGCTGGCGGAAACTGCCGTGTTTCGGGCCAGTCGATGCTGATTTCAAAGAATAAGGAAGCGCTGAAGGATTATCAGCGCAAAATGAGCGCCGCCAGCCCTGTGCCGGAAGCACTGCTTGACGACTGGGCGGATCGCATGGTCAATCTGGAACCCTGGATCCAGCAGATCGCAGCAGATGCCGGGCAGGAATTCCTCCGTGGCACCGGTTTCAGCGAGCGCGACGCGGTTCTCGAATTTCCCGAATTTGGCGCGCGGGATGCGGTCGCCTACACTTCCACCATCCTGCCCATTCCCTCAGGCGTGTGGATGGCGCTCAAGGCCAATGTCGAAAAGCGCAACGTGCCGATCTGGTTCGACACGCGACTGGTCGACCTGATCCAGGACCCGGACACGCTCGAAGTGTTCGGCGTATGGGTCGAGCAAAATGGGCAGCGCAAGACGATCCGCGCAGAAAAGGGCGTGATCGTCGCAATCGGCGGCTATGAAGCTTCTCCGCAGATGCAGCGGGATTATTATGGCCTGTCCAACGTGGTTCCGCTCGGCACCCCGTACAACACGGGCGATGGTCTGCGGATCATGCAAAAAGCCGGCGCCGACATGTGGCACCTGCGCAACCAGGGACAGTCGGGCGGTGTATGGCCGGGCATCCACTTGCCGCATCAGAAGACGGCTTATCTGCGCAACTTCATGCTTCCCGCCTTTAGCTGGTTCGACATCGATAACCAGGGCCGCCGTTTCTACAATGAGGCGAACGAACTGCAGCTCACCCACTACAAGGAAAAGAAGCACGGCCGCTTCGTCGACGTGCCGCTGAACATTGCCCATCCGGTCCATATGATCTTCGATGAATCGACACGGCAGGCCGGCAAGCTCGTTTTGGAGGTGATGACCTGGAGCGCGGTCGTTGTGGGCGAAGAGTGGAGCGATGACAACAGCAAGGAGGTCGATGCGGGCCTCATCCACAAGGCTGACACGATTGCCGAACTGGCCGCAAAGATCGGCGTCGATCCCGCTGTGCTGGAAGAAGAGGTCGCCCGGTACAACGCAAGTTGCGCAGCCGGACATGACGAGGTCATGGGCCGCAATCCCGATACCCTGCTGCCGGTAGCAAACGGTCCCTTCTACGCGCTGCCGATCACACCGGCGATCGTCTGCACGGGCGGCGGGGCGCGCCGCAACATGGATGGCGTCGTGTTCGGCCACGACGACCAGCCAATCGCACGGCTCTATGAAGCCGGCGAGCTCGGCTCGTTCATTTCGGACCTCTACCAGAACGGCTCCTACCTGACGGAAGCCATGATTACCGGCCGCGGTGCGGCGCGAAGCGTTCTCGCGCTCGAGCCTTCGACACTGCCTGAAACCGCAGAAGCGGCCTGACATGCTCGTCAAGACTCCCGCCATCAAACTCGGTGTGGAAGTCCGTGAAACTCGCGTCGAGGAGGGCCGGCTCATCCTTTCCGGCGTAGCCAATGCGATGCCGTGCACGGTCGAGATTGGAGATCAGGAGCTTGTTCGCTTGGCCGGAAAACTGTTTCGGCCCGCGGTGATCGGGATGGCTCTTCGCGGCTTGATGAAAAAACCGGGCTGATCTGCTAGCGGTGTCGGCGCACCACGCGTCGACACCGCATAGCAATAAAACAAATGTCCGGACGAGAGAGGATGACATGAAACGAATCACCGGCACGGCACGCGCCTCCGCGAGCCACGAAAATCAAGGGTTGCACCCGGTCGCGGTGCTTCCAGCCGCTCCGATATTGTCGAGGCGGGCATTGCTGGCCGGAGCGGGCGGCGCCGGACTCGCCACTGCACTTGGTGTTTCGGCTCCCGCTATCGCTCAATCTTCCAGCCGCCCCGCTGCAGTCGCTGCCCACCCCAAGGTTAATGTCAGTGTCAGCGCGGACGGTACCTATCCTGTCGTTCCTCTTTCCAAACAGATCTGGACTCTCGGAGTAGCACAGTCTCGTTCAATTCCGGTTGATTTGAAACGCGTTACCGCGAGCCGCCGGGATAATCTCAATCACATGGTCGGCCTCATCGACGCCGCCTTTGCCTTTGGCGGCGGTCCGGATCTGCTCTTCTTTCACGAGTTTCCGATTACCGGCTTCGGCGCGGGTTGGACGCGAGACGATGTACTCAAAGTCGCGATCGAAATTCCGGGAGAAGAAACCGAAGCCATCGCCCAAAAGGCGCGCCAGTACGGCATCTACATCGTTTTCGGTTCCTATGCGAAGGATCCCGATTGGCCAGGTCATGTCCTGTCGATCACGACGATCATGGGACCTGACGGCCGGATTCTTGCACGCGACTGGAAGGCCCGCAACATCAAAGGGGTATTTGGCGGTGAAATCGAGCTTTTCACCACCACGATCTATGATGTGCTCGATCGATTTGTCGAAATGTATGGCCGCGACGCGATCCTTCCGGTCGTCCAGACGCCCCTCGGCAATCTCGCTACCAGTTCTGTCCAGCGCGAACCTGAAATCTTCCGCGCCCTCGCGATAAAGGGAGCTGAGGTAATTCTGCGGACCGCCACCGGCGGCTTTGCACCCGTTGATATAGCGGCCACCTCACTTTACAACGGCGTCTACACCGCCGTGGCCAACAACGCCATCTCGCCAGGATCCCCTTTCTTTGAAGACAGCAACGCCGGAGGTTCGGCAATTTACGGCCCCGATGGCGAAGCATTGGCCAAAGCAAAATCACCAAATGAGACGCTGGTATCTGCGCGCATTCCGATTGGCAGCTTCCGCGCCCGCCACCGTCAACCAACCATCCATCCGCCTTTGTATGATGATGTGATGGAGCGGTATAATCCACGGTTCCCACCCAATCTATTCAGCGATTACGTACCGTCAGACCTGAAGGATGCTGGCCGTTACCTGCGCGACAAGGGCCGCTGGAAATGACTATTGACGGAGACACTGAACTCCTTGCGTGACCTTCTGCCCCGCTGGCGCCTGCAGGTGAGATTGGAGCGCGCCAGCCGCGAGAGTGCAGCATGCTGACTGAATGGCTATTGGTCGCGCATATTGCAGTTCTGGGTTATTGGCTCGGCTCCGAACTCGTCATCAATCGCACCTATCATTATGTTGCTTACAGCGATGCGATGCCCTTCGCCGAACGCGGGAGGCTGATGGAACATGTCATGCACGTGGACCAGCATGTGCGTTATGCTCTGGTGCTACAGGCAACTCTGGGGCCGATACTTGCGATGCTCTACGGCTTCATTCCGGGGGGCAGCCTTGCGGCAACGGGTGCGGGGCTGTTTGGAGCTTTCTGGCTTGCCTTTGTTGAGTTGGTCCACCGTCTGCGGCACGGGAGCGCCGGCCAGATCCTTGGGATGATCGATCGTAGTTCGCGCTATGTCCTGATGCTCGTGCTGCTTGCCGTTGCTGCCGGCCTTATCGGCGGCAACTGGCCAATGCCCGCATGGCTACGCTGGAAGATCGCGCTGTTTGCCGGGGTGATAGCCTGCGGTGTGGGCATACGGATAGCCCTCATCGCGCATTTCCGCACCTGGGCAATCATGGAACGCTTCGGGCCGGACGGCGAAACCAATGCGATCATCAAACGCACCTATGTCCGGGCAACATCGGTCTTGGTGCTGCTGTGGGTTTTTATTGCTGCCATCACCATCCTCAGCGTCTTGAAACCGGCATGACGCGGCGTACGGACAAGGTCGATTTTCGAACGAAAAGTTGTCCGGACATATTGACGTTTGCGGTCACGGCGCTAGTCTCGGTTCCGTTAGAAAAAGGAGAGGCATGATGAACAAGGCCGTGCTGCTGGGATGTGCATTGACGGGAATGATCGTATCCGGTCCGGCCAACGCCCGGCTCCTCGACCCTGCTAAGCCCGACGATGCTATCGAGATCATGAAGCGGGCCCAATGTGGGGTCAGAGATGGTGTTCCTGCGATATATCACTGGTCAGGCCGCGTATATTCCCGTGTGCAGGGTGAACCCGACCGGTTACTGTTTTCCGGTGAAGGCATGAACGTCCGCCAATGCACCACCATCACAGACCCCAAGCGCGGTACTGGCTACCGTCTCGTCAGCCGCGAAATCATGCTTTTTACGGATCCGAAAACCGGTGAGATCATCCGGCAATGGACCAACCCCTGGACCAATGAAACCGTCGAGGTGATGCATATCGCGAATGATCCGGTGAACTTCCCGGCCGCTTATCCCCGCAGCGCCGACGGCAAACCATTTACGCCAGGTTTCAAGCGGATGGGGCCGTGGCTTGCGATGCCCAGCGAAATTCCTCTTTATTATCACAATGTTCTGGCTGGGGATTACCAGGATTATATCGGCGGAAAATATCATGCGATGGAGATTTTTGACTTCATGGCGCCAGCCGAAGAGATACTCGATACGCGCAATGCAACCTCTTATCCGTCCATTTCCTGGGTAAGAATTTCCGACTGGATGCCATGGATGAAGATGCGCGGCCGGCCCGGGCAGCTCGTGTTCAACGCAGTCGGGACCAAGCTGGATAGATTCGACGCATTGCCCACGCTCGTCAAAGATGAAATCGCTTTAAATTACCCTGCCTACAACCAGCCCCCGCCGGTTAACGATACTCGACCCAACGAAACAACATGGACGGTGTTCAAGAAATGGGTCGCCGAGCGCCAGAAAACTGCGCCTCCCGCGCAAAAGGGAAGTCACTGACATGAACATGACAAGGCGCGGCATTATTGCCGCCGGATGCGCCAGTATCGTCGCCGGGCTCGCGCCTCGCTCAGCCTGGGCGAAAACCGAAGCCGACGTCATCGTCATCGGCGCCGGGCTCGCCGGCCTCCACGCCGCGAGCCTGCTAGAGGCACAGGGTGCAAATGTCGTGATTCTGGAAGCCGATCGCCGGATCGGCGGCCGCCTCTACACGCTCGACGATGTGCCGGGCTCGCCGGAAGCAGGGGGTGTCCAGATCGGCAGCGGATACAGCCGTACACTGCTGCTCACCAAAAAGCACAATATCACCGTATCGCCTGCGCCGGTGATCGATCGGAGTATGCTCTATCACATCAACGGGCAATCGGTTACGGCAGCAGACTGGCCCGCTTCTCCGGCCAATCGCCTGACCGGAAACGAACACGCCCTTCCACCTGCCGCGCTGGCGCCCTTTTACGGAACGCGCCTACCGGCGCTCGATTCGGTTGACGCCTGGATGGGGCCTGGAGCCGACCGGCTGGACATCCCGTATTCGACGGCGCTGTCGCAGGCTGGAGCAAGCCGTGAAGCGCTGCGATTGATAAACGCCAATCTTAATGGAAACAGCGCCGACACAATATCCGCGCTTCATATCGCGCGAACAAGCGCCATATTTCGCGCAAGTCCGGGACAACCCATGATGGTAACGGGCGGATCGCAGCGTCTGCCCGAGGCGATGGCGGCGGCTCTCAAGACGCCGCCGCGTCTGGGCCAGGCCGTGATTGGCCTCCGGGAAGAAGCCGGCTCCGTCACAGTGGCTCTCGCAAATGGCCAGAGTCTCACGGCAAGGCACGTCATCTGCACCGTACCTTTTTCGGTTCTGCGTTATCTGCATATCGACGCTCCGGTGGCACCTGCCCTTTCCAAGACGATCGACCAATTGCCCTATACCCGGGCAAGCTTCGCCTATCTCTCGGCGAGCGAACCCTTTTGGCGCCATGATGGACTGCCCGAGACAATTTGGAGCGACCACCCGTTGCTTGGCCGGGTATTTGTGCTCGGGGATGAGCCAGCCATGCTCAAGGTCTGGATCGCAGGTCCTCATACGCCGCAGATTGACTCGATGGGCAGCGCTGCAGCAGCCGAAGCTATTATTGAGCGGATTCATGCGGCAAGGCCATCATCGCGCGGTAAGCTGAAGCTTGAACGGCTCTTCAGCTGGCAGAAAAATCCGCTGGCACGTGGTATCTACCATCATATCGCCCCAGGCCAGGCGCGCCTCCTCGCCGCCGCCAGCCGTGCCGCTGGCAAACGTCTTCATTATGCAGGAGAGCATCTCGCCCAGCGCAGCTCGGGCATTGAGGCCGCACTGGAATCGGGCGAGCATAGCGCCGGCGCCATCTTACGAGCGCTGTGAAAAAATGGCACCTCGTTAAACTCTATTATTGCCTCAAAGCGCGACATCGAAATCAGAATCTTTTAACTAATTATGTAATTACAACATATTAAATAAAACAATTCAACTAAGTTAATACCCATAATATGTACGGACAACTTTGTTTATTTGTCTGGACAACAGTGAAACACGCTGCCATTTTTGTTGAGTAAAAATATCAAATATCAGCTTGGAAGAGGAAGCTTCACAATGATGTACCAGCCGCCCGGCACGTCAAAAACCACAACCAAAATCGCACGTTCAGCATTACTGCTTTCGGGGGCGTTTTTGGTTTTTGCAGCAGCACCTGCTATCGCTCAGGACAACGTCTCCGGCGACCTCGGCGAACCCGAAGCTACGGAACCCGCTGACATCGTTGTGACCGCGCGCAAACGGGAAGAAACCCTGCTAGACGTACCAATCTCGGTCAACGCGTTCAACAGCGCATCAATTCAGGACAAGATGGCGCAGGATATTTCCGATCTGGCCGATTTCACACCAGGGTTTCAGATGCAGGAGGCATTTGGGCGCGGCAACGACCGTCCCATCATTCGGGGTGCATCGAACATTCTCTTCAGCGATGGCAAAGTTGGCATCTTTCTTGACGGCATCCCCTATTTTGGAGACTTTTCGTCCCTTGATCTCGCCAATATCGACAGGGTTGAGGTGATCAAGGGGCCGCAGTCCGCCGTCTTCGGACGCGGCACACTGACCGGCGCGATCAACGTCGTACTCCAGCGCCCGACCAGCAGGTTCAAGGGCCGCGTTTCGGGAACCTATGGCAATTATGGGCGCCACGAACTGAGCGCGGCGGTATCGGGCCCGATCATCGATGGGGTCGGATTTCAGGCCGGGATAAAATATTTCGATATTGACGGCCAGTTCGACAATGATGCGATAGCTGGAGAACGCCTGGGCGACCAGAATACCAAGCAATATACCGCGGGACTCTTCCTCGATCCAACAGACAATCTGTCGGCCTCGGTGCGCTGGTTCCACCAGCAGGACAAGGACGGGCATTTTGCTATAGGCCTTCAGCAAGCGTCAGCCAATAATTGTTACCTTTCGACCCGCCCCTATTATTGCGGCGTGGTCGAGCCCATGGATCGCTTTGCTATCAATACCGATCACCTGCTCCGTCCGGGCATCAACCGCAACGCGGATCGCTTCCTCGGCGATATCACCTATGACATAGCGGGCTCCGGCTATGCATTCTCAGTACAAGCCGGCTACAGCGATCTGCGGGACATCCAGGGGGTAGATCAGACTTATGACGGCCGGTCCTTTTTCTTTCTGCCGCGCGCCGCATGCCGGTTTATCGGCATTCCCAATCAGGACTGTACCGTGTCGAGCTTTGAAGCCACGACCGGAACCCGCCGAAAGACGCAAACTTATGAAGCGCGGATCACTTCGCCCGGTAGAGATCGTTTCCGCTGGCGTATCGGTGCGTTCCACAGCATCGACAAGCAACACAGCCTGCCCGAATATCTCGAACTGAGCGAAGTCGGCCCGGAACTGCTCGCCGACGGCCGCCGCGTCAATAACCTAGCCTTTTTCGGCGGAGTGGATTTCGACGTAACCGATACGGTGACAGTGGGGGCCGAACTGCGTCACCAGATTGACAAGGTGCGCAGCATAACCCCCGCCTATCGTGTCGGCGACGTGTTCGACGCGGACTATCTCGCGACGGTTTCCAACCCCAATCCAGACCAGATCGTCGGGGTGGCTGGCACGCGTAATGCCAAGTTCAGCGCTACGCTGCCACGCGTCACGGTCAACTGGAAGCCCTCCCGTGACCTGTCCTTTTACGCCCAATATTCCCAAGGCAACGCGCCGGGCGGTTTTAACAAGATTACTGCTCCCGCAGCAATTTATGACGAGGAAAAGCTGATCAACTACGAGGTCGGTGTAAAAACCTCGCGGTTCGGCTTTGACTATCTGAACTTTGCGGCGTTCTGGCAGGACTATAAGAACCAGGTTCTTACCAACACCTTCGTAGCCAACAATGTGGTCGACTCCTACAGTGTTAACATCGGGCGGACCCGCATCCGTGGCCTTGAGATGGATGGTCAGTTGCCCCTCGTTGGCGATATTCTCAAGCTCCAGTTCAACTACACCTTCCTCGACGCCAAGATTCGCCGGGGCTTTGAACCGGAGAAGGCGCTTCAGGAAATGGGCCTTGCGTGCAAGACTGGCAGCGCTGTCAACCTCGACCTACCCGGATGCCGTGAAGCCGCGTCTCTGGTAGGCAACCGCCCGCCGCTGGTATCGAAACATTCCGGCTCGGTTGGCCTCCGGTTCCAACATGATACCAGCAGTGACCTGACAGTCTTTGCCGGTGCCGATGTGGTCTATCGCAGCAGCTATTTCGCCCAGGTGTTGAACCTCGCCGAAAGCGGCGATTCCACCAAAGTCAATCTTCAGATCGGCATCCACGACAATAACGGGCAGCGCCTCACCGTTTGGGGCAAGAACATGCTGGGTGATGAATCGGTTGCCGGCATTCTGCGCTATCTTGACTTCCCGGCGGCGCGCACACCTACAGGCGACTATGCGCGCGGCTTTGCAATCACTCCGGCGCGCAAGCCTGAATATGGCGTAACCCTGACAAAATCTTTCTAGCATGCGGCAAGGTCAGGCCCAACCTCCAAGGGTTGAGCCTGACCGCTCCCCGTTTCCTCGAGCCAAGGAGATTTAGACATGTCCAAATTGTTCGCAATCGTCACGCGTGACAAGCCAGATAGCCAGCCCATAAGGATGGCAAACCTCAAGGAACATCTTGCCCATATCGAAGCAAGTCTCGACCGGCTCGCCCTTGCCGGCCCGCTGCGCGATGCAGACGGCAACTTCACCGGCTCGCTGCTGGTCCTGAAAGCCGATAGCGAGGCAGAGGCACGGGCGCTGCTGGAAACCGATCCCTACTTCTCGGCAGGCGTGTGGTCGGACATTGCGATCAATGAACTCAATGCTGCCGCTGGTGAATGGGTCGGCGGAAAAAACTGGTAAGAGTAGAAACACGGCGCAACGGGCTGGCATATTCCATTCGGCGCACAAGCCGCGGCCAAACGCTTGACAGCCGCCGGTTTACATGAAAATTTGTCCGGACAAATGAAGAACAGCCCGCAAAAATTCCGCGGATTCGGAGAAGGACCACGATCTATGAAACATCTCCTCCTTTGCGCCAGTAGCGTCCTCGTTTTCGGCATGACAGCAATGCCGCTGCACGCCCAGTCCAACGAACCTGCGACAGAACCGGCCGCCGAAACTACACAAGCGGGCCTTGAAGACATCGTCGTCACTGCGCAGCGCCGCTCCGAAAGCGTCCAGGACGTGCCGATTGCCATTTCTGCCTTTTCCGCAGACCAGCTTCGCAATCAGGGCATTTCGAACACGCTCGAACTGGGACGCTTCGTTCCCAATCTGGTGTCGATGAATAATACGGGTGTCAGCACTGCCAACGCTTTCTACCTTCGCGGTCTCGGCAATACCGAAACCATCGCCACCTTCGACCCGCCAGTCGGGACTTATGTCGACGACATTTATCTCAGCCGACAAAATGCCAATAATATCAATCTGTTCGATGTAGAGCGTGTGGAAGTCCTGCGTGGCCCGCAGGGAACCCTGTTCGGCCGCAACACCACCGGCGGCGCGGTCAGTGTCATCATGCGGCGGCCGAAAAACGAGTTCGGTGGCTTCGCTGAAATTGGTTATGGACGTTATGACAAGAAGGTTGCGCGCGGGTCCGTCGATATTCCGCTAGCAGACAGCCTGGCGATCAAGGTCAGCGGCTATTGGCAGGATGATGATGGCTACGCCAAGAACATCACAACCGGCCAGCGGGTAAACGACGATGACGGTTGGGGTGTCCGCCTCGGCATCAATGGGGAACTCAGCCCGTCAGTCAACTGGCACGGCTCCTATGCCCATATCGTCGCCAATGGCGAAAACCTCCTGAACTCCGAATGCAGCCGCGCCGATCCGCAAGATTGCAAAGGCCGGTTCGTTTCAACGGGTATTCCGTCCGGCAAACCATCGCCCGACTCGCCTTTCGCGACAATGCCGATCAGCGGACGCAAAAGAACATTTCAGCTTGGCAACTATACGACGACCGACCTCGTGACCTCCAATCTGGAGGTGGAATTCAGCGATGCGGTGACGATGAACGCCATCACCGGCTTCATAAGCCAGGACCAGCAATATGGGCTGGATTTTTATGATGGGACCAGCGGACCATCGCTAGCCAATCCATCGCCCCCGTATCGCGGTTACACGCGCGGCGGTTTCGTGATCCTCCATGACGGCCAGCACGAACAGTTCAGCCAGGAAATCAAGTTCAATGGCAGCCTCGCCAACGGCTTCATCGATTATGTGGCCGGTGTCTTCTATCTGGTGGAAGAGAACCGCACAGACTTCGCCGACACCTTTGGGCTGTCGGAAACTACGACGCTCTTGCTGGCTGACCGGATCATGCGCAACAAGACCGAGGCGCTGGCAGGTTATACGCAGCTGGACTTCAACGTGACGGAACAGCTGAAACTGACGGCTGGCATCCGTTACACCGACGAGACCAAGACGATGTCGGTTCGCGACAACCGGGCCAGCTGTAACGACGGCACAATTGAACCGACCTGTATGGAAACCGCCAATCTGGTCGCGCCATCGGGGTTACTCGTGCCAAGCAAGCTCAAGGCGAAATTGTGGACCCCGCGCTTTGCAGTCAATTTCAATGTTAACCGGGATCTTCTCCTGTTTGCCTCGGCAACCCGTGGTTTCAAATCGGGCGGATGGAATGCGCGGGCAACAGCGACCAATGCCTTCCTTCCATTCGGACCGGAAAAGGTCTGGAGCTACGAGGCCGGTATCAAGTCCGACTGGTTCGACCGCCGGCTGCGCGCGAACCTAACGTTTTTCTATACCGACGTCAGCGATCTCCAGACTCCTTCCGCGCTTGTCGCACCAAACGGCACGGCAACGTTCATCACCCGCAACTTCGCCGACATGCGTAACAAGGGTGTTGAAGCGGAGTTCACCGTGCTGCCCGCCGATGGCCTGACCCTCTATGCCAACATCGGCTATCAGGACGCGAAGTTTAAAATCGACCGCAACGCTCCGGAATATGACGAATATGGCATCCAGTCGGTCTGGGCGCAGCAAGCCGCCTGCCAAGCCTTCATTGCGGCCGGATATGTTCCCGGCGGGACCGGTACAACCGCAGCGTGCGGAGCTGGGATCGTACGAGCCGACGGGACGATTTCCGACCCTACACGCACCCCTGACTGGACTTTAGCCTTGGGCGCCAATTACGAGATTCCGCTCTCGAGCAGCGGTATGACGCTCGTTCCCTCGGTCAATGCCAGCTATCGCTCCAGCCAGGAAACCGGTGCATCGAATTTCACCATCTACTCGGGCTCGATCAGCGGCACTAACGGAACTTTCCCCGCAAACCCGTTCGAGGGAGAGATACTGAACGGTTCCTTCTCTCCATCGGCGTGGTTCGTGAACGCCGGCCTCGCGCTCAACGGCGCAGACCAGAAATGGCAGTTGTCGGTCAGTTGTACCAACTGTCTCAACAAGACGGCCGCCAACACTTCTCTGGTGAACACCCGCTATCTCGATCCGCCGATGCGCTGGATGGTACGCGCACGGTATAACTTCTGATGATGAGGCGGGGCATAAGCCGGCTTATTCCCCGCATGTAGTCTCCGGCCGAATGCTCCGGCGGGAAGGATAAACTTCGTTCATGACAACAGAAGCGGCCACGCGTTCCGAATTCCGGTTGGGCACAAAACCGCTGGTGGCAGCACTCATCGGTGTAACCTGCGGCGCATCTCCGATCCCGTTCAACGTGATGCCCTTGGTTATGGGACCAATCCACACGGAGTTCGGCTGGGATTTTACCGAGATTGCGGCTGGTATTACCGTTTTCGGCGTCGTTGCGGCATTATTTGCTCCGGTGTTCGGAGGCCTGTCCGACCGTTTCGGAGTGCGCCCCGTCATACTGTGGTCACTGCTCTTGTTCGGGATCGGGTTCGGTTCCTTCTACTTCCTGCCGCAGTCCAAGGCCGGTTATCTGGCAGCTTGGGCTGTCGTTGGCGCTATCGGTATCGGCTCAACCCCGGTAACATGGAGCCGCGCGATCAGCCTGTGGTTCAACCGGCACCGCGGGCTTGCGCTGGGCATCATGCTTCTCGGTACCAGCCTTGCCGCGATGGTGGTACCGCAGATTGCACAAAAAGCCATTTCAACGGGTGGATGGCGGATGGCCTTTCCCGTCGTCGCGCTCCTGCCAATTTTCATTGCGCTGCCGCTTGCCTGGCTGTGGTTTCGTGAACCCCGGCCGGAAGAACGGCCCACGGGCGTATCCGCAGAAGGCGGGGCCTTGCTGGGGATGACCCTCAAACAGGCTGTAAACGGTTATCGCTTCTGGATCCTGCTCGCTTCGATCCTGCTAACCGCGGTCGCCTATGGCGGTGCCCATATCCACATAGCCCAGATTGTTGGCCTCCACGGTTTTTCCGGAGAGGTGGCGGCGAGCATACTTGGCGTGGTCGCTATTGGCATTCTCGTCGGACGCCTGCTCGTCGGCTTTCTGTTCGATCGGTTCTGGGCCCCCGGAATCGCATTCCCTGCGCTGCTTTTGCCAGCGATAGCCTGCTGGTTGCTCATGGGCACCGGGGCGTCGATGACCCATGTGATCATCGGCGCGTTCCTGCTCGGTTTTGCTGCGGGAACGGAATCCGACATAATCGCATTCCTCGCCTCCAAATATTTCGGGGTGGCACATTATGGGCGTATCTACGGGATGCTCTACATGCCCTTCGCGATCGGTGCGGCGATCTCGCCGATGATCTACAGCAAAGTACGCGACACCACCGGCAATTATGACCTGATGCTGATCGCGGCCATGGTGATGTTCGCCGCCGGCGGCGCGTTGCTTCTTCTGCTGGGCCGCTACCCCGAACCTGAAACCCTTATGGCTGGAGAATGACCCCATGACGACCCTTGCCCCCTCCCCAACATCCCCTCTCAAGGCGATCGAGGACGCCGTTGGCACGAATGCGCTGGTCACCGATGCCGCAGAGTTGCGCTATTACTCTCAGGACGTTTTCAGCAACGGGCCGATTGCGCTCGCCGTGTTCCGGCCGACCGACACCGAGATGCTGGCGCGCGGGATCAAAGCCGCCACCGAGCACGGAATCGCGATCGTTCCTCGCGGCGGGGGGATGAGTTACACCAGCGGGTATCTGCCGCCGGAAGCAGGTGCGCTGCTCATCGATACACGGTCTATGAACCGTATCATTGACCTCAATGAAGAGGATATGACCGTAACCGTCGAAGCAGGATGCAGTTGGGATCAGCTGCATCGCTACCTCAAGCCAAAGGGATTGCGCGCATTGGCGTGGGGTACCCTTTCGGGGATTTATGCAACTGTCGGCGGCGGGATGAGCCAGAACGGGGTGTTCTGGGGGGCGGCCGGCGGGACCGTGGTCGATGCTGCGCTCAGCTTTACGATTGTTCTGGCTGACGGATCGATTGTCTCGACCGGCAGCCGCTTCTTCCGCCCGTTCGGTCCCGACATCACGGGCCTGTTCGCCGCGGATTGCGGTGCGCTCGGTGTCAAGGCAACGGTGACACTGAAGCTGGTGCGCGAAGGAACGGCCTTCGCCTATGGCTCCTTTTCCTTCCCCGATGCAGACTCCTTTTTTAGTGCAATGAGCGAAGTCGCACGTGAGGGACTGGCTTCGGAAAGCTTCGGTTTCGACCCCTATCTCCAGTCCCAGCGCATGAAGCGGGACAGTCTGACCAAGGATGCCAAGTCGCTTGTCAACATGATGAAGGCGCAAGGCTCGGTCTTCAAGGCGATCAAGGAAGGCGCCAAGGTCGTTGCTGCCGGACGCAGCTTTCTCGACGACGTGCCCTTCTCGCTTCACCTGATCGCCGAAGGGCGTCATCAAAGCGCCGTCGACGCGGATATGAAGGCGATCGAAGCCATCGCCGTGAAACATGGCGGCAACGCAATCGAAAACACTATCCCGAAAATCTTGCGGGCCAACCCGTTCCCGCCGGTAAACGCGATGGTCGGTCCCGAAGGCGAACGCTGGGTTCCCGTCCACGGCTTTCTGCCACACAGCAGGCTGGTGGAAGGCTGGAACCGCATCCAGGCATTGTTCGATTCCAACCAGGCGGAAATGGATGAACAGGGTGTCGCGGCGGGTGCGATGCTGGCGGCCGTTAGCCGGTCGACCTGTCTCATCGAACCGGTTTTCTTCTGGCCCGATGCGTTGGAGGACATCCATTGCCGCTCACTTGAACCGAATCATCTCGCCAAACTGAACCGCTTTCCTCCCAATGCGGCGTCACGCGCACTGGTCGACCGCCTCCGCGCCGACATCATCCGCATCTTCCGCGAACTCGACGCCACGCATCTGCAGATTGCCCGCGCCTATCCGCTCAAGGAAGGCAGTGATCCGCAGGCCTGGGCGATGCTGAAGGCAGTGAAGCAGACGGTCGACCCGAAAGGCCTGATGAACCCAGGCAGTCTGGGCCTCTGATTATGGGACAAGTCACTCCCTACGCGGCGCTGGCGCTCCAGATTGCAGCCAGATCGGTCGAGCGTCTGCCCGACCGGAAATCGGCCAGCGCCCAGATGTTGGCCCAGATCGAAGAAATCGGCATCAAAATTCGCGCTTCTTCGGTGTTCATTGAGCAATATTCGGGCAACCCGGCACGCCTGGTGGTTCTTCCCGAATATTTTCTCACCAGCTATCCTGGGCGCATTTCAATCCCCGACTTTGCTGAAAAAGCCGCGCTCGACATGGACGGACCGGAATATGAGGCGCTGGGCCGGATCGCAGCGGATCAAAAACTGTTTCTGGCCGGTAACGCCTATGAACGCGACCCTCATTTTGCCGGACTTTATTTCCAGACCTGTTTCGTTATTGGTCCCAGTGGGGAGGTAATCTTGCGCTACCGGCGTCTCAATTCGATGTTTGCTCCCACACCTCACGACGTCTGGTCAAAATATCTCGACATTTACGGCATCGATGGCGTTTTTCCGGTGGCAAAAACCGAGATCGGCAATCTCGCAGCGATTGCTTCCGAAGAGATTCTCTACCCCGAGATAGCGCGAGCCCATGCCTTGCGCGGCGCGGAAATTTTCGCCCACAGCTCTTCAGAAATTGGTTCCCCGCTCGCGACGCCAAAGCAGATTGCCAAATTTGCACGGGCATTTGAAAATATTGCCTATGTCGTGTCGGCCAACACAGCGGGGATCGAAGGAACGGCTATGCCTGCGGCCTCAGCCGACGGCAACTCGATCATCATCGATTACAAGGGCAAGGCCTTGGCGGAATCAAGCCCCGGCGAGACGTTTACCGCTTTCGCTGATGTCGACATCAGCGCCCTGCGCGCAGCGCGCCGCAAGAGCGGCATGACCAATTTTCTCAGCCGTCAACGCCTCGCACTATTTTCTTCGATCTACGCGGCCGATACCCACCAACCAGCGAACAGCCTGCTGGACGACGGGCGGGTTACGGTCCCCGAACGTGATCATTTCGTAAGAGTACAAGCTGAGGTCATCGAGCGCCTGGCAAAGGAAGGACTGATATGAAACAGGACGTACCCCCGCCCTATACTGCGGTGACGCGCCACGCGGTATTTCCCGAACCTTCGCATGACGAGGCGGCGCGCTATAATTTCCTCACTGCGTTCAACCGGTATCTCTCCGGCTCGATCGGGCCGGGCAATAAAATTGCCTATGACAAGCGCGTGCTTCCCGGGTTCGTCGAGAAACATGGTCGCGAACCACAGGACCGATTTGAAATCCGCGATGCGATGAACGAAGACCCATGGCACCGCTACTGGTCGTCGCTCAAGCGCAACTCGATGGAGATGCGCCAGCAGAATGGACGCTCAATCACCTTGCGCCAGATCGACGAGTTGTCCGCAAAGGTGCGCCAGTTCAATGAAGGACGTGATAGCCTGCAACTCGATAAGGATTTGCCGGTCCCGCACTACATGGATGCCGCTGACATTCATTGCATGCCGGGCAGCTATCATGGCGAAGAACGGCCCGGTGACATGTCTGCGGGCGCCAATTACGACAGCGGCATCTTCGCAACCACCGCCGGCGGTCTCGGCGCCCTGTCGGATGGCGGCGGGCAGGCACTGGTGGAATGGATCAGGCAGGAACGGCCGGACTGGAAGCCGCGGCGCATCCTCGACGTCGGCTGCACGATTGGTCATAATATCGTCCCGCTGGCGCTAGCCTTCCCCGATGCCGAAATTATCGCAATTGATACGGGCGCGGCGGTACTGCGCTATGCGCATGCCCGCGCACAGGCGCTCGGCGCCAGGAACATCACTTTCATCCAGATGAATGCCGAAGATATGAGCCGTTTTCCCGATGACCATTTCGACTGGGTCCAGACCACAATGTTCCTGCACGAATTGTCGGGCAAATCCCTGCCCCGGATTATCAAGGAAAGCGAACGCGTGCTGGCCCCCGGCGGGTTGATGTTCCATCTGGAACAGCCGCAATATGACGACAAGATGCCGTTGTATGAGCAATTCATCCGCGATTGGGATGCATTTAACAATAACGAGCCCTTCTGGTCCGCGATGCATGCGCTCGATCTGAAGCAGGAAATGGTCAAGGCGGGCTTCCCGGAAGACGTGCAGTTCACGGCACGTGTCCTTGCGGTGGTCGATCGCACAATCTTCCCAGCCTCTCCCGAAGGCGCCGCCGAAGATCACGGGCGCGCCGCCGCATGGAATGCCTACGGCGCATGGAAACCTCAAGCAGAATTGAAAGCCGAACAATGACCGACAACAGCATTGACTGGATCGCCCGTGCCGGCAGGCGAGCCAAGGGCAAGCGGCCCGATACACTCCATGACTATAATGCCGAGCGCACCCTCTCGATCCTGCTCGCCGTGGCGGGAGAAGTCTCGGTGCTGAAAGAACGTCTCGATACGGTGGAGCGACTGCTGGACAGCAAGGGTACGATCAGCCGCGACGATATCGAGAACTACACGCCAACCGGCGATGCTGCCTATGAGCGCGCGCTGGCGACCAAGGAGTATATCGCGCGTATCATGCGGGGCATGCAGCAGGAGATGGAGGCGATGCAAGCCGCGCCGGAACGCCCGATGGCAGAAGTCAGCATCGCGCTGCGCGACAGCTGACAATATTACGCCAACCTGCGGCTGCCCAGATTGGACAGAACGCAGGTTACAAAATTGCTAACCGCCGCCCAGCGCTTCTTCAGCATAAGCGGAAAGCGGCAAAGCTTCGCCGTTTTGACGAATCAGCGCCTGCTTCCGGAAAAAGCGCAGCAAGCCGCTGTCGCCCATGCGCGAGGGGCCAAGACCGCTTTGACCGAAGCTTGATTTTTCAGCTTCCCAGACAAGACCGGTGAGGGATCCGTCATTGATCGAAACCCCACCGACATTGAGACGCCGTGCGACCGCCTCGGCCTCCTCGGCGCTACCTGCGAATACGGCGGCGGAGAGGCCAAATACACCGCTATTGGCTTCGGTCACGGCTTCGTCGACGCGGTCGAAGATGGTCACAGGGATGACGGGCCCGAAGGTTTCTTCGGTCATGACCGCCATCTCCGGTGTCACGTCCGTCAGCACGGTCGGCCGCAGATACTTGCCACCACCGAGCGTTTCCACAGTCCCGCCGGCGAGGATACGCGCACCCTTGGCAACTGCATCATCAAGTTGCGACTGGACGATTTGAGCCTGTCGCGCAAAGATGAAAGGCCCGATCTCGCCCTGATTGACATCAGGAAAGTTGAGCCGCGCTGCCTTAGCATTTTCAACCAGCGAGGCTAGAAAGGGCTCCGCAATTTCACGCGCGACATAGATGCGCTCGAGCGATTGACACGCCTGGCCATTGTTGAGAACCGACGCGCGCAACGCAGTTGCTGCAGCCTTCTCCGGGTCAGCGCTGGCAAGAACCAGCATGGGATCCTTGCCGCCGAGTTCGAGGCTGGCGGGGATAAAGGCACGTGCCGCGGCTTCTCCGACCTTGCGACCGGTCGCGACCGAGCCGGTGAATGCAATGAAATCGACATGCTCGATCAGCGCCGAGCCGGTGGCGCCATCGCCTTCGACCAGCGTCAGGACGCGGGCTATCGCAGGCACCTCGGCAATGGCCTCCAGCAAGGGCTTGATAAAACGCGGGGTGATTTCGGACGGCTTGATGATGACCGCACATCCAGCGGCAAGTGCCGGAATCGCGTCGATCAGCGCCAACGTCAGCGGGAAATTCCACGGACTGATGACGCCCACCAACTGATAAGGAACAAGCCTTGTGGAGGTGGTGATCGTGGGGATACCGGTCTGCCGGTCCCGGACCTCGGCAGCCGCAATCAGTGTGGGCGCGCTTTCTGCCCACCGGCGGCAGGCCCTTGCCATCGCGTCGGCCTCAATCCGGGAGATCCCTGACCTTCCCGTATCGTCAGTCAGCGCGCTGACCAATGTTTCACTATTCCGCTCCATCGCGTCAGCAAGTTGCTGGAGCGCGGCGCCCCGTTCTTCCGCGGTTTTTGTCGCCCATTCGGGCTGAGCCTTGCGAAGTTCGGCAGCACGGGCGACAATCTCTTCCTCGCTTAACGGATCAATTTCGTAATCGGTTTCGCCCGTCCGCGGGTTGACCACCTTAAGGCTCATTGCTGAACTTCCCAGCTTTCGACAATGTCCTTGCCGGTGGCGAACCAAGCCTCCGTCCGGGCGGTCAGTTGTTCGAGCAATTTTTCAAATGCGCCGATACGATAGGGCAAGGCGATGATGTAGGGCGTGATGTGCAAGGGCAGCATCCGTCCACCATGGTCGCGGCTTTCTTCCGCCAGCCAATCGAACGCATCCAGCATCTGGCGGGCATAACTGTCCGCCGACTGTTGCTGGACGGTGATGATCTGCCGGTCCGATAGTTCATGGTTGAGCGGGAGGTTGATGATACCGTTGTTGAAACGGTAGGGCAGTTCATCATTCACCCAGTCGCACATATAGGTGAGACCGGCTTCCTTGAGGAGATCGGGCGTCCCCTTACTCTGGGAGCGGGCGATGGAAAGCCAGCCGGCCGGACGGGCGCCCGACACTTGTTCGATCGACGCGAGCGACCCCGCGATCAGTGCGCACTCATCGGCTTGGGCAAGGCCGGTCGCAATAGTGCCATTCATATCCGTCGAATGGGCGATGATTTCATGCCCGTCGGCGACTATGTCCCGGATAAGTTCCGGATAGCGATCCGCGATCGCGCCGTTGGCCGCGACTGAAACTTTTATGCCTGCCTTCCGGAAGGCATCCAGAAGCCGGTAGAAACCGACCCGAGTCCCATATTCGCGCGCGGTGTAATGGCGATAATCGGGGTAGCTGGTCTGCATATGTCCGGGCGCACGAAAAGGTGTGTCCGACGGGGTGATCGGAAACCATTCGAGGCTGACGCAGACCCAGACCGCGACCGATTTCCCTCCGGGCCATTGCACCGGCTTGCGCGCGCGTATCGGCGACCAGGGATAAAGATCATGGTCATAGCCTTCGCGGCGCGCCGGATATTCAAGATAGGACGGATCAAGCGCCATGGACGGCCTCCGCATAATGGTTGGCGTAATAATGGTCCGCAATCTCGCCGGCGCGCGCGATCCACGCCCGGCCATCCTCTGCGATATGCCGCAGCACTTCGGCAAAAGGTCCGATGCGATGCGGCTGTCCGATCAGATAGGCGTGGAGGGGAATGCACATCACCGTCCCCGAAGTCTCTCCTTCCTCGGCAAGACGCTCGAACTGCCGGATCAGCGTATCGGCATATTCGCGCGGACTCATATTGTAGATGAAGAAGCCATAATGGTCGTTGACTTCCAGGCTATACGGCATGGAAATCAGCTTGCCCGACCTGACCTTGACCGGCTGCGGTTGGTCGTCATGGTAAAGATCGCAGGTATAATCGAGCCCATATTCTGCAATGAGGTCGAGCGTACGCGGCGTATGGGTCAACGCGGGCGCAAGCCAGCCTCGAATGGTCTGCCCGGTAGCCTCTCTGACGGTTCTGATCGAGTCTTCGATGAGAGCCCGTTCCTGCGCCTCGTCCATGCCGTAGGAATAACGCGTATTATAGATGCCGTGACTGAAAAACTCCCAGCCGCGCGCGTTGGCGTCAGCCACGACCTCCGGGTGATGTTGACAGAGCGCTACCGACAGCGAAACCGAGCCGGGAAAACCATATTTCGACATCGCATCGGCCATGCGCCAGTGCGACACGCGGTTGCTGTGATCGCGGTGGGCAAAGCCGACGACATCGGGATGCGGCTTGGCCCAGCTTTTGCGATGGGGATTGGCCGGCGGGTCGATCTCATAATATTCGAGGTTGGGCGAGACCCAAACTGCGACCTTCTTGCCATCAGGCCACTGGATTCTGGGTCGCCCGCGATAGGGCACAAAAGCATACAGGCCCGGATCTGCTTCACCTTCGCGCATCAGCGTGCCTCCAGCCAGTCGATGACGGTCTGCACCGGTTCCACGTCGGCATATTTGAGCTGCAGGTCGGTGAGGTTCGCAAAATGATAGCTTTCATGTTTGTCGGCACATGTTTCGATCGGGACAATTGTGCGGAAACCATAGGAAAGCGCGTCGACCGCTGTTGCGCGCACGCAACCCGACGTACTGCCGCCTGTCACGACCACGGTATCAACCTTGTGCCAACGCAGATAACTGTTCAGCGGGGTTTCGAAAAACGCGGACGGCATCCGCTTGGTATATTGAAGATCGTCTGCATCAATCTCGCAACGCGGATCAAAAGCATGGCGTTCGCTGTCATATTTGATGTTCTGAAGAGAATCGGGCGTGTTGGTCCGCGTACCCCAGACGCCGGCGTCGCCTGCGTCTTCCTTGTAACCCACCCGGCTCCAGATGACCGGCATGCCCTTCTGCCGTGCCAGCCGCGATATGGTGTTGGCATATTCAATCTGGCGGGGATCGGTTTCATACGCTGTTTTGAACATGTCGGTCCGCGTGTAGGCTTGCTGGAAATCGACATTCACGATCGCGAGCTTTTCGCCGAAGCCAAACTTGTTGCGCGCCGGATTGGCCATGACTTCATCGAAAATTTCCCGCGCGGTCTTGCCATCGCTCACCATCCGCGTTCCAATCAGCGTCATTTCCTGCTCCTCTTCAAACTGGCCGAGTCAAAATAAACCTAAAAAAGGGCTTGTCGAGATCAATTTGTCCGGACAAATTATATGCCATGAAAATTTCCCGCCACTTCATCCGCATTGGCAACCGCCGGGTCCATTATCGCAAGTCGGGCAACGGCCCGCCCCTGCTGATGATTCACCAGAGCCCGCGCAGTTCCGCCGAATATGAACCGCTGATGGAACAGTGGGGGCAGTATTTCACATGTATTGCGCCTGACTCTCCGGGGTTCGGACAATCCGACCCCCTCCCCGGCCATCCGGAAATAGCGGATTTCTCCAATGCGCTGATCGAATTGCTCGACGCTCTGGGTCTCCGGCAAGCGGCCGCGTACGGCTTCCATTCGGGCGGAATCATTCTGGTCAATGCCGCCCGGCTCCATCCCGGCCGTTTTACTTCGCTTGCGATCGGGGGCTATGCGATCTGGACGCCCGAAGAACGTGCAATCTTCGATACCGACTATCTTCCGCCGTTCCAGCCCAGCGGCTATGGTGAGCATCTGACCTGGCTGTGGAACCGGATGCTGGAGCAGTCCTGGTTCTTTCCCTGGTTTGACGTTCGCAACGAGGCCCGCATGAGCGTTGCCCATGCCGATCTTCCCAGAATAGACGCCGCCATTCGCGACATGCTGGACAGCGGCGATGCCTACCGCGCCGGCTATGGTGCGGTGCTGCGTGCGCCCCGCGACATTCCAGGCCGGGACGAGGAAACCATCCCGACGCTCATCGCCGCCTATGACGGCGATCCGCTGCAGCAGCATATGGCGCGGCTGGGGGAACTGCCTCCGAACTGGCGCGCAGAACCGGTCCGCACACCAGCCGCACTTCACCAGCTTTGCCTGGAGCACCTGCGCAGTGCTCCGGCCGCACCCATTGCGGACATCAACGAGACCCGCGACGGAGGTTTCGTTCACGTCCGCAGCACCGGCTTTGACGGGCTCATCCACTGGCAAGGGGATCCTCAGGCGCAACGGGTCATGATCCATGCGCCGGGCCGCTCGGTGGAACTTGTCGAAGCCAGCGGCATGCTGGCCATAGACCTTCCGGGTCATGGTCTCAGCGATGGATGGAGCGAAGGTTTCACGCCCTCCTTCGATGACTGGAGTGCAGTCGCTGCCGAAGCAATCAGCGCGCTCAGCAAGACCGGCAATGCGTTGATCATCGGAGAAGGCTTCTCGGCCTTGCTCGCGGCCGCCGCCGCCAGCCGCTTGGGAGCCGGAGCTTGGGGCGGGACCGCAGCCCATATTCCGCTTTCGGACGCCAGCGCCGCGTGGGCCGAACAAGCTATACCCAACCCGGCGCCGGACCGCCACGGCAGTTACCTCAACGCCGCTTGGAACGCGGTGCGCGCAAGCCACTTCTTCTGGCCATGGTTCGACGCCCGCGCCGCGAATGCAATTCCGTTTGCGCCGGCGGATATTGCACCGGAGGCGCTGGCACGCGAACATAGAAGCCTCATTCGCGGCCGCTCGGCGAGAGACCTGATGCGGGCTCTCGCGGCGGTTGATCGTGAGGCCATCGTCGCGGCGGCACCGCGCCTCGAACGATGGGAACGGGCGGACTGGGCAGCATCACGCACCGACTTATGGAGCCCGGCCGGTGCGCCATGATAAACGCGGCTTCAGATCATCGAAGCGCAGGCGCAATAATCCAGCTATCGGATAAGGAGGAATCCCGTTGTCTCGATCGGCGCGCGCCCGGCCATAGGGACAGCGCGCATGGCAGCCTGCCCGAAACAGGCCGGAAATGCGCGACCGCGCCTGTTCTGAACCAGCAAGTGGAGGCCCACACTGTCTGACCCCCAGTCCCTTTTTGCGAAAATCTGGGATCGCCACGTTATCACCGGGCTCGCCGGTGGTGCCGACCTCGTAGCGATAGACCGGATATTCCTCCACGAACGCACCGGCGCTGCCGCGCTCAACAGCCTCAAGGCGGCGGGACGCCCCGTTGCCGACTCCTCGCGTATTTTTTGCGTGATGGATCATATCGTCGATACCCGCCCGGGCCGCGGCGACCAGACACTGATGCCCGGCGGTCAGGCCTTCATTACCGAAACCCGGGCGGCAGCGCGGGACGCAGGCATAACCCTGTTCGATGTCACCGACCCCGATCAGGGCATTGTCCACGTGATTTCGCCGGAACTGGGGATCGTGCTTCCGGGTTGCACGCTGATCGCGCCGGACAGTCACACCTGCACACAGGGAGCGTTTGGGGCCCTTGCGTGGGGAATTGGGTCATCGGAGGCCGAGCACGCCATGGCTACCGGTACCCTGCGTCTGACACGACCGAACACCATGCGGGCCATCTTTACCGGAACATTGGGACCGGGCGTGACCCCCAAGGACATGATCCTCACCCTGATTGCCCGCCACGGTGCCGGTGGCGGCAAGGGCTATGCCGTCGAATTTGCCGGAGAAGCCGTGACGGCACTGGACATGGAAGGGCGGATGACCCTTTGCAACATGGCCACGGAATTTTCGGCGATGACCGGAATGATTGCACCCGATCAAAAGACGTTCGACTGGATCAAAGGACGGCGTTACGCCCCATCGAGCGCGCTATTCGATCAGGCTGTGGCCGAATGGAAAACTCTTCCGTCCGACGATGGCGCCCCGTTTGACGCCGAGATCGTCATTGATGCCTCGGCTATCGAACCCATGGTCAGTTGGGGCACCTCGCCCGAACATAGCGTCGGAATTTCTGGCAGCATACCGCAGGACGCACCGGAACGGCCGCTCGGTTACATGGGACTCAACGAAGGCCAGGCACTTGAAGGCCTGCCGATTGATGCAGCATTTATCGGCAGTTGCACCAATGGCCGTCTCTCCGATCTGCGCCGGGCAGCGGCCTTGCTCAAGGGGCGCCACGTCGCTCCCGGCGTCAAGGCACTCGTCGTGCCGGGATCAATGGCGGTACGCCGCGCCGCCGAAGCTGAGGGGCTGGACCGTATCTTTACCGCCGCTGGTTTCGAATGGCGGATGAGCGGTTGCTCGATGTGCTTTTTTGCCGGCGGTGAAAGTTTCCCCGCTGGTTCGCGCGTGATATCCTCGACCAACCGCAATTTCGAAGGGCGCCAGGGACCGAATATCCGTACCCATATTGCGAGCCCCGAAACGGTTGCTGCAAGCGCCATTGCCGGCCGGATCGCCGACCCGCGCAACTTCGCTCCGGAAGGTCAGGCCTGATGCCGCTACCATTCACCCGGCTGACCGCCATCGCGGCACCGCTGATCCGCGACAATATCGACACCGACGCAATCATTCCTTCGCGCGAGATGACGAGCACCGGCAAGACCGGTCTCGCCGGTGGACTCTTTGCCGCGTGGCGTTATCTGACGCCCGGCGGACGGGATCCCAACCCCGACTTCGTGCTTAATCAGCCGGGCTTTAATGGTGCCCAAATGCTGCTTGGCGGCAGTAATTTTGGCTGTGGGTCAAGCCGCGAACATGCGGTCTGGGCGCTCTCCGAATATGGTATCCGGGCTATCCTCGCGCCGAGTTTTGCGCCTATTTTTGCGGGAAATTGTACGCGCAACGGTATCGTTCCGGTCGCGCTGCCGGCGGACGTGATCGCCGAGATTGCTGCTGAGGGCGGCCCCGTCACCGTCGATCTAGAAACGCAAACCGTCAGTTTGAACGATGGCCGCAACTGGGCTTTCGAGATCGGTGCGGAAGCGCGCGCAATGCTGCTTGAAGGGCTCGATGCCATCGACCTGACCCTCAAGCACAAGGCGGAGATTGCTGCCTTTCAAGCAGCCGACCGGACAGAACGGCCATGGATTTATCTTGGAGATCAGACACAATGACCCGTATCCATATCAGCGAAGTGGGGCCGCGCGATGGCCTGCAAAGCATTGACCGGGTCATGCCGCTCGAAGCCAAGAAGGCATGGATTGCGGCCGAAGCGGCAGCGGGCGTGCCCGAAATCGAGGTAGGCAGCTTCGTACCGCCATCGCTCCTGCCCCAGATGGCGGACACGGCCGAACTGATCGCCTTTGCACGCGGGATCGAGGGGTTGTCGGTGGCCGCCCTCATTCCCAATCTCAAGGGCGCCGAACGCGCGATCGCAGCCGGCGCCGAAAAAATGTCGATTCCCTTTTCGATGTCTGAAACCCACAGCCTGAAAAATGTCCGCAAGGATCATGCGGCCATGGTGGCGGAAATTCGCGCAGTCGCCGATCTCGTTGCCGCGCAGCCCGAGGAAAGCCGTCCACATTTCGAGGTGGGGCTGGCAACCGCGTTTGGGTGTACAATCGAAGGACCGGTGAACGAGGACAATGTCGTGCGCCTCGCCGCTGCGGCCATCGAAGCGGGCGCGGTGGAAGTCGGCCTGTCGGACACGACCGGTTATGCCAACCCCGCCCAGGTCAAGCGCCTCGTGCGCCGCGTCAAGGCGGAGGTTGGTGCCGACAAGCTCAATACGCTCCATCTTCACAATACGCGCGGCCTTGGCCTCGCCAATGCGCTTGCCGGACTTGAGGAAGGCATCACCACTTTGGATGCGTCGCTGGGAGGACTTGGCGGCTGCCCCTTTGCGCCCGGAGCATCGGGCAATATCGTTACGGAGGATCTGGTTTTCATGCTTGAAGCCATGGGTTTTGAAACGGGTATCGACCTGCAGAAACTGCTGCAGGTGCGCAATATCATCGCGGACGCGCTGCCGGGCGAACCGATCTACGGCTTCACCCCGGACGCCGGCCTGCCCCTCGGTTTCAGCCAGGGAGAAGCAGCATGAATACCCCGCAACCGCTCGCCGGGATCAAGGTCATCGAGTTCACCCACATGGTTATGGGGCCCGCCGCCGGAGCCATTCTCGCATCGCTCGGCGCCGATGTGACCCGTGTGGAGCCTCTGGAAGGCGACAAGACCCGCACGCTGCTTGGGTCCGGCGCGGGCTATTTCCCCATGTATAACCGGCATAAGAAAAGCATCAGCCTTGATCTCAAATCACCCGATGGGATCGCCACAGCCAAGGCATTGATCGAAGAAGCCGATGTGCTGATTGAGAATTTCCGTCCCGGGGCACTCGACAAGCTCGGTCTTGGCTACGAAGCCCTGAGCACGGTCAATCCACGGCTCATCTATTGTTCGGCCAAGGGCTTTCTGCCGGGGCCTTATGAACAGCGCACCGCGCTCGATGAGGTGGCGCAGATGATGGGCGGCCTTGCCTATATGACCGGTCCGCCGGGACGCCCGTTGCGCGCGGGGACCAGCGTGATCGACGTAACCGGCGGCATGTTCGGCGTGATTGGTGTGCTTGCGGCACTGGAAGAACGGCATCGCACGGGTAAAGGGCAACTCGTCCAGACGTCGCTGTTTGAAACCACGGTCTATCTTGTGGGACAGCATATGGCGCAATTCGCGGTTACCGGAAAACCCGCCAGTCCGATGCCGGCACGCATATCCGCATGGGCGATCTATGACGTGTTCGAAACAAAGGACGAACCGATCTTCATCGGTGTTGTCACCGATGGCCTGTGGGAAAAATTCTGCAAATTGTTCGGTCTGGACGATCTGTGGGCAGATGAGTCCCTGCGCAAGAATAATGAGCGTGTCATGCGGCGCGATGACATCTTACCGCAGATCCGCGCGCTTATCGCCACCTTTACCCGCGACGAGGTGATCGCGCGGCTGGAAGGCACCGGCCTCCCCTTCGCGCCTATCGGAAAACCGGAAGACCTGTTTGAAGACCCCCATCTCGTCGCTTCCGGCCTGTTCGAGGATGTCGAACTGCCCGATGGCCGTACTACGCAACTCCCCGGCCTTCCGATTGCCTTCGATGGCCGACTGACCGCACGCCCGTCCAAATTGCCGCCGCCCGGACAAGCGTGATGCGTGGCAGTGGCACTGATCGCCGGATCACCGCCGCTGCCAGCATATTGAGGCGAAATGTCATGCTTGAACAGCATGGCTTCGGCCGCAAGAAGCTTTCGTCCGCCTGCCGACGCGCGCCCAGATTAGTGCTGGCCCTATATCCGACAGGCAAATAAATTTGCTTCTTTTCCCCAAGTCGGCGCGGCTCCCGTCAGTTTACTGACCGAATACCCGAAGCGGGAGATGCCTCTGCCCGCTCGTTGACGCATCAGCGCCCGCCGGCCTCCGGCACCAACTATCAAAGGCTATAGTGAACATGATCAAATCTGACTGGCTCCATTCGACCGCGTGCATCAGTGCTCTGCTGCTCGGCAGCATCGCATTCGCCCCAGCCGCCCACGCTCAGGAAGCGCCCGAAACACCCGATACGACCGTTGAAGCCGAAGCGGGTGTAGCCGGGCCTGATATCGTGGTAACCGGCACGCGTAAACGCACGGAAGACGCACAGACTGTCCCGATTGCCATTACGGCCTTTTCGGCCGACGATCTGACCAAGCGCAACATCAGCAATCTCGCGGACCTGTCCAACTCGACGCCGGGCGTCGCGATTACCTCGATTGCCGGCGGTACGGCGCAGAATATCTATATTCGCGGTCTTGCACCGGGTAACACGGCCAATGACCTCAATGTCGACGCAAATGTCGGCGTGTTCATCGATGGCATTTACCAGACGAGCCGCAACACGCTCGACATGATCTCCGTCCTCGATGTGGGTCAGATCGATATCGCCAAAGGACCCCAGAGTGCCCTTTTCGGCCGCTCGACCTTTGCCGGTGCGATGTCGATTGCGACGCGCACACCCGCCAGGAATTTTGAAGGCTCGGTTTCCGCGACTATCGGCTCGGACGAAGACCGCCGCATTCGCGGCTCGATTTCGGCACCGATTGGCGACACGCTGGCTGTGCGCCTGTCTGCAGGCTACCTCACCTATGACGGCTTCGGCACCAATGCGGCAAATCGCGACGACAACCTCAGCGGCACTGAAAAATATGCGGTTTCCGGCGCCCTGCGTTTCGAACCGACCGACAATTTCACCGCAACCCTGTCGGGTTTCCTGACCCGGTCCAGCACCGAAATGTCGGCACTGACTCTCTTGCCGCTCGACCTGTTCAACTGCGGCACGGTGAACCCCGCAACCGGTTTCAATACGCTCTATTGCGGTTCGCTCCCCGCCCAGCGTGTGAGCGACATCAGCCCAAACATTCTCAACACGGTGGCCAAGACGCGGCAGGCCGCCCTTGAACTCGACTGGGAACTGGGTGTTGCCAAGATTGTCAGCGTGACCGGGTTTACCGGTGCCGAGAACCGTTCTCACAACGACTACGACGGCAGCAGTGCTGGCACAACGTTTGGCGTTTGCGATCTGGGGAACGCCTGTTTCCCGTTCGGTCCTTACAGCAGACTGATCAAGGTCAATACCGGCGTGCGCTCACTCGAAAAGGTCCGCACCTTCAGCCAGGAAATTCGCCTGCAGTCGGATAACAGCTCGCCCTTCCAGTGGATGTTTGGCGGCAATTATTTTAACTCGCGCATTCCGCTCTCCGGAAGCGGTCTCACCACCTATGCGCCCGGCCTGACGATTGCGGATCGCCTGGTACAAGTCGCCCCCGTCAACCCCGCGCCTACCGGGGCAGGCGCCTATGACTTCACTGCCAACCCCTATATCGTCTCGGATCCGCACAATCCGCTCTATATGAACTATACTGCGTCGAGCACCAAAACCATGTCGATTTTCGGATCGCTCGGTTATCGCTTCGGTGATCTGCGCGTGACGGCCGAAGGACGGTACAACGTCGATCGCAAGCGGGCACGCACCCACAGCATCCCCAACCCGCTCAGCATGCCCGGTCTCGCCCAGCCGATCCCAACGATGGATGCGCCGGAAGCTGGCCTGTTCCCGGTGCTGAGCCGCCCCTACGCCAGGACGTTCAACGCCTTCACCCCGCGCTTCACCGTGGATTACCAGGCGACGAACGACATCATGCTTTACGCGTCGGTCGCCAAGGGCGTGCGTTCGGGCGGTTTCAACACCGCCAACCCGGTTAGCCCGACAGGGATTCTGGCCGATGAAGTGTCCTATGACCAGGAATATAACTGGACCTATGAAGCCGGCTTCAAGAGCCGCCTGTTCGATCGGCGGCTGTTGCTCAATGCTTCGGTCTTCCACGTTGACTGGACGAATGCGCAGATTTCGGCCTTCACCCTCAACCCCACGGCCGCAAATCCCGTGCGCATCGTTCGCAACGCGGGCAACATCCAGGCAACCGGCTTTGAAGCTCAGGCGGAATACAGCATCGGCGACATGTTTGCCGTCGGTGGCAGCATGATCTATTCAAACCCCAAGTTCCAGGCCGGTGCCTATGACGGATCGACCATTACGCAGTGCGTTATGCCCGATCTTACCGCAGCGCCCGGATGCAAGGTCATTACGATCGAGCGGGCCAACGGCACCACTGCGACGGTTGCATCGCTGGAGGGCAATCGCCCGCAACGCTCCGTCAAGCTCCAGTGGAATGCCTATGCAACCGCGGCTGTTCCGCTTAACCAGGACTGGGACCTGACCGGCCGCGTCGATGTGAGCTACACCGGCCCGGCGTATAACAACCAGATCAACACGTCCTATTTCGGTGAACGGACGCTGACCAATGTTCGTATTGGCGCGGAATCTGCCAACTATAGCGTGGCCTTCTGGGTCAACAACCTGTTCGACAAGACATATGCGTCGAACTCGATCAACCAGCCGCGCGCGGGTTATCCCTTCGCGTTCAGCATTCCCGAAATCTTTCTGGGAGAAACCCGCCGGTTCGGCGTAACCGCGTCGGCCAAATTCTGACACCCATAAGATAATCGCGGCACGCTTTCCCGAGCGTGCCGCGATGACCGGAGATTTGAGCCGGCGCGAATTTGGTTCGCGCCGGTTTTTTTTCGGAAAATCTCAGTAGCGGATCAGTACCTTGCCGACATGGCTGGCCGACTTGAGATAGGCATAGGCCTCCGGTGCGGCATCGAAGGGGAAAACCCGGTCGATAACCGGTTCAATACCGTTAACCTCGACCGCATTGAGCAGACGCTGCAACATCGCCTTGCTGCCTTCTGCAATACCGCGGATGACAAGATTCTTGCCGATGATCATGTTGTAATTGGGAATCCCGGCCGTCGCTGCGCCGGCCAGCGCGCCGATCACTATGATCCGGCCATTGGGCGCTGCGGCCGTCAGCGACTGCGGCAATGATGCCTGTCCGCCATTTTCGACCACAATATCGGCGCCGCGGCCACCCGTCTTCTCAAGGACTTCAGCCTCCCAATTGGGATTGGTGCGGTAATTGACAAGTATTTCCGCTCCCATTTTGCGGGCGAGTTCCAGTTTTTCATCGCTCGACGAAGTGATGGCGACCCGGGCGCCATTCATGCGCGCGATCTGGAGCGCAAAGATGGACACGCCCCCCGTTCCGAGCGTCAATACTGTGTCACCAGCCTTTACCTTGCCGACTTCGACCACCGCATTCCACGCGGTCAGCGCCGCCGAGGCCAGCGGAGCAGCCTGCTCATCGGTGATTGATGCCGGCACCGGGATCAGCGGCGCGGCCGGCACACAAAGGCGCTCGGCCAGCCAGCCATCATGGGTAATGCCGACATCATGTGCGAACACCGACGGAACGAAATCACCGTCAATCCATGTGGCAAAATGCGCGAAGATGACCCGGTCGCCAACTTTGACGTTGGTCACGCCGTCCCCCGTCACAAGCACTTCCGCCACGCCTTCGGAAACGGGGACCCGGTCTTCAGCCTTGCGCGCGCCATAAGAGCCGGACAGGACCAGTAGATCACGATGGTTCAGACCGGCAAGACGTGGCGCCAGCAGCACTTCTCCGGGACCGGGAACAGGCTCGGGACGCTCCACCAGGGTAAGCGATTCGAGGCCGGTCTGCGGTCCGATCTGATAGGCTTTCACATTTTTCTCCTGACAATTAGACCGTTCAAAGTCCGAGCACACCGGGGTTCATCAACCCCTTCGGATCAAGCTGCGCTTTGACCGATCGCAGGAGCGCAGCCGCCTGCGGGTCAAGACGGGACTGATAGGGGTAAGCCCGCCCCAGCTGATAATGCGCCGCGCCATGCTCCTGCATCAACGCAACCGCATCGCGCTTCAGTTGATCGGCCGCCGCGCGGGCTTCCTCATTTTCCGGGAAAGAAGGAATGCCGGCGAGATATTCATCACCCAGCGTGCGGCGATGATATTCGCTGCGGACATCCGGCCAGTAGATCGCAATCTCATAGAGGAACCCGCTGGGACCGGACGGGCTGAACATCGTACCGGTCCAGATACCGAGACGATCAAGTTCGGCCTTGCGACCGGCAAGCAATGCCTGAAAGGCGTTATGGAACGCCACCGTGTCCTTCTGCTTGAAAACGCCATGGATCGGAACCCAGCGCTCACCACCCGGACCCAGAATGTTGCCAAGCGGCGCAAATGGCATGCTGCGCACAAAAGCCGGTACGGTATTGGCGATTTCGCGCCCATGTGCGGTGCAGATTTCGCGCAGACGCTGCGCTCGCGCCCAGACATCGTTCTTGTCGACACCTTCGACGATGATGTGCGCCATATAGGCACCCGCCCTCATGGCGCCTTCGCCCCCGATCGCCATCTTGGCCAGCTGCTTCAAGCCCGCAACGGGGTTCGGAGCCTTGGCCATAACCTGCTTCGCGATCTGCAGCCTTGCGCCAACCCCCTCCTGCCGAGCGATCTGCCCCTGCGACAGGGCAAGGTCGAGGCCGAACAGGGAATCGTCCAGTTTCTCTTTCTGGACCTTGCTGACCGCAGCGTGGCACGCAGCGAAATCGTCGAATGCAAAGCTCATTGCTTCGGCTTCCTTGCGTGCCGCGATCAGGGGCAGCGTGATTTTCGCCTTGATGCCGAGCGCGCCGCAATCTCCGGTGAACAACCCCGTCATGTCGGGCCCATAGAAGCGCGTCGCGGAACTAATGCCCGTCTTCATCAATTCGCCGTCCGCGAGCACCACCTCCATCGACAGCACCGATTCCGCTGAAATGCCGAACCCCGCCGTCCCATGGCTGACGGAATTCTGGCTGACGCTCCCACCGATTGTTGCCGCAATGCCGGAGAAAGGGCCCCAGAAGGGTGTGCGCAACCCAAGTGGATCGAGTTTTGCCTTTAGCGCCGCCCAGGTCGTGCCCGCCCCTACGGTCACGCTGGCATTTTCGATGTCCACGTCGATTCCGTTCAGGGCACCGGTATCAATGACGACATGGCCACCCGGCCCATAGATATAACCGTCGGTATAGGAAGCGCCGCCGCCGCGCGGGACCATGGCGATGCCCGCGGCATTACAGCATGCAACAGCGGCCTGGAGGTCGGAGATGCTCGCCGGGCGCAGCACAGCCAAAGGCTTGCCGGCACCGCGATACACGTCATTGCTGAAATAATCGAGCGTCTGCGCGTCGTTGATGACGGCTTCCTGACCCAGAATGGCAACCAGTCTCTGAGTCACATCATTCTGTGCATCGGCAGGCGCTGCAGTCATTTCATTCTCCCCATGATGCCATTAAGAAAGATCGCCAGGCAGGCGTCAAGGCATCAGCCTGTTTCCGGCTTGAAAGCGTGGCGGACGAGGACAAGGCACAATTCTATCCGCCTCGCGGGTATTTTTTGGACACGCCATGCGCTGGAAAAAAGTCTTCGTAGCTGATGTTCCCTTGATAAAGATAACAGGCGTAACCAAAGAGACGGCGCGGCGCGTCATCCTTACCTGACGAAAGATCGGAGCTTTCAATGAACAGCGCCAGTACGCCACTACCTCTCAGGACCCTGACGGCTTATGGCGCCGGACAGCTTGGAGCCCAGATATTCCGGGATACGCCGGCTGTCCTACTCCCTATTTTCATGACCACCATGCTGGGCATTCCGGCCTGGCAGGCGGGGATCGTCATCCTCATTCCCAAATTATGGGTGATCATTTGCGATCCGCTTGTCGGCTCCTGGTCGGACCGACTGAAGGAGCGGTTCGGACGGCTCACCTTCCTGTTCGTTGGCGCTATACTGACCAGCATCAGTTTTTTCTCGCTGTTCTTCATCACCTCCTACAGTAGCCCGCTGGTAGCCGCGGTCGTGATCTGTACCCTGTTTTTCCTCGGCTCAACCGCATTCAGCATTTACTCGGTTCCCTATCTTGCACTCGCATCGGAGCTGTCCGACGATTCATATCAAAGAACGAGGGTCATGGTTTCGCGCATGGTCTTCACTATTTTCGCCGTGGTCATCGGCGTCGGACTCGCCCAGCCCGTGATCCAGTTCTTCGGATCGGGCAGCCATGGATGGCAGATGCTGGCGATTATCTTCGCGCTCATCTGCCTGGTTTCGATGATTGTGCCCGTCATCGGCCTGCGGCGCGTCAAGCTGATCGAGGAAAAAAATGAAACGGTTGGACTGCCCGAACAATTGCAGACAGTTGCCGGAAACCGGCCATACCTCATCCTGCTTGGCACATGGTTCATCCAGAACATCAGCCAAGCCAGCGTCTATACCGTATTGGGGTTCGTATTCCTCTACGTGCTCGACGCGGTGAACCTGATCCTGCTTTTTGTCCTGGTCATGTCAACCGGAAGCATGCTGAGCCAGCCGATGTGGCTGCGGCTCTCGCGCATTTTCGGCAAGGAACGATGCTTTGTGGTTGCGACACTGGGCTGGTCCGCAGTTGCGGTGACCTGGATGTGGGCCGGACCTGGAAACGATGTACTCGCCACCTTGCCCTTCTACGGCCCCTTAGCCACCGAACATGCGCTCGCACTGGTCCGCGCCTTCCTGATCGGCGTCATGAATTCAGGGTTTGTCATGCTGATGCTGTCGATGATGACCGATACGGTCGACCATCAGCGGCGGACGCACGGACTAGCTCATGAAGGCGTCTTTGCGGGCCTGTTTTCTGCAGGGGAAAAGCTCGCCTTCGCAGTGGGCCCGTTTATCGCGGGCTTCATACTTTCGCTCTACGGCTTCAGGTCATCGACCACCGGCGCGGCCGAGCAGGGAGCGGATGCGATCCTTGGCGTGGTGATGCTATATTCCATCATTCCCGCAGCCATGCAGATTATCGCGCTGGGCCTGTTCTCCCGTTATCGGCTGGACAAGACAGTAGCCGACTAGGGCCAACTGCGCTCCGCGCCGGGCAAATTTGTCCGTCTGTTATCCGCCCTTCGGTAAAACACGTCACCGCCCTGCCCGTCCGGTCATCCGCGTTGAAATGTGCCGTCATGGGGCATCCTGAACGATGCTGCCACAGCATATCTATCTTCGGGAGGAGCAGACCGGTGGATCAATTCAAGATCAAGGCATTACTGGTAGCGGGCACCATCATCGCATCGGGTCTCACGGCCCCCGCAATGGCGCAGCAGGAAGATGACGGCGGCCTCGAATCAATCGTCGTGACGGCGAACCGTACCGAGCAATCGATGCAGAAGGCACCGGTCGCGGTTACCGCTTTTTCTGGCGATGCGCTGGAACGGTTGCAGGTACGCAACGCCAAGGACCTCAGCCAGATCGCTCCGAACGTGCGGATCGTCACCGTCACCGGCGGTTCTGCGGGTATCACGCCTTATGTCCGCGGCGGTGCAATGACCGACGGCGCCACCATCACCTCCGAACCCGAGGTCGGGATTTATATCGACGACGTCTATCAGCCGCGGGCCGCCGCCTCTTTCATTGAAGCGCTTGATCTCGAGCGCGTCGAGGTTTTGCGCGGACCGCAGGGCACGCTGTACGGCCGCAACAGCTCTGCCGGGGCTCTCAAGTTCATCACCCGGCTTCCTGGCACTACCATGTCGGGCAAAGCGGAAGCCGGCATCGGCAGCTGGAACGAAATCTATGGCAAGGCATCGTTCAGCGGCCCCGTCTCGTCCGATGCCCGCTTGCGTGCAGGCTTTTCCGGCATGATCAGCGACCGGGGCGGCGGGCGCCAGTATAACGCGACGCTGGACAAGAAAGTTGGCGCACAGGAATTTCAGGGCTTCCAGGGCGATCTCTATTATGCCGGCGAAAGCATTACCGCGCGCCTCAAGGGTTTCTATTCGCATTATGAAAGCGACGGGCTTTATGCCGTCGCACTGGACCCGCTCACCACCACAACCGATTACAAGGCGATCCAGCCGACCTCGGGTTCATACCGCACCGTCTTGTCGCCGACGGAATCCTTCACCATGGCCCGGCAATATGGCGCCACGCTGAACGTCAAGGCTGATCTCAGCGATAACTTGTCCGTCACCTCGATCACCGGGTGGTCGAAGCTCAGAGATGATTTCGGCCTCGATTTTAGCGGCGGCGTTGCAGCCTCGCTGCTAGGTGTCCCGGCACCGGGCTACATATCGCTGTTCGACCGGACTGGGCGCAGCAAGGGCAAATCCTTCAGCCAGGAACTCCAACTCCAGGGCAACAGTTTCAACGGGCTCCTGTCATATGTTACCGGTGTCTATTATTTTCGCGAATCTGGCGAGCAATTGATCGACAGCCTGATCTTTTTCGCGCCCAGCCACAAACGGCTTAACATCAAGACGGACAGTTATGCCGCATTCGGCCAGCTAAACCTCCATCCTACCGAAGCTTTGACCATCACGCTTGGCGGGCGCTATACGGAAGATCATAAATCGCTTGATGCCAATGTCGCGGCTACCCCGGTTGTCCGTTCGGACAAGTTCAAGGATTTTCTGCCCAAATTCGGCATCGATTATCAGGTCACGCCCGACATTCTGGCCTATGCGAGTTACAGCGAAGGCTTCAAGGCAGGTGGTTACAACGGCCTTGCAGACAGTCCTGTCCAGCTAAACTCGCCGTTCAACCCGCAAAAGGTCAAAGCCTACGAAATCGGCCTGAAAACGCAGTTCCTTAATCGTCGCGCCCGCGCCAATCTCGCTGCGTTCATCAATGACTATAGCAGCATCCAGCAGCAGCTCGTCACGAGCAGCGGCGTTTTTCTTACCCAGAATTATGTCGCGACACACAAGGGTATCGAAGCCGAACTGAGCCTGCGGCCGATCGATATGCTGACCCTGTGGGCCAACGGCGTTTATAATGACGGGAAATATAAACGCGGCAAGAATGCCGACCCGGCGACCAGCCCCTATATCGGCAACGAAATGACCAACACGTTCAAATATCAGGTCACGCTCGGCGCTGACCTGAGAGCGCCGGTCGGCCCTGGCGAGTTCCTGCTGGGCGGTAACTATAATGCGCGCTCCGATTATTATGCGACGCCGGACAACGTCTTTTACGGTCATGTTCCGGCCACGCAGATCATCGACGCCTATGTCGGCTACGCCATCAATGACTGGTCACTGCGCCTTGCCGTGAAGAATCTGACGGACGAGCGTTACTGGACGACCGGATTTGGCTTTTCCGTTGTGCGGCCACGGTTCATGGCCGATCCCCGCATGTGGAAATTGTCGCTTTCCAAGTCGTTCTGATATTTTCAAGGCGCCGCAGTGGTACGCGGCGTGACTATCCACGCGAGAAGGAAAGCGATCCGGCATGCGGCGCGGCTTTATCGATGACGACAACGGCAGACAGATCCATTTCCGTCAGGCAGGTGCCGGACAATCGGCCACGCCGCTCCTCGCGCTACATGGCTGCCCGGGGAGTGCACGCCAACTCGTACCGCTGATCAACGCGATGTCCCTCTCCCGGCCGGTATTCGCACCCGATCTGCCGGGGCTGGGTGACAGCGATCCCCTTGCTTCACCCGATTCCGAAATTGGCGATTATGCCGCTGCAATCTTGCGCTTCGCCGATCACGCCGGCCTTGAACGGTTCGATATTTATGGAACCCATACCGGCGCGTCGGTCGCATGCGAACTCGCCATTCACGCGCCGCAGCGTGTCGGCCGGATCATCGCCGATGGACTGGGTTGCTTCGATGCAGAAACCGCCCGCGCGTTTCTTGAACATTATGCGCCCGCGTTCGAGCCTACGCTCGACGGAAGCTATCTCCAGCAGGCGTTTCACTTTTGCCGCGATCAATTGCTGTTTTTTCCGTGGTATGACAAGCGGGCCGAGGCGCGCCGCAAGGGCGGAATGATGCCAGCCGAGGCACTGGATGCCTGGGTTATCGAGGTCCTCAAGGCCGGGACGACCTACCGTCACGCCTATCATGCGGCGTTCCGCTGGGATTGGGCGGGCCGTCTGCCGCAGGTTCCCCATCAAATATTGGTCACAGCGGCGCAGGATGATCCGCTCGCCAGCATGACCGAGCATGCGACGCCCTTGTTGCCCCAAGGGCGCTGGGCGTCCCTGCCCTCCTTTGGTGACCCTGCCTTTGCATCGATGCGGCAGGCATTGTTCACGGAATTTCTGGACGGCGCATAACCAAAAAGAAACGGCCCGGGGAAACCACATTCCCCCGGACCGTTTTCAAATTTCAGTCTTTCGCCTCAATTGTCAGGCGCGCTGTTATCGGTGAAATTCTGCCAGTCACGCGTAATGAATTTTTCGTCGATCAACGTCCGCTGATAGCAGATGCCGTCGCGGAACCATTGCCAGGTCCGTGAGCGGTGGGTGCGTTCATCATTCACCTGGATCATCTCGTAGAGATAGATGCCGGGTTCATTCTTGCGGGTCCAGTTGAGGCAGCTCGAACGGTTGAAATCATCCGGCTTCATTTCGGCGGCCCAGCCCTTGATGAGATCATTGTCCCACCAGATGCGGCCATCTTCATACCATGCGGGAAAATCGCGGACTTCGACGCGGCCGTCTTCCCAAAAATAATGGTTGGTCTGGTGATAACGATCAACGCCCTCTTCATGGATCAGGCGGCAAAACAGGCGCGAACGATGCTGGTCGATAAGTTCGCCGGTCTTGGCGTCATAGTAGCGATACCAGCCCTCCCATACGCCTTCATTGCTCGCCAGAATCGGCATGGCTTCGCGCACGCCCGTACGGTTACGCGTCGTAATCTCGTTCACGTCATTCTCCTATCAATAGTTCATTCGTCCAGCGAAACGAAAACCTTGCCCATCGAGCCTCCCGACAACAGATGCTCGACCGCACCAAAAACGCCCTCGAGCCCATGGAAGTTGCCCGAATCCAGCGTCACGCCAATTGCACCATCGCGGTAGAGCGCGAACACGCGTTCACGCGCGGCTGGCCACCTGTCGGTGAGGAGACCGTTCATGAACCCTCGGACCGAAGCCCCCTTGTAGTAAATCGAGTGCGCGATCCGCGGCGCGGTGACCACTTCCGGTTTGCCGTCGAGGTCCGCTGCCGCACCGCCCACAACCAGCCGTCCATGATTGGCGAGGTTTTCCAGAAAGGCGTCGAATATCGTGCCGCTTACCGTGTCGATCGCAACGTCGAGCTTGTTGCGATATTCCGACCGCAGGACCTCGGCGACATCCTCGCTCCGATAATCGATGACCCGTTGCGCGCCCAGCCTTTGCACAAAGGCGGTTTTTTCCGGGCCGCCGCACACTCCGATCACGTGGCAGCCCCGGGCGAGCGCAATCTGCACGAGAAAATGACCGAGGCCTCCCGCCGCCGCCGAAATCGCGACGGTTTCGCCGTCCTGCAAGGCGCCGATATGTTCGATCGCCAGCAACGCGGAAACGCCGGTGGACGCGAGCGCCAGCCACTCGGGGGTTGCGGCCGGAACTTTGACGAAGTGACTGGCCGGCGCGACATTGGCTTCCCGGTACCCGCCCGAAAAACGCACCGTCACGGCTGCATCACCAACCGCGAAGTCGCTGACTCCAGCGCCCACCGCCTCGACCACGCCGATCGCCTCCACGCCCATGAAAGCCGGCAAGCCAATCGTCACATAGTCCACCGCGTTGCGGGTGATCTGGGTGTCAAAAATCCCGTTGACGCCGCAATAATGATTGCGAACGAGGATTTCGCCCGCATCGGGCTGCCGCAGCGGTATCGGAACGATCCGGCAACCTTCGCGGAAGGTGGGCGCAAACTGCTCCAGCCTTATGGCCCGATAATCTCCGTTCAAGACACAGATCCCGGCTTATTCGGGAAACCCGAGCGCACCCGGATTCAACTGACCGTCGGGATCGACGAATTTCTTGATCGTATCGAGCAGCCCCTTGCTGGCCTCGTCCCGGCTTTCGCGATAAGGATAGGCCCGCCCGATCTGGAAGTGCGCGCAGCCATAGCTGGCCCCGATCTGCTTCACTGCTTCGCGCGCGGCAATGACCACATCCGTCGCTTCCTTGTTCGGCGGCAGCTTGGGCAGGCGCTGGAGGTGCGCCGGTTCGATCATCGAGGCATGGACCGGGCGATAGCCGTGCGGCCAGAAGAACACCGGCTCGATGGTGATGGCATTGGTCGACAGGCTGGTGAACAGATAGCCCGTCGTCACGCCGTGACGCTCGAACTCGTCCGCCCGGTCGGCCAGCATCTGCTGGATGTCGGAAAACATCCGGGGCGCGTTCGACAGCGAGACGTGCCCGTGAACCGGGATCCAGCTTTCTCCGTCTGGTCCGAGAATGGAATTGGGCGGCGGAAAGGGTTGCGCCCGCACGACCTTGGCGATCGTGTTTTCGACTTCCGCCCCTTCAAACTGCGCAGCAATCGACCGGGCTGTCGCGATATCTGCCGCGACGCCTTCTCTGGACCGGCCTTCACAGATGATATGAAGCGAATATTCTTCCTCTTCGATGAAATTGCGACCGCCAAGTGCGACTTTCGCTGCGGACAGCAGGCCGCGGCCGATCGACTTTTCCTTGGCAATGACCTTGCCCAGCGTCTTGACGTCACTGGCGAGCGACATGCGGCGCATCCGGACCTTGGTAAGACCCGGATCAAAGCCGCAGCTTTCGGCCGCGATTCCGGCCCGCGCCATCTCTCCGAGCGCCTCGAGCATCTGCTCGCCCGAGCGGAAGGAAAAAGAGACATAATCTTCGTGCTGCGGCAAACGCATAAGCCGCATGGTCACTTCAGCCTTGATACCAAGCGTGCCACCATCGCCGCAGAACAGGCCGGTGAGATCGGGGCCGTAATGACGATAGAAGGGGGTGTTGCCGTCCGGCCCGCGCGCCCCGGTGCGCAGGATCTGGCCATCGGCCAATATCATCGTCAGGGCAATCACACTTTCGCTCGACGTGCCATGCTGGCCGGCACCAAACATGGCGTTGAGCTGCGACAGACCACCGCCGATCGTCGAATAGATGCCCGACATCGGACCCCAGAAGGGGGTGCGCAAACCGTGGGGCTTCAATGCTTCCTGAAGGTCCAGCCAGCTGCACCCCGCCTCGACCGTCACGGTCATGTCGGCAGGGTTGATGTTCAGAACCCGGTTCATTTTTGTAAGATCGAGCGAGATGCTGGTGTCCGTGCCCGGCAGATAGGCGCTGGTATAGCTCATCCCCGCACCGCGCGGCGCCAGTGCAACGCCTTTTTCATGGGCCAGCTTGACGACAGCGGCAAGTTCCTCGGTTGATCGGGGCGCCACGACCAGCATCGCCAGATGACGGCCTTCTTCCCAGATATCCTCGCTGAAAAGACGGCGCGTGGCATCGTCGTCATGGACCTGACCGGCGCCGACGATCGCGACGAGTTGCGACTTCATTTGCGAAGACAATTCAGTTGGGGACAAAAGGGGTGCCTGCGCCATAATCCTGATTTCTTTCCTTTGGGGAGCCTGCAATAATATGAGCCGCTCGTAAGCTGCCAACGCTAGGTTGCGACCGCATATCCAAAAGGAGATTAAAGCGTCTATCCGCGTGGTGGATTGATGACCGCAACAACTATGGCGCTCATAACCGCACGCCTAGACAGCCATGCAAGAAAACCGAAAGGACGTGGAGTGGAGCAGGTGCAAGCGCAGCCGGATGACGGCAAACCGCAAGGTTATGGTGAATTCCGCCACGGCTGGAAGGTGGTTTTCGCGTCGCTGATGGGCATCGGCCTCGGCCTTTCCCCACTCCCGATCTACACTATTGGCGTATTTGCCCCCCACTTCATGTCGGAGTTCGGGTGGAGCATCGCCGAGATCATGGCGGGAATCACGATCACCACGATTGCGCTGTTGGGCGCAGGGCCAATGGCCGCGTGGCTTGCCGAGCGGTTCGGCGTACGCCCTGTCGTCCTGATTTCACTGGTCCTGTTCGGCATCGCCTTCATGGGGCTGGGCTTCTCCAATGGCTCATTGCCGCTTTTTTATGCAAACTGGTTTCTCATCTCGCTGCTCGGTGCGGGAACGTTACCGATCACCTGGACGAGAGTCGTCAACCGCTGGTTCGACGTGCGCAAGGGGCTCGCGCTCGGCCTTTCCATGATGGGAACCGGGCTGTTCGGCATTCTCTGTAAGCCCTTTCTCGCATGGCTGATCCCGCTGGCGGGGTGGCGTATGTCCTATGTGGTACTGGGGCTGCTTCCGATCCTTATCGCCTTTCCCATTGCCTGGTTCATGTTCCACGACACCGACAGCCATCCGGATGCGCCGGTCAAGACAACGCTGCCGGGCGGACTCGCCTTTTCGCAAGCGATCCGCAGCTGGCGTTTCTGGCTGCTTTTTGTTGCGTTTCTCCCGGTATCGGTCGCGCTGAGCGGACCGGTGCCCAATATGGAGAATATGCTCAAGGCCGGGGGAATCAACGCTGCCACCATCGTATCACTGACGCCACTGATCGGATTTTCGGCACTGGCGGGACGTCTTGTCGGAGGCTGGTTGCTGGACCGGTTCTGGGCTCCGGCGGTCGGTTTCATCCTGCTCAGCCTCCCCGCGATCGCTTGTTTCATGTTCATGCAGGCCGGGCTGACGCCCGCCGTGGCCGGGTTCGCGATCTTCCTCATTGGTTTCGCGCTGGGGATCGAATATGACCTGATGGCTTTCCTTGTTGCCCGCTATTTCGGTCTCAAGGCCTATTCGTCGATTTACTCGCTGCTTTATATCTCGTTTGCGCTGGGCGCAGGCTTTGGACCGCTGATCTTCGGCTGGAGCTTTGACCGTGACGGAAATTATCACGGCATTCTCCTTTTCTCCGCGATCCTGCTTGTCGCATCGGCCGCAGCCCTCCTGTTGCTCGGTCCATATCGCAAGTTCCGGGATGAAGCGCCGGATGGGCCGCTGCCCGCATGATCGCAACGGATAATGGCTTTCAGGAAGCCGTCGCGATCGTCTCGGACGCGGTGGATAGTGCCAAGCGGTTGCAGGCCATATTCGGTTACGAGCTGATCCATCAGGGAGCGCCTTCGCGTCAAGTTCTCGACATGCTTGGCATTGACCCGGGCTGGGAGGCGATCGAGACACTGGTGGGCGATCCGGCGCAAGGCCGGGGCTTTATGCGGCTGATCAGCTTTCCGGGGCAGCAGACCGGTGTCATGCGCGATGGCGCGCAAAGCTGGGACACCGGTGGCATCTTCGACGTGAACATTCGCTGCCTTCGGTCGATCGAGGAACAGCAAGCGGCGATGACGCGAAACGGGTTCGTCGGATTTGCGCCTGTGACCCAGTGGATCTTTGGTGCCTTCAACGTCAAGGAAGTCGTGATGCGCGACGCCGACGGCCTCTGTATCGCGATGATGCAGAGGCTTGCGCCCCCGCTCACGGGATTCGAACAGGTCGAAGGCCCCGTATCCTTTGTTTTCAACTCGACCCAGATCGTACCGGATTTTGACCGGGCGCGAAGTCTGTTCGTCGATACGCTCGGCTGGATACCAATCCAGGAAACCCGGTCGAGCCATAGCGATGGCATCAACTGCATAGGTTTGCCGCTTGATATCGCGCGAGACCGCTCGATGCGGATCGGTATCTACCAGCCTTTGGGCCGCTTTGAGGGATCGGTCGAAATCATCCAGCACGACGTCGAAGGGATGGACTTCAGCGAAGCCAAGCCGCCATCGCGTGGAATCATATCGCTGCGCCTGCCCGTGAGCGACATTTCGGCGAGCCTCGAAAAATTCCGAGACGGCGGTTGCACCATCATTGCACCGCACTCAACCGAACTTGCCCCCTATGGCGCCGTCGAGATGGGCGCGGCAATTACCTCATGGGGCGCCCGCTTCGAACTGTTCCAACTGTCCTGAAGTCGGCTCACCTCCCAGAACCTGGCCAGCGGCAGCGCGTCCCGCCACCCGGCCCAGCGCTATCGCGGTGGAAAGGCCGATCGCGGGCAAATATCCCCAACCCGCCGGCCCTGAAACGCTGCGCGCCGCGCCGCCGCCCGCAAACAGGTTAGGCAAAGGCGATCCATCCGGGCGGAGCACGCGGGCCTCCCCGTCAATCTGCAATCCGCCTTGCGTGTGATAGATGGCAGCGACGATCTTGAGCGCCCGCAGCGCCCCGGACGGAACAGCGACGTCGCGCCAGTCGCGCCCAAAGGCGTCGGGAGCCCCCGCTTCCCTCGCTGCCTGCGCCTGGGCGAATGTGTCGGCCAGCACGGATTGATCGACCCCGATCCTTTCAGCGAGGCTGGCGATAGTATCGGCACGCCGGGCGGCATTCAGTTCGATCAGCATGCGCATTTCCGGGACATCGGCACAGCGTTTTTCGATTGCCTCGTCATAGATGAGCCAGCCATGATCGCCCGGCTGGGTCAGCAAGGGAATCGCAATCCCCGAAATATCGTCAGTTTCATCGACAAAACGGCGGCCTTGGGCGTTGACCAGCATCCCGCCTTCGACCGGGATAACTGGCGAAACGCTGATCCCTTGAGGTTCGGTGAGCATGCCATAGCCCTGATAGGCGCCCATGTCGCCCAACGCTGCGCCCAGCCTTTCGCCGAGACGAATACCATCGCCCTGACTGCCTTCATGGCCATTGTTGCGCGCCTTGGCCATGGCGGGAATATAATGCTCGACCATTTCGTGATTGGCCGCGAAGCCTCCGCTCGCGACGATCAGCGTCTCGCAGCCCACTTTCTCGCGTGCGCCGTCGGGCCGTTCGACCTCGACACCCAGCACCCGTCCATCATTATCCGAAAACAGGTCGACTACCCGCGCCTCTGTGAGCACCGGCACCCCCGCTTCCGCAAGCCGCTGGTGCAAAAGGTCCAGAAAATCCTGACCACCATGTGCGGTCCAGCCGTGGACACGCGCTCTGCTATTGCCATAACAGGGGCGCAGGCCGAGCTCGACATCCCATGGAAACCCGTGAGTTTCGATTAGCCAGTCAAGCGCCGGAGCCGTTTCGTCGGCGATTGCACGGGCGATCACGGGATCGGTCTGCCCCCGCGCCTTGGCCATGATGTCGTTGAAGAAAATACCGGGATCATCATCGATGCCGTGGCGCGCTTGCGCGTTGGTGCCCGCCGCGCAGATCAGGCCCATCGACATGCCGGTCGTTCCCATCGGGTGCGCGTCGCGTTCGATCACAAGCACCTCGGCGCCCGCTTCATGCGCAGCCAGCGCCGCGACGGCACCACAGGCTCCGCCCCCCATCACGAGGACGGGGACGGAAAATTCGAATGTTTCGGTCATTCCTGCGCGAGTTCATCAACAAGGTCGCCCGATGCGACCTCATCACCCAGCGCGGCCGCTTCATTTTCCTGCTGAACGATGCGCAGGATCCGCGAGATATATTCCTGTGTCCACACGGCCCGCTCGGCAGATGCGACATGGTCCGGAACGAAGCTGTCGATCTCGGTGTCAGCGATATATCCCTTGGACTTGAGAATCCGCTCCAGCGTATCGACTCGCTGGCGCGAAACCGCCAGTTCCTGCGCAACCGCCATGGTGATTGCAAGCACGCGCTCGATCTCCGGCGTCATGAAATAAGGGCGTTTTCCTGCCGGCTTTGCGCCAGCTTCGTTCAGTGCGTCGGTGATACTCATCAGGCAACCGCTCCAATCACGTGCCAGGCGGCTTTGCGCCCGTAATCCTCGTTTTCCTCTTCCGCCGCATCGGGGAAAATCTCGCGATCCACGACGCCGGTGACGCCGCCATGGATCAGGCTGTCCTTTTCGAAGCCCGCATCAACCATCGCCTGGTCGAGGTCCATCTCGTGCATGCGGCTCCAGAAGGGTTCGTTGTTATAGAACGCGTCCCAGTCCCGCATCGCCTGTTCGAAGAACGGCATGTCTTCGGAATATTGCGGCTGTTCAACGTGGAGCACAATGCCGCCGGGCTTGATGAGGCGCTTCGTTTCGGCAAAAATCCGCCGCATGGCGGGCGCCGACAGTTCATGAAGGAACATCGTCGACTGAATCCAGTCGAAGCTCTGATCGGGGAAACGCGAAAGATCTTCGGCATTAGCCTGAACGAAACGGATATTATCCACACTCAGCGACTTGGCGCGCGCCAGCCCGTAGCGTAGCACGGGAGCACCGAGGTCGACCACCGTCATTTCGGCATCGGGATAGGCCTTGGCTAACGAAAGGCTGCTGTGGCCGACCGTCCCGCCCAGTTCGAGAATCTTCTTCGGCTTGAAATCCGGCAAGGTACGCTTGACCCACTGTGCGACAGCTTCGCCTGCACCATCGGTGAACTTTCCGAGCAGACCGCTCGTCGTTACGAAGATCGCGTGGTCGTAACTGGCCGCGGTGGTCACGTCTCCCGGAAAATATTCCGTATGATAGCTGCCCGGCATGCAGTGATGGTCGATCGCCGAAACGTAGCGCGGCTGCTTCACCGACGGGTCAAGCGACAGGCGGTCATCGCCTTCGGTCAGTTTGCGCGCTGCTTCGGCAAGTTGTTCACGCTGGCGGATGACCGTCCAGCGCCCAGCCTGCTGACGCTGTTCCATCGTCATGCGGCGCAGCGCCGACCAGGTCTGGAACGCCGGGTCCTTGAGCATCGCCCGGCGCGCTTCGTGGCGATGACCGATCGGGCGGCCATTTTCCTTTTCAAAAGCAGGCGCCACGCGATTTTCATAGGCAGCCCTCACCCCGGGCACGACCTGTGTCGACAGGTGGCGGTTCATCTGGGTGAGGTAGTTGATCCGCTCGATTTCGTCATGCGTGATATCGGGCGATAGCGAGTGGCGGCCCAGCACCCGATAGTCGGGCGGCCCTTCATAATCAGCGGCGGGACCGCTGTTGTTGGACCGGATATTGCCTGAGTCAGCCATGGTAACTCTCCGCTTCAATTGCTGTTGCCTTCATTCTGGCCGGACGGCAGGACGATGCCAGTCCGAGCCTCCGATTGCCCGCTTCGCGGATAAACCTCCGCGCCTATCCACGATCAGACGACTGCGCAGACAGTCTTCCATTCCAGATAATTGTCCATCGCCTGCTTGCCGCTATCACGGCCCCAGCCGGATTGCTTGACGCCCCCGATCGGCAAGGCCGCATCGTACATGGCATGGCAGTTGATCCACACCGTGCCGGCCTTGATTGCACTGGAAAGACGATGCGCTTGCGAAAGCGACTCCGTCCAGACGCTCGCCGCGAGACCATAGTCGCTGTCATTGGCTGCCGCGATCACTTCATCCGTATCGTCAAACGTCTGGACGACCAGAACCGGACCGAACACTTCTTCCCGCACGATTTCCATGTCCGCGTGCACGTCGGCAACGACGGCCGGAGAGATGAAGGTGCCGGCATCGCCCGATTGTTCCCCTCCGGTCAGGACAGTCGCGCCGTCAGCCTTCGCGCGCGCAAGAAAGCCGGCGACATTGTCTGCCTGTTTGCGCGAAACGAGCGGCCCCATCTGGGTCTCGGCAAGAAGGCCATGCCCCATTTTGAGCCCCTTGGCATAATTGGCCACGCCCTCCACCACCTGATCATGGACAGAACGGTGAACATAAAGCCGGGAACCGGCAATGCAGACCTGACCGGCATTGAAGAAAATCGCGTTGGCAACGCCCGGAATGGCAAGGTCGAGATCGGCATCAGGCAAAATGATGCTCGGCGATTTTCCGCCCAGTTCCAGTGTCACCCGCTTGAAATTGGTCTTGGCAGCGTCGAGCACGGCACGCCCTTTCGCGGTCGATCCGGTAAAGGCGATCTTGTCGACATCACGGTGCGAAGCAAGCGCCGCCCCCGTGGCCGATCCCAGTCCGGTGACGATATTGAGCACGCCTGCCGGGAGCCCCGCTTCGATCATCAGTTCGGCAAGACGCAGGGCGCTAAGCGACGTGTCTTCGGCCGGCTTCAGCACGATTGTACATCCGGCCGCGAGTGCCGGAGCAAGTTTCATGGCGGTCAGCACCAGCGGCGAGTTCCACGGAACAATCGCTGCAACGACACCCACCGGCTCGCGCACAGTCCATGTGCGCATCTGCTTGCCGGCGGGCTGATAATTGATCGAGCTTTCGATCGTGTTGCCCTCAATGCTCATCGCCTGCCCCGCAAAAAAGCGGAACTGGTTGACCGCCCCCGGGATTTCGGCCCAGCGCCCGACAAACAGCGGCTTGCCCTGGTCGAGCGTTTCGAGTTCCGCCAACTGATCGATATTCGCCTCGATCTTGTCCGCGATCGCCCAGAGGATGCGCGCACGTTCGACCGGCGGCGTCGCCCGCCATCCGGCTAGCGCAGCCTTTGCCGCTGCTACCGCCTGATCGACATCTGCCTCGCCTGCTGCGGAGATAAGCCCACTCTCCTTGCCGGTGGCCGGATCGATCGTCGGCAATGTGGCGCCGCTCGCCGCCTTTTGCCATTGACCGCCAACCAGTAATCCCTCGCCCCTCGCCCGGCGTTCCAGAAACGCGGTCGTATCCGGGTGAAGGTCTAAGGCTCCATTTGACATACTCATTCTCCTTGCGGCTTGGAGTAGGACAGCGCCATGCTGCCGTCACAGGCAAAGCACGAACATTCGCAGAGCGGATAACTTGGCCTAGCGATCTCACCTTGGCGGCTCAAGCGGTAAGCCCCTATCGCATGTGACCTCACGGATGTCCGGTCCGGGCGGGTCTCAGGACCAATCGAGTGAACGGGATATATTATGACTTATCGCTTGGGAGTGGACGTCGGCGGAACCTTTACCGATCTTCTCTTGTTCAATCAGCAAAGCGGGGATTTCTGGCGGCATAAGACCCCTTCGACCCCGCATGACAGTTCAGAAGGCATCTTGAACGGCGTGACGGCAATCTGCGCCGAGGCCGGGATCACCACCGACGATATCGAATTTTTCCTGCACGGCACCACCGTCGCAACCAACGCGATGCTCGAAGGCAAGGGCGCGCGGGTCGGTCTCATCGTGACCGAAGGCTACCGGCAAGTCATGCAGATCGCCCGCAGCTTTGTGCCCGGCGGCCTTGCCGGCTGGATCGTGTGGCCGAAGCCTGTGCCGCTGGCGGCGCTTGAAGACACGTTCGAAGTCAAGGGGCGCATGGACGCGCAGGGCAATGAAATCCGTCCACTGGACGAAGACGACATCCGCGCCGCGCTCGAACAGTTGAAGGGTCAGAATATCCAGGCGCTTACCGTCAGCCTGATGAACGCCTATCTGAACGGCACCCATGAAAACCGCGTGGCCGAACTGGCCGCCGAAATCCTCCCCGGTATTCCGGTTTCGCTGAGCCACAAGGTGCTCCCGGAAATGCAGGAATATGAGCGCACCCTGACCACCGTCGCCAACGCCTCGGTACGTCCTGTGGTCGGCAATTATGTCCGCAACCTGCGTGAACGGCTACGCCAGTCGGGCATGAACGGATCGCTCTCGCTGCTCCGCTCGGACGGCGGCCTGATGAGTTCCGAAAAGTCGGAAGAGCACCCGGTCTCGCTATTGATGTCGGGCCCTGCCGGCGGTGTCACCGGGGCCTTGTGGGTCGCACGCAATGCCGGGCTCGACAATATTCTGACGCTCGACGTGGGCGGCACCTCGACCGACGTGGCGCTGATCGAAAATCTTGAGGCACGCCGGGTCCGGACCACCGAAGTCGGCCACCTTTCCGTCCGCGCTTCGGCGCTTGACGTGAAAACGGTCGGCGCAGGTGGCGGCTCAATCGCCTATGTTCCGGAACTCACCAAGGCGCTGCGCGTGGGCCCGCAATCGGCAGGGGCCGTGCCCGGTCCCGTTGCCTATGGCAAGGGTGGCGAACTTCCGACGGTGACCGACGCCAATGTCGTGCTCGGCTACCTCCCCGAATCGCTCCTTGGCGGTTCGTTCGAACTCGACCGCGAAGGCGCCAAGCGCGCCGTCCAGACGGTTGCCGACGCACTCGGCATCGGTCTCATGGAAGCGGCCCGCGGGATCATCGACATCGTCAATGAAAATATGTTCGGGGCGCTGCGCATGATTTCGGTACAGCAGGGTTACGATCCCCGCCACTTCGCCCTGATGGGTTTTGGCGGCGCAGGTCCATTGCATGTCAACGCGGTTGCCCGTCTCATGGGCAGCTGGCCCGCCGTCTCTCCGGTGTCGCCGGGCGTTCTCTGTGCACTCGGCGATGCCACTACCCGGATGCGCACTGAAACCGCTCGGAGTTTCTCGCGACGCGTCGATGAAACCGATGAAGCCGAAGTCATCGCCTTGCTCGAGGAAATGGCCGAACAGACCCGCGCCGAACTGGCGGCCGAAGGCATTGCCGATGCCGACATCACGTCGCAGTTCGAACTCGACATGCGCTACGAGGGCCAGGCTTTCGAAGTGCCGCTCTCGATCGACGCAGACACGCTCAAGAAGGACGGACTGGCAGGGGTGACCGCACGGTTCGACGAAGAGCATAATCGCCTCTTCACCTTCAACATGGACAGCGCTCATGAACTGGTCAACCTGCGCGCGGTGGCGCTTGGCCCGTCGCTGATGCTCGACGCACCGGCGCTGCCGGAAGGCAATGGCGATCCCATCGCCGCCAAGATCCGCGACCATGAACTCTGGGCCGATGGCCGGATGCAGCCGGCGGTTATCTATGACCGTGCCAAGCTGCTGGCTGGCGACCGCATCCCAGGCCCTGCCATTATCGTCGAAATGGATTCGACCACGCTGATCGAAGCCGGATGCGCCGGCACCGTCGACAAGGTCGGCAACATTCTCATCAACCCGGTCGACGCTTGAAGGAGCGCCCCATGTCCGCACAAATTATCCAGACCAACAACACGCCGTTCAAGCAGGTCCCGATCGACCCCGTAACCCTCGAGGTTATCGAAAACGCCCTACGCAACGCGCGTATCGAAATGGACGCAACGCTTGTCCGCACCGCGATGTCGCCCGGCATCCGCGAACAGGGCGACGCCTTCCCCCTGATCGCGGATCATAAAGGGCGCATGATCGTGGGCCAGTTCGGCAGCTATATCGGTCCGTTCCTCGAAGGTTTTGAAGGCACCGTGGAAGAAGGCGACCTCATCTTTCTGTCCGACCCCTATTCGGTCGGCGGCGCGATCAGCCACTGTAATGACTGGCTGGTGCTCCTGCCGGTATTCAAGGACGGCCGCCTCATCGCCTATACGTCGATGTTTGGCCACCAGTCCGACATTGGCGGCAAGGTGCCGGGATCGATGCCGATCGATGCTACCAGTATTTTCCAGGAAGGCGTCCGTATCCCGCCGGTCAAGATCTGGAAGCAGGGTGTCTATAATGAAGACCTTATCAAGCTCGTCATGCATCAGGTCCGCACCCCCGACTGGTGCAAGGCCGACCTCAACGCGCTGATCGCATCGTGCCGCGTTGCGTCGCGCCGCGTCATCGAAATGGCCGAACGCTTTGGCGACGATGTTTATGTGTCAGCGACGGAAATGCTGCTCGACCGCAACTATCGCGCCATGCAGCACTTGATCGAGACCTCGGTTTCGGAAGACAAGGTCAGCTTCGAAGACTATATATGCGACGACGGCATGGGCTATGGCCCGTACAAGATCAAATGCACGATGTGGCGCGAAAACGGCCGGGTTATTCTCGATTTCGATGGCACCGATCCGCAGAGTCAGGCGTCGATCAACTTCTTCCTCAATGAAAATATGATGAAGATGTTCTTCGGCATTTACATGATCATGGTGTTTGACCCGCAAATCCTGTTCAACGACGGCTATTATCCGCTCATCGACGTGCGCATCCCAAAGGGGTCCCTGCTCAAGCCGGACTTTCCGGCCGCCCTTTCTGGCCGCACCCATGCGCTTGGCCGCCTGTTCGACATCATGGGCGGTTTGCTCGGGCAGAAAACGCCGGAATTCCTCAATGCCGCGGGTTTCTCCTCGTCGCCTCACCTGTTCTATGCAGGCACCGACAAGAACGGGAAATGGTTCCAGCTGTTCCAAATCGGCTTTGGCGGCATTCCCGGCCGGCCGCTTGGCGACGGGCCCGACGGCCACTCCCTGTTCCCGGGCTTTACCAATGTGCCCAACGAGTTTCTGGAACGCTATTTTCCGCTCCGTATCGAACGGTACGAGACGGTTCCGGATTCTGGCGGCGCGGGTCTGCACCGCGGCGGCAACGGGATCGACATGGTCTATCGTTTCCTTGAACCGGGCGTCATCGCGATCCACGACGATCGCTGGTTCGTTCCGCCGTGGGGTGTGAACGGCGGCGAACCCGGCGCCCGGGCGCGGAAAATCCTCGTCAAGAATGACGGTACCGAGATCATCCTCGGCAACAAGCTCGAGGACTACAAGGTCGAGGCCGGCGATCAGCTCCATTTCATCACCTGGGGCGGCGGGGGCTGGGGCGATCCACTGGAACGCGACCCCGAACTGCTGGTCAAGGAACTGACGCAGGGCCTTGTCACTGTCGAAGGCGCACGCCGCTATGGAGTCGTGCTGGTCGACGGGAAAGTCGATGCCGCCGCGACAGAGAAACTGCGCGCAGAAATGCGGGCATCGCGCGGTGCGATCGAAACCTTCAATTTCGGCGACGAGATCGAAAAGCTTCGCGCCAATTGCGAGGCGGAAACCGGCCTCCCCGCTCCGAAACAACCGCAGTGGCAAAAACAGGCGTTGGCGGCGGAATAAGTCCGACACCCCTTATAGCGAAAGAAAACCCAATGTCCGATCCCACCGTCCGCAGGAAGCTTGAAGCGGGAAAATTCTTTGTCGTCCCGGGTATCCAGGACATGATCGCAGCGGTCATCGCCGACAAGGTCGGTTTCGACGTGGTCTATGGGACGGGCTATTGGGTAACCGCCTCGGCCTACGGCCTGCCGGACGCCGGTATTGCCAGCTACACGCAGATGCTCGACCGCATGGCGACCATCGCGCGCACGAGCAAGGCCGCTCTTATCGCCGATGCCGACACCGGTTATGGCGGCCTTCTCAATGTCCATCACACGGTCAAGGGTTATGAGGCGGCCGGCATTTCAGTGATCCAGCTCGAAGATCAGGAATTCCCCAAGAAATGCGGACACACGCCGCACAAGCGGCTGGTTTCTACCGAGGATATGGTCGAAAAGATCCGGGTTGCCTGCGATGCGCGCGAAGACAAGGAAAACACGCTCATCATCGCGCGCACCGATTCCCGGCAGAGCGAAGGCATGGACGGCGTGTTGCGGCGCCTTGAGGCCTATGACAAGGCCGGAGCCCATATTCTTTTCCCAGAAGCCCTGGGCAGCGAGGAAGAAATGCGCGCAGCTGCTGCCAATTTCGACAAGCCCATCATGGCCAATATGTCGAATGGAGGCCTCAGCCCGGTCCCCAATGCCGCCGTTCTGGAAGAACTGGGCTATGCCTTTGCCATCTATCCGTCGCTGACCAGCCTCGCGGCGGCGGCGGCGATGGAAAAGGCGCTGACGGACCTCAAGGAACAGGGTATCGGCGAGCCGGACGGCCTGTTTGATTTCAAGGAGTTCTGCTCCCTGATCGGATTCGAGGACGTCTGGGCGTTCGATAAGAAATGGGCGCAGGTCTGACCTGCAAGACTGGAAACCGATAGCGATGGAAATAACAGCAGCCATTCTGAAGCAGACGGGCGGACACCAAACCCCCTACGCCGACAGTACGCCGCTTCACTTGCAGAAGGTTGAACTGGATGCTCCGAAGCCCGGCGAATTGCTGGTCCGGATCGACGCCGCCGGTCTCTGCCATTCCGATCTGTCGGTCATCAACGGCGACCGGCCCCGGCCCATGCCGATGGCGATAGGACATGAAGCGGCGGCGACCGTTATCGCGTTGGGCGATCCCGACGATCCGCAATTTGCGGTGGGCGACCGCGTGGTTCTGGTATTTCTGCCCTCGTGCGGCCAATGCGCTACCTGCGCTGCGGGTGAAGGCTATCTGTGCCCCAACGGCGCGCAGGCGAACGGCGAAGGCCGGCTCATGCTCGGCGGCTGCCGCCTGCATGACGAGAACGGTGACATCCATCATCATCTCGGCATATCGGCCTTTGCCAGCCACGCGGTGATCGACCGCCGCTCGGCGGTTAAGATCGACGCCGATATTCCCGTCGAGATCGCCGCATTGTTCGGCTGTGCCGTCCTGACCGGAGTCGGCGCCGTCATGAATTCTGCCGCTGTTCGCCCAGGCGAATCGGTCCGGATCTATGGTCTTGGTGGCGTCGGCCTGTCGGCGCTGCTCGGCGCGATCGCAGCGGGTGCACAGCCAGTCGAGGTGATCGACCCTTCCCCCGAAAAACGTGCCCTTGCACTGGAGCTTGGTGCGGCAAAGGCGGTGGCCCCTGACGATGCCGACCAGTTGATCGCAGCCGACGTGGTGATCGAAACTGTAGGTAACGCCAAGGTCCTCGCAGCGGCCTATGCAAGCGCGCGGCGCGGCGGCCGAATCGTCACGGTCGGATTACCGAATCCATCCCAGATGCTCGAGATCCCTGCCGTGTCTCTGGTGGGCGACGGTAAGACATTGATGGGCAGTTACATGGGCTCCTCAATCCCGTCACGGGACATACCGCGCTATCTCAACCTGTGGAAAGCAGGTCGCCTACCCGTCGAAAAGCTGCTGACATCGGTAAATTCGTTAAGTGATATCAATGCCTTGATGGACAAACTAGAGAGCGGACAGGCGATCCGCCAGATCGTCACGCCCTGATCAGCAAAGTTCCGATAACGCGTCCCATTTATCCGCTAGTCGGATAAATATTGTCATCTATCGGTCATTTTAGATTTTTGATACAAACTATTCGCATGCCAGAACGAGCATGAGGAGAGTTTGACCATGGAAAAGGGTGTTCCTATTCGCTCCATCACGCGGTCTATCACCGCGCTGAAGGCCATCAACCGGCATGGCTCCCTGTCAATGATGGAGATTTCCCGCCACGCTGCCGTCCCCTACCCGACCGCATGCCGCATCGTACAAACCTTGCTCTATGAAGGCCTGATCGAGCAGGAACCGTCCCGCAAACGCTACCGGCCAACCGCGCTGGTACAGACCTTATCGCACGGCTTCCAGAGTGACGATGAACTGGTCCGGATCGCTCATCCCCACATCATGGAATTTACCCGCCGTGAAGGGTGGCCGGTTTCGGTTTCTGTTCGTGTCGGCCGCAACATGATGCTGCGCGACAGCACCCACGCCAATTCGTCGCTGACGTTCGAGCATTATTATCCGGGTTTCACCGTTCCGATTCTCGACAGCGCTTCGGGCAAGGTCTCAATGGCCTTCACGTCGGACGAAGAACGCGAAATGATCCTGAAGTGGATGGAAGTCTCGCAGGAAATCGACATGGATTATCTCTCGACCGCGGCCAAAAGCCTCGACGTCGAGGGCATCCGTACTAATGGCTATGCCGTGCAGGGCCGCAATCATTTCAACCGCACCCCCGGGAAAACCTCCTCAATCGCCGTTCCGGTCTTCCAGAACGGAACCTATCAGGCGGCGCTGACGATGGTGTTTTTCATCAACGCAATGAAGCTTGAGAACGCGCTCGAACGCTATCTCGAGCCGCTCAAGGCAACTGCGGCCGCGATCAGCTTCGAACTGGACCAGGTCGCTCCCATCGGCGGTGGTGGCATTCTTGGTTCGGTTGGCGGCCGCACCCGCAAGCTGAACAGTTGAGGTCGCGGGTTTAGCGCAACCTCAGCCCTTCAATCACAGAACGGCCGTCACGGCCTTGGTTTCCAGATAGGGATCAAGGCCTTCCTTGCCGAATTCGCGGCCCCAGCCCGATTCGCCATAGCCGCCGAACGGCACGTTGGTGCCGACCGCGCCATGACAGTTGACTGAAACATGGCCGGCACGGATCCGCTTGGCGAGGCGGTGCGCGCTCGACAGGCTTTCGGTCCAGACACTGCCCGACAAGCCGTAGCGGGTGTCGTTCGCCATCGCCGCGATTTCATCAACATCATGCGTCGCAAAACGCTGCACCGCCATCACGGGACCAAAGATTTCTTCGCGGACCAGATCCATATCCGGCCGGGCGTCGGTAAAAATCGTCGGCTGGATGAAGTTGCCGGCGCGGTCGATCTTGCGTCCGCCCGCCACCAGCGTTGCGCCCTGGGCAGCCGCCCCATCGATAAAGCGCATGACCTTGACACTGTGGGCATCGGAAATCATCGGGCCCTGCTGCGTCGTCGGCGCCAGCCCGTGTCCAAGCGTCATCGCTTCCGAAAACGCCTTGAGTCCATCCATCAGCGCGTCATGGATATCATCATGCACAAAGATGCGGGTGCCGGCCATGCAGTTCTGGCCCTGCAGAAAGTATGTCGCCATCGCCACACCCGGAACGGTTTTGGCGAGGTCGGCATCAGGCATGACCACGACCGGTGATTTGCCGCCGAGTTCCAACGATACTTTCTTGAGGTTGCCGAGCGCCGCCTGGATGATCTTGCGGCCTGTCGCGGTCGAACCGGTAAAGCTGATCTTGTTGACATCAGGATGCTCCGCCAGCGCGGCTCCGGCGTCGGCACCAAAGCCGTTGACGATATTGACAACACCGTCCGGAATCCCGGCCTCAAGGATCAACTGGCCTAACGCGAGGATCGACAGCGGGGTTTCCTCGGAAGGTTTGACGACAACCGTGCAGCCGGCCGCCAGCGCTGGCGCGAGTTTCAGGATAGCGGCGGCAAGCGGAACGTTCCAGGGGATGATGTGCCCCACCACCCCAATCGGTTCGCGCAGCGTATAGGTCAGCGCCTCGCCCATCGCGGCAATATGGCGCGGCGGCGGCATGGTCGCACCCTCGATCCGCAGGATCGCACCGGCATAATAGTTGACCATCTCAATACAGTTGGCGACCGTGAGGTCCGAAATGAAGCGCGGCACACCGCTGTCAACGATATCCAGCTCCGAAAGACGGGCGGCATCCTTCTCCATCAGTTGCGCCAGCTTGAGCAGCAAGCCGGTTCGCTCCGCCGCCGTCATTTTCGACCACGGCCCCTCGAAGGCGCGGCGGGCTGCACCAACCGCGCGATCGATTTCCGCCTTTCCGCCGATCGCGACGGAGGTGAGCGTCAACCCGGTCGCCGGGTCCCTCGCCTCGATGCTGTCGCTACCATCGACCCACTGCCCGCCGATCAGCAACTTGTGCGTGCTGGCGAGAAATTCCTCGGTTGCCGGAGAAAGAGCGTTACCGTCAAACGCGGCTTGGGAGGTCGTCATACCGGTACAGTCCTTGCGTCATAAGTAAAAAGACCCAGCGATTCCTCGTCGCGCATTTCCCCAAGGCCGAACAGGTGGGTCTCCTGCCCCTGCATGCGATCCGCATTGGCATTGGATTCTTGCTGGATGAAGGTGGCGCGTTCATGGCGCGCCGCTTCATAGCGCTTGAGCCCTTCCGCGATGCCCGCGGATGCCTCAAGGGCCCGCGCGAGCACCACCGCGTCTTCAATTCCGCATGCTGCGCCATGACCAAGAAACGGAGTCATGGCATGGGCCGCATCGCCGATCAGCGTCACATTATCGTCGACGATCCAGGTCGGCAGCGGCTTGCGCGCATTGATCGCCCATTTGAAAGTCGGCTGCAGGCAGGCCGCCTCGATCAGCTTCTGCGCATCGTCGCACCAGCCGGCATAGACCGCGCGCATCTCCTGAGGGTCGATCGGGGTCGTCCAGCCTTCCTCGTTCCACCCTTCCTGGCGGGCGAAGAAGACGAGGTTCATCGCCTCATAATTACGGATATTGTACCGGTTGATCATCGCGCCGGGGCCGATAATGATCCCGGGGAAGTCCGAAAGCTCCTTGAGTTCGGGCGTCACCGGGACCAGGGCCCGCCATGCGACATGCCCGGTGAAATGGGGTTCCACCTCTTCAAAGCGTTTCCGGATGACCGATTTGACGCCGTCGGCGCCGATGAGAAGATCGCCCGTCACCGTCGTGCCGTCGGCCAGCTTGACTGTCGTTCCCCGGCTTTCGACCACGGCTGCGTTGGTCCGCATATCCACACCGGCCGCGCGGGTGGCGCGGGTAAGCTGCTCATGAAGATCGGCGCGGTGAATGGTCACATAAGGCGCGCCATAGATTTCACGCTGATTGGTCCGGTCTTTCTCGACCAGCGTCCGGCCGTCCTGCCAATGCTGGATACGCTGGCGTTTCGGCTCCACCCCGACTGCGGCCACATCTTCGCACAGCCCAATGAAGTCGAGAGCAATCATGGCATTGGGCGACAGCGTAACGCCGGCGCCGATTTCGCCGAACTCGGGCGCCGCCTCGAGCAGGATAACCGGAAACCCGACCTTGGCAAGCGAGGCCGCGGCGGTCATGCCGGCAATCCCCCCGCCGACGATGACAATCTGTTCTGACCGACTCATTTTATTTGCCCCGGAATGTGGCTTTCATGATTGGCGAGATAAAATTCGGCGATCTCTTCACGCGTTGCCCACCATATACCGGGCAGCGACTTGGCGTGCTCGATGAACTCGCGCAGTGCCCGGACGCGATGCGCCCTGCCTGAAACATGCGGGTGCAAGCCGACATTCATGATACGGCCGGTCTTTTCCCCTTCAGCGTATAGCACATCGAGTTCCTCGATCAGCGCATCGCGGAACTGGTCAGTGGTGTAATTCTTGCGCGTGATGAAGGTGAAATCGTTGATCTCGTTGGAATAGGGCACCGAGACAATCGGCCCGTTCGGCGTACGCAGCAGGTAGGGCTGATCGTCATTCATGATGTCGCAATAGAAAGTACAGCCATATTCGGCGAGGATATCCGCCGTCTGCAACGTCCCGCGCAGCGATGAAGACAGCCATCCCTTCGATTTGCGTCCGGTATATTTTTCAAACTGTTCGAGCGAACGCAGGATGATATCGCGTTCCTTCGCCGGTTCATGGGCGAAGCTGGTCAGCAATTCGCCCTGCTCCCAGTTATGGGTAAGGAGTTCCCACCCGCGTTCGAGACAGGCATCGGTCATCGCCTTGCGGCGTTCGAACGTGACCGCATTGGTGGTGCAGCTGGCTTTGACGCCCAATTCGTCGAACAGGTCATAGAGCCGCCAGATGCCGACCCGCTGCCCATATTCGCGCCATGAAAAGTTGGGGAAGTCCGGTGTATTCCCCGGCAGCACGTCGGGCAGGATCGCCGGACCGCCAGCATAATAGGGCTTGTCCGTGTCCTTGGTGAGATCCCATGTTTCCAGGTTGAACGTCAGGATCAACGCGACCCGCGCCCCGCCAGGCCATTTCAGCGGCTGGCGTTCGGGCAGGGGAACATAATCATATTCCATGAAACCGGATTCTCCCGTCAATATTTGCTCAGCAGGCTGCCGAAACCGTCACGCTGGTCCATGATCCCCATCGTGCGCAGCGCATGCCAATAGGTCGCGATATTGATCGCAATGACAGGTTTTTCCAGCCAGAATTCGGCCATGGCAGCAACTTCTGCAAAAGCGAGATTGGTTCCCGCCTGGATGACCGCATCAACGCCTTCGCTGACCTCGATTGCCGTACGCTTCAGCGTCTGCTTGGTCTCATGCGCGATCAGCATCGGCGACTTGCACTTCAGACCCTTGATATGGACCACTTCATAACCCTGATCCTCAAAGAATTTCTTGACGTTTGCGTCACCCACGGGGGCATAGGGGGTCAGGATACCAAGCTTCCGGATCGGCCCACCATCCTTTTCATAGGCCTTGATCGCCGCATCGACCGCGGTCGACCCCATAATTACCGGGACACCATTGGTGCGCTCAAGAAGGCGCTTGTGCAGCCGCTCTGCGCCGTCGGCACCATCCCAGAATGTCTCAGCCGACATGCCCATGATGACGCAGCCCGGATCCATAGACATCGAGATGTCCATCGCATCCATCGTGGCATTGCGGATATTTTCGAGCATGACGAGAAAAGTCTCGTCATCAGTGACCTTCGTGTCGGGAATCGCAACGCGGGAAAAATGGTTGGTGACGCCGCGCGGCCGCATATCGGCATATTCCGGTTCCACGCTGGTATTGGTTGAAGGGGCGACAACCGCAAACTTCATTCGCGGCCCAAGGGAATCTACCATGTTTGCGTCTCCTTGTTTTTTAAGATGTCTTCGCCCGAACGGACCATGTAGAAACAGTATTTCCCACCGGGATTGCGGCATTTCTCCGCACGGCGAACAAACGATGCGCGCACATGCGTAATCCGGTTGCGGCTGCTGGATAACAGTCCGCAGATCGGGCGCCGGCGGACGGCCGTCCGGCCAGCATAGCAATAAAGGAGAATGAGATGGCAGCCTATATCGTCGCCACGGTACGCGTTACCGACGCGGAAAAATTCGGAGCCTATGTCAAGGCGATCGCCGGCCTCAGCGAAAAGCATGGCGGCGAATATCTGGTGCGTGGCAAGGTAAGCGAAGTACTCGAGGGAAATGTTGATCCTGAGGAGCGCGTTGTGGTCAGCCGCTTTCCCACCGCTGAAGCCGCGCGCGCCTACGCCACATCGCCCGAATATCAGGCCGGCAAAAATCTGCGCGAAGGTGCGGCCAGCGTTGAAACGCGCCTGATCGTCGACCCCGCCGGATAAGGCGGTAACCCATAAAATAACGGCCCCGCTTTGAGGCGGAGCCGTTATTTTTTCTTTGCGGGTCGCGCCGGGTTTACCGGGCGCCGGGAACCTTGGGCGGCTGAGGCGGTGTCCAGCCCGGCGGTACCGGTGCCGGCTTCTGCTCGCGGGCATAGTTTTCAAGGCTCGAGAGCGACGGGCCATAATCTTCGGTCGGGGCGCTCAGCCATTTTTCGCCCCGGGCGCGGGCCGCAGCGACCAGATCGGCAGGAAGTCCGGCAATACCGTTGTCGATGGTGCGGAAATTGGTCAGGTAACTGACATGACCGGGCGCCTGCCCCATCAGCATCCAGGGAAGCCAGGGCGTAATGCGCTGCCACGAACCTTCATGCGGAATATGGGTCAGGTTGGGATTTTCCACGTCGGCCTTTTTCATCACATAGATGAAATGTTCGGATACCCGGTTCATCGGGCCCGACGATTCGCGCGGCCATTTGTCGGGCTGAAGCGCGTTGGGATAGATCATGTCGATGCCCGTGCGCAGGATCATCGTTCCATCCGGACCATATTCCCAGTCCTGGATAAACGGACGGCGCGGCGGCTTTTCAGTCTGCAGTCCGCCATAGGACGGCGGCTCCGGCGCCCATTGGCTGATCGTGAAGTTGAACGGATCATTGGCGATCGGCACGACCTTGACGGTTTCGTTGGTGTAGGGGTTGTGCCATTCTTCCATGATCTTTTTGGTTTCGAGATCCCGGTAGAAGACAATCTCGCGCAGCATGCGCCGGTAGCTGCCATCTTCCAGCTGCTTGGTTCGCACGACACTGAAACCCTCGACGCCGAACAGGGGCCGGACCTTCTCATTGTCGCGAATGCCGAACGCCTTGCCCTTGATCCAGCCCACCTTTTCCTTGGTGGGGTCGATGTCGGCGTCGATCCGGACATAGGTGTCGCGGTTCCAGATCGGATCATTGAAATCGATCTTGGTCGCATATTTGATTTTCTGCTTATTCGAACGACGCGCAACCGCAGGGGTTGCGGCCGCCGTGAGTCCCAGAGCGGCGAGACCGAGGCCTTCGCGGCGGGTGAACTGCATTTTGCTCATATGATTAATCTTCTCCGTAACGTCGGCAAGAATAGGACGAGAGTGCCTGCATCCGGCCGACCTTTGCTATCTCCCGCACCCCGCTGACCGATAGGCGGATACACCACGTGCGCGCAACTTGCATTTGTCCGTACAATCTCCATGCTGTACCCAGATAAGGAGTTTGTCCAATGCTCAACACCTTTCAACAAGCGGCGCACCCGATGCTGCCGGTTTCGAATCATGACGAAGCGTCCCGTCAGGAGTTCGCCAAGAGCTTCAAAGGTTTCATCCAGGGAAATTTGTTGCCCGGCCTGCACGTCATCCACGCCGGCCGCGCTGCCAAAGCCTTTGAAAAGGAACATGGTCACGCGCCAAAAGACCGGCGCGACATTCGCAAGGCGATGGTCAAGGACATCTATTTCCAGCATTACGCATCCGCCAATCGCATTGCACAGGAAATCCTCTGGGACGCGGTGATCGACGCGATTGATCGCCAACTCCCCGAACTGAACGCCAAGGCCAAGCAGCTTTCGGACGGCACGGCCGCCAAGCTCGATATTCCCGAAGGGTTCGAAGCGCCGCATTATGTCACCGCACTCGACATTCACTGCATGCCGGGCGGCTATAATTCGGAAGTGTGCGAAGGCGATATTTCCGTAGGTGCGCTCTACGATCGCGGGGTCTTTCTCTATGCCATGGGCTATGCCGGTCCCGATAATGACGACATGGGCCGGTCCGTCTGCAACTATCTCAAGCGCAACATGCCGGACTTCAATCCGAAGCGCATCCTCGACATGGGTTGCACGGTGGGTCACTCGACCCTGCCTTACAAGGAAATCTTCCCAGACGCGGAAGTATGGGGCATCGATGCCGGCGGTCCAGTCGTGCGCTATGCGCATGCACGTGCCGCCGGAAAGGGTCTCGAAGTCAATTTCGCACAGATGAACGCGGAGCGCACGAGCTTCCCCGATGGCTATTTCGACCTCGTCGTCAGCCACATCCTGCTCCACGAAACCAGCGGCAAGGCGATGCCCAAGGTTTTCGACGAAACCTTCCGCCTGCTGCGTCCCGGTGGCCTCATGATCCATGCCGATCTGCCGCCGTTCGACCTGATGGACCCGTTCACCCAGTTCATCCTCGACAATGAAACCTGGTACAATAACGAGCCCTTCTGGGGCGCGATGCGCGACATGGACCAGATTCAGCTCGCGGAAAATGCCGGGTTCAACCGGGACGACGTCCGCTTTGATACCGCGCCGATGGCCGTGATGGAATTCATGGCTGCCGAAAGTGCCGGTTATAGCGAAGATGCGGCGACCCATGTTGCCGACCGTGAGTTCGCCGCCGGCGAATTTGCTCCTGGCGGCGGCTGGGAAGTTCTCATTGGCCATAAACCCGAAGCACAGGCGAAAGCAGCATGAACCAACCTGCCCAGAACAACTATCCCCGCGCAATCCGCGATGCCCGCGGCAAGCGGCCTCAATTCTACGATACGCCGGGGCTCGACGAAGCCATGTCGATGATCATGGTCCTGGCAAGCGAAATCAACGTCTTGCGCGACCGGCTGGATTCGGCGGAACGGGTGGCGAAAACACATGGCATCGATCTTGCTGCCGGCATCGAGACGTTGCAGTTCGACCAGCAGGCGCTCGAAGAACGCGAAGCATGGCGTCAGAGTTTTCTCAACCGGCTTTATTATCTTGCCCGCAAGGACGCATCGGAAGCGGCCGCGAAGGAAACCACCGAAACCTATTCGGCAACAATCACCGACATCGCGCAACGCTGACCCGGCCGCAGGTCATTTCCGGTATAACCGGACCTCTCCTTCAGCAGAAAGGCGCGCGTCGAGCAATCGGCGCGCGCTTTTGTTTGCGCCGGCAAACGCCTGGAGAAACAGGGTTGTGATATCCCCCGCCTGATTGAGTTGCCGGGCCGTCTGCGGTCCGGCGACGTCGCTGCGACCGATCAGTCCGCCGAAATAATGATCCACCCCTTCAAGTACCAGCGCATAATGGTGCCGGTCGTGCGGCGCGGCATGATAGGGTGCGAGATGCCCCTCCCATGCATCGGGAGCGGTGACGCCTGGCGGAACGTCGCGCGTTCCGGTCTGGATCAGCGCGGGCACCTTCATCGGCGCATAGCCGTCCGCTCCTGTGAGCGACGGAATTGGAGCAGGTGGCGAAAAGGCGACAACGGCCAGCGTTCCCGAATGATATAATGGCCCGTCCACGCCCTGCGGCACCAGCGATACCCCTCCGCCCATGGCGATGGCGGTCAATCCCCCATAACTATGCCCGGCAACGATGAAGGCGCTGTTGCCTAGTTCAACAGCAAGCAACCGCATATCCTCTATGCGCGCTGCCCAACTCGCAAGGCCGGCATAGTTTGCAGTCTGGGGGTGCTCCTTGGAGTCCACATGAAGCGGCGCCAGTACCCTGTAACCCGCCCCCACCCAATATGCGATGAGGCGTTCATAATATCGCGGCGCGGAATTTGCGCCGTGCGAAAAGAGAATGGTGCCGACTGGCTTGCGGTGCGGGCACCATTGGAAAATTTCGACGGAACGCCCCTTGGGCGTCACAAGCTCAAAACGGGTGGACGACGGAACGGCGGGCCGGGCCAGAGCCCGTGCCGGGATCAATGTCAGACCCAGTACGGCGGTGCCCGCAGCCAACAGGCGGCGGCGCGATTTGTTGATTGAAACCATGGGCTCCTCCTCATTTTGTTTCGGCTAGGCCAGCGTCGCCCGTCTATCCGACTACCGGACGATTATTGCCGGTACATCATCACATCGGACGGCTCCTTATAGGAAAGCAGCATTATTTGATCATCTGTCGAACAGACGCGAGCGGGAGATCATTGCAGGACGGGCATATTGGCTATGCTCGGACCGAACGATGAAAGTTCGCGTTAAGATGAACCATTGAAAGCGAGGATCGGCGCGTGAAAAAGACGCAGATATTGATAGCAGGAGCGGGACCCGTCGGTGCAACAGCCGCTTATCGGCTGGCCAAGGCCGGCCTTGACGTTCTTCTTGTCGAAGCGTTGCCCAGCTGCCCGCAGGACATGCGCGCATCGACAATGCACCCGCCGACGCTCGACATGATGGCGTCGCTCGGCGTTTTCGAAGAACTTGACGCGCTGGGATTGCGCGCGCCGGTCTATCATTACCGCAATCGCAAATCAGGTGCGGTCGTGGAATTCGACTTGTCCGAACTGGACGATGTTTGCGCATATCCGTTCCGGTTGCAGTGCGAGCAATATAAGCTCACGCGTCTGCTGACCGAAAAGCTGGAGAAGGAAAAGCCCGGCTCTATCCTGTTTTCGCATCGTGTCCTCTGCTACGAACAGGATGCCGATGGCGTTACGGTCAAGGTGGAAACGCCTCTCGCGATCGAAACAATCCGCGCCGATTATCTCATCGCAGCGGACGGTGCGAACAGCACGATCCGCAAGTGGACCGGAACCGAATTTGAAGGTTTCACCTACCCGGAACGGTTCCTGACGCTCTCGACCGACTACCCGATCGAAAAGCATCTGGGGGACATGGCCTCGGTCAATTATGTGGCCGATTCCGAAGAGTGGTTCGTGTTGCTGCGTGTCCCGGAGTTCTGGCGTGTGCTGGTCCCCACAGACCCGGCCGCAACGGACGAGGAACTGTTATCGGATGCGAACAAGGATGATGTCTTCCGGCGGCTGCTGGGAACCGACGTCAAGGTCGAAACCGAACACCGCACCTTGTACCGGGTCCATCAGCGCGTCGCCAAGTCGTTCCGCGATCGCCGCGTGCTTCTGGTCGGTGATGCCGCCCATCTCAACAATCCGCTTGGCGGTTTCGGCATGAATTCGGGCATTCACGACATCTGGAATCTGTCCGACAAGCTGTTGTCGATCTATAATGACAATGCGGACCCGGATACCGTGCTCGACCTGTTCGCACGGCAGCGCCGCGCGGTTGCCAAGAGCTTTGTCCAGACGCAGACCATCGCCAACAAGGAAATGATGGAAGCGGCCAACGGATCGGGCAAGACCGAGCAGGAAATCAAGCTGCAGGACATCGCCGGAAACCCGGATGAACGCCGCAGCTACTTGTGGAAACAGGCGATGTACAACAGCCTGGAAGAGGAAGCCGCGGTTACCTGAACGCGGTTACGGGCTTGAAAAGCGGGTGCCTCCTTGCCGGAAACAAGGAGGCACCCGCTTTTTTACCGTCAGAGGCTCTCAAAGAAATCGCGCAGAACGGCGGACAATTCCTTTACCCCGACATCGAACAGGTCCCGATCAAATCCGGGTAGTTCGACGACGGTCATATCGGGCATGAGCGCCGCAGCTTCTTTTGAGATGTCGAGCAAATCTTCGTGGCTCTGGGCAAGCAATCCCGGTTGCGTCACCAGTTTGAGGCGCTCGAAATCATAGGCCCAGACGCCTTGATAGGCCCAACTGAAACGATGCAGCACACGGGCCTTGTCGGCAAAACCCCAGACGGCCTTTTCAAGCGGCATCCGCGGGTCGCGTTGCGTCACGGTATAGGCCCACAGGTTGCGCAACAACGCCATGGTCGGTTCACCGCTCTCTTCGGGTTCGGGCACCGATTGGGCTTCGGCCAATTTCTCCGCACGCGTCGCCGCATCGAACATCGGAATACCGGTCATGGCGATACGGCCAACCTTGTCGGGCCGGGCGATGGCCAATTCGGCCGCCAGCAACGTCCCGGTGTGGAAGCCGTAAACATCGAGCGGTCCTTCGAGGCCGAGCGCATCGATCGCATCAGAAAAGGCAGCCGCATAACCGGTCATGCCCGGGGGAGAGGGCGGCGCATCCGACATGCCATAACCAGGCGTGTCAAAGGCTATCACCCGCCGGTCGCGCGACATCTCCTCGACAAGCGCGCGATACTCATAGGATGATGATGGATTCTGGTGCAACAGGACGAGCGTCGGCGCGGCCGGCTGAGCGCATATTCCTTCGAGATAATGCATCTGACCATAGCGGCAATCGGTGTAGGCGCGCTTCAACATCAGGCGAGGCTCCGCAGAAATGCGATCGCATCTTCTTCGCTGACGACGTCGGCATATTTGGCGTTCATGTCAAACAGGTTGGCGTCATGCGGCGCGGCATGGCGATCACCACATGCATCGGCAATCACCGCAGTGCGGAAACCATGTGACATCGCATCGACACAACTCGCACGGACGCAGCCGCTGGTGGTCAGCCCGGTGAGCAGCACGCTATCGATACCGGCGGCCGTCAGCGTCGAGGCGAGCGAGGTGCCGAAGAAGGCGCTCGGATATTGCTTCGGGACGACCAGCTCATCCGCTTCGGCCTCAAGTCCGGGCCCCCATGCCCCCATTGGGTTACCGGCAGTGAAGTTCTTGAGAGGCATAGCTTTTTCAAAGAAGCGGCCGCCATTCCAGCCGCTTTCATGATAGACCACATTCGTCAGGATCACCGGCACCGCCGCCTCGCGCGCCGCAGCACGCACCCGCAGCGCCGATTCGATGGCCTTCACTGCCCCCTCGCCCGCATAAAGATCGCAATCCGGCTCATAATAGGCCCGGCAGAAATCGATCAGGATCAGCGCCGGACGCTGTCCGAACCCGACCTGGTTATTGTACGCCCGCGCATAATTTGCAGAAAGGTCATCCGTCATCGAACTGTTTCTTCCTCGTCATGGAGCCACGGCTGCTGCGCCGCCTGTTGTGTTTCAAAGATGGCAATGTCCTTGCCGTAATTGTTGAGCAGAATGGCCGTTTCGTCCCATCCTTCAAGCAACGCCTCCTTGCGGTCGGGCGCTATCCCGAATGGTACAGGAGCTAATCCGGCCGCGATGATCTGTTGGGCCGGGAGATCGACGGTAAAGGGTTTTCCGGTATCAGCCGCATCGGACAGGCGCTGCACCTCTTCCGGGGACAGGCGGATCGGCAAGACACCGTTGCGGAAGCAATTGGCATAGAAAATCTCGCCGAAACTCGGTGCAATGACACAAGTGATACCCCGCCCCAGAAGAGCCCAGACAGCCTGCTCGCGGCTTGACCCGGACCCGAAATTGGCGCCGGTAACGAGGATGGATGCTTCGTCCCAAGGCGCCCGGTTCAACACGAAACTATCGATCAGGCTACCATCTTCGCGGTGCATCCGGTCATGGAACGCATAAGCACCCAGCCCCTCGCGCGCGGTGATGAGGAGGAAACGCGCAGGATAGATCACATCGGTATCGATATTCTCTTCCGGCAGGGGCGCGGCGATCCCGGTCAGGGTGGTAAAGGGTTTGATCGTCATGCAAGAAGCTTTCGCACATCGGTGAGCCGGCCCGTGATGCCGGCGGCGGCAGCCATGGCGGGACTCATCAGATGGGTTCGCCCGCCCGGGCCCTGGCGCCCTTCGAAGTTCCTGTTGGAAGTGCTGGCGCAGCGCTCCCCCGCAGTGAGGCGGTCATCGTTCATTGCGACGCACATCGAACAGCCCGCGTGACGCCATTCGAAACCGGCATCAAGAAAGACGCGATCCAGCCCTTCGGCTTCCGCCTGCTGCCGGGTTGCCGTGGAGCCCGGAACAACAATGGCCATGACGCCGGGCGCGACCTTGCGGCCCCGCACGACATCGGCTGCCGCTCTCAGGTCCTCGATGCGGCCGTTGGTGCAACTCCCGATGAAGACCCGCTGAATCTCTATGTCTTCAAGCGGCGTTCCGGGAGTCAGCCCCATATAGGCCAGCGCCTTTTCGGCATGACGCCGCGCGCCTTCATCGGCCATGGAGGCCGGATCCGGCACAGCAGCGGATATCGGCAGAGTCTCTTCAGGACTTGTCCCCCAACTCACCTGCGGCTCGATGGTCGAAAGATCCAGCTGCACCGTCCGGTCGTAAGCTGCTCCCTCATCCGATTGCAATGACGCCCAATAAGCGACAGCTTCGGCCCAGCGCGCGCCCTTGGGTGCCATCGGGCGACCCTTGATATAATCGAACGTGACGTCGTCCGGAGCGATCAGCCCGATCCGCCCGCCAGCTTCAATCGTCATGTTGCATAAGGTCATCCGCGCCGCCATCGACATGTCGCGGACCGCCGGGCCGGTATATTCGATCGCGTGGCCCTGCGCACCGAGCGCACCGACCTGCGCGATGAAAGCCAGCGCAACATCCTTGGCGGTCACACAGGGCCCGGGCTGGCCCGTCAGTTCCACACGCATCGTCTTCGCCTTGCGCTGGGACAGGCATTGCGCCGCCATGACCGTGCCGCACTCGCTTGCTCCGATACCGAAGGCAAGAGCGCCGAACGCACCATGGGTCGTGGTGTGGCTGTCGCCGCAAACCAGCGTGATCCCTGGCAGAGTGAAGCCGAGTTCAGGCCCGACGACGTGGACAATCCCCTGCCCTTCCCCCTCCAGTTCGAGATAGGGAACATCAAATGCGGCGGCGTTGGCCTGCAATTCGGAGACCTGCGCGCGGGCCAGAGGGTCGGCAATCGGACCGAAGCGCTGCCGCGTCGGAACCGCGTGGTCGGCAACCGCCAGATGCGTGCGCGGCCGGCGCAAGGACCGTCCGGCAGCGCGCAAGGAAGCAAAGGCTTGCGGGCTGCTGACCTCATGCACAATCTGCCGGTCGATGTATAACAGCGTCTCGCCGGTCGGAAGTTCGGCGACAATGTGGCTGCGCCACAGTTTTTCATAAAGGTTCAGCGCTTCGGCCACATTCGCTCCGTGTCAAAAGATGATCCGGACGGATAGAAGCCGGCAAGCGTCACAAACAGGCGGACCTGTGCTTTATCCGGTATCCGGAAAACGGGCCCTATTCAGGGGGTGGGCACAACATCCTCAAGGTAGACGCGGATCAGTTCGGCAAAGCGCTCCGGTGATTCCAGCGGCGGGTAATGCCCCACATCCGGCATGATCAGCTTGGAAATCTGCGCATTGGGGAGATAACCCGCGAGGTTGTCTGCGGCAAAAACGGGAAGGAGATGATCCTTGCCGCCCCAGATGATCAACGTCGGCACCTTCACCGCCTGCATGAGGACGCGCGCTTCCTTGCCGTCACCGATACGGGCGATCATTGCGATCGGATGCTTTTCGGGCGTACGGCGGTTGAAATCATAATATTCCCGCCGCGTCTGCTCGCTGATCCGCGCCGGATCGCCTGCAAAATAGGTCAGGAATTCATTCCAGAAAACCTGATCGCGATACCCCGTCTCGCTTGCCCGTTTCTGGGCGGCAATAAAGCTTTCGGGCTGGACCATATGATCGGTCTTGACCGGGTCCGAGGGCATATTGGAAAGGATCAGCCGCTTCACCAGTTGAGGGTGCCGGGCGGCGAGATACATGCACATGGTCCCGCCGCTCGACACGCCGGCGCAATTGACCTCGGTTGCTCCCAGCGCGGCCAGCAGCTTGGCGGGAATGTCGGTGGGCTGCACACTCGCCGCCGCCCTGTCGGAAATGCGCCCCGAAAGGCCATAGCCCGGAATGTCGAAACGGATGATCCGGTACTTGTCCTTCAATTTTGCGGCGATCCGGTCATAGGTCCGCAGAGAGCTTTCCGAGCCGTGCACCATCAACAGCACCGGCCCGGTTCCTTCATCCTTGTAATGGACTTCAAGCCCATCGATGTTCATATATTTACTGGCGGGGTCAGCATATTTCTGACGCAGCTCGTCAATGGTCAACCGGGGCAGGTTTGCCTTGCTCTTGGCAGCCGCGGGAACAGCCGTGATAGCGAGTGCGGCAGTCAAGGCCACCATTGCATTTCTGAACAAGCGCATCCTATTCCTCTCTCTGTCAGGCTCCGAAACTATCAACCGGCGCCTGAAATTCGCGTGAATGAGTCTCAAAGGTAACGGCCCCTCCCAAGGGCTGCGGCATTGGCAGTCATGTGTCCGCGTATCGGATAGGGGGCTGCTATGCGTCGACTCCTCCGGGCAAACACTATGCCTTCTTGAAGTCTCGGGCCACCGGCCGTTGCCGCTCTGAAGGAGGAAGGTCATGATGCTTCGACGACGCCACGCACTTGGTTTGCTCGCCGGGTCGGTTGCGATCGGTATTGAACCAAGCCTCAGGGCCACCACCACCCGGCGGCCGCTCGACTTCGATCGCCCCGAGGACCGCTTTCTCGCTTACATCAAAATGCGCGGCTCCCTTACCGAAGAGCTTGTCATCAGCTATATCAGCGGCAGCTATTTCGGTGTCGTCGGTTCCGAAGTGACGCCCTTGTGGGACGTCGTTGGCGCGACTTTCACGAGATTCCGCAAACGGGCAGACGGGTCATTCGCCGTCGCCAGCGGAGAGATCGCGCATTTCCTCGATCCGCAGACAGGCGAAGCGCCCGGCGCGTTCGTTATTCCCTATACCGGGAAAACCGTAAGGGATTCGCGCAGCAATCTCCCGCCCAACCAGATCATCCTCAGGCCGACGCTGCATCTGGAAGTTCCTCGCCTGCCTCCTGGAACCGTTCTCGAACATGATATCCGCCAGCCGGAGGTGCGCGGAAATGATGTCTGGTTCACCGAGGTCACCCGTACCGCCATGCCGTCTCCCCAGAAGCGCGAGCCGTTCCGCTACAGTGAAATGGTGACGATGCACGCCAGGTTAAGCGACCTTGAACAGCCCGGGCAGGCGCGTGTTCCGTGCGAAGCCAGCTTCACCAATGTCGTTGCTTGGCGCCCTTGGATGGAGATGGGCGACCATCCCGGTCACCTGATGGCTATCGGTAGCGGGCGGTTCGGCGTTCCAATGGATCTTCTGCCCGCCAGATGGACGAAGGCTACACGCGAAAAGTGGCCGCATATCCTCGATGATCCGGCTGCCCTTATCGAGCCGGTGTGGAAAGCCATCGTCGCCGGCTAACAATTATCGCTGCGCCGTCTATCGCTGCGGGATCGGCCGCGCTTCGCCCTTTTTCCACATGATCCCACCGATCAGCAGGTTCGGGATCCGGCTATTGTCCCAGTCCATGCCGGCAGGAGGATGGTCCCCGATCCGCAGTGCGACCATCCGGCTGGCACGCGAAATATAGACAACCTGGTTGGCGTTGCCATCGAACAGGAACAAGTCCTTGTCACGATACGGGCGGGCGTGGAGAACCTTGGGACCGGGTTTTCCGACCGCACCAAAACCGCGACGTTCTGTATAGGGGCCGGCGACCCATAGGCCGAGGCCATAATGGGGGTTTTGCGGTGTTCCCGTTGCCATTTGGGAGACATAGCCTTTAGGCAGCAACCGCTGACCGTTCACCACACCATCATCCAGCAACAATATGCCGAGCCGCAGCCAGCTTTCGGCCGGGAGCGTCATGCAGCAGCCGGAATGGGCCAGACCTCCGGGACGGTTCACCCAGATCCTGCCACCTTCCGCACCAATCGGCTGCAGCACCTGTCCACCGATGAAATCGCCGTAGCGCAAACCCGTTGCGCGTTCGATGACAACCGCCACAAGGTCGGATGCTGCATTGCCATATCCATAATAGCTGCCCGGCGTGTGTGTCAGCGGATATTTATGCACAAGATGCCAGCCATGGTCAGGGTCGATATAGGCCCGGTTGATCGGATGGCCAGGATCAGCGCTGACCATCTGCTCCAGCAATCCACTGCGCATGTCGAGCAGATGCCGGATGGTCATCCCAGCTTTGGACGTTCCTTTCCATTCGGTGATGAAATCGGCCACCGGCTGGTCCAGCGAAGCGATATGACCGAGCGCGATCGCCCGCCCCACTGCTATCGCGGTCAGGGGTTTGGACAGCGACCTCGACACCAACTGCGTGTCCCGGCTGGTGCTCCCGAAATAGTCGGCGCGTTCGACTTTGCCGTTTCTCCACACGATAAAGGCGCGGGCGTTGCTGGCTGCCGCATAGGCGGCGGATTCATCAACGGCAGTGCTGCGGATAGTCCGCTCGCCCGGCGAGGCGACCGGCAACGGTACGGCCTTGTCTGCGCCTTGCACCGTTTCCATGGGATCATAATCAAGAATGATCCCGCGGTTCCGCATCAGCGTTGCAAACCGGTCGCGGTAGAGGGCTTCCCATTGCGGGTCCGCAAGTGGATTGGCCGAGGGGTTTTCGAGAAGATGGGCGGGCCCCTGCTCGTGTTGTGCGCTGTCCGGTGATACCATACAGGTAATCGCCAGTAGCGCCAATCGCGTGCTCTGCACCATGAAATACTCTTCCCCTATAATCTTCGCATTGATGACAGCCGCTCCAGCCCGGCGCTGCGATCCTATCGGTCAAATGGTCCGACAGGCGATAAACCGATGCGTACCAAATAGCACCGCGCCGGTTCGCTGCTCCTTGTCAGTTCCGGATGCGGTGCATCCTGCGATACTGTTTTATGCGCAATGCGACATTTTTTTCGACGTCCGCAAAAAACAGGCCGAAATCATGATAGTGCATGCTTCCTCCGGGAAGTGGCGCAAGCCCGAGCTCGGCGGCAGGTTGTACAACGAGCGATCCGTTATCGCAGTGCGCGGCAACCTTGCCGCTGATACGGTTACGCAGCGGTCCTTCGCCCGGGTCTCCGGGCGCGGCCCCCGCGCTCGCTGAATCCCTTGCGGCAGGCTTACGCCGATCGAAGGTTAGCGGATTGATGCACAGGATCATTTTCCCGGGATCGTCACCGTAACGCTCGACATAGCGTTTTTCGCTGTTCCGGGCGATGAGCACGCGATCCGCCTCGCCCAAAACCGCGTTCCATCCCGCGACACAGCGCACTTGCCGCGGCCTATCGCAAATCCCGATCGCCTTGTACGTCTTGCCGAACTCGCCTTCGGAAAGGTTAAGCCCGACCACATAGGCGACGATCATCCGGTTCGCGAGCGCGGTCTGGTCAACCCGGCGCTCCAGCAGCCGCGCGAGATGAAAGGCTCCTTGGCTATGGCCTGCCAGAATGAACGGGCGGTCGCCAATGCGTGCGATGAAATGATCAAACGCCCGCTCGACATCGGAATAGGCAAGATCGAATGCTTCCTTGCCCCGCCCTTCCATATTGAACAGAGCGAGGCGCGAAGCCTGACGATAACGCGGTGCATATACCGAGCAACAGCGGTCAAAAATGGCTGCCTGGCGCGCCATGACGCTCACATCGGTCCAGTGATTGTTCGCCGCATCGCTGCTGTCCTGATTCCAGTGTTCCATTGAACGGTCGGTCGTCGGATGGACGTAGAAAACCGCAGGACGATCCTTTTCGTCAGGCGTACCGCCCCCAGACCGTGCCCAACTGGACGGCAGATCGTAATCCGGCGCGGCTGGCGGCGCCTGCTGCAAAACCTGCGCCGGTTGAGGCACTTGCGCTCTCGCGCTCCCGGCAAGCGCCATCGTCATAGCCAGGAACATCGCCAGCCCTTTTAACTGCACATCGGTCCTTCTCCATATATCCAGTGACATTTGACTATCATTTCCTAAGGTAGTTCGATCGACAAAACTGCATCGCGATCAAGGCGGGTTTATGGACGACAGAGATCACATAGAGTTTATTCAGGCGCAATGCCTTCCCTGGCGCCGCATCGGACACGGGCTGGCCCGCCCCGATGCCGAGTATAAATTGCTCAGCCGCAACCCCGACACCGGGGCATGCACAGTGTTGATGCGCTACCCGCCGGGCTGGTCTCGCGAAGGACCTGAACATATCGCTGCCGATGAGGAGTTTTATGTTCTCGAAGGCTCATTGCAGATGGACGATCAGGTCTATGCGGCGGACAGCTATGCCTTCCTCCCAGCAGGATGGTCGCGGCACCGGATGCGATCCGCAGAAGGGTGCGTCATCCTCGCATTCTATAGCGAGGAGCCCGAACTCTTGCCGGGAATGGGCGATGGCTCGGCCGAGACATCGGAACGGGCCATCCCCTTTCTCGATGCCGTCGCGATGCCGTGGGATCTTTCGCTGAACGATCCCAAGCTACGCCATCTCGGCATTTCAAGAAAGAATTTGCGTACCGATCCCGTCACCGGCGAACGAACCTTCCTGTCACTGATCCTGCCACAGGCGGTTCCGACAAATGGCCGCGGATCGCAGGAAATGCACCCCGTTGTCGAAGAAGCCTATCTCATTTCGGGCTCGATCTCCGGCCCGCAAGGGACCATGTACCCGGGCGCCTATTTCTGGAGGCCTCCCGGCATCCGGCACGGGCCGTTCGGGGCGCGCTGGGGCGCTGTATCCTTGATCCGGTTCGTCGGCGGCCGGCATGTCAATCAATGGACCGAGGAAGAAGCGGAATTTGATTTCGCCGCGCCCTACGATCCCGTTCTACCCGACTCGCTCAAGGACATCGCACGCTGCGGCTGGAGTCCGTCCCCGCCCTATTGATCAAAGACCAGCAGGGCGGGGTCGCGTGGCTGCCTTTCGTCAGAAGGGCTTCACGGCTCCGAGGAAGCAGACGCCGGAGATCGTGATCCAGTAGATATAGGCGGCGATGCGCCCATAACCGATTTCACGTTCCAGTGCCGCCTGCTGAGCCGGATTGTCTCCTTGCGCGAGGATACGGAAACGTTCCGTCCAGCGACGCATGATCAGGCGCAGGAACAAGCCAATGATCAGCGCCCAGGCATAGAGCGCAATCTTGGTCGGATACCAATAGTTACCCGGTCCCGTTTCCACAGGTCCGCTGCCGTTGAACGCCATGAAAGCGATGGCAAACAGCGCAATGATGAGAGGATAGCGCAGGATTTCCTCGGTCTTGGTGACGACCAGGCCGATATCGGTTTCGCGCTTGATGAACGCCGTCCAGGTCATCGCCAGCCAGATGAAAAAGAACAGCCACATCCACCAGATTGCGCTCCCTTCGAGCGACGGGACGAAGCCGAACAGCTTGCCCATGTGAAGGCCGAGCGGCAACAGCAGCACAATACCGGTCCGCGCCAGAATATCGATGCGGTAGGCAGTTTCCATATGCCGCTTGCGTTCATCAAGTGTCAGGTTGCGATTGATGACGTTATAACTCGTCTGGAACACACCCCACTCGCCACCCAGCCAGTAAACCATGGCAAGGATGTGAATCCACCTCAGGATGGTCAGTTCGTTGGTTACTAGAAACTCCATTCCGGCTCCCCTTTCCCGTCTCGACAGCCAAATTTGTCCGGACAATTTCAATTACAGAATTGAAACCGGCATGCAACAGGATTACCGCCTGCACCATATACCGGCCTCGGCAATGCTCGCGTGCGCCGCCCGATGTGCAACGAGGCAAGCCAGCTCAGCAAACTCTCATCGTTCCTGATTCCAGCCCGCTAAGCGGCGATCAACTACCATAAAAAAACGACCGGCAGTCCCACCAGGACAACCATCGCTGCCAGCACCAGATACCCTGCCCTCCAGCCAAATTGTTCGATTGCATAGCCGAGCGCCGGAAACGCGATAGCCGCGACCACCGATGTTCCGGTCATCGTCAAGGCAAAGGCAAGACCCGCATTCTTGACGAACCAGGTCGCGACGCCCTTGCTGAACACGATCGTGCTCGACATCGTGCCGATCAGCGCGATGAACGCAACGATCGAATATAAGACAACGACATTGGTCGGCATGAATGCAAGCATGAGATAGGCGACCGCAAGCAGAATCAGTCCCACAATGGCCACCGGCCGCGAGCCGTTGCGATCGATGATGATTGCGGCAATCGGCGTGAGCAGAGCTGCCCCCAGCCCCGCCATCGGTGCAATGGATGCCTGCATCCTGGTCAGTCCGAACTCGTTCTGCATCGGGACGATGAACATGCCCGAAATGATCCCGAACAGGGTGACGCCCACACCGAGGCCTGTGGCAGCCGCAAAAACAACCCGGCCCCCGCTGGCCCACTCTTCTCGCGCCAGCGCCGGCGTCGAATTCGAAATATCTGGCTGCAGCACTAATAACCTCCCTCAATATTTCCGGAGGCGAGCTACCGATATTTCAATGCTCCAGCGGGAAAATGCCTGCATGACAAGGCGAGCTTTCCTCAACCGGCGGCATCCCGCTCCCCCGCCATTTCCACGGCAGAAATTTTAATGTGGCCGGCAGTCGCCTGACACTTGCATGTGATCTTGCGTCTTTGAGAATGAATAAGCAGTCCGCCACTGGAGATTCATCCGCCTGTCGATAAAATTTGCCATATGACTCGCATTACGACTTGTCCGGACAGATTTTCATGTGGTTCGACAGTCGAACAGTGGATAACCCGTTCGTTGCACATGGCCCTATCCACTTGATACAACCTAGTCTTTATCCTGCCACAAATGGGCCGGTGACAGAGAATCGGACGAAGCGCGACAGATGAATGGCATGCCCCAGACTCCAATAGAAATTATCGAGGTTGCCCCGCGCGACGGTCTTCAGAACGAAAAAGTCCACCTTGATACCGCGACCAAGATCGAACTGATCAATCGCGCCGTTGCGGCCGGCGTGAAGCGGATCGAGGTCGCCAGTTTCGCAAGGCCCGATCGCGTTCCGCAAATGGCCGATGCCGAAGCCGTTATTGCAGGACTCGAACTGCCCGACGACGTCATCACCATCGGCCTTGTCATGAACAAGCGCGGCGCACTACGCGCACTGGAAACGCAGGTGAAGGAAATCGGTGCAATCTGCGTTGCATCAGACAGCTTCGCCCAGCGCAACCAGGGACAAACCTCTCTCGAATCGGCCGAAGTGGCTTGCGACATCATCCGGCTGGCGCGGCAGGAAGGACGTCGCGCGCAAGTGACGATCGGCGCTGCATTCGGCTGTCCCTTCGAAGGGGAAGTCGAACCTGATCACGTATTGCGGCTGGTCGAGCAGCTGCTGGCGGCAGGTCCGGTGGACATTGCACTCGCAGACACGATCGGCGTGGCGGTGCCCGCCCGCGTTCACAAACTGGTTTCGCGCGCGCACGCCATGGCGGGCGACATCCCGATCCGGGTGCATCTTCACAACACACGGAATACCGGCCTCGGCAACGCCTGGGCGGCAGTGGAAGCTGGTGCAACCATTTTGGACGCCTCGCTTGGCGGTATCGGTGGTTGCCCGTTTGCGCCCAACGCCACCGGCAATATCGCGACCGAAGACCTGGTTTACATGCTGGAGCGCAGCGATGTGACGACCGGCGTAGAGCTTGACCGATTGATCGACGCTTCGCGGTGGCTGTCGCAGATGATGGCGCGTGAGCTGCCGGCGGCAGTCAGCAGGACCGCCCCTTTTCCGGGGCCGGGCATCACGCCCGTGCCGGCATAACTTATCGAAAAAAGGATGGTAGCGATGGAAAATCAGGGCGCGCTTAAGGATATCCGCGTTGTCGAGATGGGTCAGCTGATCGCGGGCCCGTTCTGCGGCCAGTTGCTCGGCGATATGGGTGCAGAGATCATCAAGGTGGAGCCCCCCCATGTCGACGGCAAGGGCGGTGGCGATCCGATGCGCAACTGGGGGCATGGCACCGCCAAGCTCTGGTGGGAAGTCGTAGCGCGCAACAAGAAGTCGGTATCGGCCAATCTGCGCATTCCCGAAGGCCAGGAAATTGTCCGCAAACTGGTTGCGCACGCCGACATCCTGATCGAGAATTTCAAACCCGGCACACTCGAGAAATGGGGTCTGGGGCCCGATGTGCTTCATGCAATAAATCCCCGGCTCATCATTGTGCGCGTATCCGGCTACGGCCAGACCGGCCCCTATTCCGGCCGCGCCGGTTTTGGGGGAATAGGCGAAGCCATGGGCGGCTGGCGCTATATCGTCGGTGATCCCGACCGCGCGCCCAGCCGGATGGGCGTTTCGATCGGTGACAGCCTTGCCGCCACTTATGGTTGCCTCGGCGCGCTCGCGGCGCTGCACGCGCGGGAACGGACCGGCAAGGGCCAGGTCGTCGACAGTGCGCTTTATGAGGCTGTTCTGCAGGTGATGGAAAGCCTCGTCCCCGAATATGATGTATCCGGCCATATCAGAACGCGCTCGGGTTCCATTCTCGAAGGCGTTGCACCTTCCAACGTCTACCCCTGCTCTGACGGTGAATATCTGATCGGAGCGAATCAGGACACGGTGTTTGGCCGTCTGTGCGAGGCGATGGGGCGGCCCGAACTTGCACGAGACGAGCGCTACGCGACCCATCTGGCGCGCGGAGAGAATCAGAAAGAACTGGACGACCTGATCGCGGAGTGGACCAGGACGCTGACAGTCGATCAGCTCGAGGCGCTGATGGTGAAGCACAGCGTTCCGGCCGGGAAAATCTATCGTGCGCCGGAAATGATCGAAGACCCCCATTTTGCGGCACGCGATGCGCTGATCGAAATGGAAAGTCCGCGCTGGGGCAAGTTCCGGATGCAGAATTGCTTTCCAAAACTGTCCGAAACACCCGCGAGTGTTCGTACGCCGGCGCCTACCGAGGTTGGTCAGCATAATGACGAGATTTACCGTGGGTTGCTTGGACTGAATGACGCGGAGATCGAAGAACTGAAAGCTGGCTCGGCGATCTAGAATCGCGCCGACTTCCGCACCGGTTCATCCAAAAGCATTGGCATGTCCGAGCTGGGGTAGCTCAGCTACGGCCATGCCTCGCGTTTCACCGGCCAACCGGCATGGGGGAGGCCCTGCTCTTTAATCGGCGCGGTGAGAAGCAGCGTTACCGATGTAACCAATATGACCGCAGAATGGATAATTGATATTTGTCCGGACAAATTGCTCCGGAACTGATTGATGTCAAGCTGCCACATATCCATCGACGAAACAAACCTGGGGAGGTTTAACATGCGGTCAAATAAAACAATTCTACTCGCTGGCATCGCCGTTCCGGTGCTGTTTCTTGCATCACCTGCCATCGCTCAAACGGAAACGTCGACGCAGCCGGAAACGCAAACGAGCGTAAATGAAGCAAGCCCGTATGGGGATGACATTGTCGTCAGCGCTCGTAAGCGCGATGAATCAATGAGTACCGTTCCCATTTCGATCGCTTGCCTTCCTAGCATATGACAGGTTCGGTTTTGGGCCGCGCGATGTCGGTTTCATTTTTGCCGGTGTCGGTTTTGTCTCGGCGCTGCTTCAGGGCGGCGCGTCCGCTCCCCTTGCGCGCCGTTTTGGCAGCGCATGGGTTGCCAAGGCGGGCATCGTCTTCAACGGGGTAGGGCTGGTGTGGCTTGGACTGGCGCATACATCCACGGGCCTGCTGATCTCCATGGGGCTCATCGCCATCGGTCTGGGCCTCTACAATCCTGCGATCCAGACCCTGACGTCGGACCTTACCGATGACAGCGATCGCGGCCTTGTCATGGGCCTGACCCAAGGCGCTTCCAGTCTCGGCCGCATCGCCGGACCCGCGGTATCCGGCACGATCTATCAGGGGATCGGCCATGGCGCCCCATTTCTCTTTGCCGGTGTTATCATGGCGATTTCATGGATCTTCGCCATTGTTGGGTTCCGGCGGCTCAAGACGCCGAATACCCCTTAGGGGCCGGCTGAATGATCGGGTCAGTCCCGCGCGGTCACGGAACGCCGGACAAGAGGCTCCATTCGCCCGGCCACAACCTCGACCCCGTTGGCGTTGGGATGGATCCCATCCGGCAGCATCAACGATCGGTCGGTTATGACCCCATCAAGAAAAAACGGATAGAGCGGGAGGTCGTGCTTTCTGGCGAGATCGGCATAGATAGGATTGAACTCCGCCGCATAGTCCGGGCCGAGATTGGGTGCGGCGACCATGCCCGAAAGCATCACCGCTATTCCGCGCTGTTTCAACTGGGCCACAATCGATTCCAGATTCTGGCGAGTTTGTGCCGCATCGAGTCCGCGCAGCATATCGTTACCACCCAGTCCAACGATAACGAGGTCGGGTTTACGCGGCAGTCCATCCAGCGTGAAAGCAAGCCGCTGCGCGCCAGCCGCAGTCGTATCGCCCGATACGCCCGCATTGAACACGCTCGCCTTCGTCCCCGCTGCATTAAGCACCCGTTCGAGGGCCGGAGCGAATCCTTCATCGGCACCGAGATTATAACCTGCGAACAGGCTATCGCCGAACACGACGATAAATTTGCTGTCGGCGGCCGGAATCGATGTTGCAGCACCAACCGGTTTATCGGCGTTCGCAGCCACGCCCGCCGGTTCAGCCTTGCCATTCCCTCCCGTGTCGGGTGAAGAGCATGCAGCAACTGCCAGCATAATCAGGGTTGCAAATACGGTTCTCCTTGCTGAACCCGTAGCCGTTACAGATTGACGTATCAGAGGAATTCTCCCGTTCATGCCCAATAACATCGACACGACCGATATGGCGGTGCGCGCGCGCAATGTCACGCTTACGCTGGGAACAAAAGCAGCGCCGGTCGAAATTCTGAAAGGCGTCGATCTGGATGTCGGCTATGGTGAAAGTCTAGCCATCCTGGGTGCATCGGGGTCAGGAAAATCCTCGCTGCTCGCAGTGCTGTCGGGTCTGGAGCGCGCCAGCGGCGGCACGGTCGAGGTTGCGGGCGTAGATTTCGGGAAACTTGACGAGGACGAACTGGCCCGCGCGCGGCGCGGGCGCATCGGTATTGTCTTGCAGAGTTTCCATCTGCTGCCAACCATGACCGCGCTCGAAAATGTCGCGGTGCCACTGGAACTGGCGGGCCATGGCGACGCCTTTGCGCGCGCCGAGGCGGAATTGCGGGCGGTCGGCCTGGGGCATCGTCTGGACCATTACCCGGCGCAGCTTTCGGGCGGAGAGCAACAACGCGTCGCTATCGCGCGCGCCGTGGCACCCGGACCTGCGCTACTTTTTGCCGACGAACCAACCGGCAATCTCGACGCCGCGACCGGAGAAGCCATCATCACCCTGCTGTTCGAGCGCCAGCGGCAAAGCGGTGCAACACTTATCATCATCACGCATGACACGGGACTCGCCGATCGTTGCAACGTCATCGTCGAAATGCGTGACGGGGTCATCACTGGCCGGAGAGTGCCGGCGCCGGGAGTCCGGTCATGACACCGCTTTCCTGGCCGATCGCCTGGCGCATCGCACGGCGCGATCTGCATATCGGCTTTCGCGGTCTGCGGCTGCTCCTGGTCTGCCTGTTCCTCGGAGTTGCGGCCTTGTCAGCGATCGGCAGTCTCGCATCATCCATTGCCGAAGAATTGTCGGCGCGCGGTCAGGCAATCCTCGGCGGTGATCTGGAGATTGCGCTGACCCAGCGCGAACTGGACGCGAAGTATCTCGGCAAATTGCGCGATCTTGGAACGCTGAGCGAAACGATCAGGATGCGGGCGATGGCGCAGCGTAAAGACGGCGACAGTAAAAACGGTCCTGACCGCGTCCTGACCGAACTGAAGGGCGTCGACAACGTCTATCCGCTTTATGGCACGCTGACGCTGAAAACCGGCATGTACCGCCCTCTTTCCGTAAATGAGATCATCATCGGACAAGGCCTGTCCGACCGGCTTGATCTTCAGGTAGGCGACAGCGTGCGTTATGGAGCGCGCAGCTTCACCGTCTCCGCCATTGTCTCCAACGAGCCGGATCGTCTGGGAGAAGGCTTCACGCTCGGTCCGGTGGCGATTGTTTCGCTCGAGGGGCTACGCGCGACCGGGCTGATCCAGCCGGGAAGCCTTTATGAAAGCAAGTATCGTCTGCGCACCCCGACCGGGACCGATGCGAAGGCGCTGCGCAAACGGCTTGAGGGCCGTTATGCGGGCGAGGGCTGGTCGTTCAAGGATCGCGAGGCCGCCTCCCCCGGGACGACGCGGTTCATCGAGCGGATGGGACAGTTCCTGTCGCTGATCGGGCTCGCTGCCCTTGTCATTGCCGGCATCGGGGTCAGCAACGGCGTAACCTCCTATCTCGGGCAAAAGCGGGGACCAATCGCGACGCTGAAGGTGCTGGGCGCGACATCGGCCGATATCGAGCGGGTGTTCCTGCTCCAGATTGGTACCGTTGCGCTGCTCGGTATTGCAGGCGGCCTGATCGTCGGGGCTTTGCTGCCTGTGCTTGTCGTCACTTTGGCCGGCGACCTGCTACCGGTCCGGCCGGGCTTCCAGCTTCAGCCCCTCCCCTTGCTGGTAAGCGCGATCTATGGTCTCCTCATGGCCGTGATTTTCACGCTACCGCCGCTGGCCCGGGCGCGGCGGCATCCCGCCGCTGCCATTTTTCGCTCGCAAATCGACACCATCACCAGCCTCGACAGGCGGACCCTTATGCGTGCCGGTACAGCCTTGGTCGCGCTGGTCGTACTCGCGCTGATAACCGCCCGGGAACCGCTGTTTTCAGCGGCAGTCCTCGGTGCGGTTGCGGTCGTGTTATTGCTACTCATGCTTCTGGGTAAACTGGTGGGAAGGATTGCCCGCCGCCTGCCCCCGCCGCGCCAGCCATTGCTGCGGCTCGCCATCGCCAACCTTTATCGCCCCGGTGCGCAGACCACCCCGCTGGTGGTGGCGCTGGGTCTTGCCCTCACCCTGTTCGTCACTCTGGCCGGCATCCAGACCAGCCTTGCCAACGAAATCGCGCGAAGCGTCCCGCAACGGGCGCCGAACCTGTTCGTGCTCGATATCCCGTCGGGCGCAAGATCGCAGTTCGAAACGCTGGTTCGCAGCAAAGCTCCGGAAGTTGAACTCAACATCGTTCCTGTCCTGCGGGGAACAATCACCGCCTATGGCGGGCAGCGCGTCGCGGACCTCGAGACAATCCCCGAAGGCGCGTGGTTCCTGCGCGGCGAACGAGGCGTCACCTACAGCGCCGAAATACCGGAAGGCAGCGAGGTGACGCAGGGCAAGTGGTGGCCGGTCGGCTATGCCGGCCCCCCCCTTATCTCGCTCGACGAAGAGGCGGCGCGGATCATGAATATCGGCGTCGGCGACACGATGACTGTCAACGTTCTCGGCCGGCCGATCGAAGTCCGCATCGCCTCACTGCGCAAGATCAAGTGGGACACGATGGGGTTCAACTATATCATGGTGATGTCGCCCAATACCCTGGCAGCAGCTCCACACAGCCTTTCCGCAACGCTGACCATGGACAAAAAACATGATGCAGCGACGACCCAGGCGCTGCTCGATACTTTTCCCAGCCTCTCTGTGATCGAAGTCGGAGAGGTTATCGGCCAGGTCAGTAGCCTGCTGGAGCAGATGGCCGCCGCGATCATGGTAGCCGCGTCCGTCGCGATCCTCGCCGGGATCGCGGTGCTGGTCGGCGCGATCTCCGCCTCGCGGCAGGCTCGCAGCTATGACAGCGTCATCATGAAGCTGCTGGGCGCGACGCGCGGGCAAATACTCGGCGTTCAGGCACTCGAATATGGCCTGCTCGCTGCGATCCTCGCATCGGTGGCCTTTGCGCTTGGCATTGCCGGCGCCTGGTATGTCATTGCCCAGTTGTTCGACTTTGGCTGGTCGCCCGACTGGTGGATCGTCCTCGGGACGCTGGCCGGAGGAGCGCTGGTAACGCTGGGCATCGGTCTGGTCGGGTCGTTGCCGATCATGACGGTGCGTCCGGCCCAGGCGCTGCGAGAGTTGTAATCGGCCGGAAAGAGCAACGATGGCATAAACCACACCGGCGGAGCGTTCCTTATGGAGCACTCCGCCGGGATGAAATAACGATGCAGCCCGCAGGCCGCGTTGCCCGGCGGGTCATTATCCCGCCCCGTCTACTCACTTCTTCTTAGGCGTCGTCACCCACTGCTTGCCGAGGTCGGCGGGATTACCCGAAAACACCGGCGGCGGCGGCGGCTGCGGAGGGGTCCAGCCAGCCGGTACGGGTGCAGGCTTCTGCTCCTTGGCATAGGCCTCAAGGCTGGATTCGTTGGGCAGATTATCTTCGGTCGGGGCCGAAAGCATTGCCGGATCGAATTTACGGGCCGCCTCGACGAGATCCTGCGGCAGGTTCTTGAGTCCGTCGACACCACCCGGGATGGTCGCGAAATGGCTGAAATAACAGCAATGACCGGGGGCCGTGCCCATCAGCATCCAGGGGAGCCAGGGAGTAACGCGCGCCCATGCACCGACCACGGGGATATTGGTCAGGTTGGGATTTTCCACGTCGGCGCGTTTTACCGTATAATTGAAATATTCGCTGACCTGGTTGAAATGGCCTCCCGATTCCCGGACCCATTTGTCGGGCGTGAGGAGATTGGGGTAGAACAGGTTGACCCCGCGCATATTGACGATCGTTCCGTCCGGGCCTTCGATCCATTCACCCGCACGGACCGGACTGCCATCGGGCATGTAAGCGCGAACCGTGCTGTTATACGGATTGTTCGCGATCGGCACGACCTTGACGGTTTCGTCGGTGTAGGGATTGTGCCAGGTGTCAAGCAGCTTGCCAGTGTCCGGATCGCGATAATGGACCGTTTCGACCAGCAAGCGGCGCCAGCTCCCATCGGGCAGACGGCGGGTACGAACAAGGCTGAACCCTTCGAAACCGAACAGCGTGCGCACGGGCTCATTCGGACGGACGCCATAGACATGCCCCTTGAGCCAGCCAAGCTTCTGCTTGGTCGGGTCAAGGTCGGAATCCATGCGGGCGATGGTATCGCGGATGAATTCGGGGTTGTTGAAGTCGACCTTGGTAATGAACCCGGGGTTACTCGACTTGGCAATGGCCGGGGCAGCTGCGGCGCCCGCAGCCAGTGCCGCAAGCCCCAGGCCCTCCCGGCGTGTAAACAGAAAATCGGACATATTCACCTTCTCCCAATAGTTATGGTGCCGTTCATTCGGCGGATTTTTGTTCGCTGGTGAGGTCGGGCTGGACCTTTTCGATATAGGTCTTGACCAGTTCCCCGTACCGCGTGGGGATTTCCAGCGGAGGGTAATGCCCGACATCCATCATCACCATCTTGGATACTGTCGCGCCGGTGAGATAGCTTTCGAGCTTATTCATGGCGGCGACCGGCAGAAGCGGATCGGCACCACCCCACAGCAGCAGCGTCGGCGCCTTGACCGCGTTCATCGCGCCACGCGCAAATTCGTGGTTCTCCACCTTGGCGATGAGATGAAGAATATTCTTGTCCTCCTCGCGCAACATCATGGTGTAGACGTCGTCCTTGAACGCCTTGCCATAGCGCGACGGCACACCGGCATAATAATCGAACCATGCATCCCAGAAGGCGCGGCTGCGATAACCCAGTCGCTTATGCTCCGCCTGGGCGGCTGTGAACGCCTGGGGATAAGAGGACGGATCGCGGGGCGGTGACCAGGAGAGCGGGTCGGAGGGCGCGTTTGAGATAACCAGCCGTGTCACGAGATCGGGGCGCTTGGCCGCGAGCTGAACCCCAAGCGTGCCGCCGCTCGAAACACCGACGACCGTGATCTTGCCGATGCCCAGCTTGGCCAGCAATGCTTCGGGCAGATCGGTCGGCTCGAGCGCCTTGACCGCCTCGTCCGATGCGCCGTCAGACAGGCCAAAACCCGGCAGGTCGTAACGGATAACCCGATAGCCATTGGCCACGAGATAGCTGGCCGTTCCGTCCCATGTCTTGAGGCTGCTCATCGATCCATGGACGAGCAGGATGGGCGGCCCGCTGCCTTCGTCCTTATAGTGGATATTGACCCCTCCGACATCCAGATATTTGCTCTGACCATCAGCGAAGTGTTCGCGGATTTCCTTGAGCGTCAGTCGCTTGGCTGCCGACGCCGCCGGACGCTCTGCCGCCGCCGCTGGTACGGCCACAGGCGCCAACACCGCCAGCGCAAGGCATCCCATCAATCTTGAAACGAGCTTGTTCTTCATTTTCCGCTCCTCTTTCCGGTACCGCTTGCAACGAAAAAGGGGCGCGGATTTCCGCGCCCCTTATTGCGATTAGAACTTCACATTGAAGCGGACCCCGACCTCTCTTGGCGCCGGTGCGTAAACCGATACGCCAGGAACCGTCGTCAGCGGACTGGTTGGCGTCGGCCACGGCACATAGAGCAACGCCCCAGGCTCCGCGACCGAGGTGGTCCGCTGAGCGGAATCCCAGTGGCGATCATTGAACAGATTCTTGGAGAAAAGTTCGATCGACAGATTGTCCTTGCGCACACCGATGCGGGCGTTGACGCGGATATAGTCGTCAAGCTGGAAGATGTTGGCTTCACTGTCCCACTGCTTGCCGGTGTAGAAGGAATCCCCGCGCGCAAACCATGACCACTCACCGTCGATATCGTCCGAATAGGACAGCGAGAAGCTGCCAGTGACAGCGGGTGTCTTGGGCAGCTTGTTGCCACCGAAATGCACGACCCCGCTCGTCAGCGTCGAAAGCGACGGATTGAAGAAGTTGACATATTCCGCATGGCGGTAATTGAACGTCATTTCGGCAGTCAGCTTGTCGGTCAGCGCAGCCTGCGCATCAAACTCGATCCCCCACAGACGAGCGTCGTTGGGCGCGATCACTACCAGGTTGAACGGCTGCGTCTGTGAGAAAACGGTAACCTGCGTGTTGATCCGCTTCCAGTCCATATAATAGCCCGACAGCGAAAACTGCGCACGGCCGTTGAACAGACGCTGCTTCCAGCCGATGTCGTAGGAATAGAGCGTCGGGATCGGGGCGAACACGTCCGCATCGGGGAACACCGCCCAGATTTCGGCATGCTGTTCTGGCGTATAGGTTACCCAGTTACCATTGGTTTGTTGCTGCTGGATACCCTTGGCGTAGTTGGCATATAATGTCGTATCCGGGTTCGGCTTGTACTTGAGGATGATACGCGGCAGCCAGCTGTCGGTATCGATCGTCGTATTGAGCGTCTTGGTCTTGTCGGTCTGGTACCGCACCTCACCGGCAAGGGTCAGCCCGTCGATGATGTCATATTCAACGGCGGCAAATCCGGCGAGAATCTGGTTTACCGACTTGCTGTAGGCTTGCAGGTAACCTGCCGTAAACGGCGCATCGCCAAACCGGTTGCCAACTTGCCATACGCCCGTCTGGCCTTCACCCTTTGCCCAGAAATAGTTCATCCCGGCGAGCCAGCGGAACGGCGTATTCTGTTGCGACTGGACGCGGAACTCATAGTTCCAGTTGCGATCCGTGCTCGCATTGAACTGATAGGTGTTTTCCTCGTCAGTATGGTCACCGTCATAGGCAACCAGGGTGCGCGCCGAAGAATAGGCAAGGCTCGACACCAAAGTGATATCGTTCGGAAAAGTATATTTCGCCGCAGCCGAAACACGGCCGATCGTCTGGGCCATGCCCATGTGATGCAACTCGGGCACCTTGTCGAGCATATCGCTGCCAAGCGAGTTGTTGACCAGCATGTCGCGCCACAGATTGGGCCGGCCGATCCGGTCAAGTACGCCGAGCGTCATGGTCGTATTCTTGGAAATACCGCCAATTTCTTTCAGCGATGGCAGATCGCCACAGAAATAGGGCCGCCCAAGCGAGAACGTCACATCCTCGCCCGCCGCGTTGCGCCCGTTGAAGGTCCTGCCCGGACAGGTCGAGCCATATTGGGTGCCACGGATCACCGTGGTTGCGCCCAGTTCATCCTCGTTCTTCTGATAATGGCCACGGACGTTGAGTTCGAAGGAATCACTCGGCGTCAGGTAAAAGTTGGCATCGATCGACTTGGTCTTTTCGCCGCCGAGCGTACCGCCATCGGTGGTCCGGTAGCGGCCCTGCTTGTTATGCAGATGTCCCGTAAGTCTTCCGGACAGGACATTCTGGATCAACGGCCCTTCGATGCTGAGCGTGAGGTCATGGGAGCCATCGAGCGTTCCCAGCCCGTCGATCTGCCCGCCAAAACTGTCCTTCGGCCGGCGGGTGATGAAATTGATCGCGCCGCCGAACGTGTTGCGGCCAAAATAGGTGCTCTGCGGTCCCTTCAATACTTCGACTCGCTCGACGTCTACCGTGCTCAGAGAACCGACGCCGGTGGAAATGTAGATGCCATCGACAAAGGCCGAACCGGATTGCTCGCGTGCGGTTCCGTAGGTGGTCGAAAGTCCGCGAAAGACGATCTGGCCGTTGGAACGGCCAGCCACCTGCGAGCCGCCCGATGGGATATAGCTGAGGCCCGGTGAGACATTCGCAATATCCTTGATCTCGGTCAGCTGCTTTTCCTGGATCGCTTTTTCCGAGAATGCCGAGATCGCAAGCGGGGCATCAATTGTGCGTTCCTCACGCTTGCGCGCGGTGACGACAATATCTTCCAGCACCGGGCCTGTGGCCTGAACCGGAGCGGCCTGTTCGACCGCTTGGGGTTCGGCGACTGTAGTGTCTTGTGCAGCCGCAGGTGCGGCAAATCCGGCCATGCCGAGCGAAACGGCCATCGAAACTACCGAAACGCTTGTCTTGTTGAGTCCAGACCTTGATCCCATTTCATATGCTCCCATAAAATTATAATTTTCTGTCAAACAGGATATATTTGGGGCAATATACCGACCATCAAATAATCGTCCTTTTCCACAACAATTGATTGTGGCGACAGCGGGCATTACACTTGCGCCCATCTTTCGGGGACATGACGAATAAGACCTATGGCGTGTTCGGTTCGGTCGGCTACCAGATCACACCGTCGCTCAGCATTTCGCAGGAACTGCGTTATGCCGAAGATCGCGTCCGGGAAACGTCGCAGCCCCGCGCTGCGCTGGCCGCCGACGCTTTCGAACAGCGCTTCACGAACATACTGCCGCGTACGATCGTCCAGTATGAATTCGACCGTGATCGCATGGTCTATGCGAGCGCGGCGAAAGGCAACAAGCCGGGCGGTTTCAACAACTCCGCCGGCGCGGGGTTCAGTCCGGTTCCCGACAACTTCAAGGCGTTCGATGAAGAATCGATGTGGGTTTATGAAGCTGGCTTCAAAACCGCGTGGCTCAATCGCAAGCTGACGCTCAACGGGGCGGTATTTTACGTCGACTGGAAGGACATTCAGGTCAACTCGATGCTGATCGTCGGGGGGCTTCCTGTCGGCCTGACCGCCAACGCTGGCAAGGCACGTGGCTTGGGATTTGAAGGCGAATTCCGGTTCGAGCCCAATGACCGGATCGATATTTATGGCGGGATAGGCTATTCGCCGATCCGGATCATCGATTATGTCGACACCCGCGTTGCCGGTGCGGGCATCACGACCGATGGCCGCGACCAGATTGCCGGAACCCCGGACTGGACGGGCAATATCGGAGCCATCTACTCCGTCCCGCTTGGCGACAACCAGCTATTCTTCCAGGCGATGTGAAATATCGCAGCACCACCTACGCGACCGAGGCCAATCTGGCGGAAACGGGCGCGCGCGCTATTGCAGATGCCCAGATCGGCCTGCGCAACGATCATGTCCGCGCCGCGGTTTATGTCAACAATCTGTTCGACAACGACCGCATCGAATCCGCCCGGGCCTTCATCAACCCAACCACATTTGCCCGCAGCTTCATCGTTCAGCTACCGGCTCCGCGGCAGATCGGGGTGAGGTTCTCGGTGAATTTCTGAGGTCGCGTTGGCGCGAGACGATCCAATAGACTGCGACCAATCACCTGGCCGTAGAGATAATCGCTTGCGGCGCTGATTTGGGGCAAAGGAAACCTTCGCGCCAACAAAACTGTCGGCCGCCGAGAAGCCGAATGACTGCGCATCGTTGAAACCGCCCGTTTTTACTAGACTGCAAAGGGATACATTCCGTGACACGACAACTTCTGAAGGAAAACTGCTACATTGATGGCAAGTGGATTTCAGCAGATCGGGGCGGCACGATCCCCGTAATCAACCCGGCAACGGGAGAGACTATTGCGGCGGTACCCAATATGGGAGCGGACGAGACCCGGCGCGCCATTGAGGCAGCCAAACGGGCAATGAAGGATTGGGCCGGCCGCCCGGCGGGTGAAAGAGCCCGCATCCTCCGCCGGCTGTTTGACCTGATGATGGAAGAGCAGGATGCGCTTGCCGAACTGCTCACCCGCGAACAGGGCAAGGCGTTGCGCGAAGCCAAGGGTGAAATCGCTTATGCGGCTTCCTTCATTGAATGGTTCGCAGAGGAAGCAAAGCGGGCCTATGGCGAGGTTATCCCGGGGCATGCCGCCGACAAGCGGATTGTTGTACTGAAGCAACCAATAGGTGTGGTTGGTGCGATAACACCCTGGAATTTTCCGAGCGCCATGATCACACGCAAGATCGGTCCGGCTTTGGCAGCGGGCTGTGGCGTGGTTCTCAAACCAGCGGGACAAACCCCTCTTTCGGCCCTCGCCCTGGCCGTATTGGCAGAGGAAGCCGGTCTTCCCGCCGGACTGCTCAACGTGGTGACCGGAAGTTCCAGGGAAATTGGCGGCGAACTCACTGCCAATCCCGATGTGAGGAAAATAAGCTTCACGGGATCCACCGAAGTCGGTCGCACGCTCATGCGCCAATCTGCAGAAAATATCAAAAAGCTCAGCCTCGAACTTGGTGGCAACGCCCCGTTCATCGTTTTTGATGATGCCGATATCGAGGCAGCCGTCGAAGGGGCGATCCTGTCCAAGTTTCGCAATAGCGGACAGACTTGCGTGTGCACCAACCGGTTCTACGCCCAGGCGGGCATCTATGATCAATTCGTGGAGCGTTTGGCTAGCCGGGTGAACGACCTTCGTCTCGGTTCCGGACTGGACAAGGAAACGGATCTGGGGCCGCTGATTGACGAGCAGGCAGTTTCCAAGGTCCAGAGTCATATTGACGATGCGTTGACGAAGGGCGCGCGACTGATCACCGGCGGAAAGTCCTCCGCGCTCGGCGGAACCTTCTTCGAGCCAACGGTGATCGCCGATGCCCGCGCTGATATGCTGGTCAATACTGACGAAACCTTCGGCCCTCTTGCCGCCGTCATGAAGTTCGAAACGGAAGAGGAGGTGCTCGCGTCCGCGAACGACAGCGAATTTGGCCTCGCGGGTTATTTCTACACACGTGACCTGTCTCGCACCTGGCGTGTCGCAGAGGCGCTCGAGACGGGTATGATCGGCATCAACACGGGGCTGATTTCGACCGAAGTGGCGCCCTTCGGCGGCATCAAACAATCGGGCTTGGGCCGGGAAGGCAGCCGCCATGGGCTGGATGATTATATGGAACTGAAATATCTTTGCATGAGTGTATAATTTGGGGGGTGCGGCGAAAAAGGCGCTTGGTCAGATTATAGCGGGCTGAATCCCCAAGCGCCCCCTGTTTTCCGACGGGTGACCACTTCCCGCACTCGCCCGTTCCTACGTGTGTTTGGCGCCGATAGGACGAAATATTCGCAATCAATCTCGCGCAAACGGCTAAGACCCGACATTTGCGCCGCGCACGGTTCGCGAGTTACATCGGCTTCACGCCATTCCAAGAATCTCAAGAGCGGCCCGTTCACCGCTTTCGAGCGCTGCCTCCATTCCGACTTCCATCTTCCGGGTATGCTCACCGGCGAAGTGCATCCGCTCATGGGGCGCCGCAATGACGGGAACGAAGCGCTTCATCTGCCCGGCATGATAGACATGGCTGCAACATTCTATGGTCGGCTGAAGCCGCCAGGAAAATGTGCCCATCACTTCCAGCTTGCCGGCGGTGGAGGGCCGGATCTTGGCAAGTTCAGCCAGGACGAACTCGCCGCGTTCCTTGGCGGGCATGCGATCAAGCGCCTCGCCCTTGGCACCGCCGGTAATGACGACGGCCGAGTCGCGTGACCCGTCATAGCCGATCCGCTGACGGACCAGACTGAACGGGCCGTCGCACCACATCGAAGCCTCGATACCGTCATCTTCCCAATAGGGCTGCTTGACCCTGAGCCAGACCTGATTCTGCCCGCCATAGGGAAGCGCCTTGATTGCCTCGGCATGTGCCCCCTGGAGCGGCGGATTGATGGCAACCTTGCGCAAGGTAATGAAGGGAACGGCGGAAATCACCTTGTTCGCCTTGTATTGACTACCATCGTCGCATGCGACGGTCACGCCTTCTGCGGTCATGTCGATCGAAACGACACGCTTGCCGGTATGGACCGCGTCGCCCAACTTGCGCGCCATCGCCTCGGGGAGACGCGAGGCACCACCGACCAGATGCATCGAGGTCCGGCTGGCCTGTTCGAAGCGGTCCTGCGTCGTCGACGTTTCTACCTTGTTGAACGTCGCCCGCCCGAACTCCTGCAACTGCTTGAGGGTCGAGATGTTGTTCTCGTCCGATCCTCTCGAGATCAGGTCAATCGCGCCTTCCGAAGCACCCACACTGCGCAGCCAATCGGCAAAGGGGACATCATATTTCGCGAGCGCTTCGGGCGTTGTCCATTCGTCCATGCGGGTGAAAGCATGGTTCTTGCCGAGATAATAGCCCGCCAGCGCTGTCGGCGCCACGGCACGTTCGGCGCCTTCGGTCTTGTTATGTATGGAATCCTTCCACTCGGATGGCCGGATCAGATCCCCATTGAGCGAGTAGGCATAGGCATCATAGATATTGGACCCCGGCGCCAGCTCCAGACCAAGTTGTTCGCACCGCTGAAGGAAACGCGCGTAGAAATTGCCGATCTGAACGCCGCCATGTTCGGGATTGCCCTCGATCGACGTCGATGTGAAGACCCGGCCGCCGATCCTGTCGGAGGCTTCGAGAACCGCCACCTTGCTTCCCTGCTCGGCGAGGATCATCGCCGCATTGAGCCCGGCGAGCCCGGCACCGATGATGATAACGTCTGCCTTTTCCGCGGCAAGTTTCATCGGCTTGCAGGCCGATACGGTCAACGCCGCAAGACCCGAGCCAATCACCGTGCGGCGGGAAATTGCTGGATTCATGTTCCTGTTCCTGACTTTGGCAAGAGGGTAAACAGCAATACCAGCCTAGAAGCGGAAGGTCACTCGCGCACCGATCTGACGCCTTGCCGGCAACTGGACAATGAAGCTGCGGGCATAATTGGTCGGATCCACAAATGCGCGAGCGGACGATATCGCCTTATCGTCGAACAGGTTGTTTACATAGATCGCAGCACGCAAGGCATTGTTACGGAATCCGGCCTGCAGATCGACCGTGGTCTTGTCTCCGGTTTCGGCCAAATTGGCCTCCGTCGCATAGGTAGTGCTGCGATAGTTCACGTCACCCTGCAGGAAAGCATTGCCATCTGCGGTAACCGGAAAGGTCAGCAGCGCGCCAATATTACCTGTCCAGTCCGGGCTGCCAGCCGCCTGCGCGCGATGCTTCAACGGGATCCCGGCAGACACAACGCGGCGGTCCACATAGTCGATCAGCCGGATAGGCGAATAACCGAAGCCGCCGTAAAGATCGATGGTGCGGTTCGGCCGGAAACGGAACTCGCTTTCAAAACCGAAACCGTCGGCCTTGCCGCCATTGACGGTCAGTCCGACCGGCAGGCCGTTCACCATCACCTGCGAACTCACCTGGATGTCCGACCAGTCAATGTAGAAGGCCGAGACGTTGAACGTCAGCTTGTCATCGAACCAGCGCGTCTTGAAGCCGAGTTCATAGTTCCACAATTCTTCTTCATCAAACGGCTTGAGTTCGTCGGGTACGTCGCTGAAACCGGCACCGGCCGAGTTGTTGAAGCCACCCGGCTTGTTGCCCTTCGAAATACTCCAGTACATCATGTGATCGCGCGACATCTGATATTCCAGAAT
>JAEXAY010000034.1 GCA_023457895.1 Pseudomonadota bacterium
TGCAGATTATGGTTCGCGATAACAATGTCGATCAGGCCCTTCGTGCGCTCAAGAAGAAGCTTCAGCGGGAAGGTGTTTATCGCGAAATGAAGCTGCGCCGCCATTATGAAAAGCCGAGCGAAAAGAAGGCGCGCGAAAAGGCTGCTGCCGTGCGCCGCGCGCGCAAGATGGAACGCAAGCGCATGGAGCGCGACGGCGGCCGGTAAACGGCAAGCCGCGCCCGGACAGCCGGGCTGCACAATAGCGAATCGAATGAGGCGGGCCTTGGGTCCGCCTTTTTTCGTGGGGTAAATCGGGCCTTGCTCTTGGAGGCCGCGCGGCTATATGCCCGCACCAGCAAAACCGATCACTTGCGTTTCAAAGGGGAATCCCATGTCGACAGTCACCGCCGTTCCATTGCCTCCGGTCAAGAAAGGCGCGCTGACGACGCTGTGGCTGGGGCTGTTGCTGCTGGTGCTGGCGGGGCTTGGCTATGGCTGGTGGACCTCGAAAAACCCCGCGATCGATTTCACCGTGGTCAAGGAAGGAACCGGCCCGAGTCCGACCGACACCGACATTGCCCTCATCAAATATGAAGGCAAGCTCGACAATGGCACGGTGTTCGACGCGGCGCCCCAGGCCCCGATGCCGGTGGCGGGAACGGTCCCCGGCTTTTCCGAGGCGCTGAAGCGCATGAAGAAGGGCGGCAAGTACAAGGTCGTGATTCCGCCCGAACTCGGCTATGGCGCCGAAGCCAAGCGCGATCCTTCGGGCAAGGTGGTACTGCCCGCCAACAGCACGCTCCATTTCGATGTCGAACTGCTCGATTTCCGCTCGCAGGCCGAAGTCGAGGCGATGCAGCAGATGATGCAGCAGCAGATGATGCAGCAGCAAATGCAGCCGGGTCAGGCGCCGGGCCGCCGCTAAGCTGACCGGACTAAGCGCGCGTCGTCTGGCGCGCGCATCAGTCTTCCACTTTCGTCTTTGCGAGCCGCGAACGCGGCACGGCAATCCAGGGCCGCGTAAACCGCCCTGGTGCGGCGCTCGCAATGACGGGGTTTTCGGGGGGACGGGGAAGCGGCGCGGCCTCCCCGACTTATTTGCCCTCGACCGGGTGGGTCCGGAGGCTCGTGCCGGCGCGGCCCTCGCGCATCGCGGTGAACCAGCTCAGCGGGTTATACCATTTGGCATTGCCGTCCATCGAGAAGGTGATGAACTCGGCGCGGCCGCCGATATTTTCCCACGGGATCGGGCCGCCCAGACCGTCGCGTTCGGCTGGAACGCGGCTGTCGGCACTGCCGTCGCGATTGTCACCCATGACGAAGACATGGCCGTCGGGAACGAGCGTCGCGGGGTAATTGTCCGCCTCGCTATAGCCTACGCCAAGGTCGATCGTATTGTAGCTGACGCCGTTGGGGAGTGTTTCCCGGATTATCGGCAGGTCGCACACCAGGCGGCCGTCGTCGGTCGTCATTCTCCGCCCCGGGAAATGGGAATCATCGCAAGGGGAATTGGTGTCAACCGGGATCTGCAAATTGGGCATCTGCTCCTGCTTCACCGGCGTTCCGTTGAGGATGACCTGTCCATCACGCACCTCGATGCGGTCGCCCGGCAGGCCGATGACGCGCTTGATCCAGTCTTCGCGCCGGCCCGTAGGCTCGAGGATGACGATGTCGCCGCGTTCGGGCATCTTGCCCCACAACCGTCCTTCGGTTGGCCCCATCAGGTGGAAACTCGGCGCGGTATAGGACCAGCCGTAGGGATATTTGGTCACCACCAGCCGGTCGCCGACGAGCAGGTTCGGCATCATCGATTCCGACGGGATATAGAAGGGCTTGACGATGAAGCTGTGGACAAACAGCACCGCCAGAATGAGAAGCGCCACGCTCTTGAGCTCGCCGATCCAGTCAACCTTGTCGTCATCCTTGCCGGCGGGCTGCGGCGGGGCGGAATTGGTGGTCTGCAAGTCGGTCACGGTAAGGCTTACTCTTTTCTGTCTGCAGGCGCCGGGAGCGCCTCGATGATCACGAAGGCTTGTGCCCATGGATGATCATCGGTCAAGGTCAAATGCACGCGGACGGTCATGCCGGGCGGGGTGAGCGCGTCGAGCCGTTCCCTGGCGCCGCCAGTGAGAGCCAGCGTTGGTGCGCCCGACGGCGCGTTGACGACGCCGATATCCTTCATGAATACGCCGCGCTTGAACCCGGTGCCGACCGCCTTGGAAAAGGCCTCCTTGGCGGCGAAGCGCTTGGCGTAGGTTTCGGCCCGGGTGTAGGGCCGCCGCGCCGCCTTGGCGCGCTCGACGTCGGTGAACACCCGGTTTTCGAAGCGCTCGCCAAAGCGTTCAAGCGAATTCCTGATGCGCTCGATATTGCACAGGTCGGAGCCGAGGCCGATGATCATCGAGCAGAAACCGCCTCCACGGACGTTGTTTTCCCTCTCACCGAGCCGCGTCCATGATGGAACGCATGCGGGCGACGCTTGCGTCAAGGCCGGTAAAGATCGCCTCGCCAATCAGGAAGTGGCCGATATTGAGTTCGGCAATCTGCGGGATCGCGGCGATGGGCGCGACATTGTCATAGGTGAGGCCATGCCCCGCATGCGGCTCAATCCCGTTCTTGGCCGCCAGCGCGGCAGCATCGGCGATGCGCTTCAGTTCCGCCGCGCGCGCCTCGCCATCGAGATGCGCGTAGCGGCCGGTGTGGAACTCGACCACCGGGGCCTTCAGCCGGATCGCCGCCTCGACCTGTGCGGGGTCGGGTTCGATGAACAGGCTGACGCGGATATTGGCGTCGTTCAACCGCGCGATAAAGGGCATCAATTGATCGTCCTGCCCCGCCGCGTCGAGCCCGCCTTCGGTGGTCCGTTCCTCGCGCCGTTCGGGGACGATGCAGGCGGCGTGCGGCTTATGGCGCAGCGCAATCTCCAGCATTTCCTCCGTTGCCGCCATCTCGAGGTTGAGCGGAATGGTGAGCGCGTCCATCAGCGCGGCGATATCTTCGTCGCGGATGTGGCGGCGGTCCTCACGCAGATGCGCGGTAATGCCGTCCGCGCCCGCCCCGGCCGCGACGCGCGCCGCCTTGACCGGATCGGGATGGTCGCCGCCGCGCGCATTGCGGATCGTCGCGACATGGTCGATGTTGACGCCGAGGCGCAGGTGCGCGGCCACTCAGGCGGCTTCCTTGCGGCTGCCTGGCTTGGTCGCTGGGGTGGCGGCGAGCGCGGGCGGTATCTCCTCGGCGGCATAGGTCGGGAAATTGAGCGCGACCAGCGGAATGAAGGGTACGCCAAGATCGACCGATCCGGCGGTGCGGTCGACCAGCGCGCCAGCCGCGATCACCTCGCCGCCGGCCGCCTCGATCGCCTTGATCGCCTCGCGCGACGACAGCCCGGTGGTGACGACATCCTCCATCATCAGCACCTTCTGCCCGGGCTTGATGTCAAAGCCGCGGCGCAGTTCGAAGATGCCGGTCGGACGTTCGAGAAAGATCGCGTCGACACCGAGCGCGCGGCCCATTTCATGCCCGATGATGACGCCGCCCATCGCGGGCGACACCACCAGTTCGATCTGCTGGCGCAGGTCGCGCGGCAGTTTCTGGGCGAGCGCGACCGCCAGCCTTGCGCCGCGCTCGGCGTTCATCAGGACGCGCGCGCATTGCAGATAATGGGCGCTGTGCCGCCCGGATGACAATATGAAATGGCCTTCAAGCAGGGCGTCCGATGCCCGGAATTCCGAAAGGATTTCGTCTTCAGTCATGAGTCGATGATTGCTTTCTTTAGGACTGCGGCAGGCAGCAGCTATGAAAAATGCGAGTGTGGAATGGAAAATAGTGTTAGAGATGCTTGAGGCAAGCGGCAAGCATGGTTATAGGCGGCGCGATAAGCGGATTTTCGCCCCGATTTTACGGGGTGCGAATCCTATAAGCAATCTGGGGGACACGCCGGGAGCAACCGGAACGAACCCGCCCGTGGCGCAAGCCATGCGGAGACAGGGCAAAATCGGGACAAGGTGATGAAAATAAAAGGGATCTTGTTGGCAGCATCGCTGATGATGGCGGGTGCTGCCGGTGCGCAGACTGCAGCGCCCGCCGCGCCTGCAGCCGCGCCCAACGTGGCAAAGCAGCAGCAAACCGGGCCGACCCCGGAAGGACTCGCGCCGGCGGAAAATGTCGTGGCGGTTCCCGCGCCGGGTGCACCCACGGCTACGGCGCAGCAGACGCCCGCCCCGGCCAGCCCCGCTGAAGCGCAGGCGCCTGCACAGGCGAATGCCGGTGCCAAGGGCAGCTATGTTCCGATGAAGCCGACGCCGGGGATCGGCCAGCCGGTCGATGGCGCGCTCGACGTGCAGACGCAGGTGACCAAGACGGGCGAATATGCCAAGTGGCTCAACAACGCCGTCCTGCTGCCGATCATCGTGTTCATCTCGCTGCTGGTTCTGGGCCTGCTGCTCTGGGTGATGGCGCGTTTCAATCACCGCTCCAACCCTACCCCTTCCAAGACTTCGCATAACACGCTCATCGAGATTATCTGGACGCTGGTTCCGATCTTCATCCTGCTCGGTGTCGCGGTTCCCTCGATCAGCCTGATTGCCAAGCAGTACAAGCCCGCGCCCAAGGATGCGCTGACCATCAAGGTCACCGGATACCAGTGGTACTGGGGCTATCAATATCCCGATCATGGCGGTTTCGAGCTCATTTCGAAGATGCTGCCGGAAGAGCAGGCCAAGGCGAATGGCGAACCGACACATCTCGCGGTCGACAACCGCATGGTTGTCCCGGTGGGCAAGCCGGTCAAGCTGCTCGTGACGGGTGCGGACGTGATTCACAGCTTCGCCGTTCCCGCCTTCTGGACCAAGATCGACGCGGTCCCGGGCCGGATCAACGAAGTGACCTTCACCGTGGATCGCCCAGGCGTCTATTATGGCCAGTGTTCGGAACTTTGCGGTGTCGATCACGGCTATATGCCGATCGCGGTCGAGGCGCTGCCGCAAGCACAGTTTGAACAATGGGTCGCGTTCAACGGCGGAACCATGCCGGGCACCGCTCCGGCGCCCGAAGCGGCGCCTGCCGCGGCAGCGGCGGCTCCTGCTGCGAACGCTGCGGCCCCTGCCGCGGATGCCAAGGCCGCACCGGCTGCCCCAACCGAAGCTGCGCCCGCCGCCGCTGCACCGGCCGCTCCTGCGGCTGAAGCCAAGAAATAAGGGTTGCGATCATGACTGATATCACAGCAAATCCCGCAGATTTCCATGATGCGCACGACCATCATGATGCGGACCACAAGCCGGGCTTCTTCGCCCGCTGGTTCATGTCCACCAACCACAAGGACATCGGAACGCTCTACCTGATCTTTGCGATTATCGCGGGGATCATCGGGGGAACCATCTCGGGCATGATGCGCCTCGAACTGATGCATCCGGGCCTGCAATATCTGCAGGGCTGGTCGGGCGGCGACCTCGCGCAAGCCAAGCATCTGTGGAACGTGCTCATCACCGCCCATGGTCTCATCATGGTGTTCTTCATGGTGATGCCGGCGATGATCGGCGGGTTCGGCAACTGGTTTGTGCCGATCATGATCGGGGCGCCGGACATGGCATTCCCGCGCATGAACAATATCAGCTTCTGGCTGCTTATTCCTGCCTTCGCGCTGCTCATGGGATCGACCTTCGTTCCCGGCGGCCTCGGCAACGGCGCCGGCACGGGCTGGACGGTCTATGCGCCGCTCGCGACCTCGGGTTCCCCGGGACCGGCGGTCGACATGGGCATCCTCGCGCTTCACCTTGCCGGTATCAGCTCGATCCTCGGTGCGATCAACTTCATCACCACCATCTTCAACATGCGCGCACCCGGCATGACCATCAACAAGATGCCGCTGTTCGTGTGGTCGGTGCTGGTGACCGCGTTCCTGCTGCTCCTTTCGCTGCCGGTTCTCGCTGCGGCAATCACCATGCTGCTGACCGACCGTAATTTCGGCACGACCTTCTTCGATGCGTCGGGCGGCGGCGATCCGGTGCTCTACCAGCACCTGTTCTGGTTCTTCGGCCACCCCGAAGTGTACATCATGATCCTGCCGGGCTTCGGCATGATCAGCCACATCGTTGCGACCTTCAGCCGCAAGCCGGTATTCGGCTATCTCGGCATGGCCTACGCCATGGTTGCGATCGGCGTGGTCGGCTTCATCGTGTGGGCGCACCACATGTTCACCACCGGCATGAGCGTCAACACCAAGATGTACTTCACCGCCGCCACCATGGTCATCGCGGTGCCGACCGGCATCAAGATCTTCTCGTGGATCGCGACGATGTGGGGCGGATCGATGTCGTTCAAGACCCCGATGGTCTGGGCGCTCGGCTTCATCTTCATGTTCACCGTGGGCGGTGTCACCGGCGTGGTGCTCGCCAATGGCGGCATCGACAGCTACATGCACGACACCTATTATGTGATCGCGCACTTCCACTACGTGCTGTCGCTGGGGGCGGTGTTCGCGCTGTTCGCCGGCTTCTATTACTGGTTCCCGAAAATGTCGGGCCGGATGATGAACGAAGCGCTGGGCCACCTCCATTTCTGGGTGTTCTTCATCGGCGTGAACCTCGTCTTCTTCCCGATGCACTTCCTCGGCAACCAAGGCATGCCGCGCCGCTATCCCGACTTTGCAGAAGGCTATGCCTACTGGAACTATGTCGCGTCGATCGGTTACATGATCACGATCGTCGGCGTCGGTATCTTCCTCATCAACCTCTTCTGGTCGCTGTTTGCGGGCAAGAAGGCCGCGGACAATCCGTGGGGTGAAGGTGCGACCACGCTCGAATGGACGCTGTCGTCGCCGCCGCCCTACCACCAGTTCGAAACCCTCCCCAAGATCGCCTGATCCAGAGGGTTTCGTGAAGAAAAAAGGGGGCTGGTCCGGCGGACCGGCCCCTTTTTCGGCAAGATATGGATCTGATTGAACAGGCATAATGGCAATCCCAGTGGCAGATTATCCGGCACAGACACTTCCGGCCGACTGGCGCGATTTTTTCGCACTTACCAAGCCGCGGGTCATGAGCCTTGTGGTCTTCACCGCCGCCTGCGGGCTGCTGGCCTCGGGCGTAAGGATGCCGCCGGTGCTGGCGTTCACGGCCATCCTCGCGATCGCGCTCGGCGCAGGTGCGAGCGGTGCGCTCAACCAGTGGTATGAAGCCGAACTCGATGCCAAGATGAAGCGGACCGCCAAGCGCCCGCTGCCCGATGGCCGCATGGACAGGTCATCGGCGCTCCATTTCGGCGTCGGTCTTGCCGTCTTCTCCGTCCTCCTCATGGGGCTGGCGGCCAACTGGCTGGCGGCGGCCGTGCTCGCTGGCTCGATCCTCTTCTACGTCGTTATCTATACCATCTGGCTCAAACCGAGGACGCCCCAGAATATCGTGATCGGCGGCGCCGCGGGCGCGTTTCCGCCCATGATCGGCTGGGCGGCGGCGACCGGCAACATCACGCTGCTGCCCTTCCTGCTGTTCCTGCTGATCTTCTTCTGGACGCCGCCGCATTTCTGGAGCCTCGCGCTGTTCGTGCGATCTGACTATGCCAATGCGGGCATCCCGATGATGCCGGTCGTGGCGGGGCAGAAGGCCACGCGCACGCAGATCATGCTCTACACGCTCGTCATGGCTGCAACCGCGGTGGCGCCGTGGGTGCTGGGGCTGACCGGCGCGATCTATGGC
>JAEXAY010000035.1 GCA_023457895.1 Pseudomonadota bacterium
GTGTACAGCGTGTCCCTGCCACTGAATCTCAAGGACGTATCCACACATCAACAGCAACTGTTTTAGTTATGCCAGAGGCTGAAGATGTAGATATCGAAGTAAGTATGAATGATATCCGTGTTGATACTTTCTGTTCATCAGGACCTGGAGGACAGTCAGTAAATACAACTAAATCAGCGGTACGTTTAACTCACGTTCCAACTGGAATCGTTGTATCATGTCAGGACGGAAAATCACAACACGAAAATAAAGCCAATGCCTTAAAAGTATTAAAAGCTCGTATCTATGATTCAATCTTACAAGAGCGTTTAGAGGCTGAAGGTGAAGAACGTCGTTCTAAAATCGGAACAGGTGAACGTTCAGAAAAAATCCGTACTTACAACTATCCACAAAACCGTGTCACTGACCACCGTATTGGATTCACTATCCAACAGTTAGACCGCGTTATGGAAGGTAAATTAGAGCCAGTTGTTGAAGCTTTAATTACAGAAGAACAAAAACGTAAATTAGCTGCTCAAGATTAATGACATTAAATAAAAAATCTAACTTCATTTTGAAGTTAGATTTTTTATTTATTCTCTACTTTATGGTTATCCTAAAATTCATTTATATAAGTCTAGAAATAGAAAAAAGCGCCCGGGGGGAGGGGCGCTTTTTTAAAAATTAGGAGAAACTGTAAAGGGGGGGGAACCTTTACAGCCTTAATTGTGATGACAATTCAATGGGGGGATTGAACTGTCATCTTCCCTCGAGTCTCTCTTTTTGGGGGGATGAGAGTAGGCTCAGAAAAAGTCTTTGCCATAATCGAGGGATTAAAGTATTAAATACTTTGGGAGAGAATTATAAGGAGAGAGTATGAAAAATAAAACTTTAAAAATTGGGGAGAGAAATGAGTAATGAAATAAAGTTTTATATGGGGGGGAAGAGTATGCCCGTAAGTTCTCGTCTTACGGACAATTATATTATGAACCAGTACTATGAATTTTAAACGTAATTTATGTAAAAAAGTTAAGATTATTTATTATAAAAGTCGTATGAACTAAATTGTGGTGTGAATTTTACACTTAACTACTGATTTCCTTGCTACATCTAATTCTAATATATGTATCATATCCTAAATGGTTCCATGAAAGATTGGATATCTTCCATAATAGAATGAAGGTGCATCTTTATTATAGGAGAGAGTTATATCATTAGGATTCATATTCTTCAGAGTGAGTGTATGCTTTCATATGTAATAATCCAAGATAAGTTGTAAAAAATTTTATTTGCATGTTTTAACATTTTAGAGTAAAATGATGGTTGATTTTAAGAAGACGGTGATAAAGATGAAAACAATGCGTGAATTGTTAAAATGGGCTGAAGATTACGCCCTTGAAAATGGAAAAGAAGATTCGGCTGTTAAATTATTATTAATGCATGTAACTGGGAAAGAAAGTTATGAAATTTTAGCCGATATGAATATGCAAGTGCCAGCGGAACAAGTTGAAGAATTTGAGCGCTGTGTTAAAACATACGTTGAACAAAATATTCCTGTTCAACACATTATGGGATACGAAACATTCTTTGGACATAAATTTATTGTCAATGATGATGTCTTAATCCCACGCTTTGAAACAGAAGAATTAGTGGCTAATGTCTTATCAACTTATGATGATGTATTTGATGGTGCCCCTGTTAAGGTCGTCGATGTAGGAACAGGAAGTGGAGCGATTGGTGTTACTTTAGCAGTTGAAGAATCGAATATGGAAGTAACGGTGACTGAATTATCAGAGGCCGCTTTAGAAGTTGCGAAACAAAATGCTTCTAATTTAGGAGCAAATGTAACATTCTATCAAGGAGATATGTTACAACCGTTAATTGAACGAGGATTAAAGTTTGATATCCTAGTATCAAATCCTCCATACATTCCATTAACTGAAGATGTGGATCCACTTGTTAAAGATAATGAACCACACTTAGCGTTATTTGGTGGAGAAGATGGATTAAAATTCTATCGTCAAATTTTAAAAGATGCTCATAAAGTTGTAAATGAGAAAAATATTATTGCATTTGAACATGCATATAACCATAAAGAAGCAATGGCGGAATTAGTGAAGCAACATTTTCCTAATTCTAAGTTTGAAACATTAAAAGACTTAAATGGGAAAGACCGCATGACTATTATCATTAATAACTAAGATTGAGCCTAGAAATGTGAAATACATTTCGGGTTCTATCTAGAAAATTAATTTCCTTTTAGGGAAGGATAAGAGAAAGGGGATGTCCTATGACATCCTTCTTTTTATAGAAAGGATTTGTAAATGCATGATTTATCAAAGTCATCAATTAAGTGAAGCATTAGCGATGATTACCCAAGAAGATGTGATTGTTTTTCCAACGGATACAGTCTATGGAATAGGAGCTAGTATTCATTCACCCAATGCTTTAGATAAAATTTTTGAAATTAAAAATCGTCCAACAGAAAAGTCTTTAATTGTTTTATGCGCAAATGAAGAGCAGTTAGAGAAAATTGTAGGTCCGTTATCAGTAGAAGTTAAAAAGTTGATTGATGCGTTTTTACCTGGAGGGTTAACGTTAATCTTAAATTGTTATACGCCCTTACCTAATGAGATTACGCG
>JAEXAY010000036.1 GCA_023457895.1 Pseudomonadota bacterium
CAAAATCAATTAAAGCTTTCTCCGTATAACCTGACCTAGTTACATACATCGTTGCATCTGCTAAATCTGCAAATAGGAAAGAATCTGTTACCAGCATTAGTGGTGCAGTATCCAAAATGATATAATCGTACTGTGTTTTCAACTCATCTAATAATACTTTATATCTACCATTACCCAATAATTCTGTAGGATTAGGTGGAATCATACCAGAGTAAATGACATCTAGATATGGATTAAAACTCGACTCGTGTATAATATCCTTGTAAGCTGTTTGATCAGCATACAAGAACTCAGTTAATCCTTTTAACCCCTTTCGTGAAGTATTATACCTTGCCAACTGCGGGTTTCTAACGTCAGAGCCTATTATTATTACCTTTTTAGTAGGGTTAGCTAATGTTAAAGCCAAGTTTACTGCTGTAAAGGTTTTCCCTTCACCTTTAACCGATGATGTTACAAAAATTACTTTTCCATCTTCGGTTTTAGGAAGAATAAATCCTAAATTGGTGATGAGTATTCGGAATGCCTCAGCCAAAGGAGAAAGGTCATTCATGCCTACCAGTTCAGGATCACCTTTTGTTACTTTTGGAAGTTCACCTAAAATTGGAGCTTTTGTAAGAAGTTCCAAGTCATGTTTAGTCTTAATTTTATTATTAAATAATTCTGATAAGTAAATTACTATAAATGGTAACAACAAACCAAGTGCAAGTGCCCCCAACATGATAAAAATTTTCTTGGGTGCAACTGGCGCATCGGACGCAAATGCTTCGTCAATAACTCTTGCTTTAGGTGCAGAAATAGATTGTGCAATAGCAGTTTCTTCTCTTTTTTGAAGTAATAGAAGAAATAAATTTTCTTTTATCTGTTGCTGTCTTTCAATACTTCTAAACATCTTTTCCAAAGAAGGTAGTTTTGATATTTTACCAGCAACTTTACCCTGTTCACCTAGATATTCATTTCGGGATAACTCAAGGCCTTGCTTACTTCTTTGTAAATTCTGCACCACTGAAGTCCTTAAACCATTTATCTGATTCGTAATATCAACAACAGTGGGGTTTTCGGGTGTGGCAGACTCAAGCAATCTGTTTCTTTGTAAAACGAGTTGATTATAATTAGTAATTGACGCTGCGGCCTGAGGATTATTCAAACCAACGTTTGCAGGCAATACCTGATATTGTCCTTGTCGTGATACAAAATTGAGCAGTGCATTTGTTAAATCAAGCTGCGTTTCAATCTCCAACTGTTTTGCTCTCGCGTCAGCTGAAGTTTCGAGACTGATTTTTGCTTCTGTTTCAATATCTGTTAATTGGTTGGATGCTTTAAATCTTTCTTTCTGATCTTCAACATTACCTAATTCTGTTTGTAGCTTAGCAACTCTTTCATCAATGAAATCCAACGTTTTCTTAGATTCAGAATTTTTATCTTCAATCGCATCATTATTGTACGAAACCACCAAACTATTTAGTATATCTTCAGCTTTATGAATTTCAGGATATTTTACAGATAGACCTACAACTGTGGCGTCTTTATTTACTAAACTGACACCTAAAATTGACTGTAAATGATTCGTTTTTCCTCTTGTATTTGATATGAACAGGCTCAAATGATTCACATCCATACCTTGGGTAAGTGCTGGAACATAATTTTTGTTCCTTGTAATGATGATATTAGCATACGGAAGCCCGATTGTTTTGTTAAACTCGGTAACTATTTCGGATTTTAATTCATCTGAGGATAGTGTAAGTTGGTTACCTTTTATAACTAAATTTATAGGCTTTGAAGGAAAGCTTGCATATTTTTTTTCATTAATAAGTTTTACATCTATCGGATTGGTTTCCTTATAAAGTTCCTGATTTCTGAATTTATTTTTAGCGAAGACATCTATTTGGAGATTGTTGTTCACAACAACATCCTTCAGAAGTCGCTTTGATTTTAATATTTCAATCTCGTTATCTACACTATTGGTTTTCATACCTCCAAAACCAGATAAATCTTGCAGGACACCCATTTCAGCTGTTCCTGAAGTATTTTTGGAATCTTTTATAAGAATTGTTGTCTGTACATTATATACCGGCGTAATAAACTTTAAAATGAAATAACTAATGATTAGTGCTAAAAGTGAGCAAATTATAAACCAAGGCCATCTCAAAAGATAAGGCTTAAGCAATGCTCTTAAATCAATACTGCTGTCTTTTTCATCAACAGTCTGAAAATTTTCAATTTCTTTTCTCAACTCAAAAAGTATTAATTATTTGGTAAGCGCTATTACCCCGATAATTGCTGACACTGCAACGCCTGCAATGGATATATATAGACTTAAATTGGGATTGGTTCTGGCTGTTTGTTGTTTCACCTCATTGGCTGGAACATAAACATAGTCGTTTTGCTTCAAATGGAAAAAAGGTGAATTCATATAATCAGATTTAGTTAAATCGATTTTTCCGTGAGTAGTTTCACCATTTACATTTCTTACTACCAATACCTCCTGTCTTACCCCATAAGTTGTAAGGTCTCCTGCAAGACCCAATGCAGACCAGATGGTAGCATTGCCATCAGGAATAACATATGTACCAGGACGAGCAACTTCCCCTGAAACAGTTACTTTAAAATTAATATTTTTAATATCAACAGTCGGATTTTTAATATACCTTGTTAAATATCCCGTGAGCTCATCACGCAACCCTTCTATCGTTAGATCTCTCGTATTTATCAATCCTATAAAAGGATAATTAATATTTCCGTCCGTATCGACAACATACGTAGGTCCACTAACAGGTACCTGTTGAGGTTGACTATTCGAACTTGGTGATGTGTACTGTGTAACGTTTGTAGAAGATGTATAATTTTTATTAAAGGGAGCAGTAACCTCCATATCTTTTGCAGAAACAAAAATCACAAGTTGATCGCCAGGTTGTATCGTCGATCGAGAGTTTTTGATACTATTTTCAATAGCTATTTTCTCAATATCCCTGAGATAATTATATTCAGTTTTTTGTGTTTTGCATGACGATAAAACAAATATTAACGCACACAACCACAGTATATGTTTACCCATATTTTTTTCCATTTGTGCAAATATAGAATTAATTTTATTTTATATCTAGAATTTCAAACTCAGAATTTTGACTTACAAACTCTGGGACAATCATTTTTAATCTTCTAACAACTTCATGCTTA
>JAEXAY010000037.1 GCA_023457895.1 Pseudomonadota bacterium
TCCGTCAGTTCGAGTAGCTTGCGTAGCGTAGCGAACAAAGCGTATCGAGAACCTCCTGTCAGTTCAAGTAGCTTACGTAGCGTAGCAAAGAAAACGTATCGATAACTATTGTTACTTTCCGATACAAAATCTAAATAAGTCCATATTTATGGTACTTTACGTAGATTGAGGTGTACAAAAGTGGTACACGATTAAGATCCTGCGACATTTTTTGAAATTGCTTTTTTACAAACATCGTAATACAAACTGTTAATTAGTAGATTTCATTCTGAGTGTGTTTTCCCCAATGTTGTAAGCATAAACGCATGCAGGTACAAAAGTAAAATTTAGATCACTTACCTTCTTTGCTTCTATTTTATCAATTGTTGTTACCAAAGCACTATTCAATTGATTGGATTTACAAAATTGTATGAGACTACTCAAATCTTGCGGCATTTCAAAGAAACGATTGCTCCATTTGATTTCTACTCCCCAAACTGGTTTAAATTTTTTATCATCTACCAAAACCAAATCTACTTCACCTTCAAATCTACCATCTTTCCAGCGAGCATAGGTTAAATCCAAATTTTCACGGTGCATCCATTGGGACAATACTGCAGTTTCTACCATGTTACCCATTTCGCTGTCTGTTTCTTTAACAGGTGAAAATAGTGCCGTTCGCAAAGATGGGTTAGTAAGATATACTTTAAAGCTTGTGATTCGTTTAAATCGCTTCGCATTTACATCTACCTTGTTAAGAACCTTGATTAGGAATGCAGCGTCCAAATATTCTAAATATTTTTTTAAAGTTTCTTTTTGTATGCCACTATCTCTCGACATTGTCTCATAAGAAAATTCATTGCCGGTATTATAAGCGATATAAGTGAAAAAACGATTCAACTCCTGTACATCTTTTATCCCATATAAGCTAGGTAAATCTCGAAGGAGCACTTTATCTACAATATCATTCTTTACATACCGTCCCATATCTTTCTGAATTTTTTCAGATAAAACCACTTCTGGATATCCTCCAAAATTGAGGTATTGTAAAAACTCCTTGTTTAGTTCATCAATATTATGTGGAATATAATATGGAAGTTGCTTTTCTCCATATTCTATAAATCCATTTTTCAACAAATGATTTTTGTTTTTTAAATGAATAAATTCTTGGAAAGTTAAGGGTGGCAACATAAAATCAGTAAATCTTCCTGCTCCGCTTTCTGTGCTATGCCATTTTAATGCAGCAGCGGCTGAACCTGAAACAATAAATTTTGTATTAGGATAGCTATCCACCAATACTTTTAAATGTCGCTCCCAATCTTTTAGGTATTGTATTTCGTCAAAAAAAATATAGCAATCTTCTAAGTTTGATATTTTTAAAGCTTCTTTGCAGAGATCTAAAATTTCTTGTAAACTTAGATGGACATAGATAGGATTATCTATGGGTACAAAAAAAATATGTTGTGGATTAGTTTTTTCTGCAATTAACTGATCAATCGTGTGAAACATCATAACAGTTTTTCCAACACGTCTTGGTCCCATTAAAACCACTGCACGACGAATTTCTTTTTCTTTTACAAAAGGATAAAATAACTCGAAATACAAGCGTTTCGACATTTCTTTATATACCGTCGGAATTTCTTGCGTGATCCACCAAGGATTTTCATATTGCAATCTTTCGATAATTTTTTCTGTAGGAATAAGTCTTGAATTGTTCATTATTTCGCTTATTTATACAAATTTAGTACAAATAAACACATTACAACATGTTTATTTTTACAAATTATGATAAAATAAAAATTTTTCAGTTTATTCACTTGTTAATTTCAAATGTTCGTTTTCAGGCAAATGTAATTTCCGCCTAAAGCTTTACAAGTATTGAGATGTTCGAAAGTAGTACAGCATTTATAATTTTATAAATTCAGATTGAATTTTTTCGATAACTTTAATTGGAATATTTTGCTTTTCGCACAGTGGTTTGAATAACTCACTAGCTGAAAGCACACTTTCAATAACTGAATTGGGATTTTTGATGGTGAACTGATCTGCAATTTTCAAAAGATCATCTCGGGTGATATCCGTTCTTTTCCCATTAACAGACATCGCCCTGGAAACTCGGGTGTAGTTTTTTAAGGCATCTAATGGATAGGTCAAATCATAAGCTGGTGCCAAATTCCAACGGTCTTTCTCTTTATTATAGATAAAAGAAAAATTCTTCAAATGATCATCAATATTAAAAAACACAATATTGAAAACCATTCTTCTAAATAGCTGTTCAATATCTTTGTGTGGCAACTTGAGATCAACCGCAAGCTTAAATAGATTTTCATAAGAAGAATGTTCAGGCTTTTTGAAATCCCATCCCGTCATTCCTGAAGCTGTTAAAATATGGTGCTTCTCCCCTTTTTGCCGATCAAATCGCAAAGTCGCAAAATGCTTATCATCAATTAATTTTGAAGGCATCATTACTATTCCTACAGATTGAGCGATTTCATAATACACATATTCTACTTTTTCCTTGGAATAACCTTCTTCTGCATCCACAGAAAGCTTGATCAGGTAATGATTATATTCTTCTGAATACTCCAAATCTCCTGCTTTTAAAACTCCAGTTTCTTTATGTTCTGACACCAAAATTTTAGGTCTGGCTCCACCTGCAGAAGTTCCTATTTTAAAGATATTGAGTAAAGAAATATCGCTTAATCCTTTTTGTTCTACCGAAGTTTTTACATCCAAAACCTTTTTTACCACTTCGGTAATTTCTTCTACGTCAATACTTACATCAGAAGAAATCTTTTTAGCCGGAGCAAATTCTAAAGCGCCCATACCTCTTTGACCTACATAGGTAAGCTGCTCCAGCGGTGAAATATTTACAAAATCCTTTTGAGAAGCTTCCAGCCACTCTTTAAAAACAATATTTCCAAAGTAATCGGGCAAAGAATCGGCAATCATAGGTGGTAAACCTCTAAAAGTTTCTCCCTCAAATTCGGAAAAAACCTGCACGTTTGGGCTTCTCCGGATCACATAAGGAAACAGTCTTTTGTATGAATCCAATTCCAAAAATTCAGGATTGTATTGAAATGAGGATTTTCTCTGATCTTCATCATAGCCTATTTTACCAATTTCCAATCCATTAAAATGCACTGAAATAATCTGATTTTTTGCCATAATTAATACATTGGTGGATTATTTGTAAGATCATTCGTTTTACCAATAACAAATTGATTCAGCGATTTCATTGCATCAAAATATTGCAAAACCTTTAACAAAGTGTCTAAGGTTGGGTTTTCTCCGTTTTCGAGTTTCGCAATGGTAAATCTTGATAAATCCAATTCCTCCGCTAATTCTTGCTTGGAAAGATTTTGCGCTTTACGCATCTGCCCGCACCATTGTCCTATATTGGTTTTCACCTCTTTGATCGTAATAAAATCGAGCATAAAATGTAGATTATAATAAACAAATATAGTGAAATTTGGTAATAATGATTATTAAAATAAGCATTTTATAGATAAGTAGTTAAAAGAAAATTCTCTAGGCAAACCTCTTGTAGGAATCTAAAGAACTTTGCGAATCACTCGATTTTCAATGTATTGTCTAAAAAGTCTTGCATCGCGATCTCCATAATCCACTTTATTTTCAAGTATATATTTTATGAAATCGTCGATGTCTGGATATTTAATTTGGTGATTTTCATCCATGGAATAGTGTTGTTCATAATGCTACCTCATATGCTTGTTATTTGCAATATCATCCTCACTGGTAAAAGGATTAGATTCTTCACCTTTATAATATTTATAATCTTTTCTTGGCATTGTTTTTTAGTTAAATTAAACTGAGATGAGTGGTAAATTCACTCCCAATTTATAAACTCTATGATAGGCTCTAATTTCTTGTTTTTGTAAATCTATATTTTCTAAGCTAAAATCAGAGATTCCATTTTCTATATCAGGATAAATAATCAAGCAAGAAATATTACGATCATCTTCTACCAACAATTTATTTCTCACCTTTTTTAGTCGGGCGTAACCCGCAACTTGTCGGATATCATCATGCAAATGCCCATTATGATAATGCAATTTGTATTTTGCATCAATGATCATCTGGTAGTTTTGAACCGATATTAAAATATCTAAAGCATTTCCATAGGTACTGAATTGATAATGGATGTCATTCTTTTTATCGCTATTGTGTTCAACCATTTTACTAAAAACATACAGTTCAAATAATCGCGGCATGTCAATCCAAAATGGTGGTGTTGAAACCTTATCCGTTGCAGTTTGTGTTATATTATAACCAAATCTCTTAAGTATGTGACTTCCGATACGTAATCCTTCTTTATAGTCTTTATAGAATGGATTATGTTTTATATGCTTTAGTTCATTTTCAGAAATATTTCCAGAAATTAGTTCAAAAGCTGGGCGGCAATAATTGATACTTTGCTGAATTATCTCGTAATTTTGATTCAACAATAATCGATGATTTTCTACATAACTAATAACAAATTGCAAGACCTTTTTTAGAAACTGATTTTCAATATGGTTTTCACCGTAAACCTGATATTCACAAAAAGTAGAGGTCAATTTGTTTTTGAATACATTCTGCTTGATATGAGTTCCAACTAAGATTTTTCCTTTTACACGATTTGTAAGATTTTCCTGAACTTTATAATAGCTTTTCTTTAAGCCTTTTCTCACAATACTTTTTAAAATTTGTAAAAATCGGATGATAAGAAAAGGTGTCAATCGATCGTCTTTTTGCTGAATTGAAATTGGCTTAGCATGCCAATCAATCTGAACCAATTCTTTAATTTCTTGATTACTTTCTGGAATTTTCGTTACCTGCAATAGCATTTGCAGGTAATCTAATTCATAGCTTAAATGGCTAATTTCAGTTTTAGGATCAAACGTAGGTGATTCATCTTCAGTGATTTCAATATCTTTTACGAAATTCTCTGTCGCAGCTTGATTTATTTTTGGTTCTACGTACAAAAATTTACCTGTATTACCTAACCAATCAATTCCAATGCAATAATCCGCTCTTATTACAAAACTCGAATCTTGTTTCTCAAAAATAAAGCGATGAACATTCTTGTTAAATAACTTTGAATTTATATCCTCATACAAAGACTTGTCAGAATATAAGACTGTTTGACTTACGGTAGAAGTACTAACAGATTCTTCATCTTCCGTAAAATGAATAAAATAAGATTTATGTTCCGTTAATCTAATTCCCATCAGATTGAAGGTTCTAAAGCATCAATTTTCTTTATAATATCAGTCCCGATCAAAACGCCATCCTTAACATATTCTTTTAAAATGGGTTTTATTTCATACTCCAATCTGATAGTGATAGACCCACCTTGGTTTGATTTATCAATAAAATAAGAATGTCCTAAAGCAACATCTTTTGCATCAAACTCAGGAGAAATATTCTGTTGAAATAAGTCGGAAACTTGATGAAATAAAAGTGCATCAAATAGAATATTTGGTTCGTCACTCAAATCCTTAGGCAATACATCCACAAAAGCAAAACGCCGCCTTATCGCATAATCAATATGTCCCACAGAACGGTCTGCGGTGTTCATAGTTCCGATAATGTAAAGGTTGGGTGGAAGAATTAAATTTGTAGATCCATCAACTTCATACATGCTCTCTACGGCTTCACCTCGATATTCCAAAGCATAAATCAATTCTCCTAAAACAGAAGATAGGTTCGCTCTGTTAATTTCATCTATGATGAGAACATAATTTTGTAAAATAGTTGATTTTTCAGCGGTTGTCGGTTGAGATTCCACATGCTTTTTGTAGAGCTCAATCAAATTTTGATAATAAGTGGCATGTTGTCTGGTTAACGCATTTAGATTGCTGCTTTTATTTATTTCTTGTCTTGAATTTAATCCTAAACTGATTATTTTTTTCAGTTCAGAAAAATTCATATTCAATCCATTTGGATGCGCAGTCCAGTTGTCGCCTTTATATTTGAAACGATTATTATCTGTAAAATAAATGTAAACCTTATCAGAAATCATATACTTTCCCTCCTCATCAATCCGCCTTAAAACTTCAGCAACAAAATTATCAAAATCCGTTTCGTCATTTGTTTTTGAGTGTGAAATATTACTTTCATTATAATTCCTCAAAGCTTGCTTCGCAAATTTCCCAATGGTCTTGTTTTCTGCTTCATATAAAATACCGTCACCTTCTTCATTGGGTTTGGAAACAATTCCTCTTACAAAATCTTCATAGGTATAACTTGGATGAAACTGAATTATCTTAAATTGTTCCTTGTTTTTAAGTTCTTTTACATTATTCAAACCTAACATTTTCTTGGCAATAATTTTTGCCTCTCTAGTTTTTCCAGTTCCAGGAGGTCCTTGTAGGATGATTTGTTTTTTATATTTTAGAAGACTAGTAATTGGATTTGAAATTGAAATATTTTCTGTCATTACATTACTATTTATTACGTTTTTTAGATATTCACAATAGGGTTCTGAATTATTAATTGGAGATTTATAAACTGTAACATCAGTTAATGTTTTTAATGGGAGATTGTGATGTTGTATGTCCCAACTTCCACTTTTAATCCACTTGATTTTTCTTCTATGTTTATATTCAGTGACATTTGCTTCATAATAATATTCTGAAGTAATTTCTCCATAGCCAAGTAATTTTTTAATCCCTTTTTTTACAAAAACAATATCACCAATATTCATTTTGTTTGCAAATTCAAAATTGGCAGATATGTCGTTTCTCTTGTCAGTATCTCCACCATAGGCTGACTGTAAAACCTCCCTAATTTCATCCTTATCTTCATATTCCCGGAGATCTTCCAAGGCATCCCAAGCCAATGCAATAATTCCTTCTTTGTAGAATTCTTCCCACTTAATAGCACTTTCACCTGGTGAATAAATCCAATATTGCTTTTGTTCATTTGCTAATTCCCACATTCTAGAAGCATATTCAAAATATTCTTCAGAATTAATATTATTATCTAGTATTAAACTCTGCAGTTTGCTAAATGGAGCACTTTTCGAAAGTGAAATATTTAATTTCTCCCTTAAAATGAGAAGCTTTTTCTTGTTGAAAATATTGAGTATTTTATTGTCACTATACAAATAAGCAATTTTCCATTTTATTGCTTCCCCTAAGTCGATAGCATCAATAGATTCATAAGAATTATATACTACTGCTTCAATAATTGAAAGTATAATGGATTTGATAGTTTCAAATGCTTCTTCTTTTGAAGATCCATATTTTGATAACCAAGCATATTCTCCATCTGTCTTTCTATTATCTTTCTTAAAAATTTTAGATGAGTCATTTCTCTTATAAATTCCAAATTTAAAAGCAGAACCACCCCAAACACTTCCTAAATCGGTAGTCCGAGCTTCCAACCAATAACAAAAGGAATCATTTTTATTCAGGTTAGTGTACTGTTCTATAGTCATAACTTTAACCTTTTCCAAAGGCCAAGCATCCAGAAACTGTTGCTTAATATGATATAATTTCTCGTTCATTTTTCAGATTATTTTTTTTCCTCCACCTTCACCTGCCCATTCATCAACATCGGAAATAGCCAATTTTGTAAAGTTGCGAGTTTTGTATGTTATAGTTTTATTATTCCTCTTCCTCCTTCCTTTTGCAATTATCGCAAAGATCATCAAATGATGAAAATTTGTAACCGCCACAACTGGTGCAGGTATGTTCTATTTTGTTTTGTCTTTCTTGCTCTTCATCTTCTATTTTTCTTTTACAAGAATTGCAATATGTGTCATATTCGTCTTTTTCATCTCCGCATTTTGGACAAGTGCTATTTTCTACATCTTCATTTACAGCATTTTGCAATCTTCTACCGTCGCTGTAACAACCGCCTCCTTTTTCTCCCAAAGTTACAGTGTATTGATATCCTCGATCACTTGTAAAAGAACATTCTCCGCTAGAAATATCTTCACTGCTAAAGTGAGTTTCATCTAGCCAACCACCATTTGGCCAATCAATTTGAACCAAATATCCATTTTCTACTTCAATATCCAGTTCGTATGTACTTCTTGTTCCTGTGCTGGGATTGTAGTACTCCACTTCTGCGCAATACGTTCCATTAAGATCCTCGTCATCGTTCGAAATAAAAATATCATTCCTGCTCCATGAAGAAGTTGACGAAGAATCTGTTGTGCTGCTTTTTTTACAGCCTAGTAAAATGAGCAATAGGAATAAAAAGTAAATTTTTTTCATCATAAATTCTTGTATTTTACACTACTTTAACCTGCCCATTCATTAACATCGGCAATAACCAATCCCTTAATTGAGCGAGTTCTTGGCTTTGTTTTTCAAGATTATTAATTTTTTGAAAAATAGATTCTAAGTATTTATTAAAATCAGAAATTGTTTGTTTATCAGGAATAACTAAAGTTAATTCATTCAAAATGGCTTGATTTACGTTTTTCATTATTGTACCACCAGAACCATTCTTTATAGTTTCCTCTAATGATTTGAGTAAAAAGAAAGCTATAATTTTTAAATTTTTATCATATATCTCATAATGAATAGCAAAACCACAGTACAATGTATTAGGCGCACATTCATATATCAACCTAGTTGCTCCTGGAATTCCACTTCTTGCTATAATAATACTATCATTATTTACAGAATATTTTCTAACATCATTAATATTTAAAAAAATAATATCCAAATCTTCATTTTTAATAAAATAACTTGAGCTACTAATATTTCTTACATTAATAATTGGACAAGCAATTTCGCCTGGATTTGCTGGGTCGTAATTTACTCCATTTTTGAAATTTCCTATTTCCCCCAACTTCTTCACCTCCCAACCTTCGGGGATTTCTCTTTTTAAAACGTCGTTATAAACCATTTTTCCGCCAGAGGATTTGTACCCGAGGTTGTCATGCTGAGCTTGTCGAAGCATGGTGTCCCCTTCGACAGGCTCAGGCTGACACGGGAACTCAAACTGCACAAACCAATAATCATACAGCGTTTTTGCCATTTGCTCCAACTCTGCATTGATCTTGTTGTTCAACTCGATTTTATCGTCTAAGGCGGAAAGAACAGCGGCGATTTTTTGTTGGGTAGGGAGATCATAACTAACAAATTCAAGATTGCTAAGCAAATCTAAATTTAAATTAGGTTGAGAAGATTGTGAAGAAAGTTTGTTGATGTATTCATTTATATTTTTTTGAGAAAATAATAATACAAATAATTAAAGTTTGCTTTATCTGCATCAACTCTAACAATTGCAACAGCCTGATTAGTATTCGCAGGAATATCTTGTTTTTCTACAACGGCAATTTTTCCTAAATAAGCTCCTGCAATTGAAAACAACAAGTCATTTACTTTAATCCTTGACCTTTTTAACTTAATATCCGTTTCCTCATCAATAAAAGTAAATAGTTTCCTATCTAAAAATTTAGAATTATAGATCGATTCAGACTTAATAAATTTTATTCCACTTTCTTTAAATTCTCCACCTACAGTTGTTGGTGTCGTTCCTTTAGTTATAACAATGGATACATCTTTAAGCTTACTCATACCTCAATCCTTTTAATTGCTTTTGAATTTCGGTATCTAAGCGGTTTCCTTCTGCAAATAGTTCTGCTAATCGGTTTTCAAAACCGTTCATTTTTTCGGTAAATTCTTCTGGGGTAATGTCTATATATTCTATCTTCACTTCAAAATATTGTCCTGCCGAGAAAGAATAATTTTTTGCTTTTATTTCTTCTCCAGTTACTACAACCGAAAAATCGTCTATTGCCGTTTTATTGTTCATCGCAGCAATAATTTTCTCTTCTTCCTCTTTGGTTAAAACAGTGCGTTGGTTTTTACCTTCTTTCACCGTTTCCCCTAATTTGGAAGCATCTACCAATACAATATGTTCATTATCTGCATTTTTATCAAAAAACAGAATAGAAACATTTGTGCCCGTACTTGCAAAAATATTGCTCGGCATACTTACTACACCACGCAACCAACCGCGGTTAATGAGTTCTTCACGGATTTTCTTTTCAATACCGCTTTGTGCGGTAATAAATCCTGTGGGAACTACAATAGCTGCTTTTCCTTTTTCCGAAAGACTGTACATAATATGTTGGATAAACAGCAGATAGATTGCCATTCCATCCTTTTTTGCATTAGGGATTTTCGGGACACCTGCAAAAAAACGAGTTTTATAAGTATCGGATAAAAGCTTGGCTTGATAATCAGAAAAATCTAATTTAAAAGGCGGATTAGAAACGATGTAATCGAATTTTTCTTGCAAATAATACGGGTTCAAAATCGTATTGCCTTTCACAATATTCGGAATGGAGTGTGACAAGCTATTGATGATTAAGTTTAATCTGAGCATATTGGCAGATTTCTGCGAAATATCTTCTGAATAAATGCTGCAATTTTTTTCACCTATCGCATGTGCAATATTCATCAAAAGCGTTCCCGATCCCGCACTGGGATCATATGCCTTAACACCATTATCTTTTTCCGTTACTAATATTGCAGCCATAATTCTGGCAACTGCATGTGGCGTATAATATTCCGCATACTTACCACCAGAGTCGGAGTTGTAATCTTTAATTAAATATTCGAAGATCGTTGAGAAAAAATCGTATTTCTCAGAAAACATCTTCTCGAAGCTAACATCAACAATTTTACTCAATAAAGCTCTTGCAAAAGCATCTCTTTGTGAAGCATCCCGAATGTATTGGCTAAGATCATCAAACATCTTTTCTTTTCCACCACCTTCAGACTTTACAGCGTACAAATGTTCGTTATCTGCATTCAAACTTCTTAGTGTTCCATCAAAATAAATGTCTGCAAAATTCTCAGAGTTATTCTTGTTATAAACATAGGAAATCATTTGCTCACGCTTCATTTTAGCTGCCTTTGTTCCAATTCTTGCTAACAAAAATTTTTGTTCACTTTCTGACAGTGCTTCATAAGCCTCTTGAAATTTTTCAGCCTTTGCTAATTTCGGATCAGCCTTTTTAGCTTCATATATGAACTTGTCATTCAGGTATTTATACAAAAAAACCTGTGTGATAATATTAAATTCGCTTGCATCATTCCCTAAACCATAATTGGCACAAACACTTTTGAGCCCGTCTATTAATGTTTTGGTTTTGGTTACAAATTCTTGGTCAGTCATTTTATTTATTGGTAGTTAAATTGATAAAGATACTCGTTGACAATCAAGTGATTAATTTTTTCGGTAGTATCAAAATCCAGTTTCAATTTTTGTTGATCGATAAATTGATCGATAACAATACTCATTACTTCTTCTTTAAAGTATTCGTCATTTTGCATCAGGTTGATGTTTTTTAAGAAAATACTATCCACAACATTTTTTGTCTGCAACAATGCATCATAAATCTGAGATTCTTTGGCAGAAACCGTGTTTTTCTCTAATAATCTTTTGTGGATTCTTACATACTTTTCGTCACCGTCGTATTTTTCTCTCAAGTTATTATTTTTACGATTGAGTTCTTTTACTTCATCATAAATTCTGGACAAAATAACAATATTTTCTCGCATGTCTTCTTGCGACACTTCATCAAGATTTTTGTTTTTAAAAATGCGCTCCAATTCTTCACGAAGTGAGATAAACTCTGGTGATGTTTGGTCAAAATTGCGTTGCAGTTCTTCTCTTGTCTTTCTCAATTGATCTCTTAACTTATCCGCAAGAATCATTTCTTCTTCCGAAACCTTTTCGAATTGGAAGAAAATATCTTCTAAAGCAATGTTCAATAAATTTGAAGTTGCCGCATCAGAGTTAATTTCATCTACTAAATTCAAGGTATCCAATCGTGATTGTGCTACTTTAAGTAACTGATTAAGCTTATTAAAATCTAAAGTATTTAATAAATCGGTTTCATCTTGGAAACGAATAATGTTTTTTAATTCTCTAGCAGTATTAAGGATTTTTACCAATTCTATTAATTGGGATTTATCCTTAATCTCGTCCGTCTGCAATCGGAAGTTTTCTGCATTTTTTATATCAAACTGGAAAAGTTTATCCTTGATGTTGATGATGTCAGCTTCAATTTCTTCTCTAGTCTTAAAAAGATTACTGTAAGATTGCATCTCGTCACCGAGTTCTTCTTGTAATTCTTCAAAATAATTTTGGTTTGTTTCCTTAAACTCTTTTGTAATATCTGCGAAATCGACAACGTGACCATATCTATACTTTTTATAGGGTCTATTTACTCTTGTCAATGTTTGCAAAAGGTTATGATTTTTCACGACTCTTGCCAGATACAATTTCTTTAATCGTTTTGCATCAAAACCCGTCAAAAGCATATTGTAAACAAATAGAATATCTATTTTACCTAATTTATAGGCTGAGATTAGATCTTTGCGGGTCAATTTATCGTTTTCATCATGAAGGATAAGCGAAGCTTTCAGATTGGGACGATTTTTTGTTTTGTAAGAAGCTCTAGATTCAGCCACGAGCTTTACCGATTCAGTTTCCTGTGTTCCAAATTTCTTTTCAAAGAAATTAAATAATTCCCTAGCTTGATCTGCGCTGTCACAAACTACCATTCCGCCTAAAGAATCATCTTGCCAATATTCCCTAAAAGAGTATAAATCCTCCAAAATATACTCCAACATTGGTTCAGCAAATTTTGGATGAGCAAATATTTCACTCTTAGAAATATCACCTTTCAAAATCTTGATCTGGTCAATGATATCCTTCATCTGCATACTATACTTTGTCGCAATAGCTTCACGTATTAATCGTAAAGTATAGCCATCTGCAATAGAAGAGTTATAATAGTATTTGTGAATGTAATCTCCAAAAATTAATTTAGAGTCATATTGTTTAGCAACTTCTTTTAACAAAGGTGTTCCTGTTAGTGCAATCTTCACCGAATCTTGGTCAGACTTCAATAAATTCAGAAGGTAGCTACCTTTTGGATTATAGCTTCGATGCGCTTCATCAATAAAAAATACACGCTGGATATTGAGATCGTAATCGATCTTCTCAATAACAGTGCTATCTTCCGAAAATTTTTGAATATTGACGACAGTAATTTCTAATTCTCCTGAATTATTCTGTAGTGCTCCAACTTTTTTCATGTCAGCAACAAATTCTGCACGAGAATTCACCATCTTAACTAGAAGTCCTCGTTTCGAAAATTCATTATTCGCCTGAATGGCAAGATCCAAGCGATCTACAATGAAATAGAATTTTGGAATTGTATTTTTCTTTTGGTAGTAATCCGTCAGAAACTTAACGTTATAGAACGCCAAAGCTGTTTTCCCAGAACCTTGAGTATGCCAAATAATTCCTTTTTTGACATCCTCATCTAATTTTTTTGCAATTGCCTTTGTTGCAAAAATCTGAGGATAACGCATGATATGCTTTTGGATCTCTTTAGTACCATCAGGTTTTTCTTCATCCAAATAAGCAATGGCATATTGTAGGATAAACGCCAACCTCTCTTTAGAAAGCAATGAGGTGAGGATTCTATTGGTCGGTTTATTATAATCTTTATTGGTAATAAACTCGTCTGTATGCTTAATGGCAACAATATTATTGTCTTTAAGAATTACGTTTTCTAAATCTTGATTTTCTGGTTGTAATAATCGTGTAAGGTTTAAATTTTCTTCTTCTCTAAAGTAGTTAAAATGAACATCTTCTTTGGAAGGTGTGCCATAATAAGCTCCCATAATTGGTTCTACAACCCCATCTTCATACTCCATATTGTTAGAGAAGATCATGAGCTGTGTGATATTTGTGAAAACATTGAATGCCTTTAAGCTAAAACGTTTATTAATACGCTTTCTCTCTGCTAAAACACCATCTTTGTTATTCGGCTTTTTAACCTCAATAAAAACTAAAGGCATCCCATTGATGAAAATACTGATATCTGGACGAAATTCTTCGTCACCATTTTTACACGTTAACTCTGTTGTTACATGAAAGCTGTTGTTATTAAAATTATCAAAATCGATAAGTTTAATTCCTGAAGTGTTTACTAAACTTTTATAAAATTCACGACCTAGGTCGTTATACTTAAGTTTTAAGCTTACCTCGTCTAAAACTTTTTGAGCTTCTTGCTCAGAAAGATTCCCATTAATTTCGCTTATGCTTTTTAAGAATAAATCAGGGAAAATATTGTTTTCTTCAATTCTATCTTGATGACTTCTCGGAATATAATGATAACCAAGCCTACACAAATGTAATATTGCAGGTATCTTGACTCTTGAATCTTCGTTAAATGCCATTAATTTTTTCAGTTTTTAAGAGGTTAAAGATAACAAAACACTAAGAAAGGAAAAAACGAAAAAAAATAATTATTGTTCTACTGGAAGTTTCCGATTTTAACTGCTTAATCACTTTTTATTTGTTATGAAAAAACTCTATTTTTGCTTTAGAAAAATTAAAATCAACGTAAAGCGTAAGCTATCGTATTGGTACAAGAAAACTAGGAATCTTCTAAACAGCCAAAATCCGATAGCCTTACGCCGTATAATTATACGGCGTGGGCTGTGGCAATATATTTGGCTGTGGGTATCCTAGTACCTCTTGTATAAATTGAGCTTCAGTTCCACGCTTTTTCATTTTAAAATTAGAAAATATTGGAACTGTATTTTCAAAAATTAAATGGAAACAACTACAGAAAATCCCACAAAAGAGTATCATCAAGTTTTACAAAAATTTATTAATACAGCTTTATTTGGGAAAATTCGGAATCCAAATTTCAGCAAAAATAAAGGAGGTGTTGAATTACAAAACAAGCTTTTAGATTTTTACCAGTTACTGGAAAGCCAAAGTATTGAGGAAAGAAAAGAAACGATATCAACGTTTTACGACAAAATTCTTGTTGATTTTCATAAAATATTGAAAGACAAAAACCTCATTGACTTGATGAATTGCTACGGGTTCAGCAATTTTAGAGTAATAATCAATCTGTTTAGGATGTTAGGTGCTGGAAATTCTAAAACTGTATTTGATCCTCATAAAAATGATTCCAATATTTTATCTGAGTTAATAATGGGAAGTCAATTTCCCGATGAAATTCATTCGTATTTGTGTATGCAATTTTTCGATTTATTCAATCACATTCCTCAAAAACAACAAGTTATTACAGAGGAACAATATCAATTTTTGATTGATCGATATGTTGGAGAATATGAATATTTCAAAGTAATTAATATCGTTTATCAAAAGTGGGATGAACTAACATAGGTATTATTTGCTTTTCTTTTCATCGAGCCATTTATTATACTTATCTATCTGTTTGGACTCTTTTATATATTCTTCTAATACAGTATTGTAAGATTTTACTTTTGCTAAATCATCTTTAATTGTTGATTTCGAATTTTGTCCACTTATCCCAAAAAAGATTGCTCCAGAGGTAATGGCAAAAGCAACTAACAAATAGAAAAAGTAATTTGACAAACCTTCCTTTTTCTTCTTCTGGATCTCTTCTAGTTTTTCATAATTATTTTGAAATAAAATCTCCAATCGACCGATTTCTTTTGACAATTCAGTTTTTATTTTAGTACTCGTCAATGTCAGCTGATCGAGGTTTGGTTCGATCTTAATTTGTTTCAAGCTCTGTATTTTATTATTTAATTCAGGTGCTATATTTTTTGTTTCAGACATCAAAACTTTAATATCTTCAATCTGTTCCAAGAAAACTTCTAAAGTGTCTTGCAATTTTGGTGTTGCTTTCATAATTCGAATTTTTTAATAACTCATTCCTTGCGAAATAACCTTTTTTATCAAGGTTGTTGCGATTTTTGATGCCATGTTAATCGCTAAGTTTTGTGTGATTTCAAGTGGTTTTGTGAAAGAAATTTGAGGGTTTTTAAATGGAACTCCTTTTTCCATAATATTTTTCAATCCAAGATTTCGATGAACCTCACTTGCTTTGAAATCTTTTCCCGTAGCTAAATCTAACATTCGATGTCCCTGCACCTGTCCTTGTTTGTTAATTGTGGGCGTTACTTTCACCCCTAATTCTTGCATTTGCTTCATGTAAGACTCCATAGAATCAGGCATTTTACTCATGACAAACTGATGCTTTTTCACTATTCCATTTTTTATTGCTCTATCAACATCTTTTTCCATTTCAATTGTTTTCAGCTTGTTAATCATTTTTTCTTTTGCAGATACAAGACCTCGTTCCTTTGCAACTTCATGACCTGCCCATTGCGCTTTTTTACCGATGTGGTTATCTGGAATTAATGCTCCATTTTCCTTTACTCTATTGGCTATTACGTGGATGTGTTTATGCTGCTTTTCTGTGTGGACAAATGCGATGAATTGCTGCTTTTCGGGATCAATTCCAAGTTTATTCATAAAATCTTTGGTGATTTCACGAAGCTCTTTATTCGACAACTTTTTCCCCTCTTCTTTTTCTGGAGATATCACTAAAGAAAAGGTTTTGTTGGTTGCATTTTGATTTAAGTCTTGAATAATTTTCATTTCATGGAGAATTTCTGTTGGCTTTTCTCCAGATAGTCCATTCCTACACAATTCAAATCCCTTTTCATCTTGCATCACGTAATTTGCTAATGCACTGCCACCTTTACAAGCTTGAGCCATTCCAATCATAATTTTTGTTTTTTTCCGACTATAAAATCTTATTGAAATTTCTTTAAATGCTCTCTTATTAATCTGGATGCTTCAAGTGTTTCTTGCTTCATTCCAGTAACATCTCCAAGTTTAAAAAGGTTAGAAATTCTTCTAAAATTATCCGAGTATTTTGCAAGGTTTTTATAACATTCAATTTCCTCTTCAGTAAGTCTGCTTTTTAAATCTTTTTCGAATGTTAAACGCCTTACAAATTCTGAGACCGAAAGTCCAGCTTTTTCCGATTTTTTCTCGATAATTCGTTTCTCAATTCCTGAAACCCTAAACTTTATAAATTGGTTTTTCATAGTGTGAATTTTTAATAATTGCTGAAGGCGATTTCCTTTTGCGACCTTCGGGAGAAAAAGCGGGATTGTAAGAGTGATCCGCAAAATCTGAAAGATTTGTGGACACGAAGACACATCTCGCTTAATTACCACGCTTTCCTTTGCTTTACAAACTCATTCAAATCTTTGTAATCTCTATATAGTATTGAACCATTTTCTACATTTTCAACTTTAGTTTCAATTTGTTGCTTCGTTTTTTCTCCACTCACATCATTATCAAGAAACAGCACAATTTTTTCGTAGCTCTTTAGTTTTTCAATAGCTCTATCCACCATCGCAACCGAATTTAAAATCAGTAAATCAGATTCAATATTTTCAGTGATTTCGATGTAAGAAAGTGCATCCATAAACCCTTCAAAAACCAAAACTTCCTTACCAAAATTCTCAATTAATGAAATGTCTTTTTTCAAAAGTGAACCTTTATAAAAAGAATTTCGAAGTTCCCAACCATGTGAACAATTTTCAAAACCAATTGCATACATTTTCTTCTGATTTATTGTAAACTTTATTTCTCGAGCATAAGGATAAACTTTACTGCTCAAACCTCTTTGTAACAAGTATTTTTTTAAGTTCCAATTTTGGATTTTTGATACTTCAGTAATCTCATAATTTCTACTTTCAGAAATTAAATTATGCTGATGAAAAGAAGAAAAATTTTGCTGATCTGCCCAGCTAAGCACTTCGGAAATGGAACAATTCAAATACTTTTGAACAAAATCAACACAATTTCCACCAACTCCCTCGGAAAATAAAAACCAAAGGTTTTTTGATCGTGAAACTTTGAACGAACTATTAGTTTCCAGGGCAAATGGATTGAAAAACCAAACATCATCGCCAGAAATTTTTGCGGGAAAATGTCCTAAAACGGACAAAATTTCCTCGATTTTAACTTGATTAAATTTTTTAGCGTTCATTTTTTTTCTTTTCAAAAGCAAAAAATCTTTATTTGGGAGATAAAACCCACTTTTTGGCAGAAAAACATAAATTTTAATATATTGATTATCAATGCTTTATAATTGTGTTTTTCCTATTTTTTTATCCACATTTATTATTTAATTAATAAATATTATAATAATTAATACTATTAATATAATTAAGGGGTAAGATGGTTATTCTTCGGAAACCACTATGAATAAACAGTTACAGAAGATTTTAAATTTGGAAAATGGGAGATAAAACCCACTTTTCAGGAGATAAAACCCACTTTTCGGGAGATAAAACCCACTTTCTGGGAGATAAAACCCACTTTTTGGGAGATAAAATCCACTTTTCGGGAGATAAAGTCCACTTTATTTTTCGAGAAGTTTTAAAACAGCTTTTATAAAATTTTCTCCAAGCATATGAGGCTCAATTTTCCCTTTTAATCTTTTGGATAGGGTTTCATATCCTCGAACTTCATAAAGTTGCCTAATAACCCTTAAATGACTTTCTGAGAGTTGTCTTTTCTTTTTTAAATATTTGAGCGATCTATCAACTTGCAAATCATTGATAGAAGCGAATTTTTCATTCTCACCAACAGATTTAATGGTATCATACATAATGAATGAGTATTTACATCCATCAAAACTATAATTGAAACTAATGTCATTAAAACCATCCAAATCGGCTTTAATTATTTGTAGAAAATCTCTTTCAAATTTAGATCTGCTTTCATACTTTTCTCGATGAATAGACAATTCTTTCAGAATATCGCTATATTCCATTTGAACCCCTCCAAACTTTTTAAATTTCAATATCCACATTAAAAAACGGACCGTGTTATTGGATGAAATCTGATAAGGTAAATTTCGATGCAATGAAAAATATGGACTCATATTCATCAGATGTTGCATAACAGCTTTATCCATTTTAAAAAAAATATGCGTTCGGTTCCAACTAGGTTCTAAAATGAATGGAACGGCTTTATATCCCTTAATGGATTCGTCTCTCAATTGAAGCCAATTTATATTGGTCATGTTGATGAGTGCTGTTTTTATCACCAAATTTTTCATTTTCCGACTTGGGTTCAAATCAGAAAGTGGCAATATAAAGTCCACCGTTCCTTGATTAGCCCACCCATCAAAATAATCATCGAATGACAATTGCTTTGCATTCATTGACTCGTGAAGTGGCTTAACTGAAATAAATTGGGATTGCTCCTCCTTTATTGATGAAAGAATTGTAACTATGATACGTTGTTCAATTATAGAGGTCTCCTGCTTAATTAAAACTTCTCTAAAATCTTTAGAAATGAGAACTTTCTTCCTTTTGGTCGGCGAAAATGATTTCTTGACATCCATGCCCAAATCATTTTTTTCCAAGTGAAAACTCTAATGCTTCTCTCGAGATTTCGTCTTTAGATTTACTCGAGTTCTGAAGTAAGAATTCATCAATCTTTTTTCGCTCAAAAAAAAGAACTTTTCCATTGGGCTTAGAAAAAGGAATACTGTTAGAATGAACAAGTTTATAAATATAAGATTTCTTAAATCCTGTGTAATCGGCAAGTTCTTCAACATTAAGAACGTCTTTCAAACCGAAAATATATTTTTCAATGCGGTTTAACTTGTGGAGGATTAGTTCATTTTCCATGTTATGCTTTACTTTATTGGACAAAGTAAAATCAAGTAAAAAATAAAAAAGGTAACAATACCGACATTGTTACCTTTTTTTTATCAAATGTTACCACAATTATTTTTCTTTGAAAATATTAGTTATAAGCTCTCTACTTGAACTATTAGGATTATTTATTCCGTCTTTTCTAACTGCACCATAATTGAATAATTCTCCATTTTTATTTTTGAATCGAGTACAAAATTCTTTCAAACTTACTTTACTTTTAAATTTTTGAATATAAATTTTATGCAATAAATAAAAGTCAGCATTAGTTATATTCAATTTTGGTGGATTATTCTCAAATTCATCAATATTGAAATCATCATCTAATAAATCGAAACGTTTAAATTCAGTGTACATTATAATCAAAAAGGATTCTTTTATTCTGTCTCTTTCAATTGAATTAACTTCAACAATTACAGTTGCGAATGAATTAATACGTTTGTTAACATTATCTATTAATAATCTTTTCTTTTTGTCTATTTCTCGAATAAAAATGACTATAAAAAAAGTAAACACTGTAATTAACACAAGATAAATTATTGTTAAAAACCAAGAATCATCTGTATTTCCTTGCCAAATTTGTCTAGTAAGATACAGCGACATAAATCCAAATACTATTGAAAAAGCTACGGCAGCACGATCATGATTTGGGTTCCATGAAATAGGTTCATTTGACAAATATTCAAAAGCAAATCTCTTAAAATAATTCATTGAAACTAATGCTTGAATTAATACAAAGCTCAATGATGAAATCAAAATAAAATAAACGATTGTTGTTTCCATAATATAAGTATTTTAAAGATTAATTTTCAATTCAGGTATCATTTCAGCTGCTTCTTTCATCTTGTTATCAACGATTTTAGCATAAATAGCAGTAGTTCGTATTTCTCGATGTCCTAATCTTTTAGAAACAGTGTAAATATCTGCGCCATTTTCTAAAAGTAAAACTGCATTTGTATGTCTGGCACTATGAAAAGTGATATGCTTTGACACACCTGAACGATTACACCAGCGTACAATCTCTGTATTATACGTCATTCCATACTTCAACCCTCTAAAAACTCGATCTTGTGGATTTTGTCGTTCACCTAAAAGTTCTCGAGCTTGTTTTGAAATGTACAGATATTCAACGCCATCTGTTTTTTCTTGTCTATAATTCACTTTGAAGAATTCGCCTTCATCACGGACTTCTGACCAAACTAATGTATTAATATCACTCCAACGAAGTCCCGATAAACAAGAGAATAAAAAAGCCCTTTTTAATACATCATATTTACAATCAGTTTTTGCTAGCGACTGGACTTCATCAAAGGTTAAGTATTCTCTTTGACTTTCTGCTTGGTCAAAGGATTTAATCTTAGAGGCATAATTTATGGTTAAATATCCATCGTCAAACGCTCTTCGAAGAGCTGCTTTAAATTTATTGAAATAAGAATATTTGGAATTTTGTGAAAGCTGAAGATTACTTTTTGTTAAGGCTTCAGTATCAAAATAAGAACGAACGCTTTTAATAAAATTTTCATCAATTTCATCAAAAGTTACATTTTTAGAAACAATCTTTTTAAGATGTTGTAATGTAGAAAACCAGTTACCGTAATTATTGGATGAATCTAGTTTTTGTTTTTCTTCGGTCAGTTCTTCAAAAAAGGCAAGAAAAGTTCTTTTTGATTTTGTGGTACTTTTTAAATCGAATTTTCCTTGTGCATATTCAGCCTTTTTAATTGCTAAAACACTTTCAGCAAAGTCAAGACCTTCCTTGTTATGTTTTCTCTCTGCTGTCGTTTTAGGATTTGGAAAAAGATAAGTATCTAAATTTTCAAAACTTCGTATATGTCTCCTTTTCCCTTCAGCACTTATTTCTGATCCACGGTAATATTCGATAGAAAGACTTATTTTTCCATCTTTTAACTTCCTTTTATTTAGTGAAATTTTCATTATTTTCGCTTTGTACTACATCCTACTAAAATGTACCACTTTTATAAATTGTGTGGTACAAAATTAGTAACAAATATATGAACAAAGTCTTATAAACGAAAATAAAATTTACATAAATTACTGTAAATCAAATAAAAGAACACAAAAGAAACTAAAGGAAAATAAATTTATTTCCCGATACAAAACTTAGAAAAGATATTCCCCAACACCTCGTCGTTGGTAAACTCACCCGATATTTCTCCCAACTGTTCCAAGGCGTTGCGCAGTTCATACGCCAATAACTCGGTAGTAATGTCATGCG
>JAEXAY010000038.1 GCA_023457895.1 Pseudomonadota bacterium
GGGCAACAGCTGCCCGGTGTTCGTGCGCTTTTCGACCGTCGCGGGCGGCGCGGGCAGCGTCGATACGCCGCGCGACGTGCGCGGCTTCGCGACCAAATTCTACACCGATACGGGGAACTGGGACCTCGTCGGCAACAATATTCCGGTGTTCTTCATCCAGGATGCGATCAAATTTCCCGACCTGATCCATGCGGTCAAGATGGAAGCCGACCGCGGTTATCCGCAGGCGGCCTCAGCACACGACACCTTCTGGGATTTCGTCAGCCTGATGCCGGAAACCTATCATACGCTGGTGTGGGCCCTGTCCGACCGCGGCATCCCGCGCACATTCCGCAACATGGAAGGGTTTGGCGTCCACACCTTCCGCTTCGTCAACGAAGCCGGCGAAGGCAAGTTCGTCAAATTCCACTGGAAGCCGGTGCTCGGGCTTGAAGCGACCACCTGGGACGAAGCGGTCAAGCTCGCCGGGGCCGATCCCGATTTCCACCGGCGCGACCTGTATGAAGCGATCGACAAGGGCAATTTCCCGCAATGGGATTTCGGGGTGCAGGTGTTCGACGATGCCTTCGCGGCGAAGCAGCCTTATGATGTGCTTGATCCAACCAAGCTTATTCCCGAAGAGGATGTGCCGGTCGAGATCATCGGCCGCATGACGCTGAACCGCAACGTCGACAATTTCTTCGCCGAAACCGAGCAGGCCGCCTTCCTCCCGTCCAACATCATCCCGGGCATCGACTTCACCAACGATCCGCTGCTGCAGGGGCGGCTGTTCTCTTATCTCGACACCCAAAAGTCGCGTCTCGGCACGACCAACTTCCACCAGATTCCGATCAACGCGCCAAAGTGCCCGTTCCACAATTTCCAGCGCGACGGCATGATGCAGACGCTGGTGCCGACGGGGCGCGCCAATTACGAGCCCAACAGTCTGGCTGAGGCGGACGAGCATGGCGGCCCGCGCGAATGCCCGGAAACCGGCTTCACCACTTTCACCGCCAACGCCGAGCGCAACGATCCGGACGAAAAATTACGGCTGCGCCCCGAATTGTTCGCCGATCATTATAGCCAGCCCCGCCTGTATTATCGCTCGCTCACCGAAAGCGAGCAGGCGCATCTCGCCTACGCCGCGGTGTTCGAGCTTTCCAAGGTGACGCTCAAACATGTGCGCGAGCGCATGCTGGCCCGCTTCCGTAACCTCGACGAAGAGCTGGCCCGGCGCGTTGCCGACGGCCTTGGCATGCCGCTTCCCGATGCGCTTCCGGCGGCCCGCGAACCGGTCGACATGAAACCGTCCGACGCGCTCTCCATGCAGAAGCAGGCGAAGAAGACGTTGCGGGGCCGTGTCGTCGGCATCCTGTTTGCCGAAGGATCCGACAAGGCGATGATCGACCAGCTCAAGGGCGCAATCGAGGGCGAAGGCGGAATGGTCAAGCTGGTCGCGCCGAAGGTCGGCGATACCAAGGTCAAGGGCGGCACGCTCGCCGCCGACGAAAAGCTCAACGGTGCGCCTTCGGCGGTGTTCGATGCGGTCATCTCGATCCTGATGCCGGAACAGGCGCAAAAGCTGGCGATGGATGCGGGCGCGGTCGCCTGGTTCGCCGACGCCTATGCCCACTGCAAAACCATCGCGGCCTGCGGCGGAACGCGCGAGCATCTCTTGCCCAAGGCCAATGTCGAAATCGACGAGGGCGTGCCGGAACCGCAGGACTTTATGAAAGTTGGTGCGGTGCGCCACTGGGCGCGCGAGCCCAAGGTGCGCGAGCTGGCCTGATTGAGTCGCCGGCGAGGCGTAAGGCGTTAACGTTCCCAGCCGCCGCCAAGCGCCTTGTAGAGCGCGACCGCCGCCTGACCCCTTGCGGCGCGGGCGGCGTCGCGGCGCTGCACCGCTTGCGCCTGCACCAGTTCGGCGCGGGCGAGCGCCAGCCGGTCGTCCTCGCCGCGCCGGACGCGCAGTTGCACCAGCGCGAGCGCCTCATCCTCGCGCGCGAGTGACTGTTCGGCGCGGTGGAGCGCGATCCGCGCCTGGAGAAAACGATTGATCGCGGTTTCGCTGTCGGCGAGCGCGCCGATCACCGCCTTGTCATAGCGCGCAGCGGCCGCTGCGGCGCGGGCATCGGCAGCGCGGATCTGCGCGCGGATCGTGCCCATCTGGAAGACCGGCCAGGAAAAGCGCGGGCCTAGGGAAAAGCGGGTGCTGTCGAACGAGAGCAGGTCCTCGGGACTGCGCGCCTGCTGGCCAAAGCCGCCGAACAGCGAGAAGCGCGGGAACAGGTCGGCGGTGGCGACGCCGATCTCGGCGGTCGCGGCGGCAAGCTCGCGCTCGGCGCGGCGGATATCGGGGCGGCGGCGCAGCAGGTCGGAGCGAATGCCGGTGAGGATCGCGTCGGGGCCATCGGGGATGGGCGCGGCGGCGGCAACCTGCGCGGCGACGGTTTCGGGCGGCTGGCCCACCAGCGGGGCGAGCCGGTAGCGGGCCGCGCGGGCGCGAGCTGCGGCATCGGCGAGCTGCGCGCCGGCAGCCGCAGCCTCGGACGCAGCGCGCTCGGCTTCGATCCGCGTCGCCTCGCCCGCCGTGTAGCGCAGCTGCGTCAGCCGCGCGAGATTGCCCTGTTCGCCCGCGACCCGCGCCGCGAGGCCCTGCACCGCCTCGGCTTGCCTGAGATCGATATAGGCCCGTGCGGTTTCCGCCGCCAGCGCCAGCCGAACCTCGTCCGCCGCCGCCTCGGCCTGACCTGTCCGCGCCGCCGCGCTTTCCGCCTGGCGGACCTTGCGGCCCCAGAAGTCGATCTCCCAGCTCGCATCGAAGCCGACGTCGAACAGCGGAAAATCGCGCTCGAGCCCGGGAATCCGTCCGGCCGGGAGCTGTCCGTTCTTGCTCAGCATATTCTCGCTCGCGCTTCCCGTAACCTGCGCCTGCGGCTGCTGTCCGCCGAGCACCGCGTCGCGCTGCGCGCGCGCCTCCAGCACCCGCGCCTCGGCCTCGCGCACGTCGGGCGCGCTGGCGATGGCCTGTTCGACCAGCGCGGCCAGCACCAGGTCGCCCATCGCCTGCCACCATTGCCGCTCGACCCGTCCCGGCGTGACCGCCTCGATCCAGTTTGCGGCCGCAGCGGCGGTCGCCGCCGTCTGCGGCGTCTTGTAATCGGGGCCGACCGTGGTGCAGCCCGCGAGCAGCAGGATCAGGGCGGTGGCCGACGCGGTTCTTGCAGTCATGACTTCACTCCATGCTGGCGCGGAACAGCCACGCCGATGCGGACAAGGTGATGAAGGCGATAATGATCAGCGGCCACAGCTGCGGCCACAGGATCGAAAAGGGCATCGCCTTGAGGAACAGCCCCTGCATCGCGATCATGAAATAGCGCATGGGGTTGGCGTAGGTGAGCAGTTGCAACCAGCCCGGCATATTGTCGATCGGGCTCGCATAGCCCGACAGCAGCATGATCGGCGTCATCACGAGGAATACGCCAAGGAAGCTCTGCTGCTGGGTCATCGACAGCGACGAAATGAAGATGCCGACGCCGATCAGCGAGAGCAGATAGAATGCCAGCGCGACATAGAAGAGCAGCACCGATCCGGTAAAGGGAACGCCGAACAGCAATTGCCCCAGGATCAGGAAAATCGTGCCGTTGAACAATCCGATGATGAACGGCGGAGCCATCTTGCCGATCAGTATCTCGTGAACCCGCAAGGGGCTGACCATGAGTTGGTCAAAGGTGCCCATCTCGCGCTCGCGCGACACCATCTGGCCGGTAATGGCCAGTCCCGCCACAGCGACGATCATGCCGACCAGCGCCGGGATGGTGAACCACATGTAATCACGCGACGGATTGTACCAGTTGGTAATCACCGTACCTCCGGCGCGGCTCGCCATCGGCGAAAGCTCCGCGCCCATGCCGCCGACGATCTGGGCGACATAGGTGCCGACAATCTGGGCCGCATTGGACCGGCGGCCATCGAGGATGAGCCCGGCGCGCGCGGTTTCGCCGCGGGCCGCTTGGGCGTCGAAATCGCTGGTCAGCACGAGTGCGGCAATCACCTTCTGGTTCTCCATCGCCTGCTGCACTTCGCCAGGCGAATGCAGCGGGACGAGATGGCGGAAGCGGGGACTGCCATCGAGGCGCTGCACCAGTTCGGCACTGGTGCGGCCTTGCGACAGGTTCAAGATTCCGATGTCGGCATTTTTGACGTCCAGCGTGGTTGCATAGGAAAACAGCAGCAATTGCAGCAGCGGCGGCACAACCAGCACGATCCGGCCCTTGGGGTCGCGCAGTAGCGAGAGCATTTCCTTGACGATCGCCGCCCGGATGCGCGTGAGGCTGCTGCGAACTCCCGCCATCAGTCGAGGCTTCGCCGGGTCACGAGGAACGACAGAAAGAAGAAGAACACGCCGAAGCCGAGCATGATACCGATCGCCGGAAGGAACAGACTCCAGACGTCGCCCGCGAGGAACACCGTCTGTAGCGAGGGGATCAGATAGCGCGCAGGGACGAGATAGGTGATCGCCTGCACCGGCACGGGCATCGAGCTGATCTCGAACAGGAAGCCCGACAGCAGCATCGCCGGGAGCATCCCGGACATCAGCGCAATCTGGCTCGCGACGAACTGGTTTTTGGTCGCCGAGGAGATCAGCAGCCCCATGCCGACAGATGGCATCAGGAATGCCGAAGAAAGACAGAAGAGCGCGAACAGCGATCCGCGAAACGGCACGCCGAACACTGTCACCGCGACAATGGTGCAGAGCGCCGTCGAAACCAGTGCAAGGAAGAAATAGGGTACGATCTTGGAGAGGATGAACTCCACCATGCTGATCGGCGTGGCCATGATCGCCTCCATCGTGCCGCGCTCCCATTCGCGCGCGACTACCAGCGCGGTGAGCAACGACCCGATCATCGTAATCACAATGGCAATCGAGCCCGGCACGAGCATGTTGCGGCTCTTGAGTTCCGGATTGTACCAGAAGCGCATCGACAGTTCGACCGGAGGCGTCGCCGCGCTCCCCTTCAGCCCGAGCGTGCGCGCTGCCCAGTCGGCCCGGATCGCCTCGGCATAGGCACCGACGGTACCCGCGACATTGGGCTGCGAGCCATCGGTGATCACCTGGATTTGCGGGATATTGCGCCGCTTGACGCCCGCGCCGAAGCCGCCGGGGATAACGATGATCGCGCGCGCGCTGCCATCCACCATGCGATCCCGCACCGCCGCTACCGACCGAGCCGAAACAATATCGAAGTAGCGGCTGTTCTGAAAGGCGGCGCCAAGGTCCGCCGCCGCCACGCTGTCGTCCTCGATCACCAGCGCGACCCGGGTGTGGCTGTTGTCCAGCGAAATGGCAAAACCGAACAGGAAGAGGAGAATCATCGGCAAGACGAAGGCGATGAGGAAGGTCGAGGGATCGCGGCGGATCTGGGCAAGCTCCTTGCTTGCCAGCGCGAGCGTGCGGCGGCGGCTGAAACGGATGACGGGCGTGGGAGATGGGTCGTTCATGCCGCCTCCCGTTCCTCTGCCTCGCGTGCGCGTTCGGACTGCTCGATCAGCGCGATGAACGCATCCTCCATCGTCGGCTCGGCGATATTCGCAAGGCTGCCGGCCTCGGCCTTGAGCTTGTCGGGCGTGCCTTTGGCGATCTGTTCGCCGCGATAGATGAGGCTGACCTCGTCGCAATATTCGGCCTCGTCCATGAAATGGGTGGTGACGAGCACGGTCACGCCCTTTTCGACGAGCGCGTTGATATGCACCCAGAATTCACGCCGCATCACCGGGTCGACGCCCGAGGTCGGCTCGTCGAGGAACAGGACCGGCGGCTCGTGCATCACCGCGCAGGCGAGCGCGAGCCGCTGCTTGAAGCCGAGCGGCAGGACGCCGGCATTGACGTTGAGCTTGTCGCCGAGCGCGAAAATCTCCGTCATCGCCTGCTTGGCGCGCGCCGCGGCGGCACGGTCGAGATCATAGACCCCGGCGAAGAAATCGAGATTCTGGGCGACGCTCAGATCGCCGTAGAGCGAGAATTTCTGCGCCATATAGCCGAGCGCCTGACGCGCGTCGGCGCGTGCGTGGCGCAGGTCGTGCCCGGCGACCGCGCCGGTGCCCTCGCTCGGGGTCAGCAGCCCGCAGAGCATCTTGAAGGTGGTCGACTTGCCCGCGCCATTGGGACCGAGGAGGCCGAAGATGGTGCCCTGCGGGATCGCGAAGCTCATGTCGCGCGCGGCGGTGAAATCGCCGAACCGCTTGGTGAGCCCCTTCGCCTCGATCGCCGGGAGGCCGGTCGGCGGAACCGTCCGGTAGCGTTCGGCGAGCGCGCTGTGTCCGTCGGGGCCGCCGCCGAGCCGGTCGATGAAGCCATCCTCGAGCCGCGCGGGCGCGGGCGCAATGACGAGGGCGGGGCCGTCCTCCGGTTGCGCGTGGAGCGTCTCGCCTCGCGCGGTCAGCAGCCGCAGCGCGCGGCCCTGGATCGTGCCGTCGCGTACCTCCGCACGGCCGAGCCAGTTCGCCAGTTCGTGCCGCCGCCGTTCAGGAAAGCCGGTGACACGGAATACGCGGCCGTCCGCTTCGGCGCGCAGCGCGGCGGGGGGACCGGCAAAGACCAGCTTGCCTTCGGTGAGGAGATAGACATTGTCGCATTTTTCCGCCTCGTCGAGATAGGCGGTCGACCACAGCACGCCGATTCCCTCGCCGGTCAGATCTTCGACCATCGCCCATAATTCGCGGCGCGAAATCGGATCGACCCCGACACCGGGCTCGTCGAGCAGGAGCAGTTTCGGCGTCTTGACCAGCGCGCAGGCGAGGCCGAGCTTCTGCTTCATGCCGCCCGACAGCTTGCCCGCGAGCCGGTCCTGGAAGCGCGCGAGGTCGGTGAATTCGAGCAGCCGCGCGAAGGTATCGGCGCGCTCCTCGCGCGGCAGGTTGCGCAACCGCGCGTAGAGCGTCAGATTTTCGATCACCGACAGGTCTTCGTAGAGGCCAAAGCGCTGCGGCATGTATCCAAGAAGATCGACCGCCTGCTGCGGCGCCCGGCCCATCACGCTGACGGCGCCGCTATCGGGGGCCATCAGCCCGGCGAGAATGCGGATGAGCGTGGTCTTGCCCGCGCCATCGGGCCCGACGAGGCCGGTAGTCTTCCCTGCGCGGACGGTCATGGAGATGCCGTCGAGCGCCGTGACCTGCCCCTTGTCGAAACTCTTGCGAAGGTCTTCGACCGTGACAATCGCGTCCGGCGCGGAAGGGTCGGAAAGCGCCATCCTCGCTTCTTTCCGCTATTTCTTCACCACCGGCCGCGCTGCGGGAATGGCCACCGTCACCGGCTGACCCTGGCGCAGCGCATCGTCGGGATTGTCGACGATGATGCGGACCTGATAGACAAGGTCGGTCCTGAGGTTTTCGGTTTCGACCGACTTGGGCGTGAACTCGGCCTTCGAGGCGATGCTGCCGATGCGACCCTGATAGGTCTTCGCATTGCCGTCGGCGGTCACATTGACCTTCATGCCTGGGCTGATGCGTGACAGGTCGGGCTCGGCGATATAGGCGCGCACCCGCAGCGGCCGGGTGATCGCGAGGGTCAGCACGGTTTCGGTTGGCTGGACAATGGCGCCGGGCTCTCGCGCGCGGGTCATGATAGTTCCGGCAAGCGGCGCCACCAGACGCGAATCCCCGGTGTCGATGCGCGCGCTGTCGCGCGCGGCCTCGGCGGCACGCACATTGGCATCGGCGGCGGCAATATCTTCCGCCCGCGATCCGGCGCGCAGCAGCGAGGCGGTCGCGCGCGCTTCATTGAGCGCGGCTTCGGCACGCTGTTTTTCGGCTACCGTATTGTCCCACTGGTCGCGGCTGATCGCACCGGGGCCGACGAGCGGCTGGCGACGCTGATAATCGCGGTTCGCGCTGGTGAACGCAGCCTGCGCCGCCACCACCCGGGCGTCCGCCTGCGCGATTTCCTGGCTGCGGCTGCCGCTCCTTGCCCGTGCCAGTTGCGCGCGCGAGGCAGCAACCTGCGCTTCAGCCTGCCGCACCCGGCTGTCGAGCGAAGCGGTATCGAGCGTCGCCAGTTCCTGGCCTGCCGTCACCGTGTCCCCTTCGTCAACCGCGATGCTGCCGATCCGTCCACCGACGCGAAACGCAAGATCGACCTCGCGCACATCGATATTGCCATAGAGTTTGAGCGGACCGGAAGCGCCGTCTCCCAAAAGGGCGCGTCCGCCAAAAAACAGCAGCGCGGCAACGGCGGCAACAGCGAGAAGAATGAACAGGGGCTTGCGATTCATGATGGCACTCCGGGGCGCGCAAGAATAGCGCGGACATTGGCCTTGAGCTGGTCGATCAGAAATTCGTTCATTGCCGGATCGAGCCGATCGATTTGCATCACGCGGCAGAGCGAGGCGCGTCCGGCGCGCAGCACGATCGCCTGGCCGAGCATCAGCATCGCAGCCGCGCGCGTTACGGGTCCGCTCCAGTCGGGGCGAACGGTGCCGACCAGTTCGACCAGCAGTTCGACCACATCGGACATGAAGCCGTCAAACAGCCGGTTGAAGGCTTCGGTTGGGTCCATCTGCTCGCGGATGATGAAGCGCGACCAGGGCTCGACCTCCGCCGTCACCATCATGCGGGCAAAACGTTCGATACTATCCGCGACTATGCCGGTTGCGACATCCGCGCTGAACGGACGGCGGGCCCTGATTTCATCCAGATAGGCGCCGTGCATGGCCTTGACGTTTGCGGCGATATGATCGGCGGCGGCGAGATAGAGCCCCTGCTTTCCGCCGAAATGATAGGTGATTGAGGACATCGCGGTACCGGAATCGCGCGCTATCTCCCGCGTACTTGCACCTTCGAAGCCGCACAGCCCGAAATGCTCAATAGCCGAGTGGAGAAGACGCTCCTGAGTCATGAAGTTTATCTAGTTCGGTCGAACGAACAACACAATAGCCAGACCGATGTGATTGCAAAAGCCGTTTCCCACACCCGGCGAAAAATCGTTTGATGCTTATCAAATCCATATTTAGTAGGTTTGCTACGCAGCCTTCCCACTATATATGGAGGCCATGTCCATGCTCAGACCCTTTGACGTACCGGTTTCCGCGGAAATCTGGAATGCGAAATACCGTTTTGCGCCGCAAGAAGGCGGAGGCGATGCGGATTTTGCGGACACGGCCGCACGAGTCGCCATGGCAATTGCACAAGCGGAAGCGCCAGGAGTGCAGACGGATTGGGAAACGCGCTTCCGTGCCGCAGTCGCGGACTTCCGCTTCATCCCCGCTGGCCGGGTGCTTGCCGGTTCCGGCACCAACCGCACGGTCACTCTGTTCAACTGCTTCGTCATGGGCACCATTCCCGACAGTCTCGACGGCATTTTCGAGCATTTGAAAGAAGCCGCGCTGACCATGCAGCAGGGTGGCGGTGTCGGCATGGATTTCTCCTCGATCCGGCCCAAGGGCGCGCCGGTGCGCGGCGTCGGCGCCGATGCTTCGGGGCCGCTGTCGTTCATGGACTGCTGGGATTCGATGTGCCGCACGGTGCATTCGGCGGGCGCGCGGCGCGGGGCGATGATGGGCTGTCTGCGCATCGACCATCCCGATGTCGAGGACTTTATCGAATCCAAACGCGAAGCGACACGCTTCCGCAATTTCAACATCTCGGTCCTCGTCCCCGATGCGTTCATGGAGGCGCTGGACAATGACGGCGACTGGGACCTCGTCTTCGGCGGCCATACCTATCGCACGGTCAAGGCCCGCGATCTGTGGGACAAGCTGATGCGCGCGACCTATGATTGCGCCGAGCCCGGGGTCATCTTCGTCGACCGCGTCAACGACAACAACAACCTCGCTTATTGCGAAAAGATCAGCGCCTCCAACCCCTGCGGCGAGCAGATGCTGCCGCCTTATGGCGCCTGCCTGCTGGGATCGATCAACCTGGCCTTCCTCGTGGAAAAGCCGTTCGAGGATGGCGCCGCGCTTGATGAGGCGCTGCTGGCCGAAACCACGCGCACGGCGGTGCGGATGCTCGATAATGTCATCGACATCAGCCGCTATCCGCTCGAGCAGCAGGAAAAGGAAGCCAAGGCCAAGCGCCGCATCGGCCTTGGCATTACGGGCCTGGCCGACGCGCTTTTGTTCTGCGGCGTCGCTTATGGCAGCGATGAGGCGGTGGCGCTGACCGAGAAATGGCTCGGCATCATCAAGCGCGAAGCCTATCGCGCCTCGGCGCTGATTGCCGGCGAAAAGGGGCCGTTCCCGCTCTACGATCCGGTGATGCTCGATCGCCCCAATATCAAGGCGCTCGACGAGGAAACCCGCGCGCTCATCGCCAAACATGGGCTGCGTAATGGCTGCCTGACCTCGATCGCGCCGACGGGCACGACCTCGCTGCTCGCGGGTAATGTCTCCTCGGGGATCGAGCCGGTGTTCGCCTACAGCTATACCCGCCGCATCCTCAATCCCGATGGCTCGGCGCGGTTCGAGGAGGTTGAGGATTACGCCATGCGCGTGTGGCGCGGGCTCAAGGGCGACACGCCGCCGCCCGCCGAGCTGTTCGTCAGCGCCCAGTCGCTGTCGCCCGAGCATCATCTCAAGATGCAGGCCGCCGCGCAGCCGCTGATCGACAGCTCGATTTCCAAGACGGTTAACTGCCCCGAGGATATCGCCTTTGACGATTTCGCCCATGTCTATCGCGAAGGCTATCGCATGGGCTGCAAGGGGCTGACGACCTATCGCCCCAATGCGGTGACGGGTTCGGTGCTGAGCGTCGCCGACGACAAGAAAAAGCAGGAACAGGATGGGGCGACCGCGCCACAGGTCAGCGAAATGAGCCCGCCGCCGATGCGCGACGAGATGCTGCACGGCACGACCTATAAGCTCAAATGGCCGGACAGCGCTCATGCCGTCTATGTGACTATCAACGATGCCGAAGTGGGCGGCGAGACACGACCGTTCGAGATTTTCATCAACTCCAAAAATATGGAGCATTACGCCTGGACCGTCGGTCTCACGCGGATGATTTCAGCGGTGTTCCGGCGCGGCGGCGATGTCGGTTTTGTCGCCGAGGAACTGAAGGCGGTGTTCGATCCGCGCGGCGGCGCCTGGCTGCAGGGGAAATATATCCCCTCGCTGCTGGCAGCGATCGGCGGGATTATCGAGCGGCATTTGTCGCGCTTTTCTCCCGGCCAGCTTGCGCTGCCGATCGAGCCGGAAGCGGCGCCCGGCCATGTCCTCGCGGCATCGCCGACGGGGCCGATCTGCCCGCAATGCAACACGCCCGGTATGATCCGCGAGGAAGGCTGCAACAAATGCCTGAGCTGCGGTTATTCCAAATGCGGCTGAGCCTCGTCTGACGCTCGCATTAGGTCGGCGGCAGGGGAGATATCCGTGCAATGACCTTCAGCGTCGATCCGTCAGCTGGGAAATCGACCACCTGACCGGCTATCGGCTGGCCGGCAATGGCAAGGCTGACTTCACCATGCCCCACCCGCAACGGGTCCTCGACGGTGAGCGCGATGGCGCCTGAAGGCCCCTGTATCCGCGCGTTGAAGCCACCCCAGTGTTGCGGTAGTGATGGCTCGATCCGCAAAGCGCCATGTTGTCGCTTCAGGCCGAGCATCTCCTCGACCGCGAAGCGCCAGGCCCATGACGCAGAGCCGGTATACCACGTCCAGCCGCCGCGCCCGACGTGCGGAATAACCGCGGCAATATCGGCCGCCACTACATAAGGTTCGCACAAATAGACATGGGCACCCGCCGGATTGGAGGTGCGTGCCACCGGGCTGACCGCATTGAACAGGCGCAGCGCACGATCGCCGCGCCCTGACCGCGCCATCGCCATGCCGAGCCAGATCGCGGCATGGGTATATTGTCCGCCATTTTCGCGAATCCCGGGTGGGTAAGCCATGATATAGCCGGGGTCGCTTTCCGACATGGAGAAAGGCGGCGTAAGAAGACGCGCGATTTCTTCCTGCGGCATGACGAGTTCATTCCACGCCGACTCCAGCGCTTGCGTGACCCGGTCAGGATCGGCTCCGGCAAAAAGCGCCCAGCTTTGCGAGATGGAGTCGATGCGGCATTCGGCATTGCCGTAGGCACCCAGTGGACGGCCTTCATCGTCATAGGCACGGCGATACCATGCGCCATCCCAGCCCGCTGCCTCGACCCGTTGACGCAGCGCGCTCGCTTCGCTTCGCCAGTTCTCAGCGGCAGCGATATCCCCCGCAATATCGAGCGCGGCAGCAAAACCTTCCAGGGTTACGGTGAGAAACCAGCCAAGCCAGACACTTTCGCCGCGACCCTGATCGCCGACGCGGTCCATGCCATCGTTCCAGTCGCCGGTCCCGATCAGTGGCAGGCCATGGATCCCTTGCGTCATCGCGCGGCGCAAAGCGCGTTCACAATGATCACGCAGCGTGAAGCTTTCCGCAGTACTGGGGTAGAGTGCGTAACGATCATGCTCGCCCTCACCCAGTTCCGGTGCGGTCAGATAGGGCGCGCGGTCTTCAAGAATCGCCGTGTCGCCTGTCGCGGCAACAAACGTCGCGACGGCATAGGGGAGCCAGACGAGATCATCGGAGAAATGGGTGCGGACGCCGCGTCCCAATGGCGGGTGCCACCAGTGCAGCACGTCGCCTTCCTCAAACTGGTGCGCGGCGCATTCCCGGATATGCGCGCGCACCCGTTCAGGTTCGATGTGGATGAGCGCCAGCACATCCTGCAGCTGATCGCGGAACCCATAAGCTCCGCTCGACTGGTAGAAGCCGGAACGGGCGAGAATGCGTGACGACAGGCTCTGATAGAGCAGCCAGTGATTGGTCATGGCATCGAACGCCGGATCCGGCGTGTGCACCGTGACCGCGCCGAGACGCGTTTGCCAGTAATCCGCTACCGTACCGAGCGCGGCATCGAACATGCCCTGGCCGCTCCATTTGGCAGCGAGCGCCAGCGCGTCCTCGCGGGTTGCGCCATGACCAAGGATGAAGACCGCTTCTCCGGTTTCGCCGGGCTCAAGGTCGATATGGACCTGGTAGACCCCACAGCTATCGCCGCCCGACTGCTCCGTTCCAGACAGTCCCCAGCGGCGCAGGCCGGCCGGGATCGCCTGATTGCCATCGCGACCGAGAAACTCGTGCCGGTCGGTGGTAAAACCATGGAGCGGTACATTCGCCACCAGAAAGGCGTGCCCTTCTGCAAATTCCGGATTCCAGCTGTTGCTGGCAAGCAGAACATCACCCTCCGCCATTTCACATTGGACATGCTCGCGATGCGTGCTGCCGAGCGCTCCGAGCAACCACTCTGCATAATAGGTTGCGGTGATCCGCCGATGCCGGCCGGTGCGATTGGTAAGTCGTAGCCGAACCAGTTTGACCGCATCATTGCGGTCAACCGTCACCGTCTGTTCATGCTCGATCCCGTGCGCATGCGACCGCCAACTGCTCCAGGCAATGCCGTGCCGGATGAGACAAGCCTGACCGCGTCCCGCCGGACCGGGGGTAACGGACCATATCGATGCCAGCTCCTCGTCGCGCAGATAGACGGTTTCGGACGGACGGTCGCTGACGGGATCATTGGTCCAACAGGTAAGCCGGTACTCCCCGCTATTCCCGGCCCAGCTAAACCCGCCACCGCTTTCACTGACGAGGGTTCCGAAGCGCTCATTGGCCAATATGTTGCACCACGGCGCGGGTGTTGTCTGCCCGGGTGCAAGATAAATGACATATTCGCTGCCGTCGGGCGCAAAGCCGCCGATATCATTATCGTAAAGCAGGCCATAGGGGCGCGGTGGCGGCGCGATCTCCGGCTCACGTTCAAAGCGAGACGCAGCGAAGGGCGGCATCGGTTCACCGGCGCGCATCATTGTGGCGAGTTGCGGTGCCAGTTCCTCGCCTTCTTGCAAGACAACCCGCGCAACACGATGAAGCAGACCAGCCGCCATTTCGCCCACCTGATCACGGAAAACAAGGTGGACCCCTCCCTTGCCGCCCAGATGGTCGCGATGACCGCGCTCTCCCATCAGGCGCAACAGTTCCTCGCGCAAAGGCTCGACATAAGTCGATCCAGCTGACTGCAGAATCACCAGATCAACCGCGAAACCATGAAAAGACCAGTATAGGTGCGCCGACAGCAGATTTGCGAGCAACGGACCCGGTTCGTCAGCCTCCAGCACGAGGATCGGGACGTCACCGGAAATACCCATCCCCCATAAACCCGGCTGCCCCTCAGCACCTGATACCAGAGGTTTGCGGTCGCGATGATGCGGATAGAGCAACAGCGATGCCAACGTCTGAAGGACAGGCGGCATTTCCGGCGCAATTTTCATGCGGATAGCGCGCTGTGCCGCTTCCGATCCAGCATCGTCGATCGCCCATCCCAACGCAGCCAAAGTGGCATTATCTGCCGCCAGCGCGAGGACCTCTTCGGCAGAATCCGCTGCCAGCGTCACGAAGCATAATTCGGTTCGGCTATAGGGCTCGATTTCGACCAGCTGTTGCAACGCCATGACAGCATCAAGCGTGAAGCCTTGACTGCCACCGAGAGGTCCCCGCGCGCCGGCCGGATCGCGAATGGTGCGGCCCCGGCCGATGAAAGCGCGCCGGTCGCCCTCAAACGCCGCTCCAGCCAGCGGGCCATCTGCGTCGACCGCGAAGTGCAGCAACACCGGCGGCTTGTCTTCAGGACGCCGGGGGCGGCGTACAAATAATTGCCCGCCAAATTCCGGAACGTGTTCGCTGCGGACGAACAGTTTGGCGAAGGCGGGGTGTCGCTCATCTTCTGCGGGCGGGGCCAGGACCGGCTCACCATAGCTGGTTATGCGCAACCGTCGCGGCCGATCGCTGTCGTTGACGAGGGTCAATCGGCGAATTTCCGCATCATTGCGGGCGCTGACAACCACCTCCAAGCTGGACACAATATCATGATTGCGGCGGTGGTAGCTGGCACCTGAAAGGCTGGCGTCACACCGCGTTTCGTTCCCGTCGCTGACAACCGGGCCTGCGGTCGGCGACCACAGCTTACCGTCCTCTTCATCATGGAGGTATATCCATAGACCGTCAGCGTCGAGCGTTGGGTCGGCGCGGAAACGCGTCAGAGCAATACCCTGTCGGGAGAGCCCGCCTCCCCCGGCGTCACTGACAAGGCTTGCCATGCTGCCATTCCCGAGCAGCACCGGCTGCGGCAAGGGAAGGTCCTGGGCAACGTCCCAACTGTTAAAATGCGGCGCCGTTTCGATGACCTGTGTCGGTGGCGGCTCTCTCGTCTCCTTTTCCTCGCTCGCCAGGCGTGGCAGGCGTTCACTCAGCAGCATCGAAACCAGCCGGTTACGCGGATCGGCCATGAAATAATCGACAAGCATATCATCTTCGAGTGCATTGCCGATCGCGCAGATCGCCATGCCCTGATGATGCGCCATCCAGGTATTGACCGGCAGGAAACCGCCCGGCGGGGCACGGTCGGCGGTAAAATCGAGCGCGTCGAAATAACCCATCGGCCCCTCGCCGCCCATTTCGGAGATACGGCGCAGGTTGGGAATCACGGCATCAGGATCGATACCCACCGCCAGCATGCTCGCATAGGGCGCGACCACCATGTCGAGATCGAGCCCGCGGCGAAGCCCCAGTCGCGGCACGCCGAATGCATGGTAGCGGAAATTATGCTCCGGATCCCGCGCGCCCCAGGCGGACTCGGAAATGCCCCAGGGCACGCGATGGTGCCTGCCATACTCCTTCTGGATCTCGACGGCCATCAACTCGCCGTTTCCGAGCAGGCTTTCGGGATCCGGCCGAAGCAGCAGGCGCGGCATCAGATATTCAAACATCGATCCGTTCCACGACATCAGTGCCGCATGACCACCCGCTGCAATCACCGGCCGGCCGAGGCGGAACCAGTGCTCTATTGGAACCTCCCCCTTTGCGATGGCATGATAGCTGGCGAGCCGTGCCTCAGTGGCGAGCAAGTCATAAAAATGATTGTCCACGATCCCGCTGCTCACATTATAGCCGATGTGGAACAGTCTGCGGCCGCGGTCATAGAGTGGCGCGAATTCCATCTCATCCGCTAGTGCAACAGCTTCTTCGGCCAGCCGGGGCAGCAGGCCCGTCAGGTCAACCTCTCCTCCGGAAAGGTCTCGCCGCAAGGCGACGAGATGGGCAGAGATTAACTGTCGCCAGATCTCGGTATCTCCGCACCGGTCGGACGGTAACGCGATGAGCATCGCTTCGAGACGCGGCCAGTTTGCCGTTTCAAATTCGTCCAGCAAGGCTGGCCATGAGGAAGAATCCCGCTTCGCCGCTCCGCGTGCAAAGCTGGCAAGCACAGCGCATTCCTCCTTTACAGCACCGTCCAGCCCCTCGCCGCACAGTTCAAGCAGCGGCACCAATCCGTCCCAGCGATCGCCCACAACGTCCGGCACATTCATCGCGTTGCGTAGCGCTCCGGCGAGCGCGATCAGCGCCGTCGCGAGATTGCCGCTGTCAACCGTAGAGATATAACGCGGCTCGAGGGGGGTCAGCGTCGCCGTGTCATACCAGTTGAGAAAATGTCCGCGATACCGTGTCATCCGTCGCAGGGCGGTGAAACTGTTGGCCGTACGTGCAGCCAGTTCGATGCGACCGATAAAACCCAGCCGCCATGCCACAACGGCGGAGAGCAGCCCCATACCGATATTGGTCGGCGAGGTCCGCCGCGCTAGCTTGGGAAAGGGGGGGCCCTGATAATTGTCGGGCGGCAGCCAGTTATCCTGCGGCGTGACGGTGGTTTCGAAAAAATACCAGGTCTTGCGCGCTATGCGGAGCAGAAAGGCCTTGTCCTCAGCCGTCAGGTTATATTGCCGCACCTGAGGCGGACGACTGATAACATAGGCAATTTCCGGCGATATCGCCCAGGGAATGAGCAATAGCAGCGCCGCCGGGAGCGCGTCGGGTCGAATGATGGCCAGCGCGAGGCCAAGGGTCACCGCAACGATTGGGCTCCATTTCATGTCGCGCCAGAACGCCGTACGGCTCCGGCTTTTACCTAAACGTGCGGCGACATGGGCCGCGCTGGTCCATTCGAGCATATGGCGGCGGGTGACAAACAGACGCCACAGGGTGCGGCTGATCGCATGGAGTGCCAATAATCCTTCATTGAGTGCAAAGATGACCGCCATCAGCCAACGCCAGCCCGACCCCGTGAGATCACTCAGTAATCCGCGCAACTCGTTGGGCGAGCGTTGGCGGGTCAGCGTGAAGAACAGATCAATGAAGAAGGCGGCAGATGGCGCAAAGGCCGCCAGCAGGGTCCAGAACCATGGACTCCCTGGCAGAACGAACCACCCTGCAATCGCCAGCAGCAGGATTGAGGGAAGAATGAGGCTGCGACGCAGATTGTCGAGCATCTTCCACCGTTCGATCAACGGAAGCCGGTTAGGAAAACGCCTTCCGCCTGATCCCGGAACCAGCGGGCCGACCCAAGGCAGAAGCTGCCAGTCCCCCCGGATCCAGCGATGCAACCGGCGCGTATGCTCGGTGTAACTCGAGGGAAAACCTTCATAGACCAGAATGTCCGATGCAAGGGCGACACGACCCAGTGCCCCTTCAAACAGGTCATGGCTCAGCACTGCATTTTCAGGCACCCTGCCGTCGAGGCTGCGATGAAACGCTGCAATATCGTAGATCCCCTTGCCGATGAAAATCCCCGTTCCGAACAGATCCTGATACACATCGGAAACCGCCCGGCTGTAGATGTCGATCGCGGTATCTCCGGCAAAAATCCTCTGGAACAGGGTACGGGGGCCTCCACCCGGAAGTATCTCGATCCGGGGCTGGATGAGAGAATAGCCGCGCACCACACGATTGCCGTCGAAAGCCGCGCGATTGAGCGGATGCAGCATGGCACCGACCAGCCGATTCACCGTGCCCGGAGGAATCATGGATTCTGCATCCACGGTCACGACATAGCGCAGGCGATTAAGGTCGCTGCTTTCCCCTACATGGCGCACGAACGGGGCTTCATTGCCGTCTATCACCAACCCGTTAAATTGTTCGAGCTTGCCGCGCTTGCGCTCCCACGCGAGCCAGCGCTGCTCGCTCTCGTTCCATTGACGCGGCCGCAGGAGAAGGTGGAATGGGCGATGGCCCGCATCTCCATAGCGGGCATTTAGCTGGTTAACGCCTTCGCTTAACGCTTCTTCAAGTGCCTGATCATCCGGCAATACCGCCTCATCCGCATCGGTAAAATCGGCCAGCAACACAACGCTGAGATTGGGCCCCGGGCATGACAGCCAGTGGCGTTCCATCTGCTCGACCAGTCCGGCAACCTCATTCAGGTGGCCGATCACGACCGGAATTGTGACCGCGGTAGCCCCTTCGGGCGGCAACCCTCCAGACAGATCAATTTTTGCAAGAACTCGGGGCGAGAACGCACGCCCGATAAAAGCGTTGAGAATCTGCACCGCGAGTAGCGAGGCTGGCAATAGCGCTATGAACAGGCTTGCAATCTGCCCGAGCGAATTCGCCCGTACTGTCTGCAAGTAGAAAAACGCCGGAAGGAGGGTTGCACCCAGCAGCAAAATGAGAAGCCCGAAATAAACAGTGTTGGGATTGCGCCGCCCCACGTCTCGCAATCTTCGCCCTATCGGACGCCGGACGCCATGGGCCTGCGCGAACTCACGCCGTCCGAAATCCATCAGCCAGTAACCTATATGGTGTGGTGCTGTAGCGGGCGGAGCAGCGGACGACCGCGCCACAGCGGCCTCCGCAATTTCGATTTCGCTTCGATGGCCATGCCGCGCGAAATCCTCGATTACCGTGCGATAGTGACTGCGACTGGCAAAATCCATGCGGGTGTAGGCTCCCGCTGGATCGTGCGACAAAATGCGTTCCACGAGGCTGGTTGCATCGAAAAAGCTGCTCCAGGGAATGGATCCAATTTCGATGAGAGTCGCAATCGCGCGCGCGCCGCGCTCACCCTCATCCATATAATCATGACCGTTCAGCGCAGGCGCAACCAAACCCAGCTTTTCATCCATCGGTAATAGCTGACTGTAGACCGATACAACGATCTCCAGACAGGCGATCCGCAACATGGTTGGAAACGCCCAAAGTTCTCCGATGGTCAGCGGGTAGCGGCTCTGATAATCGTCGATAAAGCGGATTGCGCCCGCGAGGCTTAATTGCAACCGCTCCTGTTCCAGTAGCCGATGCGCAAGAACATAGGAGCGTGGAAAACCTCCTTCGGCGCCGCCAAGCGCAGGCAGGCGGCTATAATAACCGCTCGGCAGATCCTCCCGCAGCGACCGAGCGGCGCGTCGGATTTGATAATGGTTGTCCAACAGCCATTCAACCGCACGGCCCGATTCGGGCGGGGCTCTTCCTGCTGCTTCTCGGGCCGCATCGAGCCATTGTGGAAGTTGAGAACTTTTTGCCCACAAGGGAATCTGTCTTGGCGCATGGCGAAGAATTTCGTCGAATACGCGATCATCATAGATTTGGGCGGGAGGAGAGTGTTTCGTCCCGATTTCAGACTGTGACACCATAACGCGTCAGAAATACGTTCGGATGAAACAGGAGATGGACACGCAATTAAGGACTACCGCTCTCACGTACGCCCCGGACGCAACGGACTGGTCACGAACCCGGCCCGCAATAAAAGTACGGGAACTTCCGAATGACCAACCACATATTCGACAACAGGCGATTCAGTGCCGGTGCGGAAAGGTCCGGGTGAACCAAGCACCACCATCCCGCTATTTTCCTGACGCGTCAGCGCGCAGAGGCCCTCCTCGGCGCCCCCCGTGCCGATCACCACCCGCGCCCTAAGATCAGCCTGGATAGCGCGTGCACAATGGCGGTTCAGATGGGACTCCGCACGCGCTATCGCACGCGGATCATCGTTCGTGACAATACGGGCAAATATGATCGGTTCGGGAGCCATAGCTGCAAGCCGGTGCACGAATGGCACGACACTGTCCGCCCGGCGCGTACCATCAAGAGGCACAAGCAGGGAGAAGCTCGGCTCATGCGGGCGAGCGGGAAGAAACAGCAGAGAGTTTTCAGTTTCCCTCAGCAATCTTCCGGCTAAGCCGTTCGAGTGCACTAACCCGGCAAATACGCACAGCAGGCTACCCGGGTGCCGCCTCGCCCAGTCGACAATCATGTCCTCGCTCGCGCCGTTCAGAAGGACGGTTGTCGCATCATCGGCGCCAAGCATCGCCATTTCATCACGCGCAACCGAAAGCAGCGCATCTCTGCTGGCAAACCAGCTTACGGGATCCGTCGTTACACCTCTTTCCGGAACCGAAATCAGCCAGCCAAATGCAACCTCGAGTCCAAATGATCGGCCAATCGGATAGGCATAGGCCGCAGCGATACGAAATTGTTCGGCACTCGATACAAGGCAGAGAAGGGTCGGCGCCGCTCCGATATGATCCAACGGGCCGCTATATTCATGTTGCATCGGCACACCATGTTCCGGGCCAGCCGTTGACGCCTCCAAAGAGAAGGGGCGGGGGTTTTCAACTGCGGGAGCGGGCAATTGACTCTCCTTGGTCGCGACTGAGAAATTTTTGTAACGTGACGTCACATAAAGCCAACGCGATCCCAAGCTTAGGGTTCCGTTCAAGTCAATATTATGACAATCTCAGCCCAAAAACAGGAGAGGCAGCTCACTCCGGCGCGGAGGAGACTCGCGTTGCTACCCGTCTGCACGGAACCAGCGGGTGGTCAGCACACGCTCGGAATACCGCCCGCCACTGCTACGCTAAAGATGTAGCCTCATGCCGGATATGCAAAAGTCGCAAACTAAAGGTTCACTTGAATGACGGGCTCGGAATGGTGGGCGATGACAGGCTCGAACTGCCGACCCTCTCGGTGTAAACGAGATGCTCTACCAACTGAGCTAATCGCCCATTCCCCGTCGGGAAGCGCGCCTTTGCCAGAAGCCGGAGCGCTTGACAAGCCCCGTCTGTGATCGCGGCCGTTGTCAAATACCCAGGCTCGACTGCGCTTTGACCGCTGCAAAATAACGCATCATTCCATCCGCTGCCTCGTCCGACAATCCGATGAAAACGCGGCGGCCGTCATTGGGGTCTGCGTGCCGGATGAACAGGCCGGTATCCGTCATGGTTCTTATCCAGCGCAGCGCCGTCGTGGCAGGGACCGCTGCGGCGATACACAGGCTGGAGACCGACACCGATTCCTGCGCCAGCCGGGCCGCCATCAGGTCGAGCAGCATATCCCACGCCGGATCGGAAAAAATCTCGGACGGAAAGAAATGATCCCGCAATCGCCGGATACGAATATAATTGCGCACGTCGCTGGCCGACACGGGGCTCGAATCCAGCCCATCCAGTCTCACGCTGGTTTCGGGCGCGGGCTCTGCCGCATAGCCTTGTGCCGGTGACCGCAGACGCCCGCCCAGGCCGAGGGCGTCGCCATCGAATGGAATGCCACGCGCGCTGGAAAGATCACCCAGCAACCGGACGATGCGGTTCACCTCTTCGGTCAGCTTTTGAATTTGAACCGCGTCGGACTCGCTGCCGCTATCGTTCAGGCGATAACGCGGCTGAGCCGCCCACAGTGCAGCGGCGGTCACCCGTTCGAAATCGCTGGGCTGCGAAATATATTCTGTGCCCGGCGCGTACAGTTCGGCGAACCCCTGCTCGAGCGCTGCGCCCGTCGCCGCCCAGATCAGCCGGATATCGCCCCGGCGGACGAGCATCTGCAGCCTTGCGAGCAGCGGCTCCGGCAGCGGTTCGTCATCCGCTTCCACCCATATCAGGTCCACCGCAATCGCCCGGTCAAGCGCCAGAGCGGCCCGCCCCGGCGGCACCACCTCAAGCAACTGAACCGAATGGCCGCCCACAAAGCGATGCCAGGATGACTCATCCCCTCCTTGCCGTGCGATTACGATAGCACGCGGCGCGTTGGCATAATGGAAATCCAGCGCTTCGCGCTCATCAAACGCTGGAGGCTGTCTGTTCATCATAGTCTCTGCAAAGCCCACTGTTCGCCCGGCGTATCGAAATCTGCCCGCTCCGATTTACGACCAATGCCGAGGAAATATGAAAGCCGGCTGTGTCCATTTTGGTCAGAAACAGCACTCCAAGCTCCGTTTCATCCTAAAAAGGTTCGATATCCGTCACTGCCAGCCATATCTAAATCGGCAATTACAAGCCCTTCCTCTTACTTTAACATCTAACTCCGTAATGGATATATTTTTTGATCAGGGATGATCAATCGGCAGACCTTGCTCCCAAGCTTGGCAAGCTACTCGCGCGCCCATATGACGCGACCCTGATGGAATCCTATGTGCTCAAATATAAACTGCGCCGCTTTGCCGGACGCTTATGGTACTGGACCAGGCAACTACTGCTGTTTGCTTTGCTGGCCGGAGCCCTGCTTTTGGCGTGGCAATGGCAGGACCGGACCACGGAGCACATAACCTCCGGCGAGGGCGACGTTGTCCATGTACTTGACGGCGATAGCCTGACCATTGGCTCGGGCAAGGATCTCAGAACAATACGCCTGCAGGAGATTGATGCGCCCGAATATCGCCAGACTTGCCGTGATGCGCGCGGGGTATCATGGGCGTGCGGCAAGGACGCGAGATCAGCACTGCAATCAATCGTCAAGGCTGGTGGGCTCCGCTGCAAGGTTGCAGCGACCGACAGCTATCATCGCATCATCGGCACCTGTGCGGTACCGGGGGTCGATGATATCGGGCGGGAAATGGTCCGCCGAGGCATGGCTGTTTCCGGAGCGGAAACCACAACCAGCCGCTTCAACGACGGCGGTCCCTATCTTCGCGAGGAAGCTGAGGCAGCGCGTGAGAAGCGCGGCCTATGGCGCGGCCAGTTTGACCGCCCTGCGGACTGGCGCGCGGCGGCCAAACAGAAAACGGCGGATGCGGTTAACAGCCAGTAATTAAAGGCCGCTTAGAAATCATCGGTGAACTTGCGCCGGTTCCGCAACTCCAGTCCCGCCGTCAGCAAAGGAGTAGGGGTTTTGGCGAACTGGCCTGGCGTCAACGCGATGAATTCGCGAAATTCACGATTGAGATGCGACTGATCAGAATAGCGCAACGCCGCCAGTTCCGCTTCATCCGGCTTACTCAAGCCGCGCATTACCGTTGCCATGTCAAGAAAACGGCTGCGCCGCAATACCCGCTTGGGGGACATGCCAAACGAGGCAATGCAGGTCCGTTCCAGCTGTTTGCTGGACAGGCCGACTGCTGCCGCCGCATCGGCGATGCGCATCGTGCTGTCATCACGCGCTATCCTTTCAAAAGCCAGCATCGCCGGATCGGGCGCGACGGCGCCACGCGTTGCAGCCAGTTCCAGCACCGCGGCTTCGATCGCGGCCATTATCCGTTTTTCATCCTTTCCGGCTGCCACTACGTCCTGATACAGTCTGTCCGACCGCGCCCCCCAGAGATCGCCCAGCGCCAGCATGCGGTCAGTAAACTGGTCGGCAGGTTCCTCAAACAAGGTGCGCCAGCCGCCCGGGCGCAGCGCAAAACCGACGACATGGAAACTCCCTACACAGCGCACCCGCAGCGGCCTTGAGTTGGGACCGAAAAACACCATCGGGCCGACATTGCTCCACTCGCCGGGCACCAATTCGGCTGTCCATTCACCCTTCAGCAAAATCCGGATCATTGCCGTTTCCGCCAGCAGGCGATCGATCAATTCATAATCATCCGGCAGGGGTACATCGAAAACATAATGCCGGGCGATAATATCTCGTAGATCGTCCGCCGGAGTGTAGCTGCTGGACTGCAAATGGACCTCTTTATCGCCAATGATGACCCGAGATGACCATGGTTACCGGTACCTTACGCGGAATCAATTCAATTATTGTTGCGATCGCTACCGGTTCGGTGACTGCAGCCCGCCGGACGTCGCGCAATGAATAGCTATGCAGCCCGGCCCGGACGCGGCGATAGCGCTTGCAATAGCGTAGCGGTTACGGCCTTATCGCTGGGCAACGGCACAAAATCAGGAGAGAGAAATGGCAGCAGGCGGCGTCCCGTTCCCGCAAGGCATGCAACCGTCGGCTCATGACAAGCCCGGCCGCAGCTTTGCCGAACTGTGGAACATCAGCTTCGGCTTTTTCGGGATCCAGATCGCTTTTGCGCTGCAGAATTCCAATGTGAGCCGGATTTTCCAGACGCTCGGCGCCGATGTGGAATCGCTTCCGCTGCTGTGGATTGCAGGCCCGGTGACCGGCCTTCTCGTCCAGCCGCTGATCGGTCATTACAGCGACCGAACCTGGGGGCGGTTCGGGCGGCGGCGCCCCTATTTCCTCGCCGGCGCGGTGCTGGCGGCGCTTGCGCTGTTCGGCTTTCCGCATGCCTCGATCCTGCTTGCCGCGGCCGTCTTTCTGTGGCTGCTCGACGCTTCGCTCAACATAGCGATGGAGCCGTTCCGCGCGTTCGTCGGCGACATGGTCAACCGCCGCCAGCGCGCGACCGGCTATGCCTTCCAGACCGCATTCATCGGCGCAGGGGCGGTGGTCGGTTCGATCGCGCCCTATATCTTGTCGCATTATGGCGTCGCCAACACGGCACCGCCGGGCGTCATTCCCGATGCGGTCAAATACAGCTTCTATATCGGCGCGGCGGCCATCCTGCTGGCGGTGGCGTGGACCGTCTTCACCACCCGCGAATATTCTCCTGAAGAACTGCGCACATTCGAAGGCGAGCCTGAACTGCGCCATGAAGCGCCGCCGCTGGTGGCCCCAAAGCGCGGCTGGGCCTGGACGGCGGCGGGTCTCGCCCTCCTCCTCATCGTCTATGTCCAGCAACTCGACAAGCAGCTCTACATCCTCGGCGGCGGACTTACGCTGTTCGGACTGGCGCAGATGATCAACCGCGCGTTTGTCCGGGACGGACAGCGCGAGGGCAATGTGCTGAACCACATCCTGTCCGATCTTGCGCAAATGCCACAACAGATGAAGAGGCTCGCGGTCGCGCAATTTTTCAGCTGGTTCGCGCTCTTCATCATGTGGATCAACACGACGCCCGTAGTCACCCAATATGTCTATGGCACCACGGAAACGACCAGCAAGGCATTTGGCGCAGGGTCGGACTGGGTCGGGGTATTGTTCGCCGTGTATAATGGCGTGGCCGCGATTGCGGCATTCGCACTGCCGGTGCTGGCGGGGAGGTTGGGTGCATCGAGAACGCATATGATCGGACTGATCGCGGGCGCTCTGGGTTTCATTGGCCTGTTCCTGATCCGCGACGCCAATCTGCTGATTTTGCCGATGATTTGTATCGGCATCGCCTGGGCGTCGATCCTGACCATGCCCTATGTCATCCTGTCGAACACGCTGCCGCAGGACAAGCTCGGCATCTATATGGGCATCTTCAATTTCTTCATCGTATTGCCGCAGCTGGTCGTCGCGACGGTCATGGGCGGGATCATGAAGAGCTTTTTTCCCGGCCAGCCGATCTGGACAATGCTGATAGCCGCCGTGGTGATGGTGGCGGGCGCCATCTCGATGCTGTGGGTACGCGAAACGGGAGCGCGTTAGCCCGCGCGCCACATCCAGACACCATCCGCAGTGTCGCGCCCGATACGGCCGGCGTCCTCCAGATAACGCAGGTGCGCGAGTGCTTCCCCGCTGGCAAGGCCGCGATGTTCATCGCCAATTTCGCGGTTGAACAATATAGGGAAGCAATCGACCGTGGTGCGCGCCTCGCGGCAATGTTCGACGAGCTGGTCGAGCCGCTCATGATGTTCATCGCGCAGCGCCTTCAACCGGACATGCGCACCGCGGAAGGGTTCGCCGTGCGCCGGGAGCACCAGCACATCCTCCGGCAAGACGTCCAGCAGCTTGTCGATCGAGCGCAGCCAGTCACGTAGAGGATTGGCCATTGGCTCGGCCGCGCCGACCGAAACGTTGGACGAGATGCGCGGCAGCAACTGATCGCCGCCGATCAGGATATTGTGCGTCTCATTATAAAGGCAGGCATGTTCGGGGCTGTGACCCGTTCCGACGATCACGCGCCAGGACTGGCCGCCGATTGTCAGCTCGTCGTCATCACGCATGCGAACATAGCTGTGCGGCAGATGGTGGACAAATTTCCGCATCCAGCCCCAGCCGGACGTGCGGCTCTGTTCCACCTGTTCATCGGTCCAGCCGCTCAGCTTACGGAAATCAAGCACGGCGGCGGGTACATCGTTCTGTGCATCAGCAATAGCGAATTTGGCAGTCAGCCATTCGCCCTGCGTCATGTGGAGCGGCGCGCCATCGCGTTCGGCGAGCCAGCCGGCAAGGCCGATATGGTCGGGGTGCATGTGGGTGGCAAATACACGCGCCACCCGCTTGCCCGCGAGGGCGCCATCAAACAGCGCCCCCCAGGCCTCGCGGCATTCGGGTAGGCGCAGGCCGCTGTCTACGGTCGCTATGGACTGATTGCCTTCGTCGAGCACCCAGCAATTGATGTGGCCGAGCGACCCGCGCAGCGGAATGCGGACCCAGCCGAGCCCCTCGGCAATCGTGACCACCTCGCCCGTTACCGGCACATGATCGCCCCACGGATAGGTCAGCCCTTTGTGGCTCGTCGCGGTATAGCTGTCGTCTTGCGTCAGCGCGGCATCGGGCGTGGACGCCATAGCGGTCGCGCTATGCTCAGCCTTCGAAATCGCGTTCGGCGGCCGCGAGCGCTTCGTCCGCGGCCTTGGCGGCGGCGTCGCGTTCAGCGCGCAGCTCCTCGATCAGCGCTTCGCGATCGCCAGCGAGACGCGCGTCGGTCGGCGCTTCCAGCCCGGCCTTCTTGGCAGCCTTGGCGACCACCGCGTCAAGTTCGCGCTGCGAAGTCAGGCCGAGCGTTACCGGGTCCTTGGGGACGATGTTGGCGATATTCCAGTGGGTCCGCTCGCGGATCGCAGTGATGGTGTTGCGCGTGGTGCCGATCAGCTTGCCGATCGCGCCATCGGAAATTTCCGGGTGGTTGCGGATCAGCCAGGCGATGCCGTCGGGCTTGTCCTGACGCTTCGAAACCGGCGTATAGCGCGGCCCCTTGGTGCGGCGGACCTGCTCCGGCCCCTTCGACATCTTGAGCCGGTAATCGGGGTCGTTCTGCCCCTTCTCGATTTCCTCCATGGTCAGTTCATGGGCGCGGACCGGATCGCGGCCGGTATGCTTGGTGCCCGCCGTTTCATCGGCGATCGCTTGTACTTCGAGGATATGCAGGCCGCAAAATTCGGCGATCTGCTCAAAGGTGAGCGCGGTGTTGTCGACCAGCCAGGTAGCGGTCGCATGCGGCATCAGCGGTTGAGACATGGTCTCTTCTCCGTAAATCAAAATAAAAGGGCCGCCCCACGCGGGAGCGGCCTGTCGCGGATGACTGTAACGCGGCTTTTGACCTTACGCAAGCGAAAGGCTGGGGAGCGGCGCGAGCGCGGAAAGAAATTGTTCGGCGCTCCGGCGCCAGCTGAAATTGCGCGCATGGGCGACGCAGGCCTGTGCCGAACAGGTCAGCGCTTGCGTCACCGCATCCCCGAGGTCAGCGTCGAGCCCACCGGTTTCGGGGGTCACAATATCGACCGGGCCCGTCACCGGAAAGGCTGCCACCGGAACGCCGCTCGCCAGCGCCTCGATCATCACCAGCCCGAACGTATCAGTCAGGCTGGGAAATACGAACACATCGGCGCTGCGATAGGCAGACGCCAGTTCCTCACCCGCCAGCTTGCCGAGAAACAGCGCGTCCGGATACCGCCGGGCAAGATCGTTCCGCGCCGGACCATCGCCGACGATGACCTTGGTGCCCCGATGATCCAGCGCCAGAAATGCCTCGATATTCTTCTCCACGGCAACCCGCCCGACATAGAGTTGCACCGGCCCGCCGAGGTCCGACATCGCCGGGTGACGCGGTCCATCGGGACGGAACAGCTGCGTGTCGACGCCGCGGCCCCAATGGGCAAGATGGGTGATACCGTGGACCTGAAGCTCCTCGCGGATCTGCGGCGTCGAAGCCAGAACGGCGCTCGCGGGCGCATGGAACCAGCGGATATAGGGCCAGATCGCCGCCGCAGGGAGCCCGGTACGCTTCGCCACATATTCGGGAAACTGGGTGTGATAGGCGGTCGTGAACGGAATGTTCCGGTTAAGGCACCAGCGGCGCGCGGCAAGGCACAGCGGCCCTTCGGTGGAAAGATGGATCGCATCGGGCGCGAAGGCGACGATCCTCTCGCCCACCGTCTTGGGCCGCGTCATCGCGAGGCGGATTTCGGGATAGCTCGGGCATGGCACCGAACGATACTGGTCGGGTGTGATGAAACCGACCTGGTGACCCATCTGACCCAGTTCCCGCGCCACGGCCTGAAGCGTGCGGACGACGCCATTGACCTGCGGCTCCCAGGCATCGGACACGATCAGGATACGCATGCTATTCGTTCCTTCAGGCCGCGAGCGGTTCCCGGGCAGATGGAGACACGTCGAGCGGCACCACCTTCTCCCGGCGCCGGGCCATTTCATCAAGCCAGTGGAGGATTTCCATCCGCCCATCCTCATGCTCGACCAGCGCGGTGCAGCCCTCCACCCAGTCGCCGTCATTATAGTAGGCAATCCCGCTGATGTCGCGCATCTCGGCGGTATGGATATGACCGCAAACAACGCCGTCAACGCCGCGCTGACCGGCGGCCTTGGCGACCAGTTCCTCGAAGCGGCCAATGAATTCGACCGCATTCTTGACCTTGTGCTTGGCAATCTTGGACAGCGACCAGTAAGGCAGCCCCATACGGCGGCGCACGCGATTGACGACGACATTGAGCCGCATCAGCGCGGTATAGGCGGCATCGCCGACGACCGCGAGCCAGCGATGCGCCAGCATCACCGCGTCAAATTCATCGCCGTGGAGCACGAGCAGCTGGCGGCCATCCGCCGTCTCGTGGATCGCATGGCGGCGAATCTGCACGCCACCAAAATTCATCCCGCAAAAGGGGCGAACCATTTCGTCATGGTTTCCCGGGATATAGATCACCTGTTCGCCGCGCTTCGCCCGCTTGAGGATCCGCCAGACCACGTCATTGTGCGACGCAGGCCAGTAATGCCGCTTCTTGAGCCGCCAGCCGTCGATGATGTCGCCGGTCAGATAGAGGGTTTCACAATCGACATGGTCGAGAAAGTCGATCAGCAATTCGGCATTGCACCCGCGCGTCCCCAGATGGATATCGGAAATCCATACCGTTCTGAAGCGGCGCCGTTCGCCATGATGTTTTTCCGGGATTGAAAGCGCCGGTATATCCGGCCCGCCGCCATCGCCCTCATGGCCGATCTGATCAAAGGAGAGGCGGAAGAGATTATCCATAAAACCCCCGAATATTTGCCTTTGCGGCCGCCTATGTCAGAGAAATGTTACAGTTTGAGTCTTGATAGATTTCACCCTTGCCGCGCCGGGCATGAATAAACGCTCGGATAAACTATTGTGCGGCGCAGCAATCTGTTCCACTATCGCTTCGCCGGACAAGGAAGCAGCCCGAGATTTGCTCCATCCGGCAGGCAGGCGGAACGCACCAACCAACGATATAAGGGGAATTACCATGCGTTCCTTGACGTCCATCCTTCTGTTGCCGCTCGGCATCCTCGCAGCAGCTCCCGCCTTCGCGCAGAATCCGGCCGACCCGCCGCCGCCGGTCACGGTTTCCGGCAGCGCAACCGTGGTTTCCGACTACCGCTTCCGCGGCATCTCACAGACCGACAAGGATTTCGCCGTGCAGGGCGGTATCTCTGTTTCGCACCAGTCGGGGGTCTATGCCGGGATATGGGGCTCGACCATCGATGATTATGTCGCAGGCGGTGCGGACCAGGAAATCGATTTCAATGCCGGGTTCCGCAAGGACCTTGGCGGTACGATCCTCGACGTCGGCGCAACCTATTATTACTATCCCGGCGCGGAAAAGATCGTGCCCGGCTATGATAGCGACTTCCTGGAAACCTACGCCTCGCTCTCCCACACGCTGGGTCCGGTGAGCGCCAAGGCCAGCGTCGTCTATGCGCCGAAACAGAGCGCGCTTTCGGTCGGCGCAGGCAAAGAGGATAATCTCTATGTCGCAGGCGACCTTTCCGCCGGTATTCCCACGACGCCCATAACCGTGACCGCGCATCTCGGCCACAGTTTCGGTCCGTCCTATCTGACGATCGGCAAAAACTATACCGACTGGAGCGTCGGCGCGGCCTATGTCTGGGGGAACCTCAATATCGGCATCACCTACGTCGACACCAACAAGGCGCTCTACAGCCCGTCAGGCAAGAATATATCGGGGGCTGGGATCGTGGGCTCGATAGGCGTCAGCTTCTGACGACCCCTTTCCTGTCACGAAAAACTGCCTGAATTCAATGCTGCGGTGAAACGCGAGAAAGCGAACAACTGCAGCATTGAAAAGGCTACCAGCAGGGCATAGCGCTGCTGCCGCACCGCCAGCCAGAGCACCAGCAGTCCCAGTATCAGGCTGGCGCCCTTGTAGAGATTGGCGTTGGTCCCTGCATCACTCCCAGCCGGCGCAATAACCATTGCCAGTGATATGAAGGCGTTGACGCCGATGAACAGCAGGATGGCGAACCATTTCATGATGGTATCGCGCGTCATGCCGCGCCCTCCATGGTGAGGGCAATCTTGCCGATATGCGCGCCTGATTCCAGCCGGCGATGGGCGTCGGCGGCCTGCGCGAGCGGGTAAACGCTGTCGATCACCGGTTTGAGATCCCCTGCCTCGACATGCGGCCAGACCGTCGCGTGGATTTCATCGGCTACCATGCCCTTGAACGCAACCGAACGCGCGCGCAACGTCGAGCCGGTCAGCGTCAGCCGCCGCCGCATGATATCGACGAGGCTGACTTCGGCCTTGAGCCCGCCCTGCACCGCAATCGTCACGTGCCGCCCCTCTTCGGCAAGGCAGGCGAGGTTGCGCGGCACATAATCTCCGCCGACCATGTCGAGCACCGCCTGACACCCCTTCCCGTCGGTGATCCGGGCCACTTCGGCAACAAAATCCTGCGTCTTGTAGTTGATCGCGTGGGCCGCGCCGAGTTCGAGCGCGCGCGCGCATTTTTCGTCCGATCCGCAGGTGACGATGATGGTGAGACCGAACAGCTTGCCCAGTGCGATCGCCATCGTGCCGATACCGCTGGTGCCGCCATGCACCAGCGCGGTATCGCCTTCGACCGCATAGGCGCGTTCGAACAGGTTGGTCCAGACGGTAAACAATGTTTCGGGCAGCGCCGCCGCCTCGGCCATCGTCAGCGCGGGCGGCACCGGAAGGCACTGCACCACAGGCGCGGTGCAATATTCGGCATAGCCGCCGCCGCTCACCAGCGCGCAGACGCCCTGCCCCATCAGCGCGTCGGGTACGCCGCGGCCGAGCGCGACCACCACGCCCGCTACTTCAAGCCCGGGCAGCGGAGAGGCGCCCTCCGGTGCGGGATAAAGTCCGCGGCGCTGCATCACATCGGGGCGATTAACCCCAGCGGCGGCCACCCGGATCAGGACCTCGCCATCCTGCGGCAACGGCACCGGCATGGTTGCGGGGACCAGCACTTCCGGTCCTCCCGCCTCGCGGATTTCGATACCCTGCATGGTTTGCGCTATCGCCATCTTTCCCCCTCTTAGCAGAGCACCGGTTTTCTTAACCATGTAAATGCCCGCACCCTTATTGACAGTGTAGCGCAACGGGTCAACAACGGAGCCATGGACCTTGAAGAGAATTTGCCGCGCCGTACAGGCGATCTCGTTTCCGGGCTCAAGCATGAGGATCTGGACCCCTTGTCGATTGACGAACTCCATGCCCGCATCGAGATTTTGAAGGCTGAAATCGCCCGCGCCGAAGCGCGCATAGCCTTTGCCACCAGCCACAAGGCTTCGGCCGACGCGCTGTTCCGGAAGGGCGGATAAGCGATGGGCCGGACCCGTCCGCAATATCGCCCCCTTGATCGAAGCCGGGACAGTCACGACATAGAGATGGACGCCGGATAGCCACAGATTTTCGAGGCGATCCGGCAATTGGAGAAGTTTGAATATGCCGTCCTTTTCGGAAAGCCTCGACAAAACCCTGCATAACGCGCTGCAGTTCGCGTCCAACCGCCGCCATGAATATGCGACGCTGGAACATCTGCTGCTCGCGCTCATCGACGACGATGATGCCGCGGAGGTGATGCGGGCGTGCGGGGTGGAACTCGACGAACTGCGCGACACCGTGACCCATTATCTCGATACCGAACTGGATTCGATGCGGGTCGCGGGCAACGAGGATCCGATGCCGGGCCTCGGCCTCCAGCGCGTTGTCCAGCGCGCGATCCTCCACGTCCAGTCCTCCGGCAAGGACGAGGTGACCGGCGCCAATGTCCTCGTCGCGCTGTTCAGCGAAAAGGAAAGCCACGCCGTCTATTTCCTCCAGCAGCAGGACATGAGCCGCCTCGATGCGGTGAGCTATCTGTCGCATGGCGTCGGCAAGGGCTCGATGACGCCGCAGGCCTCCGACGAGGAAGCATCCGCCGAGGGCCAGGAAGCCAAAGGCGAAGGCAAGTCCAAGAAGGAATCCGCGCTCGACCTTTACACGGTCAACCTCAACGAGAAGGCCGCGAACGGCAAGGTCGACCCGCTGATCGGGCGTTCGGCGGAGGTCGACCGCACGGTGCAGATTCTCTGCCGCCGCTCGAAGAACAACCCGCTCTATGTCGGCGATCCCGGCGTCGGCAAGACCGCGATCGCCGAAGGTCTTGCGCGCAAGATCATCGAGGGCGATGTTCCCGAGGTACTGAAGCCCGCCGTCATCTATTCGCTCGACATGGGCGCGCTGCTCGCGGGCACGCGCTATCGCGGCGATTTCGAGGAACGGCTGAAGGCGGTCGTCAACGAGCTTGAGAAAATGCCCGATGCGATCCTGTTCATCGACGAAATCCACACCGTCATCGGCGCCGGTGCAACGTCGGGCGGCGCGATGGACGCCTCGAACCTCCTGAAGCCCGCGCTTTCCGGCGGGACGATCCGCTGCATCGGTTCGACGACCTACAAGGAGTTCCGCAATCATTTCGAGAAGGACCGCGCGCTCTTGCGCCGTTTCCAGAAGATCGACGTGATCGAGCCGAACATCGAGGACAGCATCCGCATCATCAAGGGGTTGCGTCCGGCGTTCGAGGCGCACCACAAGGTCAAATATACCCCCGATGCGATCAAGGCCGCGGTGGAACTTTCCTCGCGCTACATCAACGACCGCAAGCTCCCGGACAAGGCGATCGACGTGATCGACGAGGTAGGCGCGATGCAGATGCTGGTGCCGCCGTCGCGCCGCAAGAAGACGATCACGCCCAAGGAGATCGAAGCCGTGATCGCGACCATGGCGCGCATCCCGCCCAAGACGGTTTCGAGCGACGACAAGGCGGTGCTCGAGCATCTTGAGCGCGATCTGAAGCGCGTTGTTTTCGGCCAGAACCAGGCGATCGAGAAGCTGGCGAGCGCGATCAAGCTCAGCCGCGCGGGCCTGCGCGATCCCGACAAGCCGATCGGCAATTATCTCTTCTCCGGCCCGACCGGCGTCGGCAAGACCGAGGTCGCGAAGCAACTCGCCTCGATCCTCGGAATTCCGATGCAGCGCTTCGACATGTCCGAATATATGGAGCGCCATTCGGTCAGCCGCCTGATCGGTGCGCCTCCGGGTTATGTGGGGTACGACCAGGGTGGGCTCCTCACCGATGCGGTCGACCAGAACCCGCATTGCGTGCTGCTGCTCGACGAGATCGAGAAGGCGCATCCCGACCTGTTCAACATCCTGTTGCAGGTCATGGATAATGGCAAGCTCACCGACCATCACGGCAAGACGGTTGATTTCCGCAATGTCATCCTCATCATGACGACCAATGCGGGCGCATCCGACATGGCGCGCGAAAGCATCGGCTTCGGTTCGATCAGCCGCGAGGATGTGCAGGAAGACGCGGTCAAGAAGCTGTTCACGCCGGAATTCCGCAACCGCCTCGACGCGATTGTGCCCTTCGCCTACCTGCCCCCCGAAGTGGTGGCGCGTGTCGTCGACAAGTTCATCCTCCAGCTTGAACTCCAGCTCGCCGACCGCAACGTCCACATCAAGCTCGATGATGAGGCGCGCGACTGGCTCACCGAGAAAGGCTACGACAAGCTGTATGGTGCGCGCCCGATGGGCCGCCTCATTCAGGAGAAGATCAAGCAGCCGCTCGCCGAGGAACTGTTATTCGGCAAGCTGGTCAATGGCGGCGAGGTCCGCGTGCGCCTCAAGGATGGCGAGCATGGCAAGGAGCTGGCGTTTGAACTGACGCCCGCCCCGCCCAAGCCCGTCGCCTCGAAGAAAGCGCCGAAGAAGGACAAGCCGGGCGGCGCCGCAAAGCCGAGCCCGGAAACGGCGGACTGATCGCCTCCGCCCCGCACCCGAAACAGAAAGGGCGGCGTTTCCCGATAGAAACGCCGCCCTTCTTTTGTGGTGATTATACCAGCTTAGCGCTTGCGCAGCACATAGGTGGTCGCATCGGCGCCGGTGTAAGCCTTGCCGGTCGCGTCGAGCACATGCATGCCGCCGTCCGCGATCTGTACCTGCGCGTTGCCACCGGCAGCGTCGAGGATCACGGTCTTGCCATCCGCGCCCCAGCCGATCTTGCCGCTGGTCTTGGCAGCAGCCGCGCCCGCAGCAGCCTTGGTCAGTTCATAGCTGCCATCATCCTTGAGGACGAGGGTCGCATCGACCGGCGTGCCATCCGCGCCCGGCATCTTGCCGACGTAGCGGCCCGACCAGCCGGTGACGGCCGGGGTGCCGGTAGCGGCCGGAGCGGCGGGGGCCGCAACCGTGCCAGGAACATTTTCGTTGGCGGCAACCGTGGTGGTTTCGACCGGGGCTTCAGCCTTCTTGCCGCAGGCGGTCAGGGCAAGCGCGGCAACAACCGGCAGAATGAGCATACGCATAAGTGGGAACTCCCTTGTACTGTGAGACCGCGACGAAAACCGGCAACCGGCGCTATCGCGGTTGGGCGCACTTATACCGCGCCCGCGGGACACCTTCTAGCGCAAACCGACCAACATGACATATTTTTAAGCTTGGCGGCCAGATAACGTGGCGGCGTGTTACCAGCTGCCGCCACCTCCGCCACCGGCCCCCCCGCCAACCGAGCCACCATCAAAGCCGGATGGCTGAGGAGGCGGCGGGGCTGCGGGGATCACATTGACCGTCCCGGGAAGGATAAACCCGTCATGCCGCGGTCCTTCACCCGGTTTTTCCGGCAACGGGCGGGTATAGGCATTATACATTACCTCCAGCGTCCCTGCCGTATTTCCGGCTGTCCCGCGAACCAGCCTGAAGGCAAAGCTCGCATTATTATAGGCGCGCTGATCCGCCGTTTCGGGCCGGTTGCGCTCATTTTCAAATTGCTCCGCTTTCCGCATTTCCTCGACCTGCGATTCGGTCAAGGTCAGTTCCACCGTATCGCCGACCTTGATATCCTTCCGTCCAGTAAAGTTTTCAGCATATTGCCGGTCGGTCTCGTTCCTGATCGGGAGCTTGTAGGTATAGGTCGGCTCGGACCAGGTCTTGCCGCCGTCGGTTGATGTTGTCTTGCGGGTAACATCGACCTTGCCATCGCCATTGGCATCATAGGTTCCGGTCCGCTCGACCCGGCCGTCGGGATAGACGGTGACAGTCGAGTTGCTGTTTTCCTTATGGCCTTCAATGTTGAGGTCCCCAACGGGGGTCTTGATCTTCAGCCCGTTCTTGTAGGCATAATCGAGCGAATAGACTTCCTTGTAATCAGACACGCCCTTGCCGTTGCCGCTCGCCGCATTGCCGTTGAACACGGCATCGCTATAGGAGGCGCGGCCTTCCGGGCTGTTCAGGTCGACCGTGTAGCTGCGGAACGCGCCGCCGTCATATTTATGCTCCCAGCCCGCCTCGACGGAGAAGCCCGCGCCGATATCAAGCTTGAGCTTACCGCTGTCGGTAAAGCCGGAAGTCGGCCCGGTGACGATCGCCACCTTGTTGCCGGGCTTCTTCTCGATGACGATCGACTGGCCTTCGCGCGTTTCCTGGCTGCCGCCAACGCCGACATGTTTGACCACGGCTTCGAGCGAGGTACCCTTGTAATCCTCCGACTTCATCTGGACACGCGTGCCGTCGGGCCAGCTTTCGGGATGGAGAATATCGATGCTGTTGGGATCGGTGCCATTGGGCACGGTCACGCTGTACTTGACGCGGCTGCCACCGACGACGCTGCCTTCGACCTTGACCTTCTTGGCGTCGACCGATCCGCCTACGGTCACGCTAGAATCGGCCTCCATCGTATAGGTGGTGGTGCCGTCGCCATTGTCCTTCTTCGACACGACCGACTTGTTCTTGACCTCGACCTTGCCGTCAACGACCTTGCCGTCGATCTCGACCTTGACTGTCGTTTCGTTCGAGACCTTTTAGCCGTCCTTGTCCTTTTCGACCTCCACCGTATGTTCGCCGGAAACCGGACCCCCGCCCGTCTTGACCGTGCCGGAGCCGGTGACCGAGCCGCTGGTGTCGAAATTGATCTTGGCGCCAACCGGACTCTTGGGCTTTTCCTTTTCATCCGGATCGCCGGTGGGCGCGAGATTATTGGTTCGCGCGGGAGCTTGCGTTGCAAAGCGAGACAGGGAGGTGGTCGAATTGAGGAAACCGCTCTGCGCAACCTGTGCGTTGGTGGCGGCGCGATCGCCGGTACGCCCGTCGAGCGCCCGCAGCGCGCTACCTGCTTCGACCGGACTACCCCGCGCTGCCGTGTGAAGCAGCGTCTTGGCTTCCGTCGGGGTTTCCTTGATGCCGCGCTCTCCGGCATCGGCTGTCCCCTGATGGCTGAGCGGCTGCTTTGCCTCCTGCATGGCCGGCATGAGCTTCGCGGCCACTTCGCGCATTTGCCCGATCCGCAGTGAATCATTGGAAATAAAGGTCATCCTAAAACCTCCAGGAAAAGCATGTCTGGAGGCCGGGTGTAGCGGGCACAAAAAGACTGCACCATCAGCGATTCGTTTAGATCTGGCGAAAAAATGCGGGGAAGCCGGACGGCGCTGGATGAGGACCAGATCCAAATTAGGATATTGGTTTTATTTAATAATGAGGCGTTTTTATGTTACGCGAACAGCAGTTCGGCCTGCACCGGCTCTTGCAATCGCCAGCGCGCCAATGGTCGATGACGGCCGCGGCCGTTCAAGCTTTTGATCAGCACGATTTCGCGCGGCGTCCAGACGAACGGCATCTCGAAACGCTGATCGGGCACGGGCTGGTAGCCGAGGCTGAGATGCGGACGAAAACCGGATTCGCGGTACAACGGCTTGATGCCCAGTAGCGCAAGGCTGGCTGCCAGCCTATGATATAGGTCGCGGATTTCCGCCTGCGCGCCGATGCCATGGATCGCCGTCCCTTTCGCACCGCCGATGGCGCGGCCAAGCCGGACGGGACAGGCGGCGAGACCGGCAACGTCAAGCTCCGCTACAAGACACGCCACCAGTTCCATATCCCGCAGCGCTCGCTCGGCGATGACGCATAAGGTCAGGTGCCAGCGATCGGACGGCAGGGGTTGTGGCGCTGGGCCGAAATCAACCTTCTCCGCAATCGCCGCGATATGCGCCCTTACCTCGGCTTCGGTGGGGAGGAAGCACAGGAAATAGCGATAGAAAAAAGGAATCATCAGACACTCCCTGCGGTGGGGAGGAGCAATATAGAACAAATAGTGAACATTGTTCAAGCACTATTGGGGAAACTGACCTCGACCCGCACTGCCACATTGAATTCAATTCGTCAGTTCATCGCAGTCATAATGGTCGCGGATGCGGCGGTTGAAGAAGCGGCCCTTGGAAAGGGCGCGGGTCATGGCATCATACACGTCGACCGGCACATCATAATAGATATAGCGCCGCCCGCAGACGAAGGTCACGACGAGCGCGGCGGCGTCCGGATCATAATCGAACGCGCGGATGACGGTAGAAGGCATGGCGGACCAACGCGCTGGGGCGGGGTTAGTGCCGATGCAGGTCATCGTGAATGTGGAGCATCGTGGGCCCCCACACAGGATCATCCGATATCCGATGTTCCACAGAAAGTTGAAATTGCCTGCTTCATTTTCAAGAAAAGCGGCGAAAAGTTGAAAACTGAACCGCCGCTTTCAAGGAAGCCATCATGGATCGCAACAGCTCCAGCGCGTCGTCGATGAGGCGGCGGCGGGCGATGCCGATCGCCGCATCCCAGCCCAGCGCAAACGCCGCCCCCGCCGCGCGGCGGCGCAGGCTGTAGGCGCTCTGCTTGCTCATCCCCACCCGCCGTGCGGCCTCCCCGACATTGCCATGCTCGGCGAGGAGCTCGCAGAACCGGCGCTGCCGTGCGAGCGTCCAGCCGTCGTGGCGTGGCGCGGGGGATGCGGCGTCCGGGGTCGGAGCGGCGGCGAGGGATGTGGTGCAGGGCTGGTCGGTCATGGGCGCCGCTATAATAGGATTTTTCCTATTTGTCAAGAGGCGAAAATGTTGCGGAGCAGCCGCATCAAGCCACACCAACACCGCTGCGGAATTTTATCTCTTGACAAAGTTATTTGGCGAAATAATGTTTTCACCGCGTGCCGAAAAGCCGCGGATCCGAAGCCGAAAGGCTTCACTTGAACCTTGGAACAGGGTTCGGTCGAAAATTGAACTGCCATTTGGCTGCTCGCTTCTCGAGCGATTCTGTTCCTTTCGCGTTTCGAAAGGAATTTTTTATGAATACTTTTATTCTCAAATTTGCCCACGCAGCCGTTCAACCGGCGGGCGACGATGCGGCCATCCGCCGCGCTGTGGGATTCGTGAACATCAGCCAGCTTCTGCCGATCTTGGACAGCAAGGCTTTGGCGCCCAACCCTCGAAGTGCAAAACGCAACGCCATTATCGAAGGAATTTTGGGGACGCTTAACGACGCCCCTGAGCTATTCCGTTTCAAATCGAAGGGTTTGCTGATTTCTTCCCACAAAGTCGAAGAGTTGCAACGTAATCGCTTCCGCGTCACCTTTGAAAAGGATTTTGTCGATGGTGTATTGGATGGTGGCCACAATCTCTTCGCAATAGGACTATTCGTTCTATCTCAAGTTTTGAGCGAAAAGGAATGTAAGCGGATCAAGACTTGGGAACAGTTAGATCAGTTGTGGGTCGCCCACCGAAAAGAGATAGGCAATTTAGACTTTGACACCGAAGATCTGGTGTCAGTGGAGTTGCTATATCCTGGGTCGAAGGATGAAGAAGATCAAGAGGCTTTTGACAGAGCTGCATTTGATATCTCTCAGGCACGCAATGCAAACACTGAGGTGAAGACAGAAGCGTTTCAAAACAAGCTCGGCTTTTATGACGTCCTTAAGCAAGCCCTACCCGCAGAGCTAAGCCACCGGGTGGAATGGAAGCCCGGGGTTGTGGAACAGTCGGAAGCAAAGCCGATTCCGGTTCGGGACATTGTGGCGCTAGCCTGGATTCCTCTCAATCTAGCAAACGAGCACGGATTGTTGCCCATTGACATCTCGGTGCTTCCTCAAAACATATACCGTAATAAGGGGGAGTGTTCCGATAAGTTTAAAATGCTCATGGAACATAATGACGTTACTCAGCCTATTGGAGGTCAAGCTGGCCAAGCCCGCCAGCTTAATCATGCAACGGTCGATTCATGTCTGAAGATCGCTGGTGACCTTCCTCGCCTGTTTGATCTCATCTACGAGAAGTTCCCGCCGCTGTATAATGACGGAACTCACCGATTTGGGCGCCGCAACGTCGTCAAGATGTACGACCCTGACAAGGTGAAACAGCTCAAATCAGAAGACAAGGATGCGTCCGGATATACTGGAATTAAGCCACTCACTCCATTTTTCCAACGCTCTTCCAAAGAGATGAAATGGAAGTATCCGGATGCTTTGATCATACCTTTCGTCACGGCACTTTCCGCTCTCATGAAGATCGAAAATAATAAAGTCGTTTGGGCCACTGACGATATTGACAAAATGGTCGTCGCAAAACTTGAGAAAGCTGCGCCGCTATTTGACGGTCAACTTGACGCCTATGACTGGGATCCACAGCGCCTTGCCAAAAGTCCGTCCAGTCACAAGCAGGCCGCCAGTTATTACCGGGTTCTTTAGATAGCGTGGGGGCAGCCTCGCTGCCCCCACCGTTCAATCCCGCTCCCGGTCCCCAGCCCCCATATACAACTCCCGCCCGGTCTCGTCATAGACCTTGCTCATCTCGGCCATGCCTTTTTCGGCGTCTTCCGCCGCGACGAAGCCGTCGGCGGCCTGGTTTTGCAGCCGGGCGAAATCGCGCACCTCTTGCGTGATCTTCATGCTGCAGAATTTCGGCCCGCACATCGAACAGAAATGCGCCGTCTTGGCGCCTTCCGCCGGCAAGGTCTGGTCGTGATATTGCTCTGCCGTGTCGGGGTCGAGCGAGAGGTTGAACTGGTCGCGCCAGCGGAACTCGAAGCGCGCGCGGCTTAGCGCGTCGTCGCGCAGCTTGGCGGCGGGGTGGCCCTTGGCGAGGTCGGCGGCGTGGGCGGCGAGCTTGTAGGTGACGACGCCCACCTTGACGTCGTCGCGGTCGGGGAGGCCCAGATGCTCCTTGGGCGTGACATAGCAAAGCATCGCCGTGCCGTACCAGCCGATCATCGCCGCGCCGATGCCGCTGGTGATATGATCATAACCCGGCGCGATGTCGGTCGTCAGGGGCCCGAGCGTGTAGAAGGGCGCCTCGCCGCAGGCTTCGAGCTGCTTGTCCATATTCTCCTTGATCTTGTGCATCGGCACATGGCCGGGGCCTTCGATCATCACCTGCACGTCCTGTTCCCAGGCGCGTTTGGTCAGCTCGCCCAGCGTGTAGAGCTCGGCGAACTGGGCTTCGTCATTGGCGTCGGCGATCGATCCGGGGCGCAGGCCATCGCCCAGCGAATAGGCGATGTCATAGGCTTTCATGATCTCGCTGATCTCGTCGAAATGCTCGTAGAGGAAGCTTTCCTTGTGGTGCGCGAGGCACCATTTGGCCATGATCGAGCCGCCCCGGCTGACGATGCCGGTGACGCGCTTTGCGGTAAGCGGGATATAGGGCAGGCGCACGCCCGCATGGATGGTGAAATAATCGACGCCCTGCTCGGCCTGTTCGATGAGCGTATCGCGGAAGATTTCCCAGCTCAGGTCCTCGGCGATGCCGCCGACCTTTTCCAGCGCCTGATAGATGGGGACGGTGCCGATGGGCACGGGCGAGTTGCGGATGATCCATTCGCGCGTGTCGTGGATGTTGCGGCCCGTCGACAGGTCCATGACCGTGTCGGCGCCCCAGCGGATCGACCAGACCATCTTGTCGACCTCGGCGGCGACGTCGGAGGCGACGGCGCTGTTGCCGATATTGGCGTTGATCTTGACGAGGAAATTGCGGCCGATCGCCATCGGCTCGCTTTCGGGGTGGTTGATGTTCGACGGGATGATGGCGCGGCCGCGGGCGACTTCATCGCGGACGAATTCGGGCGTGACATAATCGGGGATGCTGGCGCCGAAGGATTCGCCGTCGCGGGCATATTCGCGCAGCATCTCGCGGCCGAGATTTTCACGCGTGGCGACATATTCCATTTCGGGGGTGATGATGCCGCGGCGGGCATAGTGCATCTGGCTGACATTGGCGCCGGGACGCGCGCGCAGAACCATTTTGCGGACATTGGGGAAAGGCTGGACGCCGCCCGAGCGATCCGGGCCGAGCTGGCCGTTGTCTTCGGGTTTGACCTCGCGCTGGGCGACCTCCTCGACGTCGCCGCGAGCAATGATCCAGGGGCGGCGGATTTCGGGGAGGCCCTTGTCGATGTCGATCACCGCTGCGGGGTCGGTGTACGGCCCCGAGGTGTCATAGACGGGCAGCGGCGGTTCGCCCGACGAGGGCTCGAGATGGATCTCGCGCATCGCCACCTTGAGTTCCCCGACGTGGATTTTCTTCGATCCGCGAATGGGTCCGGTGGTGACGCGCGGGAGCGTCTTGTCGGCCGGAACTTCGGTGCGGGCGGGAATATCTGCCATGATTACAACTTTCTGCGGGAGGAAAACTTAAAGGAGCGGGAGCGCGATCAGCGCGATCCCGGCGACGAGCATCACCAGCGAGATCGCCCGGCCGTTGCCCGGCGTGATGATGCGGCGGTAAAAGGCGAAAATGCCCGGCGGGTTGACCAGCAGGATGACGCCCTTCAGCATCGCTGCAAGGCCAAGCCAGAGCGGCCAGCTGCCCGGCCCCGCCAGCGCGATTGCCGCGCCGAGAAGGAGCGCGATGATCCCGCCATAGAAGGTGAGCGTGGGCGAGGCTTCAAGCTCGGCGATGACGTCGCGCCAGCGCCCGGGCGTGAGCAATCCGCCGATCCCGCCTGCGGCCATATAGAGCCCGAGCAGCATCAGGATGACATTGGACCACTGGATATTCGCAACATGATCGATATGCTGCACCGGCGCCGCCATCTTCGCATCACTCCTCTCGGGGGGAGAGGACAACGGATTTCGCGTGAAAGCCGCCCTTCCCTCCGCCCGTGTTAACGGTCTCAGGTTCAACGGGTCGGGCGATGCTAACCGCCCCTCTCAGCCCTTTTTTGGTCGATGCCGCAACCGCGGCAGGACAGCAGGCTCCCCGGGGATGGTGCGACTATAGCGGCCCTTCGGCGCGGGGTCTAGTGGACAAGCTCCGATGGCTTGGCTAGGGCGGCTCACCGCTCGCACCAGCCGGAAGACCTGCCATGCCCTTTTCGTTCAAGCGCCTCGCCATCTATTGCGGCTCGGCGACGCCTGCCGATCCCGTTTACATGGACACCGCGCGGATGGTCGGGCGCAGCCTGGCCGAGCGCGGGATCGGTGTTGTCTATGGCGGCGGGCGGCTCGGCCTCATGGGGGCGGTGGCGGATGCGTGCATGGCAGCGGGCGGCGAGGTCATCGGGGTGATCCCGGAAGCGCTGTGCGCCAAGGAGGTACGGAACGATTTCTGCACCGATCTCCACATCGTTGCCGGGATGCACGAGCGCAAGAAGATGTTCACCGACCTTGCCGACGGTTTCGTCACCCTCCCCGGCGGGGTCGGCACGATGGACGAATTATGGGAAGCGATCAGCTGGGCCCAGCTCGGCTATCATGAAGACCCGGTGGGCGTGCTCAATGTCGGCGGCTTCTACGACCATCTGATCGCGTTCAACCGGACGATGATCGACACCGGTTTCATCCGCGATGCGCACAAGGGCATCATGATCGTCGACGACACGCTCGACGGCCTGCTCGCGAAGATGGCCGCCTATGAACCGCACCAGACGATCTTCCGGATGAAGGCGGCGGACCTCTAAAACGGGCTCCCGATGTCGTCGCTTGAAATCATCGCGGTGCTGCTCGGCCTTGCCAATATCGGCCTGCTCGTGCGGCGCAGCATCTGGAACTATCCGTTGGGGCTCGCGATGGTCACGCTCTATGCGTGGATATTCTATGACGCCAGGCTTTACAGCGATGCGTTGCTCCAGATTTTCTTCTTCGTGGTGCAGCTTTACGGCTGGTGGAACTGGTCGCGCGCGGCCGGCGAAGCCGATGACCACCGCATCCCGGTGCTGCGCCTCGCCAAGCCGCACCAGCTTGGCCTGCTCGCCGGCACCATCCTTGTCAGCGTGGGCTGGGGAACGATGATGGCGCGGCTGACCGACGCGCATTATCCCTATTGGGATGGCACCATCGCGATGACCAGCGTGGTCGCGCAGATTTTGCTCGCGCGCCGCTATCTTGAAAACTGGGTACTGTGGATCATCATCGATATTCTCGCGATCGGACTTTACTGGACCAAGGGGCTGCAGCTGACGGCGGGGCTATACTGCGTTTTCCTGATCCTTTCGGCGTTGGGGCTTTACCAGTGGTGGTCGTATTACCGTGCGCAACGGGTTGAAAAGGAGAGCGCGCCATTTCGCTGAACATCGTCCTTCACGGCGCGGAAAGCACCGGCAAGTCGACGCTGACGCGCCAGCTCGCTGCGCATTTCGACGCGCCCTTCGTCCCCGAATATGGCCGCACCTATTGCGAGGTCTATGGCATTGATCTTACCCCGCGCGACCTTGTGCTGATCATGCAGGGCCATGTCGACCTCACCCGCGATGTCGAAAAGGCGGCCGGCGCGCTCTTCTTTTCGGATACCGACCCGCTGATGACCGCCGCCTGGCAAATGATGATGTTCGGTGTGCGCAGCCCGGAACTCGACGCCTTCAGCGCGGTCGGCGATCTTTATCTGCTGATGGACGATGATCTGGAATGGATCGACGATGGCCTGCGCGTTCACGCTTCACCCGAAGAACGCGCCCATTTCCAGGCACTGGCCCGCGCCGAACTTGAACGCCGCGACATTCGCTATGTCGTGATTTCAGGGAATGGGGAGCGGCGCAGGCAAGAGGCGATTGCGGCCGTGCAGGATCTGCTAGACCGCCGCAGCTGCGCCTGACCGGCAACCTCCGCCAGACCCTCAATCGAGCGGGTGACAGCCCCGCCTTTGCCTGCTATCGGGCGCAATCTTTTGGCGGGCCACGCTGGCGCGCCTGCTTTTCCTGTTTGTGACGATCCATGACCGACCTCAGCCTTATCCGCAATTTTTCGATCATCGCCCATATCGATCATGGCAAGTCGACGCTTGCCGACCGCCTGATCCAGTTCACCGGCGGGCTTTCGGACCGCGAGATGACCGGAGCACAGCAGGTGCTCGATAATATGGACATCGAGAAGGAGCGCGGCATCACGATCAAGGCGCAAACTGTACGGCTCGATTACAAGGCGAGCGATGGCAAGACCTATGAGCTCAACCTCATGGACACGCCGGGCCATGTCGACTTCGCCTATGAAGTGTCGCGCAGCCTCGCCGCCTGCGAAGGCGCGCTGCTGGTGGTGGACGCAGCGCAAGGCGTGGAGGCGCAGACGCTCGCCAACGTCTATCAGTCGATCGAGCATGACCATGAAATCCTGCCGGTCATCAACAAGATCGACCTTCCCGCCGCCGAACCCGAAAAGGTCAAGGCGGAAATCGAGGATGTGATCGGGCTCGATGCCTCGGACGCGGTGCTGGCTTCGGCAAAGTCGGGCATCGGCATCGGAGATATCCTCGAGCGGATCGTCACCAAAATCCCCCCGCCCAAGGGCGACCGCAATGCCCCGCTCGAAGCAATGCTGGTCGATTCATGGTACGATCCCTATCTCGGCGTCGTCATCCTCGTGCGGGTGATGAACGGAGTTATCAAGAAGGGTCTCAACATCAAGTTCATGGCGGGCGGCACCGAGCATCTGATCGACCGCGTTGGCTGCTTCCGTCCCAAGATCGAACAGCTGGACGAACTCGGCCCTGGCGAGATCGGCTTCATCACCGCGCAGATCAAGGAAATCACCCAGACCCGCGTCGGCGACACCATCACCACGGTCAAGAATCCGGCCAAGACCCCCTTGGCGGGCTTCAAGGAAGTGCAGCCGGTGGTGTTCTGCGGCCTGTTCCCGGTCGATGCGGCCGATTTTGAAAAGCTGCGTGAATCCATCTCCAAGCTGCGGCTCAACGACGCCTCGTTCAGTTTCGAGATGGAATCGAGCGCGGCGCTCGGTTTCGGCTTCCGTTGCGGCTTTTTGGGGCTTCTCCACCTCGAGATCATTCAGGAACGCCTCAGCCGCGAATTTGATCTCGACCTGATCACCACCGCGCCGTCGGTGGTCTATCGCATCCAGCTCAGGAAATCGAAGACCGAGGATGCGCGCGAGATCATGCTGCACAATCCGGCGGACTATCCCGATCCCAGCCGCATCGAGCAAATTGACGAACCATGGATCAAGGCGACCATCTATACGCCCGACGAATATCTCGGCTCGATCCTCAAGCTTTGCCAGGACCGGCGCGGCATCCAGACCGGCCTCACCTATGTCGGCGGCCGCGCGCAGGTGCAGTATGAATTACCGCTCAACGAAGTCGTGTTCGACTTTTACGACCGCTTGAAATCGATCAGCCGCGGCTATGCGAGCTTCGATTATGAGCAGATTGGCCTGCGCGAAGGGGACCTCGTGAAAATGAGCATCCTCGTCAACAATGAGCCCGTCGATGCGCTGTCGATGATCGTCCACCGCTCGGTCGCGGAAAGCCGCGGGCGGCATATGTGCGAGCGCCTGAAGGACCTCATCCCGCGCCATCTGTTCAAGATCCCGGTGCAGGCGGCGATCGGCGGCAAGGTCATCGCCCGCGAAACCATCGCGGCATTGCGCAAGGACGTCACCGCCAAATGCTATGGCGGCGATATCACCCGCAAGAAAAAGCTGCTGGAAAAGCAGAAGAAGGGCAAGGCCCGGATGCGCGAATATGGCAATGTCCAGATCCCGCAGGAAGCCTTCATCGCAGCGCTCAAGATGGGGGATGAGGGGTAGTTTTCCGGACAATCGCGCTCGGCATGCGTGATGGGAAACGATATCTTCGGAGGTACGCGGAAACGCGCAAGCTGTCGAACCCCATATGCCAATAGCGAGATTACCACGGGAACCTTCTTGCATCATTGCCGGTTCAGCCGGCATGACAGCAATGCGTTCCATCACCTGTGCTGCGCTTGGCCTGATGACCCTGGCGGCCGCTGGTTGCAACAAGCCTGCCGAGAATCAACCCGCGCCCGCACCCGATAACCCCAAAGACATTGAATACCCGGCCGCTCCCTCCACTGCCCCGCGCGTGGTCCGGGACGAGCCCCAAACACGGGCCGAACCGGCAGACAAGGGTACGCCCGGGTTCCGCTCCGCATATACCGAGATTCCCCAAACCGGCTGCAAACGCATCTCCTTTATGGAGGAAGGCGCAAGTGCGGTCTATCAGTGCGCAGGACATGCGGGCATTCCGCTGTTCGTCAAGGATGGCGATGCGCGGTCCGACGTCGATGCGGGAGCAGAGGGCGAATTCCATTCGCGCGGTGAATTCAACAGCGCGGGTGATACGGTGGAATGGCGCATCGGTCCCGATGGCAAGCCCTTTGCGATCATCTATCGCCTGATTTCCGCAATGGAAGACCGGCCGCGGCAGACGTGGCTGGTGGCTGAAACGATCGGAACCAGCGCCAAACCCCCTTGCCGCATCGCCGAGATTGCCGGGTCGACCGCAAATGCCAATGCCGTCGCGCGGGCAGCTGCCGACCTCTTCCTCACCGAAAACCAGCCTTGCCCCGCCAACTGAGAACCACGTTATTCACAGCTTGCCGCCAAAGTAGGTCGCTTCGTCCTTGGGTCGCCTCGGTTCATCGCGTTGCGTCCTGTTCATGCAACTCCGGTTCAGGACCGCTCGTTGAAGGAGGGACATTCGTTGTAAATGATAGCATGAAAGGGAGATAATCCATGAGCATGATGATGGCAGCTATGATGGCGATGAGTCCCATGACCGCGATCGCCGATCGCCCGTCCTATGTGCCGGACATGACAGCCGCCACGACGAGCGAATATTACAAGAAACGCCGCGGCCGCGCGTTGCGCAGCAATGAACGGCTCTGGCGCGACAATCAGGGCCGCTGGCGCTGCAAGCGTGACGACGGCACCACTGGCCTCGTCATTGGCGGCGTTGTCGGCGGCGTCGCCGGCCATGAAATTGCGGGCCGGGGCGACCGGGTTCTCGGCACTGTGATCGGCGCCGGTGTTGGCGCGCTCGCGGGCCGCGAAATTGATCGCCGCAGCGGCCGTTGCCGCTAAGCTATCCCGATGGAGCAGAGGAAGGGCGGTGCCGTTTAACGGTGCCGCCTTTTTTTGTGCCGTTCTGCGCCAACGAGACGTAGTTTTTTACCACATCCCCCGTTTTCATGTTTTTTTGGACTTGCGCGCGGGCGGCAGCGCGATAGAACCGCCGCCAAAGGGGGATCTTCAGCTGAAATCAGCGTTGAGCTTATAACCCTCAGGGTCGCTTTGATTGGAACTTCCGCGCTGTGCGGAAGCGCCTTAGGAGGATTTGAAGTGAAAAAGTATCTCGCTGCTTTGGCCGCGCTTTCTATGTGCGTCGGCGTTGCACCCGCTTATGCCCAGAAGAAGGAAAGCAAATCGTCGGGCCGCAAGGCTCAGGAAGCCGCGCAGGCCCAGATACCGGTTTGCCAGCGCAAGCTCGGCGCCGTCGCGATCGTCGAACCCGACTACCACTGGTGGAGCGATTATGGCCTGAGTTCTCCGGAAGCCCTGCTCAAGGTGATGGTGATGAAGTCCGGTTGCTTCACGCTGGTCGATCGCGGCCGGGGCTTGCAGAATCGCAATCTCGAACGCGCGCTCGGCGACTCGGGCGAATTGCAGCGCGGCTCGAACATCGGCAAGCGCCAGGTCAAGGCGGCCGACTATTTCATTGTACCCGACCTCGTTTCGCGTAACCGCGACAGCGGCGGCGGCGGCATCGGCGGCGGCCTTGGCGGTCTCATCGGCGGCGGGCTTGGCGCCATTGCCGGCGGGCTCAAGGTCAAGAAGAAGGAAGCCAATGTCACGCTGACGCTGGTCAACTCGCGCACGACCGAGCAGGAACGCATTACCGAAGGCTATGCGCGCAAGACCGATGTCGGCTTCGGTGGTGGGGGCCTCGGCATTTTCGGCGGCGCGCTCGGTGCAGTGGGCGGTTCGAGCTATGAAAATACCGAGATCGGCCAGGTCATCGTGCTCGCATACCTCAAGGCTTACCGCGATATGGTGACACAGCTCGGCGGCCTCCCGCTCGACCCGAGCGCCGCGGCGCCGCGCGCCGAATAAGCCAGTCCATATGATCAAGGAAAGCCCGCCGACCCCATGGTTCGGCGGGCTTTTTGTTGCGGCGCGCCTCTTTTCCTGCGCCGCACGAAGGCTGCCCCCCTAAGCATATCGCTTAGACGATCTCATCATATCGCTGATGGTCATGACGCGTGCAAGCGCCGACAAGACGGCATCATCCGGATGGAGATCTGCCATGTCGTTTGTCGGAAATATCGCGAAGCTCGGCGCCGCCGCCCACGCCCTGCCCATCAATCTGGCGATGCGCGGGCTGGAGGCGGGTGCAGGTATCGCCCGGAATGCCGTCACCCAAAGTCCGGCGACGCACCTCGTCAACCGCGCGCAAAATGCGATCGCGCAGGCCGATACCGCGCTGGCGCAGATGCACCGGCAGATGAGCCCGGTCGAACTCGGCCGCACGCTGGCGGGGCTCGGGTCGTCGCCCGCCGCCCAGTTCCTCGGTCCCGCCCTCGGCATGCCGCGCGGTCTGCCGGGCATCGACCTCAACCCGTTCGACGATATTGCCAACGCGGCGAAATCCGCGTTCGAGGGACTCAAGGAAATCGGCGGCGATATCAAGGACAGCCTTGCAGCGCTGCCCTCCTCGGCCGCCAATGCGGTTGCCGATTCGATGCGCGGCCCGCATGCGCGCAAGCTCACGCCCGGCGAAGAAGCCAAACTGCGAGAGGTATTCGGCGATTCGATCGACCTCAGCAATGTGCGCATCGTCGATGGGCCGGGCTATAATGGCGACGCCTGGGCGGCATTCAATATCGGCGGCAACCCCGCAATCACGGAAGGCAATACGGTCTATATCCGCTCCGACCACTTCCAGAAGGATTTTTCGACCAGCCCCGAAGGTATCGAACTGCTGGTGCATGAATTTACCCATGTGCGCCAGTATCAGCAGATGGGTTTTGGCAGCTTCTTCGCCAAATATGGCGCCGACCTCGTCAAGATTGGCGACCGCAACAAGGTTTATGATTATCAATCGCGGCCGGATACCACCTTTGCCACCGAAACGATCGAAGGACAGGCGCAGATGGTCGGCGATTATGCGCGCTACAAGGCAGGCGGCAACAACCTGACACCCGACCAGGTGAAAGATATCGAGCGCCGCCTCAAGGGAACTGGCATTTTCGGGCTTTGAAGCGCATAGTCATCGCCATGATGACGGTCCGTCCGCTTCGCACTCTCGCCGCGCTGACGGCCGGTATGGCAGCGCTGTTGCTCGGCGCCTGCCAGCGCGAAGCGAAGATAGGCATTGAGCAGGCTGGCGGTGACACTGCATTCACAGTCACGGCAGCGGGTGGCGATCCGGATATCTGCGTCGGCAGCCTGCATGTCACCGACCTTGACGCCAAGCCGTCCACCGCATGGCACGTGCTCCAGACCGATGCCGCAGCGAAGGCTGGCCAATGCGCCAGCCGCTTTACCTATGGTTCAGCGCCGCATGGCTACAACAGTCCCGCCGCCGCCCCGCCGCTGGTCGACGGCCACCGTTACCGCGTCTCCGTCTCGGGCCACGGGGTCATCGGGCAACGCGAATTTATCGCAGGAGCGTCAGCGCCTTAACGCCTGCACCGCGGCCAGCGTGTTGTTCACATGGTCGACATAGTTCATGTCGCTGTGGACATAGGTGATCCGGCCGTTGCGCGCGATGACGAAGCTGGTGCGGTTGGTCATCTCGACCGCGGGCAGCTTGACATCATAGGCGCTGACGATTGCCGGCGTCGCTACCGCCACCGGAAATTTGGATCGGCAGACTTCGGTGGAGAAGCGCTGGAGATCCTCGATCCTGTCGGTCGACATGCCGATCACCGTCGCGCCGGCAGCGGCGAACTGGTCATGATTTTCGGCAAAGGCGGCGGTTTCGAGTGTGCAGCCCTTGGTAAATGCCTTGGGAAAGAAATAAAGCACCACCGGTCCCTTGGCGAGCTGGTTGCGCAGATCGAGCGTGAACACTTTTCCACCCATCGCGCCCTGAGTCACGAACATCGGCGCGCGCGCGCCCGAACGGATCGCCGCGGAGCTGAGGCCGGGCCAGACGACAACCAGCGTCACGATCGCGACGGCAAAAGCCAGCAATCCAAAAAATAACGCACGGCGCCCGCGTTTTGCAATTGTGGTCATGGCTGCTTCTCCTCGCCGGGTTGGACAATTGGCCGGCATGCTATACCCCTGCCCTTTTACCGTCCAGCGTGGAAACAATAGAGGGAGGACCATCATCATGCGCAACATAAACGGAAGATTGTGGGCGGCCGCGCTATTTGCCGGGCTTTTTCTGCCGGCTACAGCATCAGCGCAAGGGGCACCCGCGGTTCAGCGCAACGCCAATCCGGACAACCCCCAGGCGATCATTCTCCAATCGGTCTCCGTCCCGGCCAATGCCGAGTGGCTGCTGCTTTCCGGCATCGTGCCCAGCCCGCTCGACCCGGAAAAGGCAAAAACCGTGCCGCCTTCAACCGTTGCCGATTATGGCGACAGCTATACCCAGACGAGGAGCATCTTTACCCGGATTGAAGGCGCTCTCTCGCGGCAAGGTTATAGCCTGCGCGACGTGGTGCGGCTGACCGTCTATCTCGTCGCCGATCCGGCCACCGGGAAGATGGATTTTGCGGGCATGAACAAGGCCTATCGCGAATATTTTGGCACCGCCGCCAACCCCAATCTGGTGGTGCGTTCGACCGTCGAGGTGAAGGCGCTGGCAGCACCGGGGCTGCTGGTCGAAATCGAAGCGACGGCTGCAAGGGTGCGCTGAACCTTTATTCGCACGCAAAACGGCCCGGTCGGCATATCGCGACCGGGCCGCCTTTTCGGCTGTCCCTCCAAAGAGACAGCTGGAAAGCCGAAGGCTTCGCTTATTTTTCCGTCACGACAAGGTCGGTGCGGCGCGCATTCTGGTCGGCACCGCCCTTGGTCGCGGCGACACCGCCAGCGCGCGAGTTGAGACGCGCCGCGTCAATGCCCTTGGCGACGATCGCACTGACGACACTGGCCGAACGGTCGGCAGACAGTTTTTCATTGGTCGCGCGGTCGCCGGTCGCGTCGGTATAGCCGACGACCGATGCCTTGACCTTGGGATAGGCCTTCATGATCGAGGCGATCGAATCAATCGTCGGCTGGTCTTCAGCCCGTATGGCGGCGGAACCCGTATCGAAGTTGAGCTTGTCGAAGGTAAAAGTCTTCGGCGTCGCGTCATTCGAGGTGACGAACTTGTAGAGATTATAGGTGATCGTACCCGGCGTGATGTCAAGCCTGGTATTGTCCGCCAGCGTCACGCTTTCAACCGGACCAGCCGCTGGAGTCGTTGTCGCCGGAACGGTGGTTTCCTGAACAACGGGCTCAACCGTGCGCGGCGCTTCCGTCGTGTTGCAGCTCTTCATCGCCAGGAACGCTGCAATCGCAGCGGCGCCAAGCAACAGCCACGGCCAGATATTGGTCTTTTTTTCAGGGCCGACATAGACATCACCGTCACGCTGCACGTGGGTGCGGTCGACAGTGTGATCGACCCGGTCAACAGTCCGCTCGGCCGCATGGGCTGCGCCCGACGCGAGTCCACCGACTGTCGCCGCAGCGCCAGCTGCAAGCCCGCCCAGTGTCGTGAGGATCGTCGACCACGGGCCGTCGAGATAGACCGATTCGCCTTCAACACGAGAAAAACGCGTCAGCGGCACATCATGCTCGCCATCTACTACGCCTTCCTGCCGGATACGAACCCCGTCTCCGGACACGCCGGTAACGGTGCCGATGAAGTCACCATCGGAATCAAGAACGCGCATTCCCGCGCGCAGGTTATTTGCCGTTAACATGAACTTGTTCTCCCTCCACTTGCAGCGGTCGCTTTTGGGACGCGCTTTCATGGTGGGACAAGAACGAGCGATAATCGCGAATGTTCCGATTAGGCCATCAAGCACTTGATTGGACATTTGCCCGGCCGGGGTTATGGCGGCGTAAGTTAAAGCCAGGTGCGGGGAGTGCGGGCAGTGAGCGATATCAAACTGGAAGCAAGCTGGCGCGAAGTGCTCCAGGCCGAGTTTGACGCGCCCTATATGGCGAACCTCAGGGATTTTCTCGTCGCGGAACGGGAAAAAGGGCGCCGAATCTTTCCCAAGGGCAGCGAATGGTTTCGGGCGCTCGATCTCACCCCATTGGACAAGGTACGCGTCGTCATTCTCGGACAGGATCCCTATCACGGCATCGGACAGGCGCATGGCCTGTGCTTTTCGGTCCAGCCCGGCGTTCGGCCGCCCCCATCGCTGCTCAATATCTACAAGGAGCTGGAAAGCGACCTGGGCTTGCCGCGCCCCGCGCACGGTTTTCTCGAACATTGGGCAAAACAGGGCGTGCTGCTGCTCAACAGCGTCCTGACAGTGGAAATGGGGAAAGCCGCGTCGCATCAGGGCAAGGGTTGGGAGCGCTTCACCGATGCAGTGATCGCCGCCGTCAACGCTGAGCCGCATCCGGTGGTATTCATGCTGTGGGGCAGCTATGCGCAGAAGAAAGCGGCCTTTGTCGACAGTATCGAACATGGCGGGCGGCATCTGATGCTGAAAGCCGCGCATCCTTCACCGCTATCGGCGCATAATGGCTTCCTCGGCTGCCGTCATTTCAGCAAGGCCAATGCGTTTCTCGTCGAGCATGGTCAGCCGCCTGTCGACTGGGCCCTGCCGGAACTTGCCAGCCAGCAAAGCCTGCTCTGAAACCGTTCAGTCGTAACAGGCTTCCTCGAACATGGCCGCCATCTCACCCGGGATGACGGGAAACGGACCGGCATCCTGGTTGCCATAATTGACCGAAATGCCGGTCTGCGAGCCCAGTATCTGACCCAGTTCGCGCGGAATGGCCGCCTCGCCGGTGACGCCGCCGCGCTGCCGGTCGCCGGTGCTGCCCGCCACCAGCGTTGTGACGATAGAGTCGCTGCCAAAGGTCATCCGCTCCTCACTCTCGACCGGCTTGAAGCCCGAAACATTGACCAGCAGCTTGCCCGATGCGGCGGGGCAGAACAGCAGGATTTGCGCGCCGCCGCCGCTATCGGCGAGACGCAGCATGTCACCTTCGCCGCTTGCGCTTGCCTGCCAGTCGCCGACCGGTGCGGAAGGGGCAGGCGATGGCGCAGCAGCCGGACCCGTGGAGGGAGCAGCATTCGTCTGCACCACGTTGTCCGGGGCGCGTTCGTCTCCGCGCGGCTTTTGCTGACAGCCTGCGAGCAAGACCGCACCCGCTGCCATGAGAAATATGCTGTGCCGGTTCGCTCTCATGCGAAGCTCCTTCCTTTTGCCCGTCCGCCTCTGGCCATCGCGGTTCCCTGCCGTTATGACCCTGCTACCGGCCGGGTCAAGCAATGCTGCAGCGCCCGGCAGCGAGCCTGTGAGGATTTTGCGATGAGCGACGATGGCGACGGTGATTATGTCTATGACGAGGAAAGCGGCGAGTGGATCAGCGCCGCCGAAGCGCGCGAAAAACAGGCGGCCGCCGCCACGGTCGAAGTGCGTGACGCGGTCGGCAATCTCCTCGCCGATGGAGATCAGGTGACGCTGATCAAGGATCTCGTCGTCAAGGGCGTGGGCCAGACACTGAAACGCGGCACGCTGATCAAGTCGATCCGCCTCACCGGCGATCCGCAGGAAATCGATTGCCGCTATGAAGGGATAAAGGGCCTCGTGCTGCGCGCCGAATTCGTGAGGAAGCGGTGATGAAAACAGCTATCACGCTGGGGGTGGCCGCCTTGTTGCTGACCGGCGGATGTACGGCATCAACCGCAACCACGATATCATCCCCGCAGGACGCCTTCATGGCGTCGATCAAGCAACATTGCGGCAAGGCCTATGCCGGGCGCATGGTCACGCAGGATTCCGCCGACGCGGATATGGCCGGCCAGTCGCTCGTCATGCATGTGCGCGGCTGCCATGCCAGCCATGTCGAAATCCCCTTCCACGTCGGCAACGACCGCTCGCGTACCTGGATCATCACACGAACAGTCAACGGCGTGCGGCTGAAGCATGACCATCGCCATGAGGATGGGACCGCCGATGCTGTCACTTTCTATGGCGGCGACACCGCGCGCGAAGGAACGGCACAGCGTCAGGAGTTTCCCGTTGATGCCGAATCAATCGCAGCCTTCCGCGCCAACGGCCTCGACAGGTCACTCACAAATGTCTGGGCGGTCGAAATTGACAACCGCACCTTCGCCTATGAGTTGCGGCGCGAAAACCGGTTCTTCCGTGTCGAGTTCGATCTTACCAAGCCCGTCGCTACCCCGCCCGCACCCTGGGGCTGGTAGATCTGAGATTATCTACAGCGCGTCGGTACAGTCCTTGCGCGTTTCGCCGTCCATATCGGGATAGCTGGCAAGAAATCGATTGCCGCTATGAGCAGCACCGGCATCTAGTTGCGATCGGCGCATCCTTTCAGTGTCTGCCCATCGAGCGTCGCGGTTACGGTGAACTCGTAATTTCTGTCCGACATGCCGTCCGAGCAGGTCCCCGAGCGGATCGTGATGCCGGCCGGCTTGCCATTGAGCGTGCCGCTATACTCGACGCCCTTGGCAAAGGCCGAACGCTCGACGGGAAAGCTGCTGCCCGTTTGATTGTCGGGGGTCATATATTTGGCGGTGTCCCCATCGATATCAATGGCCCAGAATGGCTCGGTTCCGACCGCGCGAAATTTGGTGACGACACCATCAGCGGCACCGGCACCACCCTTGGCCGGATCCTCTGACGGAGCAGGCGTTGCCGGTGCGGGGTCCGGGGGCACGGTTTCGACCGGGACCGTTTCGGTGGTCTGGTGCGGTGCCACCGCAGGCTGCCGGTCGCAGGCGGTCAATATCAGCGTCAGCGCCGCGCCTGTGAAAATCCAGTATGTGTGTCGCATGCTTATCTCTCCAGAGTCTTGCGCAGCGCCATCGCGGCCGCCGGAGCGCGTTCCTTGGCGCCGTTGATGAAGAACATATAGACATCGCTTCCGTTCCCCGCCCAGCCCTTTGCCCGCGCCGCAAAGCCCGCGATTTCGCCGGCATCATATCCAGTGGGCTCGTCGCTCCGCGCTTGCATCAGCCGCGCATAACGCAAATGGCCGGTATCAGCATCAATGCAGGGATATTCGGGATGATCGGCGTAGACAATCGCCGCATTGGCGGCGCGGGCGAGCGCGATGAAGGCGGGGTCATCAAAGCTTTCATGCCGCACCTCGAGCGCATGGGTGAGCGGAAGGCCATCGACGCTACATGGAAGCAACTGAAGAAACGCGCCGAAATCATCCGGGTCAAACCGCTTGGTCGGCGCAAACTGCCAGACGAGCGGACCCAGCTTATCGCCCAGTTCGCTGATCCCCTGTGCCACGAATTTCGCGACCGACGCCTCCGCTTCCGCGAGCCTGGTGCGGTTGGTCGCATAGCGCGACGCCTTGACGGCATAGCGAAAACCCTCGGGCGCAACCTTTGCCCAAGCCGCAAAGCTCTTGGGCGATTGCAGGCGATAGTAGGTTGCGTTGATCTCGATTGCGGTCAGGTGCTCGACAGCATAGGCCTGCTCGTCCTTCTGGCGCAGGCCCGGCGGATAGAAAGTGCCGCGCCACGGTTCATAGGTCCACCCGCCGGTCCCTGTCCTGATCGTGCCTGCCATCACCTGCTCCCGTCTTCGCGCGTTTTTCCGCCAGTTTCGCGGCTAACTTCTTGTAAACCAATCGCTGCTATCCCGATAGCGAAATTGGGGGACCACTCTATGGATTTTAGGGTCCGGACCCAATAAGCGTCTTCCCATTGTCGAGTGTCTGTGATTCAATGCCCGTGTGAGGAGGCGTTGACAATGGCGGATTTCTTTTGGTTTTCGGACGATCAATGGTCGCGGATCGAACCATTGCTGCCGGTCAATGGCAAGGGCGCGCGCCGGGTCGACGACCGGCGTGTGCTGTCGGGGATCGTCCATGCGCTGCAATCCGGCGGGCGGTGGGGCGATTGTCCGCCGGTCTATGGTCCCAGGAAGACGCTCTATAACCGCTTCGTGCGCTGGGCCGAGCGCGGCATCTGGGAAGACATCTTCAGTGCGCTTGCTGGAGCCGAGGGCGTGCCGGATCGCCTCTTCATCGACAGCACCTGCATCAAGGCGCACCGCACTGCGGGCGGCGCAAAAGGGGGGCCTTGGCCAATGGTATCGGCCAGACACGCGGCGGCAGGAACTCCAAGGTCCACGCCTTGTGTGATGCCAAAGGTCGCCCGCATGTCCTGATGATAACGCCCGGAAATGTGCACGATATGCGCGTCGCCAGGCAGTGCATCGCCGCCGTTCCACCCTCGGCCGAGCTGGTCGGCGACAAGGGCTACGACAGCAACGATCTGCGCGCCTGGCTGACGGAACGAGGGACCACCCCGGTCATCCCCTCAAAACGCAACCGCAAAGTCCAGCTCGACTGCGACGCCGCAATCTACAAGCAGCGCAACGTCATCGAGCGCATGTTCTGTCGCTTCAAGGACTGGCGCCGCGTCGCAACCCGCTTCGACCGCAACGTCAAAACCTTCATGGCAACCATCACCATCGCTGCTATCGTCATCTGGTGGCTCAAATGAGTCCGGACCCTAG
>JAEXAY010000039.1 GCA_023457895.1 Pseudomonadota bacterium
GGTTCGATCCGCGACCATTGATCGTCCGAAAACCAAAAGAAATCCGCCATTGTCAACGCCTCCTCACACGGGCATTGAATCACAGACACTCGACAATGGGAAGACGCTTATTGGGTCCGGACCCTAGAGCGGTTTTCGACCGATCTGAATCGAAAGGGGTTTTCACGGGGCGAGATTTCTGATTCAGAGTCCGTGCTGGCGAAGGAGGTCAGCATGGATGGCGCTTTCGATGGATTTGCGAGCCCGTGTTCTGGCAGCGATTTCTGAAGGTTCGAGTTGCCGCGCGGCAGCTTTTCGGTTTGGCGTTGCGCCATCGACAGCGATCCGCTGGCGGGCGCAGCAACTGGCGACCGGAGACTTTGCGCCCAGACCCCAGGGCGGCGACATGCGATCCCGCCGGGTCGAGGAGCGCGCGGCGGACATCCTCGCGATCTGGGAAGCGCGCAGGGACATCACGCTTGAGGAGTTGCGTCTGGCTCTGGCCGGGGCGGGCCTGATCGTCTCTGTCGCCGGGTTGCATCGCTTCTTCGCGCGCCGGGGCATGACGCGCAAAAAAAGACTGGCCATGCCATCGAGCAGGACCGTCCCGATGTCCTGAGGCAGCGCCGGGCGTGGTTCGAGGGGCAGGTCGATCTGGAACCGGAACGTCTCGTGTTCATCGATGAGACGTGGACAGCAACGAACATGACGCGCAGCCATGGCCGCTGCCCGAAAGGCGAGCGGTTGCGCATGGGCTTCCCGCACGGTCATCGCAAGACCACCACGCTGGTCGCGGGCTTGCGCATGACAGGCATGGTTGCACCGATGGTCCTCGACGGCCCGATCAATGGCGACTGGTTCGAAGCCTATGTCGCCCAGGTGCTGATACCGGAACTGCTGCCTGGCGATGTCGTCATCATGGACAATCTGTCGAGCCACAAGCGTGCCTCGGTGCGCGAGCGGATAGAGGCGGCGGGCGCAACCCTGTGCTTCCTGCCGCCCTACAGTCCCGACTTCAACCCGATCGAAAAGGCCTTCTCCCGCCTCAAGGCCATGCTGCGCAAGGCCGGCGAGCGCTCCGTCAGCGGCCTCTGGAACCTCATCGGCAAGCTCGTCGACATCTTCCAGCCAGACGAATGCGCCAACTACTTCAGATCATGCGGATATGATCCAGAATGATCGAAAATCGCTCTAGTTCGTTCGCTATTTCAACTCGTCACCCGAGGTCACCCCGCTGGTCGTGACGATGTACGTGCTTTCAAGCTGTCGCTGCGCAACGTCAAAGACCTGCCTCCTAACGCGGAATCGATATCAGCCATGAGACGTGCGTTACTGGTGGAACAGGTTCGGGCCGATGTTTGCCGCGGATATCAGGCGTCAGCGTGTTTTTCGCATGAAGGGCTTCGCCCACTGGCGCTGGCATCTCGATGAGATGTATGTCCGCCTCAACGGCGAGATGGTCTATCTCTGACGGGCGGTCGACCCGGAAGGTGAAATCCGCGTGAGTTGCGTCACCGGGCTCCGCGACAAGGCGGCCGCCTTTGCCTTCATGAAGTGGGGCTGAAGCGGCATGGAACACCACAATCCGTCATGACGGGCAGGCTTCGTTCCTATCCCGCCGCGATGGAAGTAATGGGCAAAGCCGAGCGCCGCGATGCTGGACGCTGGCTTAACAACCGCGTCGAGAAACGCCACCTGCTCTTCCGACGGCGCAAACGTGCTATGCTCCGGTTCTGGCAGATAAGATCGCCACAGAAGTTTGCCTCTGTCCATGCCGGTATACGCAACCACTTCAGCCGAGACCCATCACCACGTCGACCGCCAGACTTACAAGTCCCTTCGCTCGGCAACCCTTGCCGAGTGGCAATGTCTTGCTGGATAACCCTCATCCCCTGCCCGAATTTTAGTCAAACGGAGAATTGTGCAGTTTGTCTGACAGCACCCCTTTTTCGGTTATTGCAGTTCAACGATATTACACTGATTTACATCATCAGGCAGACAGGAGAGCATGTCTTTACGCCTTCATTGCCTGATAAGTGAAGCTCCTGCATAAGGATCGTACGGATCAGACTTTTTCGGCGCGGGTAGTGCGGGTGCCATCTGCATTTGCATCTGAATAGGCACACTCGTGCCGTTCTCCAAACTGGAGTAACCTATGATCCCGTTCGAAATACTGGCCGCTCCAAATAGTACAAAGCATCCCACGATCGTTTGGATGCCGCGCCGGTAATCAATCCTTCCGGTCAGCATGAACAGCCCTACCCCAGCGACGGCAAGAACGGCGATCCCGGTTGCGAGCGGCCCCGTTACGACCGCTTCAACCCAGCGCAACGCGCCAAGAATTGTACTCTCGCCTGCTCCCGGCGGCATATTCATGACCGACGGATCCTGTCGCTGAGTTTGATTTCTGAGACCTGCCGTTTGCCGGCCGGGGTTCTTTCGAGCTGGATGAACAGATCAATGGTCGAGCGAACATAGTCGCCGATATCAGACCGATTGAGCTGCGTCCCGGCTTGCAGCACGAGAAGCGCAAGTTGCTCAATGGCTCGATCGGGCGTGTCGGCATGGATCGTGGTCATTGAACCGGGATGTCCCGTGTTGACGCTGCGCAGGAACGTATAGGCTTCACGGCCGCGGATCTCCCCGAGGATGATCCTGTCTGGTCGCATGCGCAGCGAAGCGTTCAGCAACTCGTCGGTGTCGACGATTGTCTCTCCGAGAGCGCTTCGTGCAGCAATCAAGCCTACCGCATTATCGTGCCGTAAGTTGAGCTCAGGCGTATCCTCGATGAAAATGAGCCGCTCCCGAGCGGGTATTTCAAATATAAGTGCGTTGAGGAACGTAGTCTTGCCGGTAGAGGTGCCCCCCGATACGAGGATGTTGCGTCGTTGCCGCACGGCCGCTGCCAGGAGCCGCCCATAACGCCCTTCGCTGAAAAACTGTTGAAGCTGTCGGTCATCTTGCACGCGAGCCGTTTCGGCGCCTGTAATGCCTTCGGAAAATCCGCCGTCAGCATCATAATCCTCGAGGCGAATTTCGGTCAGTAAATGCTTGCGGATTGCCATTGCCAAAGCTCCCCGCGTCGCCGGAGCCATGACGATCTGGGTTCGGGCGCCCCCGGGGAGCGAGGCCGACAGCAAGGGGTGTTCACGACTGATCCCCTGATGGGAAATTGCGGCGATCTGGCGGGCTAGCCGGTCGAGAACCTGCGCGCTCAGTTTGGGAAATTCCTGGCGCTCAATGCCGCCACCCAAGCTCTCTATCCATACCTCGCCAGGGCGGTTGATATAGATATCGGTGACATCGTCGCGAGAAAGGATCCCCGCAAGTGGCTCGAGGTAAGATTGCAGGTAAACGGGCGCCAATGAATCGCTGCTCATGGCAATGCATCGGTCGAAGAGAAGTCGAGATCCCGCGCTACGAACACCGTGACGCGGGTCCCTTGCTTGACTGTCAATGTAGGCCTGATCTGCATCCCGCCGGTAATGGCTTGCGTTGCCTCCTGTCCTCCACCGGGCACCGAGACAATAACAGGAGCGTCGCCCAGAACGCCGCGCATCGCCGCTCCCTGACCGAAATTGATCGCTGTCCCCAGGATGGCAGACGTAACCCGCTCAAGCAGATGCGAGTTGACTCGTCCCCTGATGCCGGCGCGGCCAAGCGTATCGGCCGCCGGCGATGCCAGCGCCATGGTGACCCCATCGGGACGGATGATGCGCGTCCATTGCACCAGCGCGCGATTCTGACCGGGTGCGAGGTCAGCACGGTATTCCCCGATCAGCCTGCTCCCCCGGGGTAGCAGCACCTGACTACCGTCAAATCCGCGCACGTCGCGCGAGACAAGGGCACGCGCCTGACCGCCCCTCGTTGAATCGAGAGCAGTTTCGAGCACTGCGTTGATAAGGGCGCCCTGAGGGATGGTAGTCGACGGATTGGCGAACCGTTCCGATTCGACACGCTGCGCTTGGCGGTCCCGGGCACCGTTGATGCCAGCGGGCGGCGGGAGGGGTGATCGCGGCAGGGCGTACGCCGGATTGTCGTTGACCGAAGGGCTCATCGGTTGCGGCGCAGGCGCTGGAACTGCTGTGGCAGGAGCGGTTCTTAAAACATTCCGGACCGGAGCGGATTTGGTTGCAGGCACACGGTTGACCACGACGGGACGATAGGAAGGAATTGCTGGGCGTTGTGGATAGGCGGCCTGCGGACGTGCGCGGTACGGCGCCGCGTAGGCCGGCTCTGGCTCGGGCACGTAAAGTTCTGGAAGAGACGCAGTTGTCCGGATCTCCGCGCGGCGCTGTTGGACTACCGGCGCGACATCCCCCTTGCGCCGAACTTCAAGCGCGATGAACAGGAGGAGCGCCGCGATAACCATCCCTCCGCCAAACAGCCACACCGAAAGGTCGCTCTGACGCACCGCAACGGTCGGCCGGATATCGCCATGTGCCGGTGGCGCTGGGAGCAGTGTCCGAGGATCTTTCATTTGCGCGCTGCCCTGCTACGGATGGCGCGGGCAAAGCCCCTGTCGAGACGGAACAGGATCTGCGGATAAACGCGATCGATTGTATAGAGGCCGCCCCGCATATAACCGTCGACAAGGATTTCCTGTCCCTGTTCATTGAGCGCAAACACCGCCGGCATTTCAACGTCCCGGTCCCACTCAATGTAAGTCCGCTCGCCATCGTCTGTAATCCGGCCAGGATAGAGCGGGCGATCGCCCTTGAGTTTATAGACGACTACGGTTTCGATCACAGGGGGCGTCGACGTTCCGGCTATTGGAAATTTCTCCGGATCAAAATCCGGCGGACGGATGTCTGTTTGCGCGGGCGCTGCTACGCTTTGCAGTCCGAGGAGACACAGCAAGATCGTCTTGTTCATGGCCGGCGCCCAACCGGTTGGGTGCCTACGTCGCCGCGCGACGGGGCGGCCGGCGATGCAACAACTGGCAAAGCTTCAGGATCACGGCGATAACGTGTAACCTGAAACCCCAGCGGGTTGATAAAACGTTCGGCGACAGAAAGCGGCTCACCACTGTAGGAATAGTCGATGGTTGCGACCCATGGCTGAGGCGGACTCTCACGGCCGTTCACCTCTTTCATGACCGTGTCAAACCGTACCATTGCCGTGTTTTTCGCGATCGGCGATACGCTTTTTACGTTTGTTTCGATCACCGTTCCGCGCGGATAGAGCGCAAGCGGACTCGCCGCATTGCTAGCCTGCATGGATGCAACATAGTTCGCGCGTTCCCGTCCAGCAGTCCAGGATGCCACTTTCTGGTAGTTAGTTTTCACCGTGCCGATATCGAAGCTTTCGCGCCCGAGGACATATTGCACGAGAAAAGACTGCGTGAGCGCCGTGTCAGGCGCGATCGTCGAAGCTTCGAGCGGTTTCAAGGTCTGGACATAGCCTGTCTGCTTATCGACCAGGAGCGTATACGGCACGACCGTCTTCAACGGCATGAGCATGACCAGTGCGAATGCTTCTGCCAACGCGACTGTTGCAGCAACGCCTGCAACAATCCATGCAATGCATTGTGAACGTGCATAGCCGGCCGCCCGGTCGTCGGCCCAGGTAGCGGCATCCCGATAATAAGTATCAAGCTCTTCGCGTGCCGGTTGCTTCATGATTGCCCGTCCCGTTTAGACCCGAGCCCTGACACACGGCGCGCTGAACGCAGACTACGCCCCAATGGAGCAGGCCCGCCGGAAGCACCGTGCGTAACAAAAGGCGCGCCATTTCCGCTGGCAATGTTTTTATTCGGGCCTCCCCCTGCGCCGAGGTGTTGGTGTCGCAAGAGAGCATCGGCCTCTCGCCGTTGCATCCCAGCAACCGCTTCGGCGACCACGAAAGCCCTGCTCGGCTCAGTCTGGGGCGTCAGGCTCGCCTGTGGGAGGCCACGCCGCTCGCTGCGATCCTGGGGATTTTTCATCTCACTCAGGAAACGCTGGCCGCCCGCTGCAATCCAGCGCGCTGGAGCATCGGCAAAGCAGACGCGCGCAAGCAGGGTCAACAACCCCAAAGTGGCAATGGCAAAGGCGCTCGTCATTACGGCAAGTTCGGTCGGCGCCGCGGCAATTGCATAATTGGACGAGCGCAGGGCGATGGCATCGCGAAGCCAGGGGTCGAGCAGTCCGACTTCGACATTGAGAACAATCGCGATAAGCAGTGACGACAGGCCGACAAAGAACAGTGCACGCAGCCACCCCACGAATAGTGAACGGGTCGCCTCAAACAGGAGAAGGCCCGCAAATATCGGGGTCAGCGCGAGCAGCAACCCAGCCCCCAGTCGAACCAGAGCGAGCACACCGAGTGCATTGGCCAGAAAGGCATAACGGCCCAAACCCAATGCCAGCGCATCAGTCATCGCGGCACCACGAAAGGCTTCCGCCGCCATGGTGCCGTCGGGCGCAGAAGTGACCTGTATGTCGAGCCGACCGGTGCCCCAGCGGGTCAGTTCGACAATGCCGTTATCGATCGCCTCGAGTTGCAGGCCAAAAGGACGCTGTGGACCAGCCCCATTGACACCCAATGCCGCAGCGACTTCCTCTGGACCGACGAGCACCGTGTCATAAAGAATAGGCTTGACCGTCGGCCAGCTGGTAGCGAGCGCCAGCACCACACCGACCTTTATCGCTGACAATATAAGCTCGGAGATCGAGGCGTCCGCCCCGAGAATGAGGCGAATACCGTAGATCGCGATAAACAGGGTAAGCGCAATCCCGATCAAGCCCGCAAAGGGCGAACCAGCACTTGCCAGCGCCAGATATCCATTCTGCCCCAGCGACATCGCCTGACAATCAATGTGGGCAATAGCGCGCGTGACGAATTCACGCCCCGTTCCCACAGCAGGACAGACTGCACCAATCACGCGGCCTCCAATAAGCGTTGCATCCAGGCGTCTGGATCATCGCCCGTATCCGCCCTGATCTGGTCAAGGAGGCGCACGGTCTTTTCCCGCCCCGACAGGACCGTGATAAGCTCTTTCTCCCCGCTGAGGTCAAGCCGCGCGACAACGCTTTCGTTGCCATGCTTGACAAGGAAGCAATGTGCACTGTCCGGCAATGTACGAATGAGTTCGAACTCGTGCTGCGTCAGGCCAAAGCCGTCGATATAATCTTCTGCACGCGCCTTGGGGTTGACCGTGAACATCTGCGTTGCGGCCTGCTCGATGATCGCACTGGCAATCCGGCTCTCCAACGCATCCTGCGCGCTCTGGGTGGCAAAGCCCACGATCCCGTTGCGCTTGCGGATCGTTTTCTCCCAGTCCCTGATGCGCTGCACGAACACAGGATCGTCAAGCGCCTTCCAGCCTTCGTCCACCACGATGATCGCCGGCGTTCCATCGAGCCGTTCCTCGATCCGGTGGAACAGGTAGAACATGGCGGGCGTACGCGCCGTCGGATCATCAAGGATCGCCGTCATGTCAAACCCGACGGTTTCGACGGAAAGATCTGTCTGGTCCGTCTCATTGTCGAACAACCAGGCCCGTTCGCCTTTGCCCCACCAGGGGCGAAGCCGTGACCATAGGTCATCGGCGTGCGGCCGTGCGCTACCCCGAAAAAGTTCAACGAGGTGGCGCAGGCGACGATACTCGAGCGGTTGATCGAAATTGGCGTCGATCGTGTCCTTGACCTGTTCCGCCTCGAGCGCATCGATGCCGCCTGCCATCATCGCTATCCATTCGATAAGGAACTGGCGGTTCGAAGGCGTATCCTCGATCTGCAAGGGGTTGAGGCCGGACGCAACATCCGGGGATAGCCGATCGTAACGGCCACCGATCGCGCGCACGAAAATCTCTGCACCGCGATCTTTGTCGAAGAAGATGATGCGCGGGTTGAACTTGCGTGCCTGCGCGAGGAGGAAATTGAGGATCACGGTCTTGCCCGAGCCAGACGGTCCGATCAGTGTAAAGTTTCCGAGATCGCCATGATGAAAATTGAAGAAATAGGGGCCGGCCGCAGTCGTCTCGAGAAGTGTTACCGCCTCGCCCCAATGATTGCGGCTCGCCTCACCGACCGGGAAATTGTGAAGGCTGGCAAGGCCGGAAAAATTGCGGGTCGAAACCACTGCCCGGCGCGCAATATAGCTGAAATTTCCTGGAAACTGCGCCCAGAATGCAGGCTCCAATGCGATTTCTTCGCGCGTCGCGACGACGCCGAGATCGGCCATTGCGGCGCTGACTTCAGCAACAACGGTGTCAAGTTCTTCAAGACTGTTGCTGCGCAGGCACAGCGTCGTGTGATGCTCGCCAAAACCCGCCCGCCCTGATGCCACATCATCCTTCGCAGCGGTCAGTTCATTGCGCAAACTGATCGCCTCGTCTTCCGCCGAACGCATCCGGCGAAGCGCCAGGTTCATGCGACCCAGCACCGCCTGCCGCTCGACGAAGCTGAACGACTGGGTGACAACCATTTCCGCAGGCACCCGCATGAGTTCATCGAACATCCCAGGCGATGTCGTTCCCGGATAATTCTTGATCGAAACGATCGCCCCATAATTGCGCGGCTCGGGTCCGGCGGGCCCGAACTCGATCGCATTTTGCCCGAAACTCACACGACGATAGGGCAGATATTCGCCCAGATCCTGTTCGGGCAACAGCACCGGCTGCATCGTTCCGTTGTAGAGACAGGACAGGAACTCCAGTGGTTCGGAGTAAAATGCACCTTCTGCTTCATACACATTGAGCATGTGAGGCGCATAACTGCCGAGCGCTGCCACAATGGATTCGACGGCGGTATCTAGTTCTCGCAGTTCATAACCCATACGGTCCGAGCGGGACACGCCTCCGCCGACGAAATCCCGGAACCGGTCGGCCCAGCCCAGCCCGCCTGCGATCGGTCGCCTGACGACCGTCAGGAACAGATCGTTGGTGTAAAGCTGCTTCGACGCGAGCCGTTTGCTCCACCGATCGTTGAGGCGCTGTGAAAAGGCGTCGCCGTAATCACCGGACAATTCCACCTCCGCACGGCGGCGGATCAGGTGATGATAGAGCGCAAAACGCGAACTGCCGAGAGCCCGCAGCATCGAATCCCGCAATTCGAGCCTGTAGTTCAACTCATCGGTATCTGCGGTCTCGAACAGCAGGCCACGAACCCGGATGATCTGCATCAGCCGTCCGTCGCGGGTTTCGATGGTGCAGTCATTGACATGGCGCGCATAAGGAAGGTGACTACCGGCGCTTTTTTCCCGTGCAATGACCTCAGGATCACGCGTCAGGGCCGGTAGGAATTGCATTGCCAAAGCCTGAAGTTTGTCACTCGCGGACAACGGCTCACTTTCGTGAGCCACAGGTCTATCATTCTCGGTTCACGCAGACAGATGATGACACCCGCCAGATGCACCAGCCCCGAAACCGGCAGCACCCACAGCGATTTGAAAATGAGGAAAAGCTCAGCGGCCAGCACAGCGTTCAGGACAAAATAGTTATAGGTGACGCCTGCGAACATCTGCGGCCGCGTCAATGCGACAAAAACAGTGTCGCGACGGAGCCCCGCCATACCCTATCCGCCCGCCGTTGCGGCAGACTGGATGCCAGCGACGATACTGGCTGCGCCGAAAAGGATGAAACAACCGAGGATCACCACTGCACCATGCCGCCAGTTAATCCGTCCTGTCAGCATCATGAACCCGACCGCCGCCACCGCTAGGACAGCGACGACCGTCGCTACCGTACCGAGAAGCGTACCCTGCAGCCAGTTGACCGCCGAAACGATCACGCCGGATCCTTGTGGATCGGGCAGTTGAGCGTATGCGGGTACCGCAAACAGAAAAAGTGACGCGGCGATCGCGATGCCTTTTGCCTTCAGGACAAATAATCGGCGCACGTACAATCCTCATTCTGAACCATTGAGCTGGTTTCACCAATACGCTACTCAAGGCTACCCCTTGGCACAATAGCAATTATCGTCAAGCTTTTTCGCCTACAATCGAGGGGCTGCAGGCAAGATCAGATTAACGAACATTCCATCAACACATACACCCCTCCTAACGCGCAGCTTCAATCATTCCAAGGAATAATTTTTGCTATCAATAACAATATATTAATTCCAACAAATGGCAATATAAGCGCTATAAATAAACCATCGCTCAAATACTTTGCTGTTTTTAGCATAACGATAATCAACATTGATAATAATATCAATATCTGAATTAAGTTATCTCCTTTGTAAGAAGACTTTTTATCGATGACCTTCAACATAGAATATAAAAATATAAATGAAATAAATATAAAAAAATAACATAAATATAAAGAAATGCAGGAAGCCAGGAAAATCAATCCGCACCCAATAAGGAAAAGCGAATTTGGAGCGCTTAATAAGAATCTTCCTAAAGCTTTCAACACGGACCTTTCCTTCCCACGGCCGCAGCTGTTGTATCCACTGCAGCACCGGCCACGGCCCCTGGAACTTCTTTCAAATTTTTTGCCCCTCCCATCGAAGGGAGCAACGCGGTGAATGCAGTAGTAGCAAAGTCTGCCGCAGCACTTCGATCACCGCCTAGAACTTGAAACCCCTTTCCAAGCAGCGATACATATGACGCTATAGCATACCCTTTCGCGCTGACCCCCATCAAACCTAGTCCTGGCAATGCCCCCTCTCCACCGGCCGGCGCGGTGGCGATGCCTCCTACTACCGCAGCAGCCGCGCCCATTGCCACACCGGTAGCTGCCACAGTTTTGCCATGGCCCGCGATCTCGTCTACTGATTCACCAAGCTTATAAAGCATATTGCCACAATATGATGGTTTTGTCGCCGATTGAGCGGGCTTGGGAGTGGCTCTTCCACCTCCGCTATCAACATAATCCCAGAGATCAAACCTCAAAGGCCAGTTTGGCCAAGGGTCGGTCTCACCTGGCTTACCATCGACGCAAATGTCATCGTCGCAAGCGTAACCTAACCCGCTCGGATCGATTTTATTAATCGGATCGCTGGCAACATAGTTATACCAGTTGAGCCCGTCGGCATATCCGATGGGGTCGGTTTGCATGAACCGGCCGAGGGTGGGAGAGTACATGCGCGCCTTGTAGTAATAGAGGCCGATCTCCGGGATCCATGCTTGGCCGGTATATTGGAACCGGCCTTGGTTGCTGGTGCCAGGAATACCGAACTCGTCATAGCTGTTCTTGTTGACGACATTACCACTGCTGTCGCTGATCGCAACGATGCTGCCGCGTTCATCGGCATGGAGGAACTTGCGCAAACTGGTGCCAGCGCCCGAGTACCATACTATCGGTGTATCATAACCGGGGCCATAAACATAGCGGTTGAGCAAGCCACCTGTCCCGTTGAGTTCGGCAAGAATCTGATTGCCCTGATAGGCGAACCGGGTGGTACCCGCGCTTCCAGTGACGACAGACAACCGCCCGAGAGGATCGTATCGCAACTGGACTGATGGGTTCGGCCACGTCGCCATCATCCGGTTTTCGGCATCATATTGGAAGTTGATAACGCCATCGCTGGTCAGGTTACCCCTCGCATCATAGCCATAAGTCCTTGGTCCTACCGTTGTATACTGGTTAAGACCATTGGATGTGTACGCGCGACTACCAGTTATCGCAGTAAACGCATAAGCACTATTGTTTGACGCGGCAGACCGCATCTGCCCGCTTGCATTATAGGTGAGGTCTTTCTGCAAATTGTGCGACGCGCTGCCCATGTTGTGAAACAAGGATCGGATACGCCCGAGATCCTTGGTAAGCGTTGTCACGCTGCCATTGCCGCGGGTGATCTGGTTGATAAAACCAAGCTGGTCATAACCATATTGCGCAAGTACACCGACACCTGACGTCGCCCCGTTTTCACGGATTTTAATCAAGCGTCCGTTGGTATCGTAATCATAGTTGATCAGCAGACCATCTGGGTGCTGTATGCTTGTGAGATTGTCCGCCGGACCATAGGTGTAATTACGTGTATAGCCACCGCTCTGCTCGCTTATCAGGCGATCGGCAGCGTCATAGGCTGTCCGTCGTCAGAACATTTGGCACAACTCGCGGCGTAAATTAGCGGAGTGCGGGCCTCGTCTCGGGGTTGATGTTATGCGGCGAGCTTGCGGTGTTGCAAGCGTCGATATTCGATGGTCTGTCGTTTGATCCTTTCGCGTTGTTTGATGATGGCGGGTGCCCTGCCGAAGTAGGCATCGGCGGGCGTCACGTTGCTGAGGCTCTCGTGGTAACGCTGGTGGTTGTAGTGCTCGACGAAGGCCTCGATCCGGGCCTCGAGGTCGCCGGGCAGGAAGTAGTTTTCCAGCAGGATGCGGTTTTTCAGGGTCTGATGCCAGCGCTCGATCTTGCCCTGGGTCTGCGGGTGTAGCGGGGCACCGCGCACATGGCTCATCTTCTGGGCCTCGATGTATTCCGCCAGTTCGCCGGCGATGTAGCTGGGGCCATTGTCCGACAGCAGCCTTGGCTTGTGCAGCACCGTGGCGCTGTCGCAGCCCGATGCGGCCAGTGCCATGTCCAGCGTGTCGGTCACGTCCTCGGCGCGCATGTTGGTGCACAGCTTCCAGGCGATGATGTAGCGTGAGAAGTCGTCGAGCACGGTCGACAGGTACATCCAGCCCCACCCGATAATCTTGAAGTAGGTGAAGTCGGTCTGCCACATCTCGTTCGGCCGGGTGGTCTTGGTGTGGAACTGATCGGCGGCCTTGATCACCACATAGGCCGGGCTGGTGATCAGGTCATGGGCCTTCAGAAGGCGGTAAACCGTGGCTTCCGACACGAAGTAACGCCTTTCGTCGGTAAAGCGCACCGCCAGCTCCCGTGGGCTCAGCTCGGACTGCTCCAGTGCCAGTTCGATGATCTGATCATGGATGTCAGGCGGGATCCGGTTCCACACGCGGCTCGGTGCCGAACCTCGTCTACGACCAAGCTCTCAAGGCTTATCTACGAGCGCCGACCTACGAGCCAAAGCTGATGCACGCTTCGGCTGAGCGCTATTTGCTTCAACTTGTCGCTATAGAAAACGAGTGGATGCGCCAGGAGGACACTTGGTTCGATAATACCCCGCCCATCGAGAATGTCTCGCTGCTGCGCAAACGCACGGACGCAAAAATTTTGCTCCACATCCTCGATGCCATCAGCCGACGGGGCCAGTTGGAGATCCAATACAAGTCGATCACGGGTTCACCCGAGCCGCGACGGGTCATCGCGCCCCATGCTCTTTTTCATGCAGTCGGCCGGTGGTACGTTCGGGCTTGGTCAACCGAACATTCGGATTTTCGCGATTATAATTTATTCCGGATCGATCGGGCCGACGACATCACCGGGGCCGTGATCGACCCCACACTCGATTTCGAGTGGATGCACGAGATCGACCTCATTCTGGCACCCAACCCGGCGCTGTCGCCGAGCCAACAAGCGGCGCTCGAGGCCGAATACGGCATGGTTGACGGCACGCTTATCGTTACAAAGAGGCTGAGCCAGACCTTCTACCTGATGACCGAGCACAATCTTGATGTTGCGCCAGATGCATTGCCACCAGGCAAGCAACAGCTTGTGCTCCTCAATCGCGAGGAGGTAATCAACGCACGGACGACGGCACGCAAGCTATCAATCGACGCGATCGAACGAGCCTCTCGCTGAAGATGGGTGTCGTCGATAAAGGAGTTTCCGCTATCATCCTTTTTGGCAGTCGTGCCCGCGAAGACAATAGCCGGGGTTCGGACACCGATTTGCTGCTCATCAGCCCCCCTGGCGTGCCGCAGCACAAGTCCATAGGGCATCTCTCAATGTTCTTCTATCCGTGGGAGAAACTGAAGGCTGATGCCCGCGACGGAGACCTCTTCGTCTGTCACGTAGTGCGCGAAGCCAAGCCGGTATTCGATCCGCTAAGCCAGCTTGATCAGTTGCGGTCTCAATTCAGGCTGCGGACGAGTTACGCCCGTGAAATCGGGCACGCCCGTGACCTTGGGTGGTTCCTCGATCGCCACTCTGGCGCGCTCAACTCGAACGTGAGTTCCTTGATGGCGGCCGAGCACCGGTTGGAAGAAGGCTGGGGTCGGTCCCGTTGCCGGGCGCGATTGAATGACGCCAACGCCGATTGACGAATGTTCTATATTTGTTCCATATCCAGCGAATGCCCGAGTCATCTACAACAGCACTCACGAATTTCGGATCACGCAGATCAAGAGCTCAATCTGCAATGCAGCGAGCGTTTTGAAATGACCGCGGCGCGTTACGGCTGGCTACCGGAAAAGGATCATTACCGGCCACTGGTGACCCTGTTCGATTGTGCGCTCTACAGTATCAATCTCCGCATGACCTGCAGACGCTGCAACCACATGAATGTAATGGATGGTCCCGGCCTCTGGTGGCTGGCGGAGCGGCGGCGGTGGGATCAGCGGCTGGCAGCGTTCGGTGGCCGTTGTTACTGCAGTCAGTGCTGGAGCAAGCGCAAGCAGAAGGTTATCGTTGAGCCAATCCGGCCTGGCGGCCCCTTTGAGAAACAGGATTTGCACAAGCTCAAGCAGGGCATGCGCATCGCGGACCGACCAGCATCCATCCGCGTCCGAGCCGCCAAAGGCATCGCTCAGCGTCTGATTGAGCAACGCCCGCGAAATTGCCCTGCCCTCCTTGAGGTGGACGGCGAGCATCGCCGCAAGGTTGAAGATGATATCCGGACGCGATGGCGGAAAGGCGAGGGCTGCGTTGATCTGGGACATGGGAAACCTCCTGGCGAGGCGACAGCCCGATTGCTTCCGCCTTCACCTGCCGAGAGCCTCCCTCCCCTCTTGCCGCATGAGAACAGCGTTCCAGTCGTCACGGGCGCGCTCCGGACGATGGGCGATGATCATCCGTCCGTGCCTGGCATAAGCCTCGCGAGCACGCTGCCCGGCGAGCGCACCGCCGGCATCGGCATCGAGAAACAGGTGAAGTTCGCGCACGCTGTCAGGAATGGTCACCTGCCCGAACCGTTCATTGCCGAGCGTTGCCCAGGCCGGAATGGCAAACAGCTGAGTTGCCGACAGCGCATTCTCAACCCCTTCCGCCAGCCCGAGCCGGCCAGCTTCCGGCGCAAACAGCCGCACCGCTCCGGTCCCGGGCGACCCGAGGCCGCGCTTGGGTCGGGAAAAGGCGGCTTTGGCAGCGCGACCCGGATCAAGAAAGGTGCGTTGCAGCGACAAGAGCCCCTCATCGTCGCGCACGGCGGCCACCAGCGCCGGCAGGAAGCGGGCATTGGCCTTGCTGCCGAGCGGCATGCGAGGATGATAACGTAGTTCGGGCGAGCGCAGGCTGACATGCCGTGCCGCGAGATAACGCTCGGCGGGCGTTCCGGCTAGCGGCACCGCTTCCCGCCACAGCCTCAGCGCGTTGGCGCGGGGCGCTCGCACTTGCATGCGGGTCACTGGCGACGACAGCGGCCGGCCGCTGCCATCGAACAGGTCGCGCGGACGCACCCCATGGCGCGCAAGGCCCGCCAGCACAGCATCGCTGCTGCACCCGGCAAAGCAATGAAACAGGATCGCGTTGGGAGAAAGACCGATCGCAAGCGATGGCGTGCGGTCATCATGGGCGGGACAGCAGCACATTCCCTTGCCGTTCGCCCAATGGCCACCCAGCGCTTCGACAATTTCGCGTGCTCTGGCGGCCAGGCTGGATGAGACAATACCGTTCGGCATGACGGACTCCTTTGCAACGATTGATCAATCACGCCTCCACCCCCGCTGCCTCTCCTCCCCGGTTTCCTACAACGCTATGTTCATCTTATGTTCTTTCTATCATCAACATCGAAAGAAAACGTCATGACGTCGAAATCTCTCATTTTCCTGCTGTTCCCGTTGGTTCTCGCCACCGCTGCAAAAGCAAACAGTAATGGCCCGTCGCCGGATTGGCCGGAAACCGAGCCACCTGTGACGAGCGAAGCAGACACTGCGTCTGCAGGAATCGAGACGGAGTCCGGATTCCGCCTGATTGAACACCGGCGCCTGGTGGCCGCGGTTGTGTCCCCTGCGGCGATGAATCCGGCCAGTCCGGCCGCAAACTCAGCCCCTGCCATTCGTCCCACGCCAAAAATGCGTGCGGGATCAAATTTCAGACGCGCGGCGTTTCTGCCGCACGTCCAGGCAGCCGAGCAGCGCTATGAGGCCACGCGCAACTTGGCCGCTGCGCCAACGTTCGATATCAAGCGCTGAGATCGCGTCGAGCTTTCGACCTAGGAATTCTTTGAAAGCGGTCTGTAGCCGCGACAGGTTTTTTGCGTGAGCTTTCTGATTTGCGCGCGCCCAAGTGGCGTAATCGCCTTCCAAGAACGTCTTGAAGGTGGGAATCCCCACAGGTGGCTTTCGGGCTTCGACCGGGTCTAACCCACTATAAAAATCGGCCATCACCTTTTGAGCAGCAGCGTAGGCTTCCGAATAACCAATTGCGTCGGCACGGCCCAGCCAAATCCGTTTGCCCCGAGCATATTCACAATACCAAGATCTGACACCAGTAGGCATGACCCGAAGAACCAGCCCCTTCAACCGCGTGTCGCGGTAATCGATCGGCTTCGGCGGATCGGGTATCTTTTTGATGAACTCGCGAGTTAAAGCGACGCGCATTTTTCCATCCTTCCAGCGCCTCATTCCCGTGGTGCACTGGTGGTGCAAAATCGCGGAACGTGCGTGAACAATATAGGAACAAATGCACCATCAGCGCAAGATGAAACCTCTATAAAATCGTTTGTAATCCAAATATTTTCTATTTATTACAATGCTATAATGAATATCGTGAAGATTATCTGGGAGCGGCTGGGGGTGTGGGGGTCGGAGGTTCGAATCCTCTCGTCCCGACCAACTTATCGCACTTCCACCATCTTTTTCATTTGCTGGCCGCGTGCCCTTGCTGCGCATGGTAAAACCGGCGCGTTACCTAAGCGTGCACAATCCGGCCAGCACATCCATGCGGAGCGGTAAGGCCTATAACGTCACCCACAATTCGCGCGGACCGCGCAGGTTGGTGCCGGTTATTTCGACCACTTTGTCCGGCGCGAGCTTCATGTCCGGAAAGCGCTTCAACACCTTATCCAGCGCTGTTTCCATTTCGCGCCGGGCAAGATGGGTGCCGAGGCAGAAATGCCTGCCGCCACCAAAGGACAGGATGGGAGCGGTGTTGCGATCGGGATCGAAATCTCCGGGATGATCGAACACGGCCGGATCGCGGTTGGCCGCCGCGATGGCAACGAGCACCCGTTCTCCCGTTTTAATCTGCGCACCGCCGAGCTGCGCCGATTGCGAACAGGCACGCGGCATGATCGCCACCGGCGGCTCGCGCCGGACGGACTCTGCAGCGATCGCTGCACGCTCGCGTTCGCCCCTGCACGCCAGCGCGCGTAGCCGGGAGTCGCCGAGCACGGCCGCGAACATCGATCCGAGCGCCTTCCACGTCGTATCCGATCCGGCGGGAACCAGCATCCTGAGAAGCGCCATTACCTGCTCGTCACTGGCCCTGATTCCATCGCTTTCCGCGTCCATGACCATCGAGATAAAGTCGCCTCGCGGGCAGGCGCGGTGCTCCGCCAGTATGGGTGCGAAGAAGGCGTCAAATTCCTTGCGCGCCGCCAGCGCGCCTTCCGGGTCCCACGGGTAAGTGAACAGCGCTACCGCCATTTCAAGAAATTTCTTCTCATGCTCCACCGGAACGCTGAGCAAGGTAGAAATCACGGTAAACGGCAAGCGGCTGGTGAAATGCCACACCAGATCGACCGGTTCACCCGGCGTTGCGGCGACGGCGAGATCGTCGAGCAATTTGTCGGCAATGGGTTCGATCAGGCGGCGTACCGCACCCGGCAAAAAGGGCCCGGACGCGAGGGCACGCTGCTGGGTATGCTCGTCGCCGGAAAGCGCCTGCAGAACCCGGCCCATGGGCGGCACCGCATATTCGGCATAAGCGACAGCCGCGTCAAAATGGACATCGTCACCAAATACGGCCCGGCCTTCGGCATGTGCCAGTACCAGCCAGGCCGGCGCACCGAGATACATCACCGGTACTACCGGCCCGAACGCGCGCAGTTCCCGCAGATGGTCGTGCAGGTCGGGACAGGGATGAGTCGCAAAATCACGGTCCGAAACGGCCGGATTTGCGAGCGTCAGCACGGACTAATAGACCGCCGCCGGGTTTGGCTCCCGCGGGCTGCCGAGCATCTCGCGGTGGCTCGGTTTGTCCTGACCGCGATCGGTGATACCCAGATCCTTGGCCACCTCCGCACCGATCAGCGTGTGCCCCGACAATTTTTCTCCAAGCGGCTGGGTCGCCAGCTCATAAACGATATGGCCGGTGAATTCGGGATTCTCCGCCATCGCAATGAAATCCTTATACTGCTCAGGGTTGGTTTCGGCCGCGATCTTGGCGCGTTCGGTGAGGAGCGGGCCCATCCAGATCGAAAAGACACGTACCCCGGTGCCACGGAAATCGAATTCCATATCATGCGCCAGCTTGTCCAGACCGGCCTTTTGCGCTCCATAGGCGGGGCCGTGCATATAGCAGGACGCGCCAAAGGAAGAGCCGAACGCGATGGTGCCACTGCCCTGCTTGACCATCATCTTCGCTGCGTGCCAGCTCGCGACATAGGCGCTCCGGAGGCCCACATCGAGGATCTTCATCGCGTCCAGACCCTTCTCCCAAAAGGGCAGCTTCTCGATGAGTTGGGGGTGCATATAGGTCGCATTGTTGACCAATATGTCGAGCCTTCCCTGCTCCTGCTCGATCTGGGCGAAAGCTCGCGCAACCGAGGCGTCGTCAGCATGGTCACAGACGAGCGGGATGCCCTTCCCGCCTGCTGCCGTGACCGCCTCTGCCGTTTCGGCAACAGTGCCGGGAAGCACGGTTCCGTCCCACCCTTTGGCATCGCCCGGCCTCACCGTGCGTCCGGTGACATAGACGGTCATGCCCTCCTCCCCGAGGCCGATGGCGATACCACGACCAGCGCCGCGGCTTGCCCCGGTCACCAGAGCTATTTTGGGTTTTTCCATGGTCTTCCCTCCACCTATGCGATTACAGGAGCGGCCCCGCCCTTTTCATGGATTATGGTGCTTGTTCCACACCCGGTTGCCCGCTTGCGGGCCAACACCCAAGAGACAATTCTCAGGCGACGTCCGCTTCGGGCCAGGGATCGCGCTGCGTTCCCTGCGTCACCATCGTACCGTTCACGCGGTTCTGGAATTCGCTGGCGCGCGCGCGCGGATTGTAGAATTGCTTGTACCAGATGCGGACCTTGTGGAATGGCCCGTCGCCCTTCACCATCATCGGATTGATGCAGGCACGCTTGTTGCCCCAGATTTCGAAATCCTGTGCAAAAGCGGCAACACCGGCCTTGTGATAGCCCATCGCGGATTCCCGGTCGGCATCGGTCGGATTTTCGTTCGCAACCTTGACCGCAAGCCCATACCACACCTTGACCACGCCATCGTCGACGGGCGTGTGTGCGATCAGCATGAGCGAGGGATATTCGCCGACCATGATCGATTGAAGAATGCCCGGCCCCGTGTACCAGGTATCATTGGTCATCGGCTCCGCGCCCGAACCTGCCAGCGTCTTGTGACCGCCGGTCAGAACCTGCCGGACAACATGATCCTTGAACTCATTTTCGAACAGGACCATGTCGATGGTGCCATGGACCGGCTCAAGGTGCGCCTTGTCGGACATGTTATCGACGATTTCCTGCGGATGACAGGCGAGATCGCCTAGCAGTTCGGGCTGCCAGTTGACCCAGTTGGGCTGATCATAGCCCTCGAAATCCGGCACGTCATAATCGGGCTCCCCGCCTTCGGCATCATGCCACATCCAGATGCAGCCCGCCTTCTCGACGACTTTCCACGACTTGATGCAGGCGGCCTTGGGGATCGGCGCCGGCGAATAGGGAATGTCGTTGCAGCGCCCATCCGGGCCGAAACGCCAGCCATGATAGGGGCAGCGGATATTGTCGCCCTCCATATAGCCTTCGTCCTGCACGACATAGGAGGTCGAATTCTTGGCGAGATGCGTTCCCATGTGCGGACAATAGGCCTCGACGAGGAACGCGCGACCGCTCTGTCCGCGATAGAGCACCATGTCCTCGCCGAAATAGCGGACCGAGTGGGGTTTGCCGGGCACCACGTCGGCGCTGATACCCACCATGAACCAGCCGCGGGGATAGGTAAACTCACCCAGACCATATTCAGCCGTCGTTGCCATCGTCCGTCATCCTATAAAAATATTTTCCGGAGGCGAGCTAATATGATTCGATGCAAAAATGCAAGGTCTACGATATATATTTCCGTCAAGAACCGGTATTTCTAGCGATATGCGTATTTATATAGCCTATTTATTACGCAGTCTTTACGACCCATTCTCGGTACTGGGATCCGCTTCGGTAATTCGCACGACACTCGAATTATATTTGACCGTCTGCACCGCGATCGAGGTTTCGACGTGATTGACCCCTTCAATCGGCAAAATGAGATTGGACGCGACATTATGAAGCTCGTCCAGCTCGTTGAACAGGCAGATGGCAAGAATATTGAACCGGCCGAGAGTGATGAGCACGCCGTTGATTTCAGGCATAGCGGCGATCACATCTGCCACCGGTTTGACATTATCCACGTCGACCTGCACACCGATGAAAGCGAGCCGCGTCTGGCGGTAAAGCCCAAAACTGGTGATCGCTGTGAAACTGATCAGCTTTTCCTGCTGAAGCCGCTTGATACGGCCCCGCACCGTGCCTTCGGTAACACCCAGATCGGTTGCGATCTTGCGGTTGGAGATGCGCGCGTCCTTTGAGAGGATGCGGATGAGTTGGTGGTCGAGATCATCGAGCGGGGAATTCATGCACCATTCTCCCGCGCTTCGATCGGCGCAACATCGAACTTGTACTTGACCACATCCACGGCAATGGCGGGCGTGAGCGAACGCACCCCCTTTATCCCGGAAAACTTGTCGAGCAGCAATGTCTTGAGTTCGCCAAAATCGTGAAGGGCAACGAGCAGGTCGATATCATAACGGCCAGTCACCAGATGCGCTGCGAACACTTCCGGCAGATCCGCAAATTCTTCGGCGACGTCGCGGGCAGGACGCCCGTCCACCTCTACCGCGATTTCGAGCAGCACATTGTACCCATGCGCGGAAAAGTCCGACACCGCGACAACGCGCAGCTTGTCCGCATCTTCCATCCGGCGGATGCGAGCGGACACGGTTGCGGCGGTCAAGCCAAGATTTTCGGCAATCTGCTGGTTGGTTGCGCGGCCGTTTTTGCGGAGTTGTTCAACAACAGCAAGGTCGATATCATCGACTGCAAATTCCTGGGTCATCAATCGGGTTTCCACGCAATCAGCTTCATTGTCACCTCAATTCCTGGACGCTCGCCCTTCATCGCGCAGCGAGAAATGCCGGATCCATGGCTTTGACCGGGCGGGTCTCGATCCATTCGACCTCGAGTCTGCGCCGGGCAAATTTCCATATACCTTCCTTCCGTTCATACGCATTGTGATAGCGTATGGCCATATCGAGAAGTTCCCACTGACCGCCGGGCTGTTCGATCACATGGCTGGCGAGGCAATAGGTTTCCCCCGTTGCCCGGTCCTGTTCCCCCATTTCGAATGTCTGATTGAAAACATTGTGCATCGTCTTGACGAAGGCCTGATCGACCTGCGCTATCATGCGCCGCAAGCCCTCATGGCCTTCAAAAACCGGGACATGATCATCCATCCCGCCGACGCGCGCATCGTCTGTAAAAAGCGCGCATAACCGGTCGGCATCACCGCGATCGACCGCCTGCGCATAATCAAAGGCGAGATCGGCAAGCTCGGCTCGTGTTACAGGATCGGGGCGGAACGACCGGGTCATGCAAGTGCAGCGCGCAGATTGGCCCCGGCGCGGTCGATCGAAATCATCGCGTCGGGAACCGCCTGGAACATGCTGACGAAACCATGGATCATTCCGGGCGCGCAGCTACGATCGACCGCGACACCGGCCCCGGCCAGCTTGCTCGCATAGGCATTGCCTTCATCTCGTAGCGGATCATATTCGGCCGTGATCACGGTTGCGGATGGCAACCCCGCGAGGTCCTGCCCCGCGACTGCAGCCAGCGGAACGTCCGCCTCCGCCGCATCCCCAGCATATTGCTGCCAATACCATTTCATCCCGTCGGTGGTGAGGAAATAATCCCCGCCCCCATTCGCGCTATAGGAAGGCAGGCTGAAATCCCGGCTGGTCACCGGATATATCAACAGTTGATGCCGCAGCGCGGGCCCACCTGCATCGCGTGCACGCAAGGCGACCGCCGCGGCAAGATTGCCGCCCGCACTGTCCCCCGCAACGGCAAGACGCGCGGCATCGACGCCCAGCAGATCACCATGATCCGCCGCCCAGGCGCTCGCATCATAGCAATCATCAAGCGGGGCAGGGTAAGGATGTTCAGGCGCCAGCCGGTAGGCTACAGAGAGAAGTGCCGATCCGCTGGCGCGGGCCAGCGCGCGACAGGTTCCATCATGCGTATCAAGCGTGCCGCAGACCCAGCCGCCGCCGTGAAAGAACAGTGTCAGCGGCGGGCGGTCCCCTGCCCCTTCCGGCACGTAGAGCCGTCCCGCCAGCGTCCGTCCCTCGAGCGGAATGGATATCTCTTCGACCCGCGCCATGGGGATCGGATCGCCGAAGGCCATCGGCTGGTCGTTCATCGCACGGATCTGTTCCGCCGTCGCGGTTTCATAATCGACTGGCGGAAAGCCCGCGAACATTTGCAGCACCGCCTGCACGCCCGGATTGAGTGTCATTGAATAGTTCCCTTCCCGCTTCAGATGCCGAATCCGCCCGCGACATTGATTTGCTGACCCGTCACATAGGCTGCACGCGATGACGCAAGAAAGCTTACCGCATAGCCGATTTCTTCCGGCTGCCCCCAGCGCTTCACCGCCAGCATCCGCATCGTTTCGTTAACCCAGTTCTGAGGAAATGCACCCTTGGCCATGAGTTCATGGAACATGCCCGCATCGATTACCCCCACCAGCACCGAATTGGCGCGAATGCCATACCGTCCCTCTTCGCGAGCGATTCCCTTGAGCCAGCTTTCATTGGCCGCCTTTGGCGCAACCGAAAGCCCGTCCTTGTCGGGCCAGCGCAGATGTCCAGCCGATCCCAGATGCACGATCGATCCGCCGCCCGCATCTCGCATATGCGGGATCAGCGCGCGCACGGTTGCGAATAGTCCATGGACTTCGACCTCGAACGCCGTGCGCCAGTTTTCGATCGGCGTTTCGGACAGATAAAGCTGTTCGACCAGCGGACCCGCCGCCCAGACAAGCGTGTGGATGCGCCCGTGGGCTGCTGCAGCTTCCTCGACCAGAGCGGCAATGCTGGCAGCGTCGGTCACGTCACAGCGGTGCGTGGTGGCCTTGCGCCCGGCAGTAACCGCTTTGGTCGCGACCGCTTCAACCGCCTCAGCCTTGCGATTATAAACGAGCGCGACATCACTGCCATCGCCGGCCAGCACTTCGGCGACCTTGGCGCCGATCCCACCGCTTGCTCCGAGCACCAGCGCCGCGCCTTCCGGGAATAATGCGTTGCCCATGGTCTTGTTTTCTCCGCGTTTGACGATTTATTTGTCTCCTTCGCCGATGATTGCGCATTGCCGGTCAAGAATCCAGACGTTATTTCATCTTTCGACAAACCAAATATCGTGGTGGAGGAATGGCATGAAGAGACTCGACAATGTGGTGGCGCTCGTCACCGGCGGATCGCGCGGGATCGGTGAAGGTATCGTGCGCCGGTTCGTGGCAGAAGGCGCGCACGTGATGATCGGAGACGTGCTGGATGCGGAGGGTAGTGCCCTTGCCGCCAGTCTCGGCGAGCAAGCCGGGTTCATCCATCTCGACGTAACCCGGCGTGCCGACTGGGATGGGGCCATCGCCGCCACCGAGAAACAGTTCGGCAAGCTCAACTGCCTCGTCAACAATGCCGGCGTGCTGGTGTTCAAACGGCTCGACGATCTGAGCGAGGAAGAAATGCGCAGGATCATCGACGTCAACCTCATCGGCACGATGATCGGGACGCAGGCGGCGGTGCCCGCCATCGAACGCGCGGGCGGCGGCAGCATCGTCAACATGAGCAGCGCCGACGGCATTTCGGGCGCCAATTCGCTCACCGCCTATTGTGCGTCCAAGTTCGGGGTGCGCGGCTTCACCAAGGCCTGCGCGCTTGAGCTTGGCCATCGCGGCATCAGGGTCAACTCGATCCATCCGGGCGGTATCCATTCGCCGATGTCCAACCCGACGAACGTGCCGCGCGATCTTTATGACCAGGGTTACTGGATTTACCCGGCGCAGAAATCGGGCGATCCCGAAGATATCGGCGCGGCGGCTGCCTATCTGGCGTCGGATGATGCGCGCTATTGCATAGGCACCGAATTATCGGTCGATGGCGGCCTCAACGCCGGCCATTATTATATGGGCATGCCGGGCGCGCCGACCGATCCTGCAAGCCGATGACCGGCTTTATGCGGCCAGGCCTTCGCGGTCGCGCTCCAGCGTCCGCACCGCCGCGAAAGCACATAGCGCACCGATAAAGCCGACCGGGAGCACCACGCTGAGGCCGGTCTTGAGCGAAGCGGCATCGTTGCCGAGCGCTTCGCTTACCGCGCCCGCCAGCCAAGGGCCGATGAGGAAACCGATCAGGGTCGCAACCGCAAGGAAAGTTGCCGTAGCGGTCGCGCGGAAGCGGTCGGGCAGCAGATATTGCAACGTCGCCATGATCCCGACCGACCAACCGCCGCCGAGCAGGCCGGACGGGATGGCCAGCAACTTGGCCATCGTCAGGGTCGGTGCCCAGGTCACGGCGAGAATGCATAAGGTAGCAGCGAGAAGCGCGGCGGCCGCGAGCAACAGCGGTCCGTTCATGCGCCTTTTCGCCAGACGGTTGGCCACCGCCCCGAAAATAATGGTTCCGGCAAGGCCGGAAAGACCGAAATAAACGCCGAATACTGCGCTCCCCTCCTCGGCGGGCAGCCCATAATGGCGCGCAAACAGCGCAGGTGCCCAGAAGGCAAAGGTGATGCCGGACATGGTGCCGAGGCCGAGCGTTCCGATCATCAGGAGATAGGCAGGCGCGCGCAGCAACCGCTGCACCAGCGGCAGGAACGGTTCGCGGATATGTTGCGCCATGACGCGGGGCGGTTCGCGCACAATCAGCCATGCCAGCACGGCAAGGAGGACGCCAACCCCGCCCATGATGAGGAAAGCATTGCGCCAGCCGTAAACCGCGCCGATTTCCGGCCCTACCTTATAACCGGTTATCTGGCCGGCATAAACCGCAATGCCCAGCAAGGCGAAGGCGAACGCCCGTTTGTCCGGCCGGAAATAATCGGACAGCAGCGCATAGGCCGGTGCCGCAAAGGCAGCCTCCCCGATGCCCACACCGATCCGCGCCAGCGCAAGCATTTCCGCGCTCCGGGCCAGACCGGAAAGCGCGGTGAACAGGCTCCACACCGCGCACCCGATCGCAATGATGGCGATGCGCGAACGGCTATCGGCCAGCCGCGCAATGGGTATGCCCATCAGCACATAGAAGATGATGAAGGCGGGCCCCATCAACAGCCCGATATACTGGTCGCCGACGCCGAACTCGGCCTTGATCGGTTCGACCATCCCCGCGATCAGATAGCGGTCGGCATAATTGAAGGTGTAGATCAGCGCCAGCATCGCCAGCACAACCCAGGGATTGCTCATCCGCCGCGGCATGGCTGCCGGATTATGATCGGCTACGGGCATCGTCGGTCAGTCACGCATCTGGGTACCGCCATTGACGTGCCAGACCTGCCCGTTGACCCATTCGCCGTCTTCGGACGCCAGGAAAACGATAGCGGCGGCAATATCCTTGGGGTCGCCAAGCCGCGTGTGCGGCGTTACCGCCTTGCCGCGCTCGAGATATTCCGGCGTCAGATGCTGCATCGCCGCTTCGGTAAGGACGAGGCCGGGGCAAATGACATTGGCCCGGATACCCTCCCGGCCCCATTTGGACGCGACATGGCGCGCGAGCGGATGGATCGCGTTTTTCGTCATCGGATAGGCGACCTGCCACGGCGCGCCTGCCGAGGCGGCACCCGAGGACGTATAGATGATCGCCCCGCTGCCACGTTCCAGCATCACTGGCAGCGCGGCCTTGGTCCCGATAAGGTGGCTGCGCATGTTGATGCCCACCGAACGGTCGAACACGTCGAGCGAGCAATTGAGCGCATCAACATCGCCCTCGGTCCCGCCCGCAAGGTTCGAACAGAAAAAGTCGAGGCGATCATATTCTGCCACGCACGCCGCAACGATGCCGGCAGCAGACGCCGGATCGGTCGCATCAACCCGGACACCGATCGCCCTGCCGCCGGCATCGCGGATTGAGGCCGCGACATTTTCGGCCCAGTCGCCTTCATAGTCGCCGACGACAACGCCGGCGCCTTCTTCTGCAAAACGGCGGGCCGTGGCAGCCCCAATGCCACGGCCCGCGCCGACAATAATCCCGGCCTTGCCTTGCAGTCCCCGCATCATCCGCTCCCTTGTCGAGCTTGTATGTTCGATTCAGCAACGGCCGACGCGTAACGTGCAGTCCCCTTGCGCGGTGCTTATTCAGCGGCCTCGAGCAGCGGCTCGCCCCAGTTGGGATCATTCTCGTTGCACAAACGGTTTGTCCCGTCCCACAAGCCCTTTTCCGGGACCGGGGTGATACCGAGTTCTTCCTGGATGTCCGTGACCTGACGGTTGACCCATTCGCGCCACGGCGCAAGGCGGATCGGATATTTCCAGTTGCGGCCCTGTACCGCGCCCTGGAATTCCGCCTCGAGATTCACCGCCATCGCTTCGGGATAATAGAGATTATCCTTCATGATGGTCTTGGCCTTGAGATAGGCCGAGATGCGGTTGAAATAGGCCGCAAGGCCGGGCGTGAAATAGCGGTAGAAGCCATGGAAGTTGGCGGTCAGCAGCGCGACTTCGCCACCGTGATTGGGGCCAAATCCCGTCACCATATGCTCGATATCGTGCGTCAATGCCGTTTGCCGCAGGATATAGGTGAAATCATTCACGACCGATATTTCGCGGTAGAAAATGTCGAGTTCATAGCCGCTATTGACCATGAAATCATTGAGCAGCGCGCCGAGCGTTCCCGGCGCGCAATCCTTCACATCGTCGATCTTGAAATCTGCCAGCGAGCGCTTTTCAAGCCATTCGCGAAACAGCGGCAAGCGCGCCTTTTCCGCTTCGATAAGCCCGATCAGCTTGGGCATATCCTCAAGCTCCATCATGATCTGGGCAACTTCCGGAATATAAGCCGTGTTGGGCAGATCCGCTCCGTTACGGCGCAACATTTCCTGCGCGATCAGCGCCCGGAACGGCGCATGGTTGAGATAGGGCGAGTTGCTGACGAGCACCGAGCTTTCTGTGGCGATCTGCTTGATCGACCCGTTGAAATAATTGCGTTCGCCTTCGCCTACTTTGATATTGTCCATCCTCTTTACTCCGCTGCAACTGCGACCGCACCATCATCATTCGACGGCGACAGGAACTCGCCCGGCATCGCGCCGGTAAACTTGCCGTTTTCAAAGGTCGGCACACCATTCACCAGCGTAATGCGGGTGGGCATGGGCTTGCGCGTGAAGCGCCAGGTCGTGCCGCCCTTTCCGTTGGGAACGTCGTGCGCCTTTTCCATTTCACGGCGTTCGATTTCCTCGAGGTTGAACACCGCAATGTCCGCGCGCTTGCCGGGCGCAATCACACCGCGGTCGTGGAGGTTGAAATGATCGGCCAACTTGCCGGTCATCACGTTGATCGCCTCTTCGAGGGTCAGCTTCTTCTCCTCGCGCACATATTGGGTGAGGAGAAGCGCATTCTCGCCGCCGCCGCACAGCATCTGAAGATGCGCACCCGCGTCGGAAATATTGCCGACAGTCTTGGGGTCCTTCATCAATTCGATCGTCAGTTCCTCGTCCTTGGGGAACGGCGCCATGTGAACCGTCGAGAGCGTACCGTTTTCGAGGATCCAGTCGGCCATCGCGTCCGACCGGTGCTGGCCGCGGCTGTCGGCATATTCCTTGAGCGTGATGCCGGTAGGCCCCTTGCCGTTTTCGCTGTCGAGCAGGAAAAGCTCCTGCGGATTCTTGAGCGGCGAGTGATCCCAGGCCTGGGTATCCCAGCTTTCGCGGGCGCGGGCCCGCCAATTTTCATCGCGCAGCATTTCGGCCTTTTTCACATGATCGTCTTCGAGCACGACTTCATGCCAGACATAGTCGTTCGACTGGGCGAAGATCAGCGACTTGACGAGGCTGAGCGTCGAGGTCGGGGAGACGTGCGCGAAGCCCGGCCAGATGTCACAGCCCGCCTCCCGCATGTTCTTTACGCTTTCCTGCATCGCAGGCAGAATGCCCTTCTGGAATTCAAGCGTCGGAACGGCACCCGCGATCTGCACCTTGATCGGGCGTCCGGCGAGCAGCTTTGACAGGCGCTCGAGATTGGCGGGGCCCGTCATGCGCATGAAGGTATCGACGATAACCTGATAGCAGCTTCCCGGATAGCGCTCCATCACGTCGAACAGCGCCTCGAATTCGGCGTCGTCCGCCTTCATCGTCGGCACGGGGCGGTCCTGACCGTCATGGTCGTGAAGATTGTCCGACATGCCGAGCGCGCCCGCGGCGAGCGCATCGTCGAGCAGTTCGGCCATCTTCTTGATTTCGTCCGGGGTCGCGGCGCGATCCCAGGCTTCGACGCCCATCGCAGCGAGGCGAATCGCGATGTGGCCGACATAGGCGGCATAGTTGAGCGGCACCTTCACATTGCGCTCGACCGATGCCTTATATTCGGACCATTTGTTCCAGTCCCACGGCAGGTTCTGGATGAACGGTCCTTCGGGAATATCCTCGAAGAAGGAGAAGATGCCGATCATCTCGCGCTGGGCAGGCATATATTTGTGAAGCGGCGCAGGCGAGAAGCCGCAATTGCCCATGATCATCGTGGTCGCGCCATAACCGGGCAGCGGATCGAGGTCGGGCTGCCACCACATGGTGCCGTCATAATGGGTGTGGCTTTCGATGAAGCCGGGGGTGACGTAGCAACCGTTCGCGTCGAATACGCGCTCGCCCTGCTCCGCAAGATTTTCACCGACCTCGGCGATCACGCCGTCCTTGACGCGCACATCGGCCTTGAACGCAGGCGCACCGGTGCCATCCACCACGGTACCGCCCTTGATCAACATGGAATCACTCATTCTCAAGCTCCTCAACCCATTATTGCGCGCAAGACTCGGGCGCGCGCTTCTTTAGTCGTAGGGCAGTTTATCAAGCCGCCCTTCAAGAGCCATCTGGACGAACTTGACCGGCTCATATAATGATCCATAATGGGTCAAAATATGAACCAAACTACAACGATGTTATCCGCGCTCAGGCGCGCGCTCCGTGCTGCCGGATGGACCAACAGCCGCCTTGCAAAAAAGTTCGGCGCCAGCGAATCCACCATTAAGCGATGGCTCGCCGGAAAGGCGCTGAATCTCCAGTTGTTCGACGAGCTCGCGGGGTTATGCGGCCTATCGCTTGCCGATCTCGCGCGCGAGACTGAACAGCCCGCTCCCGGCCTGTCGCACGAACTCACTCTCGCGCAGGAACAGGCACTCAGCGAAGACCCTTTTCTCTCTTTCCTCTTCATGGCCATTCTGGCTGGTGAGCGCTGGCACGATCTCGAGCGCGATTATGGCGTGCCGCACAATATAATCGGGGCGGCGCTGGCCCGACTCGACAAGCTGGCGCTGATCGACCGCCTGCCCGGAGATCGCGCCCGCGCGCTGGTCGACCGTACCATCCTGTGGCGCAAGGCCCCCATGCGACGATTGTTCGAAACACGCATGAAGGAGCAATTTTTCAGGATGGACTTCGGTGATCCGCAAACGCTCTATGCGTCTGAAATGGTCAAGTTATCGGCTGCCGGTGAGGCGGAACTTGCTGAAATGGTCGAGCGATTCCGCCGCGATGTGCAGCAGCTGGCCAAAAATGATCGTCACGCCAGCCAGCTCCCCCGCCAATGGTACGGGATGCTGCTTGCCGCCCGCCCGCTCGACATGTCCGGAATTCAGGAATGAGCCGCCGCTGAGGGGTCACTTTCTTCCGGGGAATAGAATTTGGAATAGAATTTGCGGAATTGCGCAATCGGTCCGTCACCTTGGCAGATGATCGCGTTCGGCTCATAGCGCTGGCGGTCCCACACCACCTTGTCCTGGTCGAACTGCTTGCAGATGTCGCGGATGATCGCGCGGGCGAGACCGGCGCGTTCCCCTTCGGCCTGTGCCTTGGGCTGGCTGAAGCAGAAGCGGACATGGGCATGATCGAGCTCGACGGGCGTGATGCAGGCGACGAGCAGCGTTTCCGAAATGCCCGTGAAGCGGGTCCAGCTCTGCCCCGGCCCCATGGTGTCATAGCTGATACAGCCGTCGACTTCGCCCCATGGCGTTCCCATTTTCGAGCGCACATCGGCGCCGCGCCCCCATTCACTCCAGCGCAGTTCGCCCTGCGGAACGTTGGCAGTGCCGTGAATATAACGGAAATGCGCGAAGTCGACTCCATTTTCCGCCATATTCTGGAGGGAGCCCCAAACATGCCATTCGTAGATATCATAATCGGTCCACTCAGGGTCCGTCGCTTCAGGGAGCCGCTCGACCTGCCATAGCGGCGCGACGCCCTGAGGATGATACCAGGTCCAGATCCAGCGATTGGCTTCGTCCATATGCCAGGTGTCGATGCACTTGCGCTTCACCTGCGGCGGGATACTGGGCGAATATGGGATGTCCTTGACGACCCCTTCGTCCCCGTCATAGCGCCAGGCATGGAACGGGCATTCGATGAGATTGCCATGAACTTTGCCGCCATAGCCCATATGGGCGCCGAGATGCTTGCAATAGGCGCCAACCATGCGGACCTGGCCGTCTTCGCCGCGCCAGATGGCGAGTTCCTTGCCGAAATAGCGCAGCGGCTTGACCACGCCGACTTCCAGATCGCTCGACAGCATCAGCGGATACCAGCCGAACGGGAAACCGATGTCGAGATTACGTTCGGCGACCGGTGGGCGATTGGTCACTTCGGCCACGCGCCAGTCAAGCAGGTCCTGCCCTTTGAGCTTTTCGAGTATCTGCCAGACCGCAACGGGTGGCGTACGCGCATCACCAGCGGCGCGATGTTCGATATCGGACATGGATCGATCCTCTCCCATCCTATAATTTGAACAATTTTCTTGCATTTTCCCGCAGGAATTTTGGCCATACCTCGTCCTTGAACGGGACGTTTGGCATGTCGTGCATGATCCGGTCGAGGCTGAGCCCCATAGGGAAATAGCCTGCATAGAGTATCTTGTCGCTTCCGCGCGTATTGGCGTAGTCGATAATCGCCTTGGGATAATGTTTCGGCGCAAAGGCGCTGGTCGAATAATAAAGGTTCGGCCACTTCAGCATCAGCTTGACCGCAAGTTCCTCCCATGGTTCCGCGCCGTGGCGCATCACGATTTTCAGTTCCGGAAAGAACCAGCACACCTCGTCGAGATGCTCGACCTTCTGGGTTTCCATCGGGATACGCGGTCCCGGAATGCCGGCATTGATCAGAATGGGGATGTCGAGTTCGCAGCAGGTCGCATAGATCGGATACATGAACTTGTGGTTGATCGGCACCTGCGGGTTGGTACCCGCAGGAAAGAAGCCGAGCGCCGAAAGGCCAACCTCACTGTGGATACGCTTGATGCGCCGCACTTCGTCCATGCCGCGGTTGGGATCGATCGGCAGGTCGAAGAAGAAACGGTCCGGATATTTCTCCTTGGCGCGCCGCGAGGTTTCATTTTCGTTCCAGCCGACCAGCGCTTTTTCGATATTATGCTTGTCCATCTGCTCGACCGTCCAGGCGACATAGTCGTCCGATTTGTCCAGCACCGGGATATCCTTGAACATATATTGCGCCGGCATCTTGAAGCTGTCGAGCGTCTCCTGATCGCGGATCAGCGAAGCGAAACTGGAATACCATTCCTGCCGGTCCGCGCTGTCGGGGATGCCAAGCATACAGTCGATAATCTTGATGTCGGTTGGCATTCCCATGTCAGTCGTCTCCGATCAGTTGCGGCCACATGTGGCGGAGCGCCGCCTTGTCGACCTTGTCCATATGGTTGCGCGGCAATGGCCCCGGCACCACGGCGACCCGGCCTGGCGCCTTGTAGCGCGCGAGCTTTTCGGCGACATGCTCGACCACCATATGCTCGTCGAGCGCATCACCGCAGACCACTGCCACCATCAGCTCGCCAAGCCGTTCGTCGGGGATGCCGAAGGCGGCAAACTCCCGGACCTGCGGCAGCTGGCTGATGACGCGCTCGATTTCGGCACAATAGATATTCTCGCCGCCCGAGATCACCATGTCCTTCTTGCGATCGACGATGGTGACATAGCCGTTCGCGTCGATCATCCCGACGTCGCCGGTTCTCAGCCAGCCGTCAGCATCAAACGCGGCCGCCGTATCCTCCGGCCGGTTCCAGTAGCCGCTCATCACCACCGGACCGCGCGCGCACAACTCGCCGACATGGCCGGGTTCAACGACATTGCCTTCCTCGTCGATCACGCGGGCCTCGATCAGGTCGGACACCTTGCCGCTTGTGCCCGGATGGGCATCGAATTCCTCGCCCATGATCATCGCATAGACGCCGCTGGTTTCGGTCTGACCATAACCGGTACCGAACACCGCGTGAGGCAACGCCCTGCGCGCCGCATCGAGCAGGTTGCGCGGCACTGCCTGTCCACCGATGCCAACGCTACGGAGCGATGACAGGTCATATTTGCCGAGCGCGGGATGATGGAGCACATCCCACAACATCGTCGGCACAGTGCCGATATTGGTGAGTTTTTCCTGCTCTATCAATTGCAGCGCCGTCTCTACGTCCCATCGCCGCATGATGACAATCTTGCCGCCCGCCATCATGGTCGACAGAAACCCCGCGCCAATTCCTGAAATATGAAATAGCGGATACACCAGCAGAACGCCCATGGGCGCGGCATTCGCGGCCAGTTGTTCGGGTTCCATGCCAAGCCGCTCCGCCATCGCGGCCAGTACCATAACGCCGGATCGCTGAATGCCCATGAGCGCATGAACCATGTTGCGATGCGTGAGCACCGCGCCTTTGACCCGCCCCGACGTGCCCGACGTGAACATGATAACGGCCGGATCGGGGGCTTCGCGTCTCACCGCTGCGAAAGGCTGGCCGCCCGGTTCGGGAAAATCGGCGGCGGCGATGATGCGGCCGTGATATTGTCCTTCGCGCAGCAATCCGATGCGGTGGCGATCGGCGAGCACCAGCGCCGGGCTGCAATCCTGCGTTGCCGCCACCAGTTCCATTGGCGCACCGCGACTGTTAAGCAACACCGCCACGCCGCCTGCCTGAATGATGGCGAGAAAGGCGATGATCCATTCTGGACGATTGCGCATGGCGATGACGACGCGATCGCCTGGTTCGATTGTCAGCATCGCCGCCAGCGCATCGGCGCGCCCGAAGATTTCATCATAGCTGAACCGCTGCTCACCCGCGACAACCAGCGGCGCCGGACCATAGCGCCGGGCTGTTTCAATCAGCGACCAGAGGTCTGCCGGGGCGTGCGAGAAGCAGCGCATTCCTTCGCGTTCCTCTATCGCAAACCGGGCAAACAGGCTGCTCATGCCATCACTTCTCCGATCCCGATTTTGCCACCACGCTCGCTGCTCCCTGCCCTCAATAGTTATACTGTGATGTCGGAATTACGTCGATGGTACCGCGCGCGATGAAGCGGTCGCAGCTCTCCATCATCGCGGCCAGATTGGCGTCGAACTTGGTCTGATCGCCCACCGCGTCAAAGAATACCAACGGGTCGGTGAGTGCCGCTTCGGGAAAACATTCCTCGACGATCGCGGCAAAAGGCGGCGCGTCCGGCGTCAGCGCGCGCACTACAAGATTTTGCACATATTCAAAGTTCGACTGGGTATCGATCGCGACCCGCGTATGCCGGTCCTGCCAGACCGTCAACCATTCCTCGTAAGCCAAACCCGATGGCCGCGTGAGGAATGCCATCTGCGCCCAGCCCCAGTTGCGCTCGCCGGTTCCCGGGGGGTGATCCCTGTTCTCGATGATGGTCGATTCGATGACAAGATAGGCAGCAAAGCGGTTGCAATACCGCGTGATCACGTCGTCGACCGGCTTGCGGAAAATGGCGTTGGCCGAAGGCATCCAATATTGCGCTACCGAATGATGCGGCGGCTGCCCGCGTTCCTGCCGCAACGCAGCGCCCTTGTCGGTGGTTTCGTCCTCGACGTTGATACGAATATGGCGTGCGCCAGCCGCGATCAGCGCCTGCGGCAGTTCGGCACGCAGCCGGGCATTATGTTCGGCGCGTGCTTCGCCTTCCTCACGCCACAGCAAGCAAATGACCTTTTCCATGCCGTTTCTCCTGCCTAGCCGAACTTCGCCTGCCCGCCGTCGAGCGGAATAGTGGTGCCCGTAAGATAAGCGAAGGCGGGCGAACAGAGCGCGGCGACCGCCGCGCCGATATCCTCCTCCAGCCGCCCGATCCGCCCGAGCGGGATGGTGCGGAAAAAGGCTTCAGCCTCCTCCGGATTATTCTCCACCCACCATTTGAGACCAGGCGATTCGGCATGCGGCGCGATATTGAGGACGCGGATATTGTCGCCACCCCATTCGGAAGCGGCTGCCCGGGTCAGCGCCCGCGTCGCCTGCTTGACCGCAGCATACGCTCCATAGCCCGCCATGTCCCAGCGCTCGGCCGCCGACGAGATGAGGTTGAAGATCACCCCACCGCCCCGCGCCTTCATGATCGGCGCCACCAGCTTCATCAGTCGCAGGCTTGCGAGCGGACCTGATTCGAATCCGGCAAGGAACGCTTCATCGGTGACATCATTGAGCGTCCCCAGCGGCACTTCCTGCGCGTTATTGACCAATATGTCGATGCCGCCGAACCGGTCCTGCGCGGTTTTCACGCTTTGCTCGAGCGTCGCGGCCTCGCGCACATTACACGCGAGCGTCACTATCTGTCCGCCGCGCTCCTCGATGAGTTTCTGCGTCGCTTCCAGCTTTTCCAGTGTGCGGCCGGTGATAACGAGGTCGGCCCCTGCCGTAGCCAGCGAGAGCGCGATGCCCTGCCCCACCCCTTGTCCGGCTCCGGTTACCAGCGCGACCTTCCCGTTAAGCTCCTTGCCCATCGTCACCTCTCTATTTTCGTAATTTTATGGCTATTCTTTTACGCATTACATTGACATAATCATAATGAAAACGTCAATTGCGTTAAATTGCAATGTATGAGGAGAGACGCTGTGGGTGAAGTTTCCCCTTTCGATCCAGTCACTATCGGTCCGCTCAAACTGCGTAACCGCTTCATCAAATCCGCCACCAACGAAGGCATGGCAAAAGAGGGGGTGGTTACCAAGGGCCTGGCCAGGTTCCACGAACAGATGGCGGCAGGCGGCGTCGGCGTGTCGACAGTTGCTTATTGCGCGGTGAGCCCCGATGGCCGCACCTTTGTCGACCAGGCCACGCTCGACCGGGAATCGCTTCCCGACTTCAAGGCGCTGGTCGAAGGCATCCATCGCCATGGAGCAGCCGCCAGTGCGCAGATTACCCACGGCGGCTGCTTCACCTTTCTCACCAAGGCGCAATCGACCACCCCGCGCCCGCTGTCAGCCAGCGGCGGCTTCAACAAGGTGGGGATCATGTCGAACCGCCTGTGGAAGAAGGCGATGGATCGGGCCGAGATGGACCAGATTGCCGGTGAATTTGTGCACGGGGCCGAGCTCGCCCGCGAGGCCGGGTTCGATGCCGTCGAAATCCATATGGGCCACGGCTATCTGCTGAGCCAGTATCTCTCCCCCTTCTATAACAAGCGCAATGATGCGTACGGCGGCAGTATCGACCGCCGCGTGCGCTTTCCCAATGAAGTGCTCGCCCGGGTGCTCGATGCGGTGGGCAAGGATCTCGCGGTGATCGTCAAATATTCGATGACCGACGGCGCCAAGGGCGGCAACACGATCGAGGATGGCATTGTCATCGCCAAGTCGATCGAGGCGACGGGCGCCCACATGGCGGTGCTTTCCAACGGCCTCAATATCGAATCGATCACCGCGATGTTCGGCAACAGCTTCCCCAAGGAAAATCGCGGCAAGCCGGCCAATCCGATCATCGCGGTTGGCATGTGGCTACAATCGCTGACCGAACCCAAGAATGTGGAATTCCACCCGCGTTACCTCCGGCAGAACGCGCTGCGTATCCGCGATGCGGTCAATATGCCGCTATGCTACCTCGGAGGCGTGACCTCGCTCGCCGATGCGCAGGAGGCAATAGATGATGGATTTGATGCGATCGCGATGGGCCGTATCCTGATCCACGATCCCGGCGTCATCAACCAGTTCCGCGCAGGGACCACGCTCAAGTCGGGCTGCACCGCCTGCAACCGCTGCGTCACCGAAATGTACACGCCGGCCGGCACCTCCTGCGTGCTCACCCGCGCGACCGGCGATGCCGAACTCAACAAATTGCATGCAGGAGCGGCGGCATGAGCCAGGATTTCACCGGCAAGGTCGCCTTCATCACCGGCGGCAGCGATGGCATCGGCCGGGCCACCGCGCGGCTTCTCGCCGAGCGCGGCGCCACCGTCATCATCTGTGCCCGCCGCCCGGAAAAGCTCGAGGAAGCCCGCGCCGAGATTGCACGCCACGGCACGGTCGAGGCACATCAGCTCGATGTTTCGGACAGCGAAGCGTTCGCCGCGCTGGTGGCCGATGTCGCAGCGCGTCATGGCCGCCTCGACATGATGGTCAACAATGCCATGGCGGTCCATTATATGCCGGTCGAGGCGTTGACGCTCGATCAGTGGCGCAAGGATTTCGCGGTCAACAGCGAGGCCGTATTCATCGGTACGCAGGCCGCGCTCAAGGTGATGACGAAACAGGGCAGCGGCTCGATCGTCAACATCTCCTCCACTACTGCGATCCGCGCCGCGCCCAATATTTCGAGCTATTCGGCATCGAAGGCCGCGCTGATCCAGTTCACCGCCTGCGCCGCGATGGAGGTCGCGCGGCAGGGTGTTCGGGTCAACGCCATCGTGCCGGGGCAGGTGCAGACCGAAGCGACCTCCGCCTTCGCCCGCAGCGCTCCGGACGTCGCCGCCAGGACCACCGAGGCGATACCGATGGGCCGCGGCGGGGAGCCTGAGGAATTGGCCGAAGCGATTATCTTCCTGCTATCGGATGCCGCGAGCTTCATCACCGGCGTCGCGTTGCCGGTCGATGGCGGCAAGGCGGCGCAGCTTTATATGCCGTCCTGACGAGGAGACGCGCGCGATGTTCGATTTTTCCGGCAGGACGGTGGTGGTGACGGGCGGCGGGGTCGGCATCGGCCGCGCGATTATCGAGGCCTTCCACCGGGCGGGCGCAACGGTGATGACGATCGAACATCGCGCCGACCGCGCGAGCGCGTTGCGCGAGGCACTCCCCGATGTCACTGTGCTCGACGGCGACGTGACCGTGCGCGGCGATGTCGCGCGGCTGCGCGAGGCGGTCGAAAAGCAGTTCGGCAAGCTCGACATCCTCATCAACAATGTCGGCGATTTCCTTGCGATCGGTCCGTTCGAAACGATGAGCGAGGAGGATGCCGACCGCATCCTCGAAACCAATCTGGGGCAGGTGATGCGCGTCTCTCGCGCGCTCATCCCGGCAGTCAAGCAGGCCGGACCGGGATCGAGCATCATCAGCATCAGCTCGATCGAAGCGTTTCGCGGGGTGCCCAATTGCACCGTCTATGGCGCCTGCAAGGCGGGCATCACCGGCTTTACCATGAGCCTCGCGCTCGAGCTTGCGCCATCGGGCGTCCGCGTCAACGCGATCGCGCCGGAGACCACCGACACCCCGCAGCTTGCGATCGATTATGTCATTCCCCAAAAGAACCGCGCCAACATGGACAAGTGGATACCGCTCGGCCGTTTTGGCAAGGCCGAGGATTGCGCTGGCGCGGCGCTCTATCTCGCGAGCGATCTGGCGGCCTGGGTGACCGGCACGACGCTCCATGTCGATGGCGGCGCGCTGGCGGCGGCAGGCTGGACCCGGACGCCGGACGGGCAATGGACCAACACGCCGCTTGTCACCGGCAGGGCAATCGAAATACCGGCGTGAAGGAGAGAAATGGCATGAAGACCCTGGTTGTTGGCGGCACCGGCGCGCTCGGCGGGCATATCGCGGCCCATCTCAAGGAACGCGGCCACGACGTCACTGTCGCTGCGCGCAATCCGCCCGAAGCCGGCACCCCGATGGCATCGATGCCGTTCCTCCAGGGCGATTATGTGGCGGGCGACTTTACACCCGAAAAGCTCCGGGGCTTCGACTGGGTGGTGTTCGCCGCCGGCAACGATCCCCGTCACGTGCCCCCCGGGAGCGATTTCAACGCACATCTCGTCAAGGCCAATCATGAGGCGGTTCCCGCTTTCTTCCGCGCCTGCCGCGAGGCCGGGGTCAAGCGCGCGGTGCAGGTGGGGAGCTTCTATGCCCAGGCCGCGCCCGAACTGGTCGAGGGCAACAACTATATCAAATCACGCAAGGCCGCGTGCGAGGGCGCGCGCGCCGAGGCGAGCGATGACTTTGCCGTCATCAGCATAAACGCCCCGTTCATGGTCGGCTGCGTGCCCGGACAATCGAGCCAATTGTTCGAACCCTATGTGCAATGGGCCGAGGGCAAGATTCCGGTTCCCGCGACCGCGCCTGCGGGTGGGACCAATTTCATGTCCTACCGGTCGCTGTCCGAAGCGGTGGAGGGCGCGCTGGAGCATGGGGAAAATCGCAAGGCCTATCTGGTCGGCGATGAAAATCTGAGTTTCGCGGATTATTTCGGCCTGTTCTTCGCAAGGGCCGGTCGCCGCGAAACGGTCGAGGCCAAGGACGAGGCACATCCGATGTTGCCCGATGTCGCCATCCCGCAGGGCCGCGGCAATTATATAAGCTACGAGCCGGATGCGGCGGAAACCGCTTTGCTCGGCTATCGCCGCAACGATGTCGCCAATGCGGTCGCGGAAACCGTGCGGCAATATGGCAGCAACAAGGGAGAATGAGATGACCGCCGCATGGGACAAGGAAGTGGATGTGCTCGTCGTCGGATCGGGCGCGGGCGGACTCATGAACGCGCTGGTCGCGGCGGAAAATCATGCCGATGTGCTGGTGATCGAGAAGGACAGGCTGTGGGGCGGCACATCGGCAACCTCGGGCGCGGGCATCTGGATCCCGAAGAGCGACCAGGCCGAGGCCGCCGGTTTCCATGACAATCTCGACGATGCGTTCCGATATGTCCGCGCGCTTTCTAAGGACAATGTCCCCGATGCCAATATCCGCGCCTATGTCGACAATGCATCGCAGATGCTGCGCTGGATGGGGCAGCATACCGACATCGTCTACAATGCCTTCCCCTACCCCGACTATCATGCCGAAAATCCCGGCGGCAGCCCGACCGGTTTTCGCACCCATATGCCTAACCCGATGGACGGGCGGCAGCTGGGGAAGGATGTCGAGACGTTGCGCTTCGCCTCGCCCGCCGCGAGCCTGTTCGGCTATCTCAACTGGCATTTCGACGAAACCTATACCATCCTGTTCCGCGCGCCGGGTTGGCAATGGCATCTCGTCAAGTCGCTCGCGCGTTACTGGTTCGACTGGCCGTTCCGCTTCAAGTCGCGCAAGGACCGCCGCCTGACACTCGGCAATTCTCTGCTCGGCGGACTGCGGCTGGCGCTCAACAAGCGCAACGTGCCGGTGTGGCTCGAAAGCCCGATGGTCGATCTCGTCAAGGACGGCGGCCGCGTCACCGGCGCGATCGTGCGCCGCAACCGCAAGGATATCCGTATCGGCGCGCGCAAGGGCGTGGTGCTCGCAGCCGGCGGCTTCGACCACAATCAGACGATGCGCGACCAATATGCGCCGCTCTATACCCATGAAAGCTATTCGGGCGGCGTCACCAGCAATACCGGCGACAGTATCCGGGCCGGCCAGGACATCGGCGCGGCGACGATGAACCTGCAATCCGCATGGGCGGCGCCGGTATTCAAGGTGCCGGGCGAGGATCGCGGCCGCCTTTGCACGATCGAGCGCGCGCTACCCGGCTGCATCATGGTCGACCAGTCGGGCAAACGCTTCCTCAACGAAGCCGCCTCCTATCACATCGTCGGCCAGCAGATGGCAGCCGCCGAACGCGCTGCCAAGGAAGGCAAGGGCGCGGGCGCCAACCCTGCGTGGATGATCTTCGACCATCGCTTCCGCCACAAATATCCGATGGGCCCGTTGCTCCCGCTGATGCCCGACTGGTTCCAGCGCGGCGAGGTGCAGGCGATCATGAAGAAGGGGCGGACGGTCGAGGAACTGGCCGAAAAAATCGGCGTCGATCCGGCCACGCTTGCGGCCACTGTGGCGCGATTCAATGACTATGCGGCGAAGGGCGAGGATCCGGATTTCCATCGCGGCGAAGCGGCCTACGACAAGATGTACGGCGACCCGTCGAACCAGCCCAACCCCAGCCTCGCGCCGATTGTCGACGCACCCTTCTATGCCTTCCCGATCTATCCGGGCGATATCGGCACCAATGGCGGGCTTGTCACCGACGACCGCGCGCGGGTGCTCGACGAGGCGGGCAAGGTCATCCCCGGCCTCTACGCCATCGGCAACAATGCCGCCTCTTCGATGGGCGAAAGCTATCCGGGCGCGGGCGTCACCATCGGCCCGGCGCTGACCTTCGGCTATATCGCCGCGCGCGATATGACGGGAGCGAACGCATGACGCCGCTACTCGGCTCACCCGCGACCGGGGTGATCGTCACCGGCGGGGCGTCGGGGATCGGTCTCGCATCGGCCCAGGCGCTGGCGGCGGTAGGCAGGCCCGTAGCGCTGTGGGATATCGACGGCGGCAAGGCCGAGGTGGCGGCCGCCCGGATCGCCGCAGACTATGGCGTTGCCGCCACCGGCTTGCGCGTCGATGTGCGCGATCTGACGGGCTATACCGCAGCGATGGACGCCAGCCGCGCGGCGCTCGGAACGCTCGGCGGGCTCGTCCATTGTGCGGGAATTGTCGATACCGACTCGCTTGATGGCATCACGGCGGAAAGCTGGGCCGCCGGGATCGATACCCATTTGCGCCCGCTCGCGCTCATTACCCAGGCGCTGCTGCCCGATTTCAAGACCAACAAGGGTTCGGCCATCGTCGGCATCGCTTCGATCAACGCGACGCTCGGCAATGGTATCAATCCGATCTACAGCGCCGCCAAATCGGGCATGCTCGGCCTCATTCGCGCGCTCGCGGACCGGCTCGGGCAGGACGGCATCCGCATCAACGCAGTGTCACCCGGGCAGATACTGACCCCAATGCTGGAACCGACGGTAGCAGCGCTGCCGCCCCGCGCGTTCGAACGCCGCATCCTCCTCGACCGTCTGGGCGAGCCCCATGAAATCGGCCGCGCCGTGCGTTTTCTCCTGTCGGACGAAGCGAGTTACATTACTGCCGCCGAACTGGTGGTCGATGGCGGCAACATCAGTTCTCAAAGGATGTAACCCGAAACGGCGGATCATACTGCGGTATAGCCTCCGTCGATCGCAATCGCCTGACCGGTCATGTAGGTCGCGCCGGGCGAACAGAGGTAAAGCACCATCGCCGCGATATCGTCGGTCACGCCCAGCCGCTGCATCGGGGTCATCAGCCGCAACTGCTCCATATGACGAGCATTTTCCGGGGCGGCGGTGATTTCGGTTCCGCCGATCCCGCCGGGGCAGATCGCATTAACGGTGATACCTTGCGCAGCATAATCGATCGCAGCGGCGCGCGTCAGGCCGATAACGCCGGATTTCGATGCCGAATATCCGGCAAGACCCGGCCCGCTCACAAGCCCCATGCTTGACGCGGTGTTGACAATCGCCCCGCCGCCCGATGCGAGCATCAGCGGTACCTCATGTTTCATACAGCAAAACACGCCCGTCAGATTGACCGCAATAACGCGGTTCCAGTCATCCATGTCGAACTCGGAGATCGGCCGGCCGAGTGGCGCGATCCCTGCATTGTTGAAAGCATAGTCAAGACGACCGAAGCGCTCCTTCGTCGCAGCGATAAGCGCGGCGACATCGTCCGCATTGCTGACATCGGTGCGGCAGAACAGCGCTTGCGTCCCGCCCGCCGTTATTTCCCGCGCGAGTGCGCCACCCCTTTCCGCGTCTATATCGGCGATAACAACGGCCGCGCCGGCTTCGGCAAACCGCCTTACGGTCTGCATTCCCAACCCGTTCGCCGCGCCGGTCACGAGGGCCACACGCCCATGATAATCGTGGTTCATCTTATTCCGCCCTCACCTTGACCTTCGGCGCCGCCGCGCCGCGCCGCATCGCATTCAAAAAACCCTCGAGTGGAGCAGGCTCCGGCACGGGACCTTCGGGCGCTCCGTCTCGCGCCCAATAATCCGCATAGCTCGGGAAGAGCTTGTGGAAGTTGCCCTCTACCCAGTCGGTCCCGGGCCAGCGCATCTTGTTGCCGCCCACCGGCGGCTTGTTGAGATCGGTCGCGTACCAGTATAGCGGCAGCCGCCGCGCGAAATACCAGCGCGGCCCGTCCGGCCCTTCGGCGCGGACATAATCGTCGATATACATCATCTGCATGATGACCCATTCCTCGCCGGTCTCATGCTCATTCTTGGAATAGACCACGCCATGCGCATGAACCGCGTCGTCGAACTCGATGACATGGCCGCCGACATGGTGCGATGTGCCGGTGAACGGCGAGCGCAGCGTGCGGTCCATATAAGTCCGCAGCGCCTCCCGCCCTGATGCTTCCTTGCCGACGCGCACATCGGGCGCGAACAGCGAGACCATCGCATCCATGTCGCGCATGTCGAGCGCGAGCGCATATTTGGCCGGCAACTGGCGGATCTGGTCGAGCGCCTCGAGCCGTTCGATCCGGGCGATCAGGGCATCGTCGGTCATGTCATTACTCCTGCGAGGGCGCGCGCGGCGCGGCGCCCCGAATAGATGCAATCGGCATAGGAAAGGCCGCTCACATAAAGGTGGGAACAGATGCCGACCGCATTGCGCCCGGCCGCGTAGAGCCCGTCGATCAGGCTGCCATCGGGGCGGCGCACCTGCCCGGTCTTTTCGTCGACGACGAGCCCGCCGACGGTCATGCAGGCGAGCGGAAACGCCTTGCTGTCGACCGAGGCGTCGATCGCATAATAGGGACCCTCGCCGATCTCGGCCATCTCGTCCGCCGTCTTGTGGAACGGATCGGCAATCTCGCCGCGCGCCGCGCGATTATAGTCGGCGACCGTTTGCTTGAGCGTCGCCGCATCGAAGCCGAGCTTCGCCGCCAACGCATCCAATGTGTTCGCCTTCTTCGCGGTGATGAGGCAGTTCATCAGCGTGATGTCTCGCTGGAAGCCCAGCACGTCCGGCCCGAACGCTTCCCTCAGCGAGCGCTTGCGGGCGGCGGCGTCGAGGATCACATAGCCCCGCCCGCCATTCTGTTCGACCATCGCATCGCCGATGGCGGCGCCATAATGGGTTTCGTTGACGTAGCGCGCACCTTTCCCGTTGACGAGGATCGCCTTCGACCAGGACGCGGGCGGATTGAGGAAGCGCCAGCCCGAAACACGTTCCATCAGCGCGGTCGCCGCGCCGGTCGACACCCCCAGCATGATCCCGGCCCCGGTATCGCCGAGCGTTCCATTGGGCATGCCAGCCGCATATTTTGGTGCATAATGGGCGACCATCGGATTGTTGATGATGAACCCGCCGCCGCTCAGCACCACGCCGCGGCGGGCGCGAAACCATTGCGACACCCGATTGGCAGATTCGAGCGCGGTCGCCCTTGCGAGCAGCTTGTAGCCGCGGCCGTAGGTAAGCTGCGAGCCCGGCAGCGTCGGCGGCAGCTTCTCGAACCATTGCGCGGCGCGCGCGACCAGCGCGGCGATGCGCACCGCCACCGCCGGGTCCACGACCCGTTCCGCGCGTACACCGATCACCCGGCCGGCGGCGTCGAGCGCGAGCTGGCGCACCTCGGCCTGGGCGTGAAACATGAGGCCGCGCTTCAGTGCGGCATCGCGCAGCGGTTCCCAGATGAAGCGCCCAAGACCCCAGGCTTTATTGCCATTGCGCCCCACCCCGCGATGCCCGCGCGCGGCGGGCGTGGCGGCATCGCGGTGCGGTGCGGCGAGGCTGCTGTCGGGATGGTAGAGATATTTGTCGAGCGGCGGGAAACTCGTCTTCTTCGCATAGAGGCTGCCCTCGAACGGCACGCCATGGCCGCGCATCCAGTCGACCGTGGCCGGGCTGCTCTCGCAAAAATCGCGGAGCGTCTCGTCGGCGACGACATCGCCGACCTCAAGCTTGAGATAGCGGTACATATTGTCCGGATCGTCCGCGACGCCTGCCTCGCGCTGCACCGACGTGCCGCCGCCTGCGTAGAAAACGCCGCCATTGGCCGCCGACGAACCGCCACCTGCGTAGCGGTCGAGCGCGATCACGCTGAGGCCGTCCTCGAGTGCCTGCAAGGCCGCCGCGACCCCGGCACCGCCGAGCCCGACCACCGCCATGTCGGCAGTTCCGGCCCAGTCGTGCGCGTCAGCATCGGCCAGCACCAGCGGCGCATCGATCGCAAGGCCCCATTCGCCGATCGCACCCGGAGCGGCAGGCGCGGGATCGCCGGGGGCGTAGCTATAGGGCCATTCGCTCACCGGTTCACTCGGCCTTCATCGTGTAGCGGATCGGCAAGCGCTTGAGCCCGCCTGTGAAGTTGGTGCGGACCCACACCGGCTCGCCCGCCAGCTCGACGCTTTCGACCCGCCGCCCGATTTCGCGGAACAGCGCAATCACCTCCATCTCGGCCAATATTCGCCCGAGGCAATGGTGCACGCCATAGCCGAAGCCGACATGGCGGTTGGGCTTGCGGGTGATGTCGAACTTGTAGGGTTCGTCGAAGATACGCTCGTCGCGGTTGGCGGCGGCGTAGAACAGGCAGACGCTCTCGCCTGCCTTGATCGGCTGGCCGGCGACCTCGGTGTCGGCGGTGGCGGTGCGCATCATGTGCCGCACCGGCGAGGCCCAGCGGAAAATCTCGTCCGCCGCGGTGACGGCCATCGTCTCCGGATCGTGCTTGAGCAAGGCAAACTGGTCGGGGTTCTTGGCGAACTGCATCATGCCGACGCCGACGCTTGAACTGGTGGTGTCGTGCCCCGCGGTCGCCAGCAGCAAGCCATAGGCGAGCGCATCGAGCGGCGGCATCGGCTCGCCGTCGATAGTCGAGTTGGCGACCAGCGACATGAGATCGTCGGTCGGTTTTTCCCGCCGCTCCTGTAATATGCCGCCCAGATAGAAGAAGAAATGCTGCGCGGTCTCTAGGCCGAAATCGCCCGAACGCTGAAGCTCGGGATCCATCGCGCCGAACAGCTCCTGGGTGAGCTTCAGCACCAGCGGCGCATCGCTGTCGGGCAGGCCGAGCAGTGTCGTGATCATCACCAGCGGATAGGTGAGCGCGATATCGTCGGCGAAATCGCACGTTCCGCCCATCGCCTCCATCTTGTCGACATAATCGCTGGCCAGCGCGGCCATCCGCTCCTCGAGCTGTTTCAGCGCGCGCGGAGTGAACCAGCTTTGCGCGACCTGGCGGTATTTGCGGTGGTCGGGCTGATCCATGTCGATCAGCGTGCGGACGAAGCCATAGCGCTTGCCGAACATTTCGATCGTCTTGTCCTCGATATCGGTCGGGACTAGCGTGACGCGCGGCTCGTTGATCCACAGCTGCGGGTCGCTTTCAATCTGTTGGATTTCGGGCTGACCAAAAATACCCCAGAAAGGACGATATTCATCATGGTGAATCCAGTGGATCGGTCCCTTTTGCCGCAGTTCCCGGAAGCGGCCAGAGATCAGCTCCTCGTCCGTATAAACCGACGGCGACACCACATCGATTTCCACAGCCTGCCGCATCCACCTTCTCCCATCCCGATTCTTGACGCCAGCACTTTGGCCTCCGGCGTCTTATCGACGCAATCTGTTACTAAATTGCAACGACAATCAAGCTTTTGATTCCGCATATCGAATAATTTATTGATTTACGACCTGCAATTGCGTAATTCTTCTGTCATGTTATTACGGACATTAGTCCATAATGGGTCAGGAGATGGATAAAATGCGTTATGTTCGGTATGGTGTGGCCCTTGGCGCTGTTGCAATGGCACTGGCTGCCACGCCCGCCTTGGCACAAACGGCTGAAACCGATGCTGCGGCGACAGCGCAGGAAGAAGACACCTCGGGCATCGGCGATATTGTCGTGACGGCGCAAAAACGTTCGGAAAATGTCCAGAAAGTTCCGATTGCTATTTCGGCCGTAACCGGACAGTTCCTCGAAAGCCGCGAGATCACTTCGATTGACCGGCTTGGCAGCATCGCTCCCAATCTCAAGATCGACCGCGCACCGAACAACCGCACCGCGGCCCAGCTGGCGATTCGCGGATCGGTCACGATCAACCCCTCGATCACCTGGGAACCGGCTGTCGGCCTCTACATGGACGGTGTCTATATCGCCAAGGTGCAGGGTTCGATTTTCGACGTCGCCGACCTTGAGCGCGTCGAAGTGCTGCGTGGCCCGCAGGGCACGCTTTATGGCCGCAACGCACTCGCGGGTGCAATCAACCTTATCACCAAGAAACCGAGCGGCGAACTGGGCGGAAACTTTGAAGTCAGCTACGGCAATTATGACTATTGGCGGGCCAAGGGTTCGGTCGATTTGCCCGCTTTTGGACCGGTTTCGATCAAGCTGTCGGGCCAAATCCAGAAACGCGACGGCTTCGTCAAACTGGTTGACAATCCATATCCTCAGGCCGCTCTTGCGGGCCGGTCTCCCTATGACGACACCGCGACGCTTAACGGCAAAACCGCCATGGCGCAGGTCCGGATCGAACCGACCGACACGCTCACGCTCGATTATACCTTCGACTGGTCGAATTATAAGCAGCGTCCAGACTTCCCCCAACTGGTCCAGATGGCGGACATATTTGGCCCGGCCGTTCCGGCCCATCTTTATGTCACTCCGCGCGAGCGCGTCAAAACGGGGAGCCTTAATGCCAATCCCATCTATGAAAAATCGCGTGCCCATGGCCATTCGCTGACCGCCGCGCTCGACATTGGTGATGCAACCCTCAAGTCGATCACTGCGCTGCGCAAGCTCAAGTGGAACGACCGGCTGGATCTCGATGGTACGCCGCTCGACCTTGCCTATACCGGTCGCGATACTGATTTTAAGGCTTTTAGTCAGGAACTGCAGTTAACCGGCACTGCGGTTGACGAACGGCTCAACTATGTGCTGGGCGCATTTTATTATGATGAAAAGGCCGAAACCAAGGGCCCCCAGCGCTTCTTCGGCTTGTTCGAGCCTTTTGGCGCAGCCTCGATCTTGCAATCCGATCAGGGCACCAAGACCGAAGCGTGGGCCGCCTACGCCCAAGCCGACTTCAAGATTACCGACGCGCTCAAATTGACGGCAGGTTTGCGCTATACGCATGAGGTCAAGGACGCCATGCGCTATTTCCAGATCAAGTCGGATGCCGCGATTCCGGCGGCCTATTTGCCGATGACCGTGGCCGACATCAAATATGGTGATGTGCCTAAGGCGAAATACAACAACCTCAGCCCGGCGGCGACGCTCAGCTATGAGTTCACCCCGGATATTTCGGCCTATGCCCGCTTTGCCAAGGGTTTCAAGTCAGGCGGCTTCAACGGCGAGACCAACAAGTTTGTCGCACCGACGGCGGATTGCCCGAGCGGCGTCGCCGAATATTGCGATCCCTATCGTCCGGAGAAGGTCGACAGCTATGAAATCGGACTGAAGACACGTTTGCTGGACCGCGCGCTGACCTTCAATCTTGCCGCCTTCTACGACAAGCACAAGGACATCCAGCTGTCGATCTTCGAAGCCGGTCTTGGCGCAGCATCGGTCGTCCGCAACGCCGCTTCCGCGACCATCAAGGGGCTCGAACTCGAATTTGTGGCGCGCCCCGCCGATTTCTTTACGGTCAACGGGTCGTTCGCCCTGCTCGACGCTAAGTATGACAGCTACATCGATGCCGGCGTCGACGTGAGTAACAATCGCGCCTTCCCGCACACGCCCAAATACACCGCCGCGCTCGGCTTCGATTGGCGCGTCATCGAAGGCGACTGGGGACGTTTCAACCTCAACGGCGATCTCAATTTTGTTTCGAAATATTTCACCTTCCCTTATGCGCTCGTTCCGGTGGCGGTAACGGATAACGATGCTCGAAACACCCAGTCGCCGGGCCGGACGATCGTCAATATGAGCGGGCAGTTCGCCGATATCGATATCGGCGGCGCCAAGACCTCGCTCAGTCTGTGGGTGCGTAACCTGACCAATGAGAAGGCTCCGGCCAACTTCATCGATTTCGGTGCCGGGTTCGGCGGACTGACCGTGGCCTTCTTCCCCGATCCGCGCACCTATGGCGCAACCCTCGGGTTCCGTTTCTGATGCGTGTTGCGCTGCCGCAAGGCTCGGGTCCAATCCCGAGCCTCGCGCCGGCCTATTCCGCCGAGATCATCCGCGCGAGTGACGGTTTTGCACGCGCGGTCTATCAGCATTCGATCCTGCCGTTGCGGGTGTTCGAGGCGGCGCGTATCGCCACCGCGGTTATCAATGGTTGCACCATCTGCATGAACTGGCGTACCGCGCGCGACGCGGAGTTCATGGGGCTGAAGGATGCGGTCAGGGGACGCGGTCCCGAACCCGACGAGGCCTTTTATCAGGCTGTACTCGCCGGCCGCGACGATTATCTTGACGCGCGCGAGGCGCTCGCCGCGCGCTACGCCCGCAGCATGGGCCAGGACCCGCGCGGCCTTGCCACCGACGAAGCGCTATGGGCCGAGATGAAACAGCGTTTCTCCGACGCGGAAATCGTCGACCTTACCTATTCGCTCGCGGCCTGGATGGGTCTTGGCCGCGTCGCGCATGTGCTCGGCATCGATGCCGCCTGCGCCATCCCCACGCACCAGACCAAGGAACCAGCCTGACATGTCCGAACCCCGCTACATCATTCTCGGCGCCGGCATGTCCGGCATTCTCGCTGCGATCAAGCTGAAGGAAGCGGGGCACACCGCGATCACCGTCTATGAAAAGGCCGATCGTATCGGCGGCACCTGGCGCGAAAACACCTATCCCGGCCTCACCTGCGACGTGCCGGCGCACGCCTATACCTATTCCTTCGCGCCAAACGCCGAATGGTCGGCCTATCTCGTCGGCGGCGGCGAGATCCAGGATTATTTCGAGAAGGTCGTCGATGACCATGGCATCCGCCCGCTGATCCGCTTCAACGAGGAAGTGGTGCGCTGCGAGTGGAAGGACGACGTCTGGGAGGTCACCACGAGCAAGGGCACGGTCGATCACGCCGAGTTCGTGATCGCTGCGACCGGTGTGCTGCACGTCCCCCGCTACCCGGACATTCCCGGACTCGACAGCTTCAAGGGCGCCAAGTTCCATACTGCCCGCTGGGATCATAGCGTCGCGCTCGACGGCAAGCGCATCGGCGTGGTCGGCAACGGCTCGACCGGCGTCCAGCTCGTCAGCGAACTCGGCAAGCGCGGGCTCGACGTCGTCCATTTCCAGCGCTCGCCGCAATGGGTCTTCCCCTACCCCAATTTCGCCTACACCGAGGAAGACAAGCAACGCTTCCGCGACAGCGTGGAAGCGATCGACGCGGTGCGCTATCACCCCGACTATCTGGCCGCGATCAACCGCTTCACCAGCGGCGCGGTCGATATCGAGTCCGACCAGATGCACGAAATCGAGGATATCTGCCTCAAGAACCTCGAAGACAGCGTGCGCGATCCGGTGCTGAAAGAAAAGCTGCGGCCCAACTATCGAGCGGCGTGCAAGCGGCTCATCTATTCGGCCGACTATTATGAAGTCGCCCAGCAGCCCAATGTCGAAACCATCGTGTGCGGCATCAAGGAAGTGCAGCCCGACGGCATCCTCGACAATGAGGGCAATTTCCACCCGCTCGATATCCTCGTGCTCGCAACCGGCTTCCACACTGACCGCTTCGTGCGTCCGGTCGAGGTGATCGGTCGCAATGGCTGGACGCTCGAAAAGGCGTGGGCGGAACGCTGCGTCGGCTATTATGCGATCTCAATCCCCGACTTCCCCAATTTCTTCATGCTCAACGGCCCCACCTCGCCGGTCGGCAATTTCTCGCTGATCGACGTCGCCGAGCGGCAATGGGGCTATATCGAACAGCTGATGAACCGGGTCAGCGACGGCAATGCCCACGGCATCTCGGCGACCCACGACGCGCTGGCCGAATATGAGGGCCGCCGCATCAAGGCCGCCAAGGCCAGCATCTTCGGATCGGGCTGCACCAGCTGGTATCTCGACAAGCAGGGTGTGCCGATCACCTGGCCGTGGGATTACAACACCTTTGCCGAAGTCATGGCCAAACCCGACTTCGACGCGTTCGAGGTCGTCTGAAATATTCAGCGAATAGCCAACAGGGGGCTATAGGGAGGCGGGCTCAGCCCGCCTCCCCGAATGCTGCCGGAGGATCGCCCATCACCTGCGTCGTCACCTGCCCGGCTTCATCGACGCTCTGGATCAGGCAGCTCACCCGCCGGGTTTTCGTTTCGGCAATCCACCAGCGCCCGCCCTGCTTCACATAGACATCGTCATATTCAACGCCCATGTGCGTCAGCGCGCGGCCGGTGAGGTTGATATTGTGGAAATAGAGCGACCATTGGCCGGTCGCGCGTTCGTCGCTTTCAAAGCTGATGATGCCGTTGGCGCCGTGGTGGATATCATAGATGCCAGGCGCGCACCCCATCTGCGCATAGATATCGACAAAGGCGTCGCGATTGTCGAACGGCGGGAATCCGTCATAGGCAATCACCGCGCCCTGCGGCAGCAGCGTGTCGCGCACGGTTTCCGGATCCTTGGTATCGCACGCACGCAGATAGCGCGCCTTCAGATCGCGGATCGCGCGATCATCCTCGAGCCGCTGGATGCGCGAGGCCAACAGGCTGATTTCAGTGTCGTTCATCGCTTGCTCTCCTTTTTAATTTGCGTAATGTTTGCACCAAAGTTTTACGCAAATCAAAATGATTCGGGAGATGGGAATGCGTTTTACCGGGAAAAATGTCATCGTCACCGGCGCCGCCTCGGGTATCGGCCGCGCCACCGCCAAGCGGTTCGCGAGCGAAGGCGCGCATGTCACCATCGCCGACATCAATGCCGACGGTCTCAAGGAAACCGCCGCGGCGATGGAAGGCGGATCCGCGCTGATCGTCCCCTATGACGCCGCCGACTATGACAGTTGCCGCGCGCTGATCGCCGCCGCCACCAAGGGCCGCCCCTTGCACGTCCTCGCCAATGTCGCGGGCATGCTGCAGTGGGGCCCGACGCTCGATTTCGACGAGGCGCGGTTCGAAAAAATCCTCTCCGTAAACCTCACCAGCGTCTATGCGCTGTGCCGCGCCGCGCTCCCCCACCTCATCCAGACCAAGGGCAATATCGTCAACACCGCCTCGACCGCCGCGCTCCAGGGGATCGCCTATACCGTTGCCTATGCCGCGTCGAAACATGGCGTCGCGGCGATCACCAAGTCGATGGCGGTCGAATTCGGGGCGCAGGGCGTGCGCATCAACGCGGTCGCGCCGGGCCATGTCAATACGCCGATGGGCAACAGCGCGCCGCCGCCGGGCGACGTCAACTGGGATCTCGTTATGCGCAACGCGCCGAAGCTCGTCGACGGCAGCTGCGAACCCGAGGATATTGCCGAGATGATCACCTTCCTCGCCTCCGATCAGGCGCGCAAGATCACCGGCTCGATCATGACCGTGGACGGCGGCCAGCTCGCGGGATAGCGGGCGCGCGGCGCGGGATTTGCCTGTTCGCCTCCCTCTTTCCGCCTCCTCGCTGACCCGGTTTAAAAGTTACAAAAGACACAGGGTGTAGCATTTTTTGTTCATGCTCTCCTGTAACCTTTGAGACTTTCGGGGGCCGTTGCGCCATCTTTCGGGGCGGATGAAGCCGCGTATCCGGACAGTTTATTCGACCCTCAAAAAATTGCGGCGAATTTCGGCCCTCCCTCGCCAGTAAGGATGAAGAAAAGGTCCGGCGCGATTCGTCAGAACATCAACCGGCGGCTGTAGGACAGTAGAATTTGCGCGGGGGCGAATGCGCGGGTTGCGCAAATCATCGCTCCCCCTTCGGGAAGAATGGCTGGTCTACTCCGGGACTGCGAACAGCGCCCACGCCGCTTCTGATCCGTCGAGCTGCCGGTTGACGCGGCGGGCCACGCGCCAGCCCTCGCCCGTGCGCACCAGTTCCCAGCGGTTGGCGCCGGCGCGCGCCGCCCGATAGCCGCCATCGGGTTCGCGCAGGAACACGACCGAATGATTGCGCGCCGTCGCCCGGTCGCCATCAAGCTCGATCACCGGAGCACTCAGCACATGGGCGACGCCCTGCGCCATCCACGCGCGGTGGCCGTCATTGTCGATCACCTTCACAAGGTCCGCGCCGCCAAGCGTTCCCCAGCCAGCGACCTCATAGACGCCATCGGGCGTAAAAAGCGCCGCCACCCCGGCCGCGTCGCCGCCGTCGGCAAGCGGGCCATAGCTGGCGATCAGCGCGCGGATCGCCTCGATATCCTCGAGCCGCCGCAACCGCGCGGCGGCATCGCCCGCAGACTCACTTCCCGGCAGCGTGAAGCTCCTCGGCACGCGCCTTCAGCGCTCGTGCGGTATCGTCGAACGCGCGCTTCACCCAGTCACCGCAGAAGCGCATGACGTGAATGCCATTGGCCCCGAGAAACGCGTCGGTCGAATGATAGCGGCAGTTCACCGGGCCGGTCGCTTCGATGAACTGGTCGCGCCGCGCCGGATAGGGCCAGAAATCGCTGTGACGCAGCTCCCAGCTGATCAATTTTTCCGGCTCGATCGCGCAAATATATTCGCAGTTGGGCGCAAGCGTTCCGGGGTTGGCATAATTGACCAGCTTCATGTTGACCGGCGCACCCATCTTGAGTTCCGCGTCGGCGCGCACGCAAAAAGGGTTCCACGCGCTGTAATTGGCAAAGTCGGTCAGCACCTCCCACACCACACGCGCCGGTGCATTAATCTCCACCGTTTCGGAGACGACAACGGTGTCGGGGTCGAAGCCAGAAACCGGATCCTGCTCCAGGGTCGGGGCGTTCTTGGTCCATTCCATCGTCATTTCTCCAGTTCGCTCAGTTTGACCACTTTCGACACGGGCAGCGGGAACGCGCTCGCCCCGCCCCAGCGCAGCAACGCGGTGCCCTCCTCATGCCCGGCGGTGTCCATCCAGTTGGCGTCGGCAATTCCGGGATCGCGCGCCGAGACGATGATCCGCACCGAACCGTCGGCGCGGTAGCGCACGCTATGCTTGTTCACCGTGACCGCAAGGAAGCGATAGTCGAGGCTTTCCATCCACCAGTTGTCGAGTTGAAAGTTCCAGTAATAGCATTCGGGCGGCGTGACCTCGAACACCCAGGCTTCGTCGGGCGCCAGTTTCCAATAGGCATGGGCATAATAAAGGTCCTTCGCCCCACCCCCACGCTGGAACATCTGCTGGTCGATCTCGGGAAAGCTGTTGGGATGCTGCTTGAACAGTTCCGACCAGCCGATGAAGGTATTGACGATACCGCGCACGAAACCGGTGGTTTCCTTGAGCCCCGCCTCGAGTTCGGCCGGGTCGAGCGGCGACGGCGTTGCGGGTCCGCCGATGCGTTCGATGGCAAATTCGCCCGCCACTTCATGCGCGCGGTCGAGATAGCTCTGGCGGATGACGATGACGCTGGCATCGCTTTCCAGCTTGAGCCAGTTTTTGGGCTGCGGCGTCTTGCTCGCGATAATTTCGGCAATACCATCCGGCCCCCAGTCGATGTCAGCATCCATCAGCGAACCCGTTGCCGCCAGCGTGCCATCGATATGATAGCGAAACGCATTGGCGACGATCGAGAAATAGCTGATTGTGTTGCGCTTCACCGTGATGCGATAATCCCAGTCGCCATTGATCTTGGCGTTCCAATAGACATTGTCCGGATTATCCGCGCCGATCTTGGCGGTCGCGTGGCTGAGCTGGTAAAAGAAGGGGAAGCTCGGGTCGCGCGCCTCGACATGCTGTTCGAGCCCCATCTTGAGGAGGCGGGTGAGGTAGCGATACCCTTCCGCACGGTCGAGCGGCGAGGCGGGATTGCGCGGATCAAGGATGAGGTCGCCAATCTCGGCCAGTTCGCCGCAAAAGGCGCGCCAGGCAGAACCGTCTGTTACCCCGCTCATGGCGTCACCCAGTCGCCGCCATTGACGTCGAGGGTCGAGCCGGTGACCTCGCTGGCATAGTCGGACAGGAGAAAATAGACCGCCTTGGCGCAGTCCTTGTCGGGCGGGATATGGCCGATGGGAATTTCCGAGGCGCGCTGCTGTTTCGCCGCCGCGCCCTGTTCGCCGAGGGAGGCGAAATAGCCGTCGAGCGGCGCGCCGTCCATCCAGCCCATCAGCGCGGTGTTGACGCGGATACCGGTGCCGGACAGCTCGACCGCGAGCTGGCGGCTCATCTGGTTCAAGGCCGCCTTGGCCATCGCATAGCCGCCCTCTCCCGGCATCGGCTTGCGGCTTGCGAGCGTCGAGATGTTGACGATGGCGCCCTTGCCCTGCGCCTTCATCGTCGGGATCACCGCCTGCGCCATGCGCACCGCGCCGGTCGCGATCACGTCGAAGGCGCGGGTCAGCTGCTCGATCGAATGGCTTTCAAGCCCGACCCAGTCGGGATGATAATAGGCCGAGTTGACCAGCCCGTCGATGCGGCCCCACTGGTCGAGCGCGGCCTTGGCGAGGGCGTTGCACTGCGCGGTATCGGCGACATCGCACGGCACCGCGATCGCCTCCCCGCCCTTGGCCTTGATGTCGGCCGCGATCGCGTCAATCGCCTCGACCGAACGCGCCGAGACCACGACCTTCGCGCCCTCTTCGGCGGCACCCCGGCACATCGCCTGCCCCATGCCCGGACCTGCGCCGGTGATGATGACGACCTTGTCCTTCAATATCATCCTCTGCCCTTTCTCTTTATGGAAATGTCACCATCACCTTGGCCGCCTCGGCAGGCTGCGCCGCAACGCCAAACGCTTCGTCGAAGCGGTCGAACGGGAAATGGTGGCTGACGAGCGGCGCGGTATCGATCCGCCCTTCCGCCAGCATCGTCAGCACTTCTCCGAATTCGGTTGGGTAGGCCATCGAGGTGGTGAGCTGCATTTCCTTGCCCAGCATCATGGTGAGGTCGACCGGCACCGGCTGATGATGCACCGCGACCACGGTCAGATGGGCGTGGAAACGCGCATTGGCGATGATTTCCGGCACCACCGGAGGTGCGCCCGAAACCTCGATGAACTGGTCGGTGCCAACCACCGGCAGGCCGTACAGCGTGTCGCGACCGTGCCGTTCGCCGATCTCCTGCCAGATGTCCTCGCGCGCCGGGTTGAAGCAGGCGCCCGCTCCGAGTGCCCTGGCACGTTCCAGCCGTTCATCGACCCGGTCGATACAAACAATGTCGGCAACGCCGCGCTGGGCAAGCATGGCGACCACGCCAAGACCTATCGGCCCGGCGCCGAACACGACCACGCGCGACGACCTGCCGGCACCGGACCGGTTGACGCCGTGCAGCGCAACCGCAAGCGGCTCGGCGAGGGCTGCGGTCGCGAAATCGAGGCTGTCGGGCAGCACATGGACTGTATCGGCCGCTACCGCATCGCGCACCAGGATATAGTCGGCAAACGCTCCCGGCCCGCCCGAGCCGTGATAATTGGCCGGCGTGGTCGGATTGATCGCGACGCGCTGGCCGACGCGCAACGCGGTGACCGCGCTGCCGGTCGCGGTGATCGTGCCGGCAAATTCATGCCCGAGTGGCAACGGACCTTCATTGCCGAACGGCATCCCGCCGGCACGCGCATAGCCAAGATCGGTGCCGCAAATCCCGCAGGCGGCGACTTGCACCAAAATGTCGTCGGGGCCCGGCTCGGGGACCGGAACGCTGTCGATCCGCACGTCGTTGACGCCGTGAACCTGCACCGCGCGCATAGCCGCTCCTGACGTCATGACAGATACTTCCGGTGATAAAAGTCGAAATCGCGGGCGATGCCTTCCGGTGTGAGGCCGAACTCGCCTGCCGAATATTTGTGGCGGGGGCGGCCTTCGCGGGCGTTGTCGGCGACGCATTGTTCCATCGCAGCGCGGTCGGCGGCATCGAAACCGAAGCCCAGCGCGGTCATGATATGCTCGGCGGTACCGATCGGATCGCTCACCGTGTCCTGATAGCGCACATCGACCACCTGCTCTTGCGGCAGCGCCGCACGGATCGCCTCAAAACGCTCGAGCCCGGTGGCAAAGCGCCGGCTCCAGTGCGCGCCCTGGTCCTCCTTGCGATAGCTGGTCGAGGAGTTGATGCTGAGCGACGCGCACATCGAACAATAGCTCGGGATCACATCCTTGACGTCGCGGTGGGTCATGACGAGCTTCGTCCCCGGCCACACCTTGAGCAACCCTTCGATCCCCCCGAGAAGATAATGCGGGGTCTTGAACACCCACGGCCGCCGCGCCTCACCGCGCTGGACACGCTGATGCTGGATCGCCTGCATGAACTTGTAGAGATCGCGGAACGCGGGTTCATGATCCTGATCCGCCTGCCAATAGCCATAATCATGAATCGGCATCATCGAATCATAGGTGGTCGAAAGGAAGGTGCGGTCGAGCAGCACGACCTCCTCGTTGATCGCCATCGCGTCCATCGGGTCGATGCTTTCAAAATCCGGCCATTCGTTGAGCAGCCAGTCGACCATCGCCTTGGCCGCCTCCTGCCGTGGCGCCGGATCGCTTGCACTTTCACCCGGAAGCGGCAGCGGGAATGCGGTTTCCCACCACCACAATGCGGTCAGCTTCGGCGAGGAGGCGAGCAGCCGGTGGACCACGGTCGAGCCGGTGCGCGGCAGTCCGACAATGGCGCAGGCAAGCTCGACCTTTTCCCCGGCCGCCTCGGGGTGATCCTTGAAATATTGCACCAGTTGCAGCCGGTCGGCGAGCGCGCCCTGGATCCGCGCACCCGCGCTCGATTCGGGCGAGGTCAGGCCCGCATCGCGGTTCACGTCTCCCACCAGCCGGGCAAGCGGCGCCTCGAACCACGGATCGCCAAAATCGTCGAGGCCGGTCGCCTCGCGCGCCTGTTGCTTCAATTGGTTGACGTCGAGCGAAGAAGTCATGTTCCAAGTCCTGCCAGAAGGGAAAGCTGCCATGAAGGGTCGCTGCGATCGGCCGTGCCGTGCGCGGCATCGCCGCCGAGCGCGGCATCGCCGCCGAGCGCGGCGAACGCGGCTTCGTCGACCGGCTGCACCCGGCCGGAATCGAACACCAGCGAGCGGTGCGAAAATTTCCATTGCCCGCCACGCTTTTCATAACGGTCGAGATAACGCCCGCCGACGATGATTTCCTCGCGCGCGGGCGGCAATGTGCGGTGATAGGCGGTGACTACATGCTCGCCCTCGGCGCGGTCGCCGTCGATCACGAACAGGCTGTTGTGGATGGCGTGGACGGTCGCGTCCCAGCGCGGCATGAAATCCTTGAGCCAGGCGACATAATCATCGGGTCCGCCACAGAACATCGCGCCATGATCATCAATCGCATCGTCATGATAAAGCGAGCGCACCAGCGCATAATCGCGCCGGTCAATGCCGCGGCAATAGCGCATCACAAGGTCGGCCAGCGCCATCCGGTCGGCAATCTCGCCCATCGGGATGACGCCCGGCAAATTCATTCCGCCCGCCTCGTTTCATATTCGTCGACGCGGAACATGCGGGTATGGCTCTGGTCGAGGAAGTTTTTTTCATCCTCGCCGATCCGCGCCAGCACCTCTGGATCGGCCGAACGCGCCTCCATCGCGCGGAAATCGGCCTCGCTGGCAAAGCCGATCTCGGTCACGCAGTCGAAATCGAACGGCGCCGCATTGGGATAGACATAGGCGCTCGAAAAATCGGCGAAGTTGCGCCGGTAATAGGCGATCATCGGGAACAGCGAAAGGATGAGCGGTACATGCTGCCGCTCATAATAGTCGATGAACTGCTCGCGCGTCAGATCATCGCGTTTCCTGAGGAGCGCGACGAACTTCCAGTTGTTCATGCCCCCGCCGCCTTGCGCCCCGCCTGACGGCCGAAGAAGGTGCAGTCGGCAAGGCTCATGCCCGACGAATAGCCATGGCCCCACGCGGGCAGCCCGCTGGTGCAGCGCCCGGCCGCATAGAGGCCAGCTATCGGCGCGCCCGAACGATGCAGCACTTCGCCGTCGGTGCTGGTGCGCAAACCGCCGAGCGTGAAGAAGCTGAAATAGCTTGTCTGGAAATTGAGCTCGAGGGCGACAAACGGCCCCTGATCGAGCGGGGTCAGGATCGGCTCCCGCTTGTCGAACAGCGGATCGCGTCCCGCGCGCGCATGCTCATTATAGAAAGCCATGGTGCTCGCGAGCGTGCCCGGCGCCATTTCCAGTTCGGCCTCGACCTCCTCCCATGTCTCGCCGGTGGCGACGATGGGCGTCAGCGCAATGTCGAGCGGCTGGCTGAAATGGGCGTTGTCGAGCAGCAGGTAAACCTTCCCGCCAAGCTGGTCGACCGCATAACGGCTGACCCGGCCATGGTAGCAATCCTCGTTGATGAAGCGCTGCCCCGCCACATTGACCATAACGCCATAGGCATGGCTTTCGGGCATGGTCCAGGGGCAGGTGGTGAAGAACTGCTCCATATGGATCGCGTCGCCGCCCGCCGCCATGCCGAGCAAGATGCCGGTTCCGTCGTCCTTGTCGCCAATCGGCGAGTTGATGCGGAAGGTGTCGGGGCAATAGCGGCGGCGCATATCCTCGTTCATCACAAAGCCGCCGGTCGCCAGCACCACGCCTTTGGAGGCACGGACAAAGCGGTCCTGGTTGTCGATCCGCATCACCGCGCCCACGACGCGATCACCGTCCATCACGAGCGCCTGCGCGCGGGCATCGACAATCACCTCGACGCCGAGGTCGCGTACGCGCTTTTCGAAAATGTCCATCATCGGCCGCCCGCCGCCCCAGCCCATATGCTGGATGACATGGCCGCGCGGTGCCTTTTTGGCGATGTCGCAGAAGGGCGCCGCCTGCTCGCTGCCCGAATAGATCAGCGTCGAATCATCGGTCGGCTCGATATGCTTGCCGGGCAGATAATTGCCGCGATAGGGAATGCCCTGATCCTTCAGCCACTGATAATGGTTGAGCGCCTCCGCCGCATAAAGATCGCACTTGGCCTCGTCCGCGCACGGTCCGCCCGCCGCCTTCAGATAGGCCGCAAAATTTTCGGTGCTGTCCTCGAACCCTGCCGCGCGCTGGGCATCGGTTCCGCCGCCCCCGCCGATATAGATTTCGCCCCCCGAAAGGCCCGACGCGCCGCCGCTCCCCGAATTGCGTTCGAACAGCATGACTTTTGCGCCCGCCGCAGCGGCCTCGATCGCGGCACAAGCTCCGGCCGCGCCGAAACCGATCACGGCAACGTCGCATTCATGATCCCATTCTGTTACGGCAGAGGCAGGATAGGGTTTATGGAGAGAGACTTGGGTCACCGCTTGCCTCCCGTGGCAAGCCGTGTAGCCGCAAGCCAAGCAAATATCGCGATTTCCATATTCTCTCCGTCAATATTCATTGATTTGCGTAATTTTTGACATAGAATGGAACGCAAATCAACAAAATCAGGATGAGGCTGCACACCATGACCGATACCGCCTTTCCCAGCCTGTTCACGCCGGTAAAGTTGGGCGCTCTGGAGCTTTCCAACCGCGTCGTGATGGCGCCGATGACGCGCGGCCGCGCCGATCCGGATGATATACCGGGCCCGCTGATTCGCGAATATTACCGCCAGCGCGCGACCGCCGGCCTCATTGTGACCGAAGGGGTGCAGCCGAGCCAGACGGGCAAGGGCTACTGGCGCACGCCCGGCATCCACAGCCAGGCCCAGATCGAAGGCTGGACCGCGGTCGCCGATGCCGTTCACAAGGAAGGCGGCCGTATCATCATGCAGCTGATGCATTGCGGCCGCGCGGTGATTCCGGACAATCGCGGATTCGAGGCGGAGGTCGTCGCCCCTTCCGCCATTGCCAGCCCCGACAAGATTCCCGGCCCCGATGGCGTGCCGGTGCTGCCGCCGGTGCCCCGCGCGCTGGAAAAGCATGAGATCGCCGGAATCGTCGAGGAACATGCCGAAGCCGCGCGTAACGCGCGTGCCGCCGGGATCGACGGCATCGAACTCCACTGCGCCAGCGGCTACCTCGTCAACCAGTTCCTCAACCCGGCGAGCAATGCGCGCACCGACGAATATGGCGGATCGCCGGAAAACCGCATGCGCTTTCCGCTCGAGGTGCTAAGCGCCATGGCCGATGCGATCGGCGGCGACCGCGTCGGCTTCCGCATTGCGCCGGGCAATCCCTATAACGGCATGGACGCCAGCGATCCCGACGCGACCTTCGGCCCGTTCATCGAAGCCGCCGACAAGCTCGGCCTCGCCTTCCTCCACATGATCGACATGAGCCATGACGATTATGACGCGCGCGCGCTCCTCAAGGGCCGCTGGCACGGCAATGTCATCCTCAACAATAATCTCGACGGGGAAAATGCCGAGAGCCTTTTGTCCTCGGGCGATGCCGATGCGGTGTCGTTCGGCCGTTCCTTCGTCAGCAACCCGGACCTCGTCGCGCGGCTGAAGACGGGCCGCCCGCTCGCGCCGGTCGACCGCTCGACGCTCTACACGGGCGAGGAACGCGGCTTCACCGACTATCCCTGCTTCGCCGAAGGGGACTGAGCGGCGGCAAAGCAAAATTAGCCGGGCTGCAACAGATTCTGCTTTGATCACGTGGCGCCCCAAGGCCATGCGACGCTAAACTTACGGAACCGGACGATTACCCCATGACCACCCTCACTCATCTGGAGCGCCTTGAGGCGGAGAGCATTCACATCATGCGCGAGGTGGTGGCGGAGGCGGAGAAGCCGGTGATGCTCTATTCGGTGGGCAAGGATTCGGCGGTGATGCTGCATCTCGCGCGCAAGGCCTTTTATCCCTCGCCTCCGCCGTTTCCGCTGCTCCATGTCGATACGACCTGGAAGTTCCGCGACATGTATGCGCTGCGCGACCGCATGGCGCGCGAGAGCGGGATGGAGCTGCTCGTCTATCACAATCCCGAGGCCGAGGCGCGCGGGATCAACCCGTTCGATCATGGCGCGCTCCACACCGACATGTGGAAGACCGAAGGGCTGAAGCAGGCGCTCGATAAATATGGCTTCGATGCGGCGTTCGGCGGCGCACGGCGCGACGAGGAGAAGAGCCGCGCCAAGGAGCGCATCTTCTCCTTCCGCACCGCGAGCCACGGCTGGGACCCCAAGAACCAGCGGCCCGAACTGTGGAACCTCTATAATGCGCGCAAGGCCAAGGGTGAGGGCATCCGCGTGTTTCCGATCTCGAACTGGACCGAGCTCGACATCTGGCAGTACATCCAGCTCAACGCCATCCCGATCGTACCGCTCTATTTCGCGGCGAAACGCCCGACGGTGGAGCGCGACGGGATGCTGCTGATGGTCGACGACGAGCGCTTTCCGCTGAAGCCCGGCGAGGTGCCGGTCGAGCGCTCGATCCGTTTCCGCACATTGGGCTGCTACCCGCTGACCGGCGCGGTCGAGAGCGAGGCGGCGACGCTGTCCGAGGTTATCCAGGAGATGCTGTTGACGACGACCTCGGAACGCCAGGGCCGCGCCATCGACAAGGAAGCGGGCGATGCGAGCATGGAGAAGAAGAAGCAGGAGGGGTATTTCTGATGGGCGAACATGACACTCCCCTCCCGCCTGCGGGAGGGGTCGGGGGTGGGTCAACTGCCTCCAATACTCCCACCCCTAGCCCCTCCCGCAAGCGGGAGGGGAATGAGGTCTACCAGACCGACGCGCTCATCGCCGAGGATATCGACGCCTATCTCGCGCAGCATCAGTCGAAGTCGATGCTGCGGTTCATCACCTGCGGCTCGGTCGATGACGGCAAGTCGACGCTGATCGGGCGGCTGCTTTATGATGCGAAGATGATCTTCGAGGACCAGCTCGCCGCGCTCGAAGCCGACAGCAAACGCGTCGGCACGCAAGGCCAGGAGATCGACTTCGCCCTCCTCGTCGATGGCCTCGCCGCCGAGCGCGAGCAGGGCATCACCATCGACGTCGCCTATCGCTTCTTCACCACCGAAAAGCGCAAGTTCATCGTCGCCGACACGCCGGGGCATGAGCAATACACGCGCAACATGGTGACCGGCGCCTCGACCGCCGATCTTGCCGTGATCCTCATCGATGCGAGGAAGGGCGTGCTCACCCAGACGCGCCGGCACAGCTACCTCGCCCATCTCATCGGCGTGCGGCACATCGTGCTGGCGATCAACAAGATGGACCTCGTCGATTACAGCCAGGATATTTTCGACACGATCGTCGGCGAGTATCGCGACTTCGCCAACAGCATCGGCATCGAGCGGTTCACCGCCATGCCGATCTCGGGGTTCAGGGGCGACAATATCACCACGCGCTCGGCGAACACGCCCTGGTATGACGGCCAGGCGCTGATGGAGCATCTGGAAAGCGTCGAGGTCGATGCGACCGCCGACCAGGCCAAGGACTTCCGCATAGCGGTCCAGTGGGTCAACCGCCCCAATCTCGACTTCCGCGGCTTTTCCGGCCAGATCGCGAGCGGACGCATCCACCCGGGCGACGCGGTGCGGGTGGTGCCGTCGGGCAAGACCTCGACCGTTGCCCGCATCGTCACGCTCGACGGTGATCTGGAGGTCGCAAGCGCGGGCCAGTCGGTGACCTTGTGCCTCGCCGACGAGATCGATTGCTCGCGCGGCGATGTGATCGCTGCCGCCGACCGACCGCCCGAGGTCGCCGACCAGTTCGAGGCGACGATCGTGTGGATGGATGACGAGCCGATGCATGTCGGGCGCGGCTACTGGATGAAGATCGGCACGCAGCTGGTCTCGGTCAAGGTCCATGCACCCAAATATGAGATCAACGTCAACACGATGGAGCATCTGGCGGCCAAGACGCTGGACCTCAACGCGATCGGCGTCGCCGAGATCGTCACCGACAGGAATATCGTGTTCGAGCCCTATGCGCCCGAAGGCCGGAGCCCCAACCGCGTGCTCGGCGGGTTCATCCTGATCGACAAGATCACCAACCGCACGGTCGCCGCCGGGATGCTGCACTTCAGCTTGCGGCGCGCGCAGAATGTCCATTGGCAGGCGCTCGACATCGCCCGCGAGGCGCATGCGAACCTCAAGAACCAGAAGCCTGCGGTGCTGTGGTTCACGGGGCTTTCGGGCTCGGGCAAGTCGACCATCGCCAACATGGTCGAAAAGAAGCTGCACCGGATGAACCGTCACACCTTCCTGCTCGATGGCGACAATGTGCGCCACGGGCTTAACAAGGATCTGGGGTTCACCGAAGCCGACCGGATCGAGAATATCCGCCGCGTCGGCGAGGTCGCGAAGCTGATGGCCGATGCCGGGCTCATCGTCATCACCGCGTTCATCTCGCCGTTCCGGGCCGAACGCGAGATGGTGCGCGCGATGCTGCCCGACGGCGAGTTCATCGAGGTGCATATCGATACGCCGCTGAGCGTGGCCGAGGCGCGCGACGTCAAGGGCCTCTATGCCAAGGCGCGGGCCGGCGAGCTCAAGAATTTTACCGGCATCGACAGCCCCTATGAGGCACCGGACAATCCCGAGATCCGCATCGATACGCAGGCGATGACGATCGAGCAGGCAGCGGACCTGATCGTCGAAAGGTTGCTGGGGTGAGGCTGCCGCCCACCCCCTTGCCCGTCATTGCGAGAAGCGTAGCGACGAAGCAATCCAGGGCGGTTTGCGCAACGCTGGATTGCCGCGCGGCTTCGCCGCTCGCAATGACGGTGAGTGACAGGAAGGCTTAGCGAGATGACCGATACCATTTCCGCACCCCTGACCGATGGCGATCTTGCCGCCCACCTCGCCACGGTCGCGGGCAAACTCCTGCTCGAGGTTCGCGCCAGCGGGCTGCTCTCCCTGAAGGCGCTCGGCAAGGCGGGCGACCAGACAGCCAACCCGTTCCTCGTTCATGCGCTCAAGGAACAGCGGCCCGGTGACGGCCTGCTCTCCGAGGAGAGCAAGGATACGCCCGAACGGCTGACAAAATCGCGCGTGTGGATCATCGATCCGGTCGATGGCACCCGCGAATATGGCGAGGCGCGTACCGACTGGGCGGTCCATGTCGGGCTCGCCATCGATGGCGAACCGGTGCTGGGCGCCGTTGCCCTACCCGGGCTCGGGCTCGTGCTGCGCTCGGACCAGCCGCAGCCGCTGCCCGCCCAAGCCGCCATCCCGCGCATGCTGGTGAGCCGCACCCGCCCGGCGGCCGAAGCGGTCGCGGTCGCCGAGGCCCTCGGCGCCGAGCTGGTCGCGATGGGCTCGGCCGGCGCCAAGGCGATGGCGGTGGTGCGCGGCGAGGCCGAAATCTACCTCCACACCGGCGGCCAATATGAATGGGACAGCTGCGCCCCCGCAGCGGTCGCCAAAGCCCACGGCCTCCACATCAGCCGCGCCGACGGCACCCCGCTCGTCTACAACCAGCCAGACACCTACATGCCCGACCTCCTCATCTGCCGGCAGGAATATGCGGAACGGGTCCTCGCGCTGGTCAAGGCTATGAACGATTAACGCAGTTCGGTCTTCATCACCTTGCCCGAGGCGTTGCGCGGCAGGTCATCGACAAACTGAAAGCTGCGCGGCACCTTGTAATTGGCCATATTGTCGCGCGCCCATTGGGTGAGCTCTTCCGCCGTCGCACGGGTTCCGGGACGCAGCACGACAAACGCCTTGCCGACCTCGCCCATGCGCTCGTCGGGCGTGCCGACCACCGCGACCATCGCGATCGCCGGATGTGCGCTCAGCAGCTTTTCGACCTCGGCCGGATAGACGTTGAATCCGCCCGAAATATAAAGATCCTTTTTGCGGTCGGTGATGCGGACATAGCCATTTTCGTCCATCGTGCCGACGTCGCCGGTGTGAAGCCACCCCTCGCTGTCGATGGCTTCGGCGGTGGCCTTGGGATCGTCGAGATAGCCGAGCATCACGCCCTGTCCCCGCACCCAGATTTCGCCGGTTTCGCCGCGCGGCAATTCCTTGCCGTCCTCGCTCGCGATGATGACCTCATTGCCGGGGATCGCCGCGCCGCAGGTCTGGGCGATGGTTTCGGCCGGATCGCCCGGCCGGCAGGAGGTGATATTGACGCATTCGGTCATGCCATAGGCGGTGATGATGTCCCGGATGCCAAGCTCGTCGCGGATGCGCTCGACCAGCACCGGCGGCACGGTCGCCGCTCCCGTCGTGCCGCCGCGCAGCGAACCGGTGTCGAACGGCTGCTTGTCCTTTTCGGCGAGCAGCATCTGGAAGATGGTCGGCGGGCCGGGAAGAAAGCTGATCTTTTCATGCTCGATCAGGCGGATCGCCTCGGCGACATCGAATTGCGCCATCGGCACGGCCACCGCACCGGTCAGCAGACAGGCGACCCAGCCGACCTTGGTGCCAAAACTGTGAAAGAAGGGATTGGCGAGAAGATAAGGCTCGCCAAAGCTGAGGCCGGTATTGTGGCACCACACCGCGCATTGCGGGAGGACGCGGCCATGCGTCATGAGGACGCCCTTGGGCGCGCCGGTGGTGCCGCTGGTGAACAATATATCGGATATGGTATCGGCCGTGACTGCGGCGAGCGCGGCATCGACCGCCGGGTCGTTCGCGCCCTGCCCGCTTGAGAGGAAGTCAGCGAAGCCGTCATCGAGCATCACGGTTTCCCCGAGCGCGGGGAGGTCTTCGCCGGCGATCAGCGCGCGATAATCCTGCCCGAGAAAGCCCGCAACGGTGAACAGCAGCTTTGCGTCGGTGCGGCGCAAGATGTCGCCCGCCTCGCGTCCCTTGAGCCGCGTGTTGAGCGTCACCACGGCAATGCCGCAACTCATCGCGCCCAATGCGGCAACAATCCATTCGCGGCTGTTGGGCGCCCAGATCGCGATCCGATCGCCCGCCTTGAGCCCGCGCGCCAGCAACGCCGAAGCAGCGACGCGTCCATGCCGCCACAATTCGGCGAAGCTCCAGCTTTCGCCGCTCTCGATCACCGCCGGTGCGTCAGGCCAGGCGCGCGCGGCGGCCTCGGCGGCATGGGGGATTGTCAGCGGCAACGGATCAAGCATTTAACGACAGGTCCTTCTCAAATCCGTCATTGCGAGCGCAGCGAGCCAAAGACGACCGCAGGTCAACCGACCCAGAGTCGCACGCGCAACGCTGGATTGCCGCGTCGGCTCCGCCTCCTCGCAATGACGAAGTGTGGGCCATCAGGCGACCTCGAACAGCCCGGCGGCGCCCATGCCGCCCGCAACGCACATCGAGACGACAACATATTTGACGCCGCGGCGCTTGCCTTCGATGAGCGCATGGCCAACGAGGCGGCTGCCGGTCATGCCGAACGGATGGCCGATGGCGATGCCGCCGCCGTTGACGTTGAGCTTTTCCGGATCGATGCCAAGCTTGCGCTGGCAATAGATCGCCTGGCTGGCGAACGCCTCGTTGATCTCGAACAGGCCGATATCGTCGATCTTGAGCCCGGTGCGCTCAAGCAGCTTGGGGATCGCAAACACCGGGCCGATACCCATTTCATCGGGATCGCAGCCCGCCACCTGAAAGCCGCGATAGAGCCCCAGAATGGGGAGGCCTTCCTTCTGCGCGGTGGTCAAATCCATCACCACCTGCGCCGAGGCCCCATCCGAAAGCTGCGAGGCATTGCCGGCGGTGATGTGCTTGCCTTCCTTGACGACAAGGCCGTCCTTGAACACCGGCTTCAGACCGGCGAGCGCTTCGGCCGTGGTATCGCCGCGCACGCCCTCGTCGCGGTCGAGCGTCACGGTTTCGCGGCCGGTTTCCTTGCCTTCCTTGTCCTTGATCGACTTTTCGACCGTGATCGGCACGATCTCGTCGGCAAACTTGCCTTCAGCCTGCCCGCGCCCCGCACGCTGCTGGCTGAGCGCTGCAAAGGCGTCCTGATCTTCGCGGCTGATGCCATACCGGTCCGCCACCACTTCGGCGGTTTCGATCATCGCCATATAGGCATAGGGTTCGGCGGCGATTACCGCCTGCGAACGGTTGCGGAAGGTGGGCGCCATCGGTCCGACGGTGAGCGAGATGACCTCGCAGCCGCCGGTGACGGCGACATCGATCTCATCGCACATGATGCCGCGCGCGGCGAGCGCGAGCGCATTGAGGCCGGACGAGCATTTGCGGTCGAGCGTGAAACCGCTCGTGCTATTGGGCAGTTTCGAGGCATGGACGGTGAGACGGCCAAGATTGTAGCTTTGCGTGTTCCAGTGGTTGCCGACGCCGAGATAGACATCGTCGACGCGCGCCGGATCGATCCCGGAACGGTCGAGCACGGCATTGACGACATGGCTCGTCAGCACCGGGGCCTCAGTGTCGTTGAACGCCCCGCGATAGGCTTTGCCGATGCCGGTGCGGGCGGTGGCGACGATGGCGGCTTCACGCATATGTACTTCTCCTCAAACCGTGCAAGTCACACGGGCCTTATATTGGTTTCGCCGAAATAGGCGCGCATTTCTGATATCTTTCCATCGTCGCGAACCCGGAAGGTTTCGATCACGTCAAACCGCATCGGCACGTCGTTGATCGGCACGATCACATACATCACATAGGCGACGAGATCGGCGCCGGTCGGACAGGTCGGCCCGACATAGGTGAGTTTCGCCCCGGTGCCGAGCGACATTTGGTAAAAATCGCGGATCGCCTGCCTGCCCTCCTTGAGCGGCGTGCCGATGGGGTCCTCGACGATCGCATCCTCGGCGAACAGCGCGACGAGGCCATCGAGATCGTTGGCGTTGAAGCGGTCGATATAATTGTCGACGGCGGCGGTCATCTGCTCGGCGGTGGGCATGTCAGTTCTCCGGGAAATAGCGGCTGATGGTATCGACGACGCAGGCGGGCTTGTCGGCGGGCTGGCCGTTTTCACCTTCGATTTCGACCGTTACGCGCACGACCGACTGGATCGCGCCCTTGACCTCCTCGACCGAGACGATCTCGCCCGCCCCGCGGATGCGGCTGCCGACCTTGACGGGGCTGAGGAAGCGCAACTTGTCGGCGCCCACATTGACCGCATGGGCAAAGCCGCGCACCTCGATGAGCTGCGGCAAGAAATGATTGACGAGGCTCATCGTCAGATAGCCGTGAACGATCGTGCCGCCGAACGGGCCTTGCCTGGCGCGCTCGACATCGACATGAATCCACTGGTGGTCGAGCGTCACATCGGCAAAACCGTCAACGCGCGCCTGATCGACGAGAAACCATTCGGTAGGGCCGAGTTTGGTTCCCTCCTGACCGATCAGGTCCTGCGGTTTGGCATAGAGTCTGGTAGTGGTCACTTTCTCCCCTCCCGCTTGCGGGAGGGGCCGGGGGTGGGTTTGTTATTACCCAACCCATGTCCGGACCCACCCCTAACCCCTCCCGCAAGCGGGAGGGGAATTATGATGCGCAAAGCGATCACGCCCGCTGGCTCGAGACCGAGACGATTTCGCCGGTCATATAGCTTGACAGGTCCGAGGCGAGAAAGATCATCACATTGGCGACCTCCCACACTTCCGCCGGGCGGCCGAAGGCTTCCTGCGCGGACAATTTGGTAAGCAGTTCATCGGTCGTCACCTTGGCGAGAAAGGCGTGCATGGCAATCGACGGGGCGACCGCATTGATCCGCACGCCATGTTCGGCTGCCTCGACGGCCGAACAGCGGGTGAAGGCCATCACGCCGGCCTTGGCCGCGGCATAATGGGCCTGACCTTTCTGCGCCCGCCAGCCGAGCACCGAAGCGTTGTTGACGATGGCGCCGCTTTTCCGCTCCTGCATGTGCGGGAGAAACGCGCGGGTCATGCGAAAAACGCTGTTCAACGTCACGTCGAGCACGCGGAACCATTGCTCGTCGGTCATGTCGACCACATCGACCTCGCCGCCCAGCCCCGCATTGTTGATGAGAACATCGACCGCCCCGAGTTCACGCACCGCCGCGTCGCGCAGCGCGTCAACCTGTTCCTGGCTGGTCACGTCGCAGACAAAGGTCGCCGGGCGCGTGCCGGTTTCTTCGGCGATGCGGTCGGCCGCTTCGCCAAGACGGCGCTCGTGAAAGTCGCTGATGAGAACGGTTGCGCCCTCCTCAGCGGCCCGCTTGGCAGCAGCGAAGCCGATGCCGGTGCCGGCGGCGGCAGTGACAACCACGGTTTTACCCTTGAGCAGGCCGGTGGCGGCGGGATAGGCGGGGGGCGGAATAGCCATCAGACATCACCTCTTGGTTCGCGCGGCAGGCCGAGCGCGCGCTCGGCGATGATGTTGCGCTGGATCTGGTTGGTGCCGCCGTAGATCGTGTCGGCACGCGAATAGAGGAACAGGTTGGGCAGCATGTCCCATTCATAGCTCTCGTGCGGCGATACTTCGCCCGCCTGCCCGAGGACGTCCATGGCGAGTTCGCCAAGGTTGCGGCGCCAGGTCGCCCACTGGATCTTGTAGGTGAGCGTGGCGCCATCAGGACGGGTGGGGTCGGTATGGCTGAGCATGCGTAGCGCCGAATAGCGCATCAGGCGGAGGCCGATCTCGGCCTTGGCAATACGCTGGCGGATGAGCGGATCGTTCGCTCCGCCATTGGCCCTGGCCGCCGCGATGATCGCATCCATCTCGTTGCGGAACGCCATTTGCTGCGCCAGCGTCGACACGCCGCGTTCGAAGGCGAGCAGGCCCATCGCGACCTTCCAGCCTTCGCCGGGCGCCCCGATGATGTTATCGACCGGCGTGCGCGCATCATCGAAGAAGGTTTCGTTGAACTCCGCATCGCCATTGATCTGCTCGATCGGCCGGACCTCGATGCCGGGCTGGTCCAGGTCCATCATCAGGAAGGTCAGGCCCTTCGGCCCTTTCGATCCTTCCTCGCTCCGCGCGATGACGAAAATCCAGTCGGAAATATGCGCAAGGCTGGTCCAGATCTTCTGGCCGTTGACCACCCAGTCGCCGCCATCGATCCGCGCCTTGGTGCGCACCGCGGCAAGGTCCGATCCGGCATTGGGTTCGGAAAATCCCTGACACCAGATGGTCTTGCCCGAAGCAATGCCGGGGAGAAACTTGGCCTTCTGCTCGTCGCTGCCAAAGGCGAGGATGGTCGGCCCGGCCAGTTCGACGCCGATATGGTTGACCCGGCCCGGCACGCCCGCGCGCGCATATTCCTCGGCAAAGATGACCTGCTGGGCAAGGCTTGCATCCCGCCCGCCCCATTGTTCGGGCCAGCCGATCACCGACCAGCGGTGCTCGGCAAGATGCTGTTCCCATTCCTTGCGCCGCTCGGGCGCCTCGGTGAGCTTGGTGATGCCCTTGATGTCCTTGAATGGCCCAGACATCTGCTCGGCCAGCCAGTCGGCGGTCTCGGCGCGGAAGGCTTCGTCGGCGGGAGAGAAACCAAGTTTCATGCCGCTTCCCCCAATATCATCGTCGCCAGTGCCTCGCGGTGGGTGTCGCCGCTTCCCATCAGCGTCTGGATCGAGCGCGCACGCTTGAAGAAGAGATGCGCGTCATGCTCCCACGTGAAGCCGATGCCGCCATGAAGCTGGATCATGTCACCGGCGCATTTGAAAAAGACATCGGCGGCAAGGCTTTTCGCCGCATGCATGGCAAAATCCGCATCCTCAGCGGCTTCATCGACCGCGCAGGCGGCCCAATAGACTGCCGAGCGCGCCTCCTCGATCGCGATCATCATGTCCGCTAGCCGGTGCTTGTAGGCCTGGAAGCTGCCGATGGGGCGGCCGAACTGGATGCGTTCCTTCGAATAGGCGACTGTGCGGTCGAGCGCGCCCTGCGCGCCGCCGAGCGCTTCGGCGGCGAGATAGACAAGACCGGCGGCTTGAGCCGCCTGCCAGGCTGCAGCCCCATCGGGCAGCGGGCCTGCAGCTGCCTTGTCGAACCGCAGCTGCGCGAACGGCCGCGTCTGGTCCATGCTGATCTTGCTTTCGACTTCGACGCCCGCTGCGTCGCGATCCACCAGCCACAGCCCTTCACCATTGCGGACCAGGTAGAGGCTCGCGGATTCCCCGTGCGGCACGAAATCGGCGTGTCCGGTCAATGACGCGCCATCAAGCGCAGCTTCCTCCATTTCCGCAACGGCGGCGATGGTGTCGCCGGAAGCGAGCGCCTGCAGATAGGTTTCGCGTTGCGCATCGCTCCCACCGGTCATGATCGCACGGCCTGCCATCACCTGCCCCAGCAACGGCAACGCTGCAACATGGGCTCCCGCCGCCTCGGCAATCGAGGCGAGTTCGACCAGTCCAAGGCCTGCGCCGCCATGGGCTTCGGGAAAAATCGCACCGGTAAGCCCAAGCGTTTGACCCAGTTCCTGCCATAACGCCGGATCGAATCCCCAGCCATGCGTCATCGCGGCGCGGGTGCGTTCGCTGGTCGCGTTTTCGGCAAAGAATGCCTTTGCCGTTTCCGCGATCATTTCCTGTTCGTCGGTGAAGCGGAACTCCATTTACGCGGTGCCCCACACCTTGCGTGGGGGCACGCGCTCGGCGAGCAAATTGTCGACCGCTGTGCCGACATCGGCCGGATCCCAGCGCTCCGCCTTGTCGACGAACGGGCCTTCGCGCCAGCCGTCTTCCAGCATGATCTTGCCGCCTTCGAGTTCAAACACGCAGCCGGTGACATGCGCCGACTGCTCCGATCCGAGCCACACCACCGTCGGGGCGATATTGGCGGGGTCCATGACGTCGAACGCCTGTCCTTCGGTCGCCATCTTGTCGGCGAACGCCTGTTCGGTCATCCGCGTGCGGGCAGAGGGCGCGAGCGCATTGGCGGTGATGCCATAACGGCCGAGTTCCGCCGCCTGCACCAGCGTGAGCGAGGCGATGCCGCCCTTGGCGGTCGAATAGGCGGCCTGCGCGATCGAACCCTGCAAGCCTGCGCCGCTGGTGGTGTTGATGATGCGGGCATCGGGGTTGTCGCCCGCCTTCTGCTTGCCGCGCCAATAGTCGACGGCATGGCGCGCGACACAGAAATGGCCGCGCAGATGGACATGCATCGTCGCGTCCCACTCCTCGGGCGTTGCCGAAACGAACATGCGGTCGCGCACGATGCCGGCATTGTTGACGACCACATGAAGATCGCCGAACGCCTCGATCGCCGCATCGACGATCCGCTTGGCCGCGTCCCAGTCGGTGATGTCCTCATAATTAGCGATCGCCTTGCCGCCGGCCGCCCTGATTTCCTCGACCACCCCATCGGCCGCCGAAGTGTCGCGGCCTTCGCCGCCGAGTGAGGTACCGATATCGTTGACCACCACATTGGCGCCTTCGGCGGCGAAGGCGAGCGCATAGGCGCGACCCAGTCCGCGCGCGGCGCCGGTGATGATGACGGTCCTGTTGTCGCAAATACCCATAGTCTTGCTCTATCCCAAAGGTTGGAGAGTGTGCGCGCTGCTGTCACCGACGAGGTCGGTCTGAACATAGGTGCGCTCGGTGAAATACCAGCCTTCGCTGTCGCAGGCGAAGCGGTCGCGGTAGCGGCCCGACGCGACAATCTGGAGCGGAAAGCCGGGCGCCGCCTGGATCACAGTCCACTGGCACTGGCAGGTCGCGCCCTTGCCGTCCGCGTCGAGCGTAATGATCGGGTTAGTCGTGATGTGGCGCGTGCGCGGTTTGCCGTCGTAGGTTTTGACCCAGGTTCGCCACATCGCGAGGATTGCCTCGCGCCCTTCGATCCGGTGCCCTTCCGCGATAACCGCGCCCTTGTCGAACAGCGCCGCCGCGCCTTCAAAGTCCCCATCGTCGAAACGCATGGCGTAGGTGTAGAGCAGATTGGGGATATCGATCGCGGGGTTATATGTGGTGGCGGAGACAGGTTCGTTCATCAATTCCACCTCCTCCCAAAACCGTCATTGCGAGCGGCGAAGCCGCGCGACAATCCAGAGTCGCCCAAACCGCTCTGGATTGCTTCGGCGCTACGCACCTCGCAATGACGAGGAGAAAAAAACATCTTCATCAAAGCCGCTCGATGATCGTCACATTGGCCTGGCCGCCGCCCTCGCACATCGTCTGCAGGCCATAGCGGCCGCCGGTGCGTTCGAGCGCGTGGAGCAAAGTCGTCATCAGCCGCGCGCCGGTGCCGCCGAGCGGATGGCCGAGCGCGATCGCCCCCCCCTGCACATTGACCTTTTCATGCGGGATGCCGAGTTCCTGCATCCAAGCCATCGGCACCGAGGCAAAAGCCTCGTTGCATTCGAACAGGTCAATGTCGTCGACGCGCATGCCCGCCTTCTTGAGCGCATGTTCGGTCGCGGTGATCGGCGCGGTCAGCATCCACACTGGATCGTCGGCACGGACCGACAGATGATGGACCCGCGCGCGGGGCTTGAGGCCATGATCCTTGACCGCCCGTTCCGAGGCGACAAGCAACGCGGCGGCGCCGTCGCAATTCTGGCTCGCGACGCCTGCGGTGATGCGTCCGCCCTCCTGCACCGGATTGAGCGCGGCGAGACCTTCAAGCGTCGTCGCCGGGCGGATGGTTTCGTCGCGCTCGAGGCCCGCCAGCGGCGCGACTTCCTTGTCGAACCAACCCGCATCCCAGGCAGCTTGCGCGCGCTGGTGCGAGGCGAGCGCGAACGCTTCCATCGCTTCGCGGCTGATGTTCCATTTTTCCGCGATCATTTCCGCCGAATTGATCTGGTTGAGCTGGCCCGCGCCATAGCGTGCGACCCAGCCTTCGGCGCCGGTGAACGGATCATCGAAGCCATAGGGCTGACCTGCGAACATCGCCGCGGAGATCGGGATCGCGTTCATCGCCTGTGAACCGCCCGCGACGACCAGATCCTGCGTTCCGCTCATCACCCCTTGCGCGGCAAAATGCAGCGCCTGCTGCGAGCTGCCGCACTGGCGGTCGACCGTTGTTCCGGGGACATGCTGCGGCAATCCTGCGACCAGCCAGACGGTGCGGCCAATGTCGCCCGCCTGCGGGCCGATGGTGTCGCAGCAGCCCCAGACGACGTCCTCGACCGCATTGGGGTCGATGCCGGTGCGTTCGATCAGCGCCTTGATCGGGTGCGCGCCGAGGTCGGCGGGGTGAACGCCCGCAAGGCTGCCCTTCTTGCGCCCGATCGGGGTGCGGACGGCGTCGATGATATAGGCTTCTGCCACGGTTCGGGGTTCCTTATGCGAAAGTCTGTTCGGGGCCGATCGGCTGCGCCCCGCCGATCACGGACGCGTCGATGCGGCGAAGGTGGAAGGCGCGGTCGCCCCACGCGCCGCCGAGCGCCCAGCTGCGCTTCATCCAGAAATGGAGGTCGACCTCATAGGTATAGCCCATCGCGCCATGCACCTGGATCGCGATCTCGGCGGTCTGCCAGGCGGCATCGGTCGCGGCGACCTTGGCATGGCTGACGTGGAGGGCTGCGCTGGCAAGGCCATCGTCCATCGCCTGCGCCGCGCGCCAGACTACCGGCTTGGCGAACTCGATCGCCACCGCGCACGAGGCAAGCTGATGCTTGATCGCCTGGAAGCCGCCGATTTCCTGGCCGAACTGCTTGCGGATCTTTGCATAGTCGGTCGCCTGCGCGAGCATCGCATCCGCGAGCCCGACCAGTTGGGCTGCGGACATAAGCGCGGCGAGGTTGAGCAGATGGTCGTCCCCCTCGTCATTCCTGCGAAAGTGGGAACCCATCTCCGGCGCTGCTGCTTGCGATTGCGGCTGGGAGATGGATCCCCCGGTCGAGCCGGGGGACGACGAATGGAGATTTCTGAGCGGATCAACACTCTCCAGCCTGATCCCCTCGCCATCGGCGACCCACGGGTTGACCGCATGAGCGAGCGCAACCTTCTTCTCGCCGCTGGCAATCGCGGCGAGATCGCCGGTCTCGCCCTTGGCGATGAGCCAGGGCACGGCGACGAAGGCGGTGTCGACCAGCGGTTCGGCGAGCGCGACGCGGCCGCATTCGGCGGCGATCAGCGCGGCGTCGACGAGGCCCATACCGAGCCCGCCCTGTTCTTCGGGGACGAGCAGGCCGGTGAGGCCCATGTCGACAAGTCCCTGCCAGATCGCTGGATCACGATTACCCTGTTCATCGAGGCGGCGCAGCACCTCGGGGCCATGCGTGCCGGCGAGAAAATCGCGCACGCCTTCGGTCAGGGTGAGTTGGTCGTCGGAGAAACGGAAATCCATCAGCCTGCTCCCACCCGTGGCAGCCCGAGCAGCCGTTCTGCAATGATGTTGCGCTGGACCTCGTTCGATCCCGCGTAGATCGGCCCCGACAGCGAGAAAATATAGCCCTCGAGCCACTGGTTGATGCGGCCGTCATCAAAGCGTTTCAATTCCGCCGCAGCACCTAGCAGCTGCATCGCGGTGCGGTGCATGGCGCGGTCGAGTTCTGACCAGAAAATCTTGTTGAGGCTCGCTTCGGCGCCGATCTTGCCGCCGGCCATGATCTTCGAGGCGACGGCGTAGGTGTTGTAGGCATAGGCCTGCGCGCCCATCCACGCCTGCATCACCGCCTCGCGCGCGGCGGGCGAGGCGCTCGCTGCATGTTCGCGGTAAAGCTCGACGAGCCGTTTCGCGGTTGCCTGGAAGCGTCCGGGCGAACGCAGCATCAGGCCGCGCTCGAAACCGGCGGTCGCCATCGCGACGTTCCAGCCTTCGCCTTCGCCCGCCAGCCGGTTTTCGACCGGCACCCGCACCTCGTCGAAGAACAGCTCGGCAAAGCCGGTGTCGCCGTGGAGCTGACGGATCGGCCGCCGCGTGATGCCCGGCGAATTGAGGTCGAAGAGGATGAAGGTCAGCCCCTTGTGACGCTTGCTTTCCGGGTCGGTGCGGAAAATGCCGAAACCCCAGTCGGCGAAAGCGGCGCGGCTCGACCAGGTCTTTTGCCCGCTCAGCACATAATGATCGCCGTCCAACACCGCCTTCGAGGTGATCGCCGCCATGTCACTCCCCGCGCCGGGTTCGGACCAGGCCTGCGCCCAGATGACCTCGCCCCTGGCCATCGGCGTCAGGAAGCGCGCCTTCTGCTCCTCGGTGCCATATTCCATGATTGTCGGGCCGAGCAGGAAGATGCCGTTCTGGTTGGCGCGGTTGGGACCGCCGGCGCGGAAATACTCTTCCTCGAAGATCAGCCACTGGATGAGGTCGAGCCCGCGCCCGCCATAGCTTTCGGGCCAGGTGACCATGCCCCAGTTGCCGCTCGCGAGCGTGCGCTCCCATTCGACATGCTGGTCATAGCCTTCGCGGCATTCGAGCGTGACGAGCGGTTCCCTGGGAACATTCGCTTCCATCCATGCGCGGACTTCGGCGCGGAAAGCCTGTTGTTCGGGGGTGTAGGCAAGGTCCATCAGAATTTGGCCGCCTTTCCAGTCTCGACGAAGGCGTCGCGCGATTTCTGGCTGTCCTCGTGCATGTACATTTCGAGCGTGAAGCCCTGTTCCCAGCGATAGCCGCGGTCGACGTCGCGCGCTTCAAGCCCGTTCAGCGCCTCCTTGGCGATGACGAGCGCCTTGCGGCTCTTCGAGGCGATGACCGCACAGAAAGCGCGGGCTTCTTCCTCCAGAGCCTCGCGCGGGACGACCTTCTCGACCGCGCCGAGACGGTAGGCCTCGGCCGCCGGGATGTTGCCGCCGGTGAAGAAGGCGGCGCGCACCTTGTGCAGCGGCAGCATGCGCGAAAGGTGCGAGGCGCCGCCCATCGCGCCGCGATCGACCTCGGGCAGCGAGAAATAGGCATCGTCCGCAGCGATGATCGTATCCGACGCGCCGCAAATGCCGATGCCGCCGCCGATGACGAATTTGTGCGCCGCGACGACGACCGGAATCTCGGCGTCGCGGATCGCCTTGAAGGTCAGATAGTTGCCGCGATTGAGTAGCGTGATCCGCTCGGGATGCGCCTGCATCTCCTTGATGTCGACGCCGCCGCAAAAGCCCTTACCCTCGGCGCGGATGAGGATGCAGTTGACCTCGGGATTGCGGCTCGCATCGGTGACGATCGCCGGAATTGACATCCAGGTCTCGCTGTCGAATGCATTGACCGGCGGCACGTCGAAGACGATTTCGGCGATGCGGTCGCGGATGGTGGTGGTGATGGGCATGATGCCTATTCTTTCCAATATTTCGTCATTGCGAGCCGCGCAGCGGCGAAGCAATCCAGTGACACGCAAACCGCCCTGGATTGCGTCGCTCCGCTCGCAATGACGGGTTGTACGATGCTGGTCATGCGAAAGCTCCAGCAAGCGCCGCAATCCGGGCACGGGCTTCGCTTTCGATATTCGCGAGCAAGTCCGCGCAGGTCGGCAGATCGGTCAGGCGTCCGGCAACCAGCCCAGTTGCCATCAGGCCATGCTCGACATCGCCTTCGACCACGGCGCGCTGGATCATCATCGGCGCCGCCGCCGCCATCATCGCCTGCGCGAGCGGCATTTCGCCATGCGCGGTCATCGACTTCGCGGTGTTGATTACCTCGCCCCAGCTCATGCCGGTCTGCCGCTTCATTTCGAGGCCCGCTTCCATCGCGCGCTTCCACATGCCGAGGCTGGTCGAGCGTTCGATGCGCTGGAGGAGCGGCGTCAGGATCATGCGCTGCGGGATGCCATCCACCTTGGTCGTGACGGCAATATCGCTCGTCCCGGCCTTCACATATTGCGCTTTGGGCGCAACCGGGACCGGGCTTTCGGCGGTCATCAGGAAGCGCGTGCCCATGGCGATGCCCGCCGCGCCCCAGGCGAGCGCCGCCGCGAGGCCGCGACCGTCGGCAAAGCCGCCCGCCGCGATTACCGGCACCTCCACCGCGTCGAGCACCTGCGGCAACAGCACCGTGGTCGCCACCGCGCCGGTATGCCCGCCGCCCTCACCGCCCTGGACTGTGATCATCTCGCAGCCGAGCGAAACCATCTTCTCGGCATGCTTGACCGCGCCGACGGTCGGCATGCAGACGATGCCCGCGTCGCGGAAGCGGCCGATCATCTTGGCGTCCGGCCCGCGCCCGAAGCTCACCGCGCGGACACGGTCCTTGTTGGCGATGATGATATCGACAATCTCCGCCGCGCCGGGCTGGAAGCTGTGGAAATTGACGCCGAAATCATGCGGGGTGAGATCCTTCAGCCGCGCCAGTTCTTCAGAAAGTTCGGCGGGCTTCATCACCGCGGCAGCGAGGAAACCAAACGCGCCTGCGTTGCTCGAGGCGGCGACCAGTTCGGGTTTCGCCACCCAACCCATCGCGGTCTGCACGACGGGGAGGCGGCAGCCGAGGCGCTGAGTCAGCGGGGTCGAGAGGGGATCGTGGACCATTATGCCACACCCGTCATTGCGAGCCGCGCAGCGGCGCGGCAATCCAGAGTGGCGTAAACCGCCTGGATTGCTTCGCTTTGCTCGCAATGACAAAGGAGATGGAAATCCTCACGCCTCGTCCGCCTGCTTCTTGTTGGAGGCGGACGCCGATTTGCCATCAACGCCAGCGATCGAGCTGCCCGTTACCAGATCATTTTGCGCATGGGCGAAATGATGCATGTGGAACACCGCGTCCATCGCCGCGCGTTTGCCGCGCAGTTCCTCGACATGGTTGACCGCCTGCTTGGTGAGCCAATTGCCGAGCCGGCCCTGCCCTGCGAGTTTCTTTGCCATCGCATCGACGGTGCTACGCAATTCATCGCGCGGGACGATGCGGTTGACCATGCCGAACTGCTCCGCCCGCTGCGCACTCATGCGTTCGCCGAGCAGCAGAAATTCCTTCGCGACGCGCGGCGGCAATTCATAGGCATGGGCAAAATATTCAACGCCCGGAATACCCATCATCGGGTTGACCGGGTCCTGGAAGAACGCATCCTCCGACGCGACGATCAGGTCACAGGTCCAGGCCAGCATCAGCCCGCCCGCAACGCACGCCCCCTGCACCATCGCGATGGTCGGCTTGGGCACATCGCGCCAGCGGCGGCACATGCCGAGATATTGTTCCTGCTCGCGCGTGTAGAGCAATTCCGCCGCCGGTTTGTTGGTGTGCGGCGCGATCATCAGGCGCTTGTCGAATTCATGATGCAGGTCGCGTCCGGGCGTGCCGATATCGTGGCCGGCGCTAAAATGTTTGCCATTGCCGCCGAGCACGATGCAGCCGACACTGTCATCTTGCACCGCACGGTTGAAGGCATCATCGAGCGCATAGGTCATCTGGCCGTTCTGGGCATTGTTATAACCCGGGCGGTCCATCATCAGCCACGCGACCCCATCCTTCACCTCATAGTGAACCGGGGTTTCGGTTTCATAGACGATGTCGACTTTTTGCGGTTCGACCAGCTTGTTGTTCATGCAGCCTGCCTTTGCGCCGGAGGATTATCCTTGATGACGCTATGCCTTATATTGTGCGGGTCAAGGCTGGCGATAACAGCCAGCGCCTCGGCGTTGGGGAGTGCGGTTACGGGAAGATCGCTACCGCCAACGAGTTCAAAGCCGGTCGCCTCCTGCACCTCGGCGAAGCTGACGCCCGGATGGAGCGAGACGACGCGGATCGCGTGATCCAGCCCGCCGAAATCCATGACGCACAGGTTGGTGACGATGCTGCGCAGATCGACCCCGTCATAATTGCCGCCCGCAACGCGCTTCGCCGGATTATATCCGACCCCCGAAATCATGTCGACTTCACCCGGCACGAACACGCGCGGCGAATGCGCCGGAAAGAAGAAGCTGTTGGGGTGGTAGATGGTGTTGCCCGGAAAACCGCGCACGCCGAGCATCTGCGTCTTGGGCTGGGCATGGGTGCCGCCCATGTAGGACAGGTTGATCTGCCCGAAGCGGTCGAGCTGCGTCGGCGTCACCATCGCATGGCGGCGGCCGGTCCATACCGCGCTGTCGAAGAAGCGCGAGAACGGAAGATAGCCGGCCCGCTTGCGCGCGTCATAGGCTCGCGGCCCCAGCGGCACCGGCTGCTCGACCAGATAGGCTTCGCCATCGGTCATCATCAGGTCGGGGCTGTGGGTGAGCTTGGCAAGCCCGGCGGCCAGGCGCGGCACCGGACCAACGCCCGTTGCGATCACCTCGCCATTGTTGCGGAAGGCCTCCGAACAAGCGAAAACGCACAGGTCTACCAGGGAAACTTCGGTCATACTCACCCCTCCGTTCGTGTCGAGCGAAGTCGAGACACGCTAGCTCGGCCTGCCCGCCTCTCGACCAAGCTCGAGGCGGGCGGGATTTCATGTTTATCGGCCATCAGAATGTCGGCAGCGGGAGAGCCGCGACCGCCTCCTTTCCACCTACGGATTCGATATAATCGGCTTCGGACTTGCCGACGAAGCGGTCTGCGGCCTCGGCCCAGTTGCCGGGATCCTTGGCGGCGTCGGCATAGGCCTTGAACGCCTTCATGTCCCAGCCATAGTTGGGCGGCATCGACGAAGGATGCGCGCCGCCCGGGATTTCGGTGACGCCGCTGACGAAGCAGCGCTCGATCACATTATAATGGACGTCCGCTTCATGGGCATCCTCCATGCGCTCGACCAGTTCCTCGCAGCTCACATAGGTCTTGTCCGCCGCCTTGGCGAACCATTCGTCATAATAGGTGTCGGCGCCCAGCATCTGGACATTGCCGCGCCAGTCGCTGCGCGTCACATGGAGGAGCGCCGCATCGAGCTTGATGGCGGGCTGCGCGATCAGCACTTCGCCATCTTCATAGGGCGACTGGACCGTTTTCAACCCGCCGATGGCGGCAAGATCGGTGCCAAGGCCAACCCGGGTCGGCAGGAACGGCAACTGGAACGCCGCCGCCTTCAGCCCCCACTGGAACATGCCCTCGTCCAGTTCGAGCACTTCGAGGCCGCCCGCTTCGCGCGCCTTCCTGAACCAGGGCTCGAGCGGGATTGCATCAAGCGAGACGAAGGCGAAGATCAGTTTCTTCACCTTGCCCGCCGCGCACAGCATCCCGACGTCCGCGCCGCCATAGGCTGCGATGGTCAGGTCCTTGAGATCGCTGCGCAGGATCTCGCGCACCAGCGCCATCGGCTTGCGCCGCGGCCCCCAGCCGCCAATGCCGATCGTCATGCCATCCTTCAGCTGGCCGACGATGTCCGCTGCCGTCATTCTCTTGTCCAACATAGCTCCCACACTCACTACTTTATCATTGCCGCATCACGCCGCGGTTGTTTCAGCCGGTGTTCCCTGCTGCGCCGCCTTCATCGCGCGCTGCCATTCCCATTCATGCCCCCAGATGCTGATGCCGGTATGCTTGGTCACTTCCCAGCTGGCAGGATCGATCACAAGGCTATCGCAGCCGATCTCAAGATCAAAGCCGCCAGGCGTTCGCACATAAAAACCAACTGTTTCATCGTTGAAATGCTTGCCCAGCGTCGCGCTTTCGACATAACCGAGCGCCTTCATCCGGTCGTGCGCCTTGCCGACCTCCTCAAGGTCCGGATATTGCAGCATGATATGGACTGCGCCGGAGGGTGGAACCGGACCTTCCCCGAATGCAATCGAATGATGGCGGCCATTGTCGGCATGCAGGAACGCAAAGCCCATGCCGGGGTCTTCTGCGCCGCCACCCCCAAAGTAGAAGCGCGGCATATCGGTTTCATGGAAACCCACGACGTCGCGGTGGAAGGCCAGCACTTCGTCGAAATTGGGCGCGGAGAAAACCGCATGGCCCATCCCCATGTCGCCGGTGATGAATTTTTCGATGCCGAGCGGCGAGACAAAGGGTTCGCTGACGCTGCTGTCACCTGAGAAAAATTCAAGACCATTGCCCGCCGGATCGCTGGTGCGGAACAGGTGAGACACGCCGCGTCCGCTGGCTTCCGCATCGCTCGCCCATTCGACCGGACGGCCCGCCGCCTCGATCCGCCCGGCAAGATCGCGCAAATCCGCCTCGCCGGCAATTTCATAGCCCGCCGCCTTGAACCATTCGCGTCCCGTATTTTCGATACGGATACGAAAAGGCCGCTGGTCGACACGGTAGAGCGCAGCGCCGTCGGCTGCGTCAGGAGCGCGCATCACGCCCGCGACCCGGGTCAGAAACTCATCCCATTTTTCCGGCTGCGCGGTTTCGACCACCACATAACCAAGCGCCTTCACGCCCATGCTCAACTCCCCTTGACCAGATCGAGAAAATAGGGTCGCTCCCCGCCGCCATCGACATTGAGGCGCGCGCCCGAAACATAAGCCGCCAGCGGCGACGCCAGATAAAGGACCGCATCGGCGATATCCCCGCCGCGGCCCATGCGCTGGAGCGGCAGCGATTGCGCCACCCTCGCCTGCGCCGCCGCGTCGCCATAGGTTTCCTCGGCGGTTTCGGTCTGCATCAGGCCGACGATGATCGCATTGACGCGGATGCCCGCCGGACCCCATTCCTGCGCAAGGCTTTGCGTCATGTTCAAAAGCCCCGCCTTGGCCGCGCCGTAAACCGTCGTACCCGGCGCTGGCCGCGCACCCGCCACACTGGCGATATTGACGATATTGCCTCCCGACCTCACCAGATAGGGATAGGCCGCCTGCGCCATATAAAGCGGCGCGAGCAGGTTGAGGCGGACAATCGCTTCAGCAAAGCGCGGGCTGGCGGTCGCAGCATCGCTGGAAGGAGAGCCGCCCGCATTGTTGACCAATATATCGAGGCCACCATTTTCCGCCGCGACAGCCTCGATCAGCGCCTTGCACTGATCGGGATCGCGAATATCGGCCGAATGGAAGCGGACGCCCTCGATCGCCTCTTTGGGCGGATTGCGCCCGCACACTGCCACGGCACAGCCCGCGTCGCGCAGCCGCGCGGCGATGGCCCGGCCGATGCCGCGCGTACCGCCGGTGACCAGTGCGGTCTTGCCCTCGAGGGACAAAAGCTGCGAAATCCCGTTCAAGACACCTCCTGCGCTTTCACAGAGCCTATGAAAGAATGTAGCTCCGCTCAACTTAAAAAAATGGCATATCGAAAGTCAAACCGGTTTTCAATTGACGATTTGCGTATTTTTTGCGAGTTATTTTTACGAGTTTAAGATACCGCGGATGAGTCGCGGATCGCGAGGAGGAGTGATTGATGGCAAGCGAAACGCAGGCGCCCGGCCCGGCTGATACCATACCTACCCATGATGAACTGGTCGCCCGCGCCCGCGCGATGAAACCCCGCCTCAAGGAACGCGCGCGCAAATGTACGCTCGATTATAATGTCCCTGCCGAAACCGTTGCGGAAATGCAGGAAGCCGGATTTTTCCGCGTACTCCAGCCGAAGCGGTGGGGGGGATATGAAATGCACCCCAACACCTTTTTCGCGATCCAGCGCGAACTGGCCGAAGGCTGCATGTCGACCGGCTGGATCTATGGCGTGATCGGCTGCCATCCTTATGAACTCGCGCTGTTCGACAGCCGTGCGCAGGAAGAGGTGTGGGGCAAGGATGATTCGGCGCTGGTTTCCTCAACTTACCAACCGGTAGGCAAGGTCGAGCGTACCGAGGGCGGCTTCCACCTTTCCGGTCATTGGGGCTTTTCCAGCGGCTCGAAACATTGCGACTGGATTTTCCTCGGCGCGATGGTCCCGCCGGCCGAGCCGGGTGGCCCGCCCGACATGCGCACCTTCCTGCTGCCGCGCAGCGATTATGAAATCATCGACGGCAGTTGGGATGTGTTCGGCCTGCAGGGCACGGGCAGCTTCGACATCGTGGTCGACCGTGCGTTCGTGCCCGAATATCGCACCCACAAGGCGGTTGACGGCTTCCTCTGCAACAATCCGGGGCAGAAGGAGAATACGGGACCGCTCTACACCCTGCCCTGGGCGCAGGTGTTCGTGCGCTCGGTCTCGACCGCAGCCTTCGGCGGCGCGCGGGCGGCGGTCAATGGCGCCGTCGAGATCATGAAGGACCGCGTTTCGACCAATACCGGCAAGGCCTCCAAGGCCGACCCGATTCTCCACGCCGCGATCGCCCGGGCCTATAGCGACATTGGCGAAATGGAGCGCACGCATCAGGCGACGTTCGACGATCTCATGGGCTATGCGACGCGGGGCGAGGAAATCCCCATGGAAAAGCGCGCGCTCTATGCCTATCAGTCGGCTTCGGTGGTGCGACGCCTTGCGGACCTTGTCGACGACATGATGCCGCTGCTCGGCGGACGCGCCATCTATATGTCGAGCCCGATCGTGCAGCCCTGGCTCGACCTTTGTGCGGCGCGCGCGCATGTCGCCAACGACCCGAACAACCGCTCAAGCGATGTCGTCGGCAGCCTGATCGGCCAGCCGCCGGCCTTCACCTTCCTCTGACCGGGACTGCAGGACATGACAGAGCTACGCACCACCACCATCCGTGTTTCCAGCGGTTATGACATTCATCTGGCCGAAGCAGGCGATCCGTCGCACCCCGCGGTCGTGTTCATTCATGGCAGCGGACCGGGCGCTTCGGGAGCGTCCAATTTCCGCCAGAATATCGATGCGTTCGTTGGGGCGGGTTTCCGCGTCCTCCTTCCCGACATGATTGGCTATGGCGGTTCATCAAAACCGGAAGGCATCGACTACACGCTCGCCCTGTTTACCGACACGCTCTACGAGGCGCTACGGATTCACGGGATCGACAAGGCCCATCTCGTCGGCAATTCGCTCGGCGGCGGGGTCGCGATCCAGATGACGCTCGATCATCCGGAATTTTCGGGCAAGCTCATCATGATGGCGCCAGGATGCATCGAGGAACTGCCCAAATATTTCGCCATGCCGGGGATCGCCAAGATGGTCTCGGGCTTTGGCAGCCCTGATTTCAACATCGACGAGCAGCGCCGGCTCGTTTCGAACCTTGTCTATGATGCGTCGAACATTTCGGACCAGCTGGTCGAGGAGCGTTTCGCGGTCGCGCGGACGCAGCCCAAGGATGTGCTCGCGCGGATGAAAACGCCCAACCTCCAGCCGCGCCTCGGCGATCTCAAGCAGCCGATCCTCGTCTTCTGGGGGCTCAATGACGAATTCTGCCCCGAAAGCGGCGGCCGCTATTTCCTCGACCAGTGCGAGGATGTGCGGGTGATGACCTTCAACAAGGTCGGCCACTGGGTCCAGGTCGAGCGCGCCGACGAGTTCAACCGCTATTCGGTGGAGTTCCTGCGTGGATAAGGCCGCTCATTATGGCGAGGAGCTTTACACCGCGCTGCGCCAGCGCCGCACGGTCGAGCCGCTGATCGCGCGCGATGCCGCGCTGACTATCGACGATGCCTATGCCATCTCGCTCGATGCGCTCGCCCGTCGCAAACAGGACGGCGAAAAGGTCATCGGCAAGAAGATCGGCGTCACCTCCAAAGCGGTGCAGGATATGCTCGGCGTGCATCAGCCCGACTTCGGCTTCCTCACCGATCGCATGTTCGTCGAGGGCGATATCGATATTGCGGCCAACGGCCTGATCCAGCCGCGCGCCGAAGCGGAGATCGCGTTCATCCTCCAGGACAGCCTCAACGGCCCCGGCGTGACTGCGGCCGATGTCATTGCCGCCACCCGATATATCGCGCCCTGTTTCGAGATCGTCGACAGCCGCATCGCCAACTGGAAGATCGGCATCGTCGACACGGTCGCCGATAACGCAAGTTGCGGCGTGTTCGTGCTCGGTGAAGCGCGCGCCGACCCCCGCGCGCATGACCTCCCTGCCCTCCACGTCAGCGTGACCAAGAATGGCGCGCCGCTGTCCGAAGGCTATGGCAGCGCGGTTCAGGGCGATCCGGCCCAGGCGGTGGCCTGGCTCGCCAACACGCTCGGCGCCTATGGGGTGACGCTTGATGCGGGCGACATCATCCTGTCGGGGAGCCTCGTGCCGCTCGAAGATGCAAAGGCGGGCGACCGGTTTGAAATGACGCTGTCCGGCATCGGCAGCTGCACGGCGAATTTTGTCTAGAAGGAAGCAAGCGTGACCAGGGTTAAGGCTGCCATCATCGGTTCGGGCAATATCGGCACCGACCTCATGATCAAGATGATCAAATATCCGCAGAATATGGAGCTGGTCGCGGTGGTCGGCATCGACCCCAATAGCGAGGGGCTGGCGATGGCCCGCGAACGCGGCATCGCGACCACCCATGAGGGGATTGAAGGTCTCAGGAAACTGCCCTTTTATGACGAGATCGGGATCGTCTTCGACGCGACCTCGGCTTATGCGCACAAGGAGCATGACGCCGCCCTGCGCTCCGATGGCAAGCAGGTAGTCGATCTGACCCCGGCCGCGATCGGCCCGTTCACCGTGCCGACCGTCAACATGGGCCAGTATCTCGACCAGCCGAATGTCAACATGGTGACCTGCGGCGGACAGGCGACGATCCCGATGGTCGCCGCCGTATCGCGCGTCGGCAAGGTCCATTATGCCGAAATCGTGGCATCGGTATCCTCGCGCTCGGCGGGACCGGGCACGCGCGCCAATATCGACGAGTTCACCCGAACCACCGCGCGCGCGATCGAGGATGTCGGCGGCGCGACCCGGGGCAAGGCGATCATCATTCTCAATCCGGCCGAACCGCCGATGATCATGCGTGACACCGTGTTCACCCTGTCGGAAGGTGCGGACGAAGACCAGATTCGCCGCTCGGTCGAGGATATGGTCGCCGAGGTGCAGAAATATGTTCCGGGTTACCGGCTGAAGCAGGAAGTGCAGTTTGAACGCTTCGGCGATAACAACCCGCTGAAGATTCCCGGACAGGGCGAGTTCACCGGCATCAAGACCTCGATCTTCCTCGAAGTCGAGGGCGCGGGCGATTACCTCCCCTCCTATTCCGGTAATCTCGACATCATGACCGCCGCCGCCAAGGCGACTGGCGAACTTCTCGCGCAGCGGAGGATACAGGCATGAGCACGTTCAACGTCGACCAAGGCGGCAAGCTCTATATCCAGGACGTCACCTTGCGCGATGGCATGCACGCCATCCGCCACATGTACGGGCTGGACCATGTCCGCAGCATCGCCAAGGCTCTCGATGCCGCTGGCGTCGATGCGATCGAGGTCGCGCATGGCGATGGCCTCAATGGCGCGAGCTTCAACTATGGCTTTGGCGCGCATACCGACTGGGAATGGCTCGAGGCGGTGGCCGAGGTGCTCAGCAAATCGGTGCTGACCACGCTGATCCTGCCCGGCGTCGGCACGGTCGAGGAATTACGCCGCGCCTATGACATCGGCGTGCGTTCGGTGCGCGTCGCGACGCATTGCACCGAGGCTGACGTTTCGAAGCAGCATATCGGCATCGCCCGCGATCTCGGCATGGGCGTTTCCGGCTTCCTGATGATGAGCCACATGATCGGGCCCGACGCGCTCGCACAGCAGGCCCTGCTCATGGAAAGCTATGGCGCCCAGTGCGTCTATGTGACCGATTCCGGCGGCGCGCTCGACATGGACGGGGTGCGCGATCGGCTGCGCGCCTATGACAAGGTGCTGAAACCCGAAACCCAGCGCGGCATCCACGCGCACCACAATCTCTCGCTCGGCGTCGCCAACTCGATCGTCGCGGCGCAGGAAGGCGCGGTCCGGATCGACGCCAGTCTCGCTGGCATGGGCGCGGGCGCGGGCAACGCCCCGCTCGAGGTGTTTATCGCCGCCGCCGACCGCAAGGGCTGGAACCATGGCTGCGACGTCATGGCGCTGATGGATGCAGCCGAGGACCTTGTCAGGCCGTTGCAGGATCGCCCGGTACGGGTCGACCGCGAAACGCTCGCGCTCGGTTATGCCGGGGTCTATTCGAGCTTCCTGCGCCACGCCGAGAAGGCGGCTAATGACTATGGCCTCGATACGCGCGAAATTCTGGTCGAACTCGGCCGCCGCAAGATGGTCGGCGGGCAGGAGGACATGATCGTCGACGTCGCGCTCGACATGCTCAAGCAGAAATAAGGAACGCTGTCCGGCCGCTCCTGAAAAGGGGCGGCAACTGCTGCGGGGCCGGTATCCTTCCCGGCCCCGCATTTGTTTTGTGAGTTCTCAAACCGCCGTCGCGCCGCCGTCGATCACCATGGGATGGCCGGTCACGAAGCTCGACTCATCCGAACAAAGCCACAGCACTGCGGCGGCAATTTCCTCAGCCTTGCCTATCCGGCCCATCGGCGTCATGCTGTCGAGCACCTGCTTCATCCCTTCATTGGCAATGAGCGGCGCGGTCATCGGCGTTTCGATCACGCCCGGACATACGGCATTGACCCGGATGCCCATCTGCGCCCAGCGCAGCGCGCCGTGGCGGGTGAGGCCGACGACGCCATGCTTGGTCGCGACATAGCCCGGCTGCGCTGGGTTGCCGACCAGCCCGTTGATCGAGGCAGTGTTGACGATTGCACCCTTCCCCTGCGTCATCATCACCTCCGATTCCTCGCGCATGCACAGCATTACGCCGGTGAGGTTGATGCCAACGCTCCGCGCCCAGACATCATCGTCATATTCGTTCGCACCCATATTGTTGATGCCGGCATTATTATGCGCGAAATCGAGCCGGCCATAATTCTTGACCGCACGCGCCACCAGCGCCTTGACCTCGTCGCCATTGCTGACATCGCAACGCTGGAACAGCGCCTTACCGCCCGCCGCTTCGATCAGCGCGACGGTTTCCGCCCCGCCCTCTGCATTGACGTCCGACACCACCACGCTGGCGCCCGACCGGGCAAAAGCCTCGGCGGTCGCGCGGCCGATCCCGCCCGCCGCCCCGGTAACGAGCGCAACTTTTCCATCGAAATCATAACGAACCATGACATTCTCCCGTGATTTGCGTAATTTTCTAGTCACATCGCGACGCAAATCAACATCTAGTTCGTCAGGCCGGCGGGTTTCTGAGCAGATGGACAAGTTCCGCCTGCCGGTGAACCCCTGTCTTGGCAAAAATGCTGCGCAAATGCGCGCGCGCCGTGTTGTAGCTGATGCCGAGTTCGGCAGCGGCGTCCTTGAGGGCGCAGCCCTGCGCCAGCGCGACGCCAAGCGCCGCTTCCATCGCGGTCAGTCCGAAATGGTCGCGCACCCACGCCTTGTCGAGCGCGCCATGCGCCTGGGGATCATGGAGGAATATGGCGATCGCCGCGCCTTCGAGACTGATCGCAGGAGTCGTGACCGGCTTCAACACGCCGGCGAGCGCGCTCCCGTCGCTGCGTACGATACGGATTTTGCGCGTCTCCGGCTTTTCGTCGAGCGATGCGACAAAAGCCTTGTACTGCACGCGGTTGCTTTCCAGTTCGAAGGCCATCACGCCGTTGCGCAGCCGCAGGCCGTCGCGGCGCGCAAGAAAAGCGTCAGCCGCCGGATTGGTCCGTAATACCTTGCCGTCGCGATCGATAATGATTGTCCCGACGTTCAGCTGGTCCATCGCGCTGCTGTACAGATGATATTCGGCATCGGCCCATTGCAACCGCTCGAACAGCCGGGTCGCGGCGCGGACATGCGGCACCAGCTTCTGGAGCGCATCCTGTTCACGCAGGTCGAAGTCGGGACGCGAGGATTTGCGCATGACCCTGATCCGCGCTTCAAAGCCGGTCGGGAAATGGAGATCGAAGCCGATCACCTGATCACCGCCCGAGGGCAGGAGGAAATTGGAATAAAAGGACTCATCGCCCTTGCCGCGCTCGCGGGTAAACTCGCCGAAGGACATGACCTTGCCGTCGGGCAAGCCCTGAAACGGATCGCTGGTCAGAAAATCGGCAAGATAGGCGGCGGCGGTTGCCGGATCGGCCTCGGGGGTGACAAAGGTGCCAGGCGTTGCCGTGCGGCTCCCCTTGACCATCAGCGTCGCATAGTCAGCATCGAGCCATGCGCTCAGTGACTGGAGAAAATATTCCCACGGCCGCTCGGCCAGCAGGCCATCGTAAAGCGCCGCAATCAGCCTGTCATAACGCTGGTCGTGCAAGGCGCCTGCTGCCACCGAACCTTTTTCCTTCCCCGTTGAGAGGGCGGATGGTCCGATGGCAGCTTGCGCCGGGATGGTCAATCCGCTCAGGCGCCCTGCGCGCGGAAGTGCGGGATCACCTTGGTGCCGATATTGCGGATCGTTTCCATGATCGCATCGTGGGGAATGCCGCCCATCTGGAAGATGAAGAGGATTTCATCGGCGCCCGCGTCGATTAGCCGCTGAACATAGCGGATGCAGTCGTCCGGCGTGCCATAGGCATCCTGTGCGATGGTGTAGTTCGACGTATGCTCGTCGCCGATCGGGATCGCTTCTTCGGAAAGATAGGCGACCGTTGCGCGCTTGCCTTCGTCCAGCACCGCCGCCTGCTGCTCGGCGGTCAGATCCTCGTCGACCGTCGGTTTGGGGCCACCCTGATACCAGTAGGCAATCGATTCGGCGAAGAAGCGCTGTCCGCGCAAGCCGATCTTGCGCGCCTTTTCGCGATCGTCGAGCACGGTCGCCGCGCACAGTGCCGCAAGATGCTCGGTCGGACGGAAACCGACCTGATCCTCGGGCTTGCGGTTCTTCCAGGCCTCGCGGTAAATTGCGTTTTTCTTGGCAATCTCATCAGGTCCCGAAAAGCCAAGGACCAGCGCGCCAATGCCCTTGCCGCCGGCCATCTTGAGCGTGTCCTCGCGGGTGCAGGCCATATACATCGGCGGATGCGGATCCTGATAGGGCTTGGGGTGGATCGGCCGGCGCGGTATCTTGATATATTGCCCGTCATGTTCGATCTCGTCCTGCACCATGATCTTGGGGATGAGGTGCATCGATTCCTCGATCATCGGGCCGAGTTCGGCGAGGTCATAGCCGAAGGTGCCCGCCTCCTGCTGGGTGCCGCCCTTGCCGACGCCGAAATGGAGGCGTCCCTTGGAGAGAATATCGAGCGTCGCGATGCGTTCGGCGACCTTGACCGGATGGTTCATCACCGGGGGAAGGCAGACAACGCCATGGCCGACGTGGATGCGGTCGGTCGCGCCGGCAATGAAGGCCAGCACGGTTTCGGGCGCGGACATATGCGCATATTGGGTGAGCGCGGTATGTTCGACGCACCAGATGCAGTCGAAACCCATTTCCTCGGCATATTTGGCCTGCTCGACGATTTCGTGGAAACAGCGCTGCTCGCTCTCGCGGCTGGTATCGACCATTTGCGCTTCATAGATAATCGAAAATTTCATCGGTGCCTCGTTTGAGTGGTGGTGGAACGGGGGGTCAGAGAAGCAGGGGCTTGGGTGCTTCCCGGTTGGTGATGAGCTGGTTACGCGCGGCAAAGACGTCGTCGAAGGATTCCGGCTGGGTGATGATCCAATATTCGCCGCGATCGATCGCCGCGAACGCGCGCTGCGCCAGTTCGTCGCCGCTGATCCCATGTACGCTGGTCATTTCGACCATCAGCTTGTGGAAATCCTTCGATGCAGCGGTCGGCGCCTCGCGGAAGATGCCGGTATCGACCGCACCGGGCGCGAGCAGCGAGACCGAAATCTTGCTGTCGAGCGCCATCAGTTCCCCGGCGAGCGATTCGGTCAGCGCAACCACCGCGAACTTGCTCGCGGTATAGGGCGCCATCAGCGGCGCGGGAAGGAACCCGCCGATCGACGCGGTGTTGACGATCCGCGCTGGCCGGTCCGCCGCGAGCATGCGCGGCACGAAATGACGCAGGCCGTTGACGATGCCGCCGATATTGACGTCGAGCGTCGCCTGCCAGCGTTCCGCCGGGATTTCCCAGCTGTTGCCGGTCACCAATATGCCCGCATTGTTGAACAGCAGGTCGACATGCTCATGGCGCTGATAGGTTGCCTCGGCGAGCGCGGCGACCGAAGCGTCGTCCGCCACATTGGTCGGCACGATCAGCACATCGCCATCGATGGTGGCGGCGACCTCTTTCAGGCCCGCTTCGTCGCGGTCGGCGAGCACGACGGCATGGCCGCGTTTCGCCGCCTCGCGCGCAAGACCTGCGCCGATCCCGCCCGCCGCGCCGGTGACGACCGCGACGCTCATGCGCCGAACTCCTTGACCACTTCGGCAACCGCATTGCGCACATCATTGCGGCGATAGCCGAGCAAGGCAACTTCCTCCGGATCGGGATTGACCCGCACCCAGTTACCGCGCCCCTGCGGGATCGCGATATCGGGAAGGAAAGGATGTTCCTCGTCGCGCTCCTCGACCGTCACGGCATTGCCGGCTTCGTCAAAGAAGAGCTGGAAATATTCGCGGAAGCTCAGATTTTCGTCACCCACCAGATAGGCGTGTCCGTTCTTGCCGCGCAGCAGCGCGCCTTCGATCGCTTCGGAGAGCGAGCGGAACGACATGAAATTGGTGCCGCCGGTCGGCGCGTAGACCGGCACCGGAATCTTGCCTTGCGCCCATTGCACGAAGGGTTCGAAGATCATGCTGGGGAGTCCGGGCACATTGCCGACCATGAACGGCGCGTTCACGCTCACCACATGGAAATCCTCCGTCGCTTCGGCGCGCGCGCCTTCGCACGCCGCCTTGCGCGACTGGATATAGATATTGCCGTCGATCAGCTCGGGGCTCGCCTGATGATAATAGCTGCCGAGCTGGATCGCGCGCTTCACGCCCGCCTCGCGGCAGGCCTTGAACAGCGCGGGCACCGCCTCATGGTTGGCGCGGACGAGATGTTCGGCGAAATCACTGCCCTGCGGCACATGGCGCGGATCATTGCCCGCCGCGAACACCACCCAGTCGAAACCGCGCAGCTTGTCGGCGGTATAATCGCCCGCGACATAATCCCCCTGAAGATGCGGCATGGCCGCCATGGCGGTGCCTGCAGGAGGCGCCGAACGGCTGCCGATCGTCACATCATGGCCGTGAGACGCGAGATGCGTGGCCGCATGGCCGCCCAAGGCGCCGCTGCCGCCGATAACGAGAATTTTCATGGGTCAAGGCTCCCTTATGATTGTGCCGAATGATCGGGTGCGACGAGCGGCCGCACCTCTTCCCAGTCGACCACCAGCGCACGGCGGGTAAAGCGCCAGCCGCCGGCTTCGCGGCGGAACTGGTCCTGATAGCGGATATGCCAGTCGAGGATCGTGTCGCCGCCATCGCCCGCGATGCGGTGGCTCGCGGTGCAATAGGTTTCGCCGCTCGCGCTATCACCCGAGATCTCGACCGTCTGGTTGTGCACGCGGTGGAGCGTGGAAACGAAATTTCTGCCAAGAAAATCGATTGAATGAAGATTGGCCTCGCGCCCCTCGATGCTGAAGCCTGGCCCCTCGATCACACAATCTTCCGCGAGGACGGCGCTCCACAGCGCCTTGTCGCGCCGGTCAGCGCCCTTGGCATAATTTTCCGCAAGATCCCGCAACGCGCTCTTGTCGAGCAAGTGCTGAACATCGGTCATAGGGGTGACCTCATTTTTCTCTCCTCAACGCATTTTATTTTGCTTGTTGAACGCGAAGCTAGAGCAGGCGGCAAACAGCTCGCATCGTCCAATTGGACTAGGACGACGGATCATTGCCACGATAAACTCAATGCGGCTGGCCAGTGCCGACAGAAGACGCATTACACCGGCCAAAAATATAAAAGTGGAGAGGAGACGCGAGCATGACAGCTCTCAAGGACATGACTGCACTGGTAACCGGCGCGACCGGCGCCATTGCAACGGCTTCGGCGATCGCCCTGGCCCGCGATGGCGCGCGATTGGTACTCGCAGCGCGGCGCGGCGACGCTCTCGCCGAAACCGAAGCCACCATCCGGGCCGCCGTACCCGATGCCTCGATTCTGGCAATTGCCGCCGATTGCGGTGATGAAGCTGCAATGAAAAATGTGCTGCACCAGGCGCATCGAATCGCCGATCGGCTGGATATCATCTTCGCCACGGTCGGCGGCTCGGGATTCAAGCCGCTCTTGATGCTCGACAGCGACACATTGCGGCAGGATTTCGAATCGAACGTGATTAGCGCGTTCCTCGCGATCCGGCACGGCGCGCCGCTGATGCGCGAAGGCGGATCGATCATCTGCACCTCGTCCGGGTCCGCCCAGCTCACCTTCCCCTATCTTGCAAGCTACCATATCGCCAAGGCTGCCCTCGAAGGGCTGGTCCGCGCCGCTGCCGACGAACTGGGGAGCGCGGGCATTCGCGTCAATGCGATACGCCCCGGCATGACACGCAGCAATGCGACGGGCCCGATGTTCGACATGCCGGGCGTGACCGACCCATTCCTTCCCGAATATCCGTTGGGCCGATTGGGCGAGCCCGAGGACATGGCCGGAGCCGTGCGTTTCCTCGCCGGTCCCGAAAGCGGCTGGATCACCGGACAGTGTATCGCCATCGATGGCGGCAACCTGCTGCGGCGCAGCCCGGACCTCACGCCAATGGTCGAAGCCATTTATGGAGCGGACTCAATCAAGACGACCCGCCAGGGTAAAGAAGTAGTCGCGCCTTAACGGACAATAATCTGTCCTACATATAACCCATATGGTTTCTTGATATTTTCCACGATTCGCATGGGAGATAGCAAGATGAATGTTGACCGGCTGATTGACGTCGTGATCGAGCGAGAGGGTGGCTACAGCAATCATCCCGCCGATCGCGGCGGCGCAACGCGCTGGGGTATAACGGAAAAAATCGCGCGACTGCATGGCTATGCGGGAGCTATGGCGACCCTGCCGCCGGCGGCGGCGCGCGCAATTTACCGTGCCCGTTATTGGGAAGGACCGAGGCTCGATCATGTCGCACCGCTGAGCGAAGCGGTGGCGGGGGAAATGTTCGATACTGCGGTCAACATGGGCCCGGCAACGGCGGTCCGCATGCTGCAACGCGCGTTGAACGCACTCAACCGAGAGGGCCGCGACTATCCCGACATTGCCGCCGATGGCCTGATCGGGCCGCAGACGCTCAACGCCCTCCGTGCCTTCCTCGCCGCACGCCGGTTCCGCGGCGAGGAGGTGCTGCTGAAGGCGCTCGAGGCCCTGCAGGGCGAACGCTACATCCGGCTCGCCGAACAGCGGCCTGCCAACGAAGCCTTCCTGTTCGGATGGCTGGCCAACCGTATCGGTTAAACAGAGGAGCATTTTTATGGCATTGATTGAAGCTATCATCGGGCCCGTCGCCAAATTGCTCGACAAGATCATTCCCGATCCCGAAGCACGCGACCGCGCCAAGCTGGAACTCATCAAACTGCAGGGCAGTCAGGAAATGGAAGCGGTCCACGCTCAGCTCTCCGCAATCGTCGCCGAGGCCCAGTCGCACGATCCGTGGACCAGCCGCGCCCGGCCGTCCTTCCTCTATGTGATGTATGCGCTGCTGTTATGGGCGATCCCGATGGGTCTGATCGCCGCCTTTCGCCCGGAGATCGCATCGGCCATTGCGACCGGTATGACGAGCTATCTCGCTGCGCTGCCCGAACCGCTCTACGCTCTCTTCGGCACCGGCTATCTCGGCTATACGGTGACGCGGCAGTGGGGCAAGATCAAGGGTGTGGAAAGCTGATCGGACACTGCAGATGAACCTTTGCGGCGATGCAGCGTTGCCTGCATCGCCGGGTTCGCCTATCGCGGGTCGGGTCCGCCGATCGCGGCAGGCCGGTTGGCACGAAAGCAAAATGAGAAAAACGCCCATGAAGCAACGCATGACATCTATCGCCGTTCTGACATCGAGCCTTGCAGCGCTGGGTGCCTGCATGACCCCGCCGCCGATCGATAGCGGCAGCGATCCCGTCGCGTGCGGCGCGGACAAGGTGCAAAATTATGTCGGCCGCACCGCGACTCCCGATGTGCGCGCCGAGGTCGAACGCGTCTCCGGCGCGGCCAGATTCCGCTGGCTGACGCCGGAAATGATGATGACGACCGATTATGTGCCCGACCGGCTCAATATCCATCTGGGCACGACCAACAAGATCGGGTCGCTGCGCTGCGGCTAAGCGAGGGCTATTTCCCCGTGGGGAAGGCAACAGGGCGCTGCGTTTAACCCAGCGCCGCTTTCACGGCGGCGAGCGCGTCCTGTGCCTTGCTGCCGTCGGGACCGCCGCCCTGGGCCATGTCGGGCCGGCCGCCGCCGCCCTGTCCGCCGAGCGCCGCGACCGCCAGCTTGACCAGATCGACCGAGGAAAAGCGGGTCGTAAGATCATCGGTCACGCCGACCGAGACCGAGGCCTTGCCGTCGTTGGTCACGACCATCATCGCCACGCCCGAACCGACCCGGGTCTTGAGGTCATTGACCGCGCCGCGCAATTCCTTGGGATCGAGACCGTCGACCACCTGCGCGAGGAATTTGGTGCCATTGACGTCCTCGGGTTCCGCCGCTGCGCCGCCGCCCGATCCGCCGAGCGCGAGCGCCTTCTTGGCATCGGCCAGTTCACGCTCCAGCTTTTTGACCTGTTCGGCCAGCGTTGCCACGCGCGCGGGCACGTCCTCGACCGGGGTCTTGAGCGTTGCCGCCATGGCCTTGAGCGCTTCGTCGCGACCGGTCAGCCACTGCCGCGCAGCCTCGCCGGTGAGCGCCTCGATACGGCGGACGCCCGATGCAACCGCGCCTTCGCTGACGATCTTGAACAGGCCGATGTCGCCGAGTGCGTTGACATGGGTGCCGCCGCACAGCTCGACCGAATAGCTCTTGTCGCTGCCCTGCCCCATGCTGAGGACGCGGACCTCGTCGCCATATTTTTCGCCGAACAGCGCCATCGCGCCGGCGGCGATCGCATCGTCGGGCGACATCAGCCGGGTCGTCACTACCTCGTTGCCGCGGATCTGCGCGTTGACGTCGGCCTCGACCGCCGCGACCTGCTCCGGCGTCATCCCCTGCGGGTGCGAAAAGTCGAAGCGCAGCCGGTCTTCGGCGACCATGCTGCCCTTCTGCGTGACATGCGCGCCAAGATGGTCGCGCAGTGCGGCGTGGACGAGGTGGGTCGCGCTATGATTGGCGCGCACACGGTTGCGCCGCGCGGCATCGACCGCCAGCTGGACCACGTCGCCCTTCCTGATCGTGCCCTTGCCGATCACCGCCTGATGGGCATGGAGACGGCCGAGCGGCTTGGCGGTATCGGTGACCTCGGCGGCGAACGTGCCCGAACTGATCGTCCCGGCATCGCCCATCTGGCCGCCGCTTTCTCCGTAGAAGGGCGTCTGGTTGGTGAGGATGACGACCTTGTCGCCCTCGCCCGCGCTGTCGACCTCGGCGCCGTCCCTGACGAGCGCAATCACCTGCGCCTCGCCGGTGGTCGCGGTGTAGCCGGTGAATTCGGTGCTGCCCTCGCGTTCGGCGATGTCATACCAGATATCGTCCGAGGCCTTCTCGCCCGAGCCCTTCCACGCCGCGCGCGCCATCGCCTTCTGGTGTGCCATCGCGGCATCGAAGCCGTCGCGGTCGATACCGAAGCCCTTGGAGCGCAGCGCATCCTCGGTGAGGTCATAGGGGAAGCCGTAGGTGTCGTAGAGCTTGAACGCGGTTTCGCCCGCCAGTTCCTGCCCCTGCACCATCCCTGCGGTCGCCTCGTCGAGCAGCTTCAGCCCCTTGTCGAGCGTCTTCCTGAACTGGGTTTCCTCACGCAGCAGCGTTTCTTCGATCAGCGGCTGGGCGCGGAACAGTTCGGGATAGGCAGCGCCCATCTCAGTCACGAGCGCGGGCACCATGCGATGCATCAGCGGCTCCTTCGCCCCCAGGATATGCGCGTGGCGCATCGCGCGGCGCATGATGCGGCGCAGCACATAGCCGCGCCCTTCATTGGCCGGAAGCACGCCATCGGCGATGAGGAAGCCGGTCGAGCGCAGATGGTCGGCGATGACGCGGTGTGAGGCCTTGTGCTCGCCATCGGTCGCGGTGCGGGTGAGCTCACCCGACTGCGCGATCAATGCCTGGAAGGTATCGGTGTCATAATTGTCGTGGACGCCCTGTAGCACCGCCGCGACGCGCTCAAGTCCTGCGCCGGTATCGATCGAGGGCTTGGGCAGATCGACGCGTTCGCCGCTTTCGAGCTGCTCATATTGCATGAAGACGAGGTTCCAGATCTCGACGAAGCGGTCGCCATCCTCCTCGGGCGACCCCGGCGGTCCGCCCCAGATATGATCGCCATGATCGTAGAAGATTTCCGAGCAGGGGCCGCACGGGCCGGTATCGCCCATCGACCAGAAATTGTCCGAGGTCGGGATGCGGATGATGCGATGCTCAGGCAGCCCGGCAATCTTCTTCCACAACTCGAACGCCTCATCGTCGGTGTGATAGACCGTCGCGGTAAGCTTGTCGGGGTTGATGCCCCATTCCTTGGTCAGCAGGTTCCACGCGAGCGAAATCGCACGTTCCTTGAAATAATCGCCGAACGAGAAATTGCCGAGCATCTCGAAAAAAGTGTGGTGCCGCGCGGTATAGCCGACATTGTCGAGGTCATTATGCTTGCCGCCGGCGCGCACGCATTTCTGCGACGAGGCCGCAGTCGAAAAGGGGCGGGTTTCAAGGCCGGTGAAGACATTCTTGAACGGCACCATGCCCGCATTGACGAACATCAGCGTCGGATCATTGTACGGAACAAGCGGCGCCGATGGCTCGGCCTGATGGCCTTCCCGGGTGAAATAGTCGAGGAACGAGCGGCGGATATCGTTGGTCGAGGTCATGCGCCGCGCTTACTTGAGGCCGCGATCCGAAACAAGCGGGTAAAGTCGATGAGACCAGTTGAATTTGCCGCTTATACCACGCTGCGGCACCGCGGGCTTCTCTGGCAAAAAGGGGGCCCCGTTATCGCAGGCAAAAGGGGGCCGCCCTTGCATGGCTAGCCCCCTTCCAGCTCCGTTAGGGAGCTTGCCTCATGTTGCGATCAATCGTCGAGAGCGGCATCGTCTCCGTCATCGCTGCCCGGACCGGTCATCATTTCCTCGGCGACCTCGGCGGTCTTGCCACGGATAGCCTTTTCGAGCCGGTCCATCATCTCGGGATTATCCTTGAGGAAGGTCTTGGCATTTTCGCGGCCCTGACCGATGCGCACCGAATCATAGCTGAACCAGGCGCCCGATTTCTCGACCAGCCCCGCCTTGACCCCAAGGTCGAGAATTTCACCGACCTTGGAAATGCCCTCGCCATACATGATGTCGAATTCGACCTGCTTGAACGGCGGCGCGACCTTGTTCTTGACGACCTTCACCTTGGTGGTGTTGCCGATGATATCTTCCTTGTCCTTGATCTGGCCGGTGCGGCGGATGTCGAGACGGACCGAGGCGTAGAATTTGAGCGCGTTGCCACCGGTCGTGGTTTCGGGGTTACCGTACATCACACCGATCTTCATGCGCACCTGATTGATGAAGATCACCATGCAGCGCGAACGCGAGATAGAACCCGTGAGCTTCCTCAGCGCCTGGCTCATCAGGCGGGCCTGAAGACCGACATGGCTGTCGCCCATCTCGCCCTCGATTTCAGCGCGCGGCACCAGCGCGGCGACCGAGTCGACCACCAGCACGTCGATTGCATTGGAACGCACCAGCGTATCGACAATCTCGAGCGCCTGCTCGCCGGTATCGGGCTGCGACACGATCAGTTCGTCGATGTCGACCCCGAGCTTCTTGGCATAGACCGGATCAAGCGCATGTTCGGCATCGACGAATGCCGCCGTGCCGCCATTCTTCTGCGCCTCGGCGATGGCGTGGAGCGCGAGCGTGGTCTTGCCCGAACTTTCCGGCCCGTAAATTTCGATGATGCGCCCGCGCGGCAGGCCGCCTATCCCCAGCGCGATGTCGAGCCCGAGCGAACCGGTGGAAATCGCCTCGATCTCCATCGCCTCGCGGCTGCCAAGCTTCATCGCCGAGCCCTTGCCGAACGCGCGGTCGATCTGCGCGAGGGCTGCTTCCAATGCCTTTTGTCTGTCCATGTTCCCCGCTTTGTCGGAATCTACCAGTTTCAAAGATGCGGTCATAACCGTCCGTCCTTCCCTATTCATTCCGCGCCAAAGCGGCAACGTGAATCGCTATGTATCGCATTTGTTCTCATGGAACAAGAGGAGAACAAATTATTTTTGGTGATTATACCCCTTTTATACCCTGAATTGCCCCGCCAGCTTCGCTGGCTCGCAATGACGCCCGCAAATCTGTGTCATGCGGAGCCAATTCCGGTGGCGGGCGTTGAGCCGAAGACGAAAAGAAAGCGATGGGGAGCGCGAATATGGCTCGTAAATTTTTGCTGACGGCAGCAAGCGCGGCACTGGCGGCCTGTACCCCGCTCGCGGCGCCCGGCACGCCGGTTGAAGGCCCGGTTGCGCTTGGCCAGACGGCTTATGCCGGCGGCCCGAGCGTGACGCCGCTCGGGCTCCTCGAAGACAGCCGCTGCCCCAAGGATGTCGAGTGCGTCTGGGCGGGGCAGGTACGCGTCCGCGCACGGGTTGCGGGCGGCGGTTGGAGCCGGGAGGTCGAGCTTATCAGCAACAAGCCGGTGGCGATCGCGGACGGGCAGCTGCAACTCGTCGCGGTGACGCCGGAGCGTCTCCAGCACCGCACGATCGCGCCAAAGGATTATCGCTTCACCTTCCGCTTCGATGGCGGCCTGTAATCAGTCCGCCGCCGCTTCGCTGAGCACTGCCTGCACTTTCTCGATCAGCTGGCTCACCGAGAAGGGCTTGGGCAGGAAGGCGACATTGTCGAGCGCGATAGTCTTGCGCAGCTGTTCCTCGGCATAGCCCGACATGAACAGCACCGGAAGGTCCGGCCGCTCGCCGCGCACCGCCCTGACCAGTGTTGGCCCGTCCATCTGGGGCATGACGACGTCGGACACGAGGAGGTCTACCTCCGCCATCGCGCCGAGCTGGGCGAGCGCCTCCTCGCCATTGGCGGCAGTCGTCACCGCGTAGCCGGCGCGGGTGAGCGCGCGCTCGGCCACCGCGCGCACCATGTCCTCATCCTCGACCAGCAGCACCTTGCCCGATCCCCAGCTTTCGCGCGGCCTGATCTCCCGCGTTACCGGAGCCGCCGCAATATCGGGTCCGCTATGCACCGGGAAATAGAGGGTAAAGCTGGTGCCGGTTTTTTGGCTGCCGGTGCGCGTGATGGAGGTAACGGAATCGGCGAAGATAAAGCCGCCCGATTGCTTGACGATGCCATAGACGGTCGAAAGGCCGAGCCCGGTGCCCTTCCCGACATCCTTGGTGGTGAAAAAGGGCTCGAAAATCTTGGGCAGCACTTCGGGCGGGATGCCGCTTCCGGTATCGGTCACCTTGAGCACGCTATAGTCGGCCTCGGGGAGAATATCGCGGCCAAGGCGCGGCACGTCGCGCGCGGCGACCGGATAGGTTTCGATCGTCAGTTCCCCGCCATGCGGCATCGCGTCACGCGCATTGACCGCCAGATTGAGCAGGACCTGCTCAAGCTGGTTGGGATCGGCGCGGATCGGTCCCAGCCCGCGGCCATGATTGACCGTCATCGTCACCGTCTCGCCGAGCGAGCGGTTGAGCAGCGCCGAAACTTCGGAGATCACGTCGGGCAGCTGCAAGATCTGCGGGCGCAGCGTCTGCTGGCGCGAAAAGGCGAGCAATTGCCGGGTCAGCGCCGCGGCGCGGTTGGAGTTGGACTGGATCTGGACGATGTCGGCATAGTCGCTGTCGCCCGGCGTGTGCCGCATCAGCATGAGGTCGCAATAGCCGATTATCGCCGTCAGGATATTGTTGAAGTCGTGCGCGACGCCGCCCGCGAGCTGGCCCACCGCCTGCATCTTGGAAGCCTGCGCCACCTGCCGTTTAAGACGCGATTCCTCGCTATTATCCTTGAGGCTGAGCAGGACGGCGGCCTCGCCCATGCCGCGCACGCCCGCGATCGACAGCGCCACCGGTTCCTCAGGGCTGCTGCGCAGGCGCACCGCGATGTCGCCGCCAAGCTGCTGTCCGGTGCCGTAACGCCGTACCGCGTCGCCGACCGCCGACTTGTCTTCGGCAATGACAAGGTCGCCCGGATAAACCGGATGCTGGCCCTCGCCCAGCCCCGCCGCCCGGATGAAGCGGTTGTTCATGTGAATGAAGCGGCCGTCGCGGTCGACCATCGCCACGCCGAACGGAAGCAGCGAAACAAGTTTCCGCACCGCATCGGTCGAATTACCATGTTCGAGCGCGCCGCCATCTTCATCCACCATCAGCACCAGCACCGGGCCGTCTGGCTGGTCATCGAAGTGGAGCGGCACCTGCAGCAGCCGGACCGGCGTTCCGCGCTCGGTTTCGCGGGTGAAATAGATGAGGCCGCGTTCATCGACACGCAGAAAGGTGGCGAACTCGCGCCCCGTAATCTCGGCATCGCGGCTCCCGGCTGCGCGCACCAGAAAGGCCTGGTTGGCCGCGCGGATACGCCCTTCCCCGCCAACAACGCAGGTCATGATCCCGGCGGTGCTGAAGGACTGGCCGACCAGCCCGTTGACCTGACGGATGCTGTCGGAAACGAGGTCCTGCTGCACGACCGGGCGGAAGCGCCACAGCAGATAATCGTCGCTATGGCCGGAACGGACGATTTCCGCGTCGAGCCGCGCCGCGCCGCAGGTCAGGCTGTTGACCTGCGCACGCCCGTCGCGCCATGCGCGGCGTCCGGCTTCGGTCAGATATTCGACCCCGCGCCCTTCGACGGCAAGGCCGGGCGGCGTCACAAATCCGCCGAACCAGCTTGCATAAAGGTCATTGGCGCACACCATGCGCCCGCTGCGGTCGGTGATCGCGATGCCGACCCCGTCATGGTCCGCAGCCTCGCGTGTGATCGCCCAGTCGGGGGTGACGCTCGCGGTCGAAACCACCGCGGGGTAGAGCCGCCGCAGCAGGATCAGGGCCGCGCCCATCAGCACGAAGGCGAGCATCACGCCCGCAGCCATCACCCAGTCGTTGAGCGCGAAATGGACGAGCGCCAGACTGGCCGCCGCCGCAAACAGCAGCAGCGACCATTCCAGCCGGTTCAGCCCGCCATAACCTCCGGCGCCAGGCGTCAGAAACGGGCGGTCGGTCAAGGCGCGCTTGAAAGGCAAGGAACTGGATCAGTCCTACCAGATATGCACGCGCTCGCCGGCCGGCAGATAGAGTTTCTGGCCCGGCTGCACATTATAGGCGTCATACCATGCGTCCTGATTGCGCACGACCCATGCACGCTGGATCGAAGGCGAATGCGGATCGGTGGTGAGCCGCTGCGAGAGGTTGGCTTCACGATAGTTGCGGCGCCACACCTGCGCCCAGCCGAGGAAGAAGCGCTGGTCGCCCGTGAGACCATTGAGGACCGGCGCTTCCTTGCCGCCGAGCGACGCCTTGTAGGCATCATAGGCGACCGCGAGCCCGGCGAGATCGCCGATATTTTCGCCCAGCGTGAACTCGCCGTTGATCTTCTGGCCCGGGAGCGGCTCATACTGGTTATATTGCGCGACCAGCTTTTGCGCCGCCGCCTTGAAGGCCGCGACGTCGGCATCGGTCCACCAGGTCGTAAGCTTGCCGGTCGAATCATATTTCGAGCCCTGATCGTCGAAATGATGGCTGATTTCATGGCCGATGACTGCGCCGATCCCGCCATAGTTCATCGCGGCGTCGGCATTGGGATCAAAGAAGGGCGGCTGGAGAATCGCGGCGGGGAAAACGATCTCGTTCATGCCGAAATTGGCATAGGCGTTGATTTCCATCGGGGTCATCCCCCATTCCCAGCGGCGGATCGGCTGACCGAGCTTGGACAGTTGATCGTCGTGCGCCCACTGGTTCATCCGCACCGCGTTGCCGAACAGGTCGTCGGTCTTGATGTCGATGCTGCTATAATCCTGCCAGCGGTCGGGATAGCCGATCTTGGTGGTGAAGGCCGCGAGCTTGCCGCGCGCCTTTTCCTTGGTCGCGGGTGCCATCCATGCGAGCGCATCGATGCGGCGCCCCATTGCGGCGACCACGTTGCGGACCAGTTCATCGGCCGCAGCCTTGGTTTCGGGCGGATAGAAGCGCGCGATGTAATCCTTGCTGACATCGTCGCTGAGGCCCCCGACGGTGAAGTTGACCGCACGTTTCCAGCGCGGTTCCATCTGCGGCGTGCCCGACAGCGCAGTGCCGTAGAAAGCGAAATTTTCCTTGGCAATGCGATCCGGCAGCACCCCGGCATAGGCCGACAGGCTGCGGATCATCAGCTGGTCGCGCAGCACGGTGAGCGGCGCGGCCTTGACTGCCCTGGCGATGCCGGCAAGCGCCGACGGCTGGCTGACGATCACCTCGTTGCTGTTGATCCCGACGCCCTTGAGCCAGGCGGCATAGTCATAGCCCGGCGTCAGCCTGGTGAGTTGCGCGACCGTCATCTTGTTATAGGTCTTGTCCGCGTCACGGCTGTCGACCTTGGTCCAGTGCGCCGTCGCAATCTGCTTTTCGAAATTGAACAGCGCCTGCGCGCGCGCAGCGGCGTTCTTCTCGCCCATCAGCGTCAGCATATTCTGGAGATAGGCGAGATACTTCGTCCGCGCGCCGGCAAACTGGGCGGCGTTCGACAGATAATAGTCGCGGTCGGGCATGCCGAGGCCATATTGGCCGAGCACCGGGATATAGGTTTCGGGATTCTTGTCGTCCTGGCCGATATAGGCATAGTTGACCCCGCCGATGCCCATGCGATCGCCCCTAGCCGCGAGTGCGACATAGTCCGCCTTGGTCTTCATCGCGCGGATTTCATTGAGCCACGGCTCAATCGGGGCGAGGCCCTTGGCTTCGACGGTGGCTTCATCAAGGAAGCTCGCATAGGCGCGGCCGATCCGGCTGTTCGGATCGGATTTCGCGCTTTCCAGAATTTCCTGTGTGCGCTTCTTCGACAGGTCATCAAGCACGGTGAACATGCCGTAATTGGACTTGTCGGCGGGGATCGCCGTGGTGCGCGCCCAGTTGCCATTGGCATAGGCGTAGAAATCATCGCCCGGAGCAACGCTCTTGTCCATGCCGGCCTCGTCCATGCCGAAGCTGCCATAGGTCGGAGCCGCCTTTGCCGGAACGAAAGTCGCCTGCGCGGTTTCCTCTACGACGTACTTCGCTGCCTCGCTGGCTGCACTGTCGGTCACCGTGGCGCAGCCGGCGAGCGCCAGCAGCGCAGCGCCGCCCGCCAGAGCCGATTTCCACCTGGTGTTGAGATCAACAAAATTGGTCATGATAATGTTGGTATCCTTAGCCTGCACCCGGAACCGGATGACTTCATGATAATGCTATATAAGCCCGCGCGCGGGTTTCAACCGCGCTCTGCGCGCTTTTTCGTGCGCTGCCGCCACTTTCGCGCGATCCACCAGCGCCAGACGAGACTCGCCAGCAGATAGCCGACCGCCGCGCCAATCACCGCCAGCGTCACCAGCCCGACCGCGGTGTTCATCGCGATTAGCCCGGCATTGCCGGTGAACCATTCCATCCAGGTTTCGACATGGTCCGAATGTGCCACGGTATTGAGTGGACGGCCATAGGTTAGGCTGTCGAACCGCAGCATCCATTGCCCGATCTTGTAGGCGGCGGCGAGGATCAGCGGGGTGGTCAGCGGATTGGTGATGAAGGTCGTCAACACCGCGATCGGCACATTGGCCCGCGCTGGCAGCGCAAGGAGCGCCGCAATCAGCATCTGCGCGACCGGCACCACGCCCGCAAGAACGCCAAGCGCCACGCCGCGCGGCACTGACCGGCGGTTGAAGCGCCACAATTCGCTGCGCAGCACCCGATGGGCGAAGGGACGGATATATTTGTTTTCCGCCATCCCCTCGCGGGTCGGCATCTTTTCGTTGGCCCAGGTCTGCAGCCGTTCGAGCATCGGCTAGCCGCGATCCCGCAGCAGGCGGCCCTGCTCGCGCTTCCAGTCGCGTTCCTTGATCGTCTCGCGCTTGTCATGCGCCTTCTTGCCCTTGGCCAGCGCCAGTTCGACCTTGGCCCTGCCGCGTCCGTTGAAATAGATCGACAGCGGCACCAGCGTCATCCCCTGCCGCGCCACCGCGCCATGGAACTTGTTGATCTCGCGCTCGTGCAGCAGCAGCTTGCGCGGGCGGCGCGGTTCATGGTTGAAGCGGTTACCGTGGCTGAATTCGGGAATATTGGAGTTGATCAGCCACACGCCATTGTCGTTGACCTCGGCATAGCTGTCGGTAATCGACCCTTCGCCGGAGCGCAGCGATTTCACTTCGGTTCCGGTGAGCACGATCCCCGCCTCATACACGTCGTCGATCGCATAATCGAACCGCGCGCGCCGGTTCTCGGCAACGGTCTTCTGCTTGTCGAAGGTGGAGTGTTTGGGACGGGCCATGACGCGGGTTTATATAATCAGCCTGAAGCGGTTATTAAGGGGGTCAGAGCAGATCGGCCGCGACCAGCGCCTTGTCGACCGCCTCGCGCGCGCCCGCATTGGCGGGAATGACCGGCAGCCGCACTTCGGGATCGAACCAGTCATGGATGCGCGACAAGGCATATTTGGTCGGCCCGGGCGAAGTATCAGCGAACAGCGCGAGGTGCAGCAGCTGGAGCTTGTTGTTGATCTCGATCGCCGTCGCCCTGTCTGCCGCCAGCGATGCAGCCTGAAGCTCGGCGCAAAGGCCCGGCGCAACATTGGCGGTTACCGAAATGCACCCCACGCCGCCGGCCGCATTGAACGCCACCGCCATATCGTCATTGCCGGAAAGCTGACAGAAATCGCTGCCGCAATCGATGAGGTGCGACGACACCCGCGCGAGATTTCCGCTGGCATCCTTGATCCCCACGATCGAAGGGATTTCCGCGAGCCGCGCCACCGTTTCGGGCAAAAGATCAGCCACCGTGCGCCCCGGCACATTATAGAGAATGATCGGCAGGTCGGACTTTTCGGCGAGATGCGCGAAATGGGCGTAGAGCCCTTCCTGGCTTGGCTTGTTATAATAGGGGACGACCACCAGCGCGGCATCGGCGCCCGCCTTCTGGGCAAAATCCATGTGCCGCACCGCGGTCGCGGTATCATTGGAGCCTGCGCCTGCAATCACCGGAACCCGGCCCGCCGCCTGCTCGATGCAGACCTCGATAACGCGGTAATGTTCTTCATAGGACAGCGTCGGGCTTTCCCCCGTGGTGCCGCACGGAACCAGCCCGTTCGAGCCTTCCGCGATCTGCCAGTCGACAAACCGGCGGAAAGCGATTTCATCAAACGCTCCATCGCGAAATGGCGTCACCAGAGCGGGTATTGACCCGGAAAACATCTACTTGTTCCTTTACATGGCCAGTCAAAGCCTCTTTAGGCTTTGGGCAGCTATCTTTCACACCGCCTGCCGGCGCCTTGTTCAGCGTCTGATAAGGAGATGACCCCCATTATGGCAAGCATGGTTTCTCGCTTTGCTCTTGGTTTTTCGCTTTTTGCCTCCCTCCTCGCTCCGGCCGCCGTTGCCGCCAAGCCGGATGCATCAACGCCGGTGAACGTTCCGCGTTCGCCCGCACCGGTTCCACTGCCGTCGCCCGAACCCAAGGTGGCCCAGCAATATCAGAATAGCTGGGCGCCGCTCAGCCAGCGCACGCTTCCCGTCGATGCTTCGGTTTCGACCAGCGTCATGCAGTGGCGGCGGCTCAGCGACACCACTGGCGCAAGCTTTGGCGAGCTGGTCCAGTTTCTGCTCCAGAACCCCGACTGGCCCAATGAGGACAAGCTGCGCAAGCAGGCCGAAAGCGCGCCGATCGACTATAGCCTGACCCCCAACACGGCCATTGCCTATTTCAACCGTTTCCCGCCGCTCACCGCGGGTGGCTGGCTGCGCTATGCCGTGGCGCTGGCGGGCGACAATAAGGCGGTCGAGGCGCAGGCAGCGGCGCGGCGCGCGTGGCGTGAGGGGGTGCTCAGCGCGACCGACGAGGCGCGGCTGCTCGGGCAGTTCCCCGGTGCGCTCACGCCGGTTGACCATGACGCGCGAATGGACCGGCTGTTGCTTGGCGGTCAGACGATGGCGGCCGCCCGCCAGCTTCCCTATACCTCGAGCAACAAGCGTCCCGTGTTCGACGCACGGCTCGCGATGCGCACCCGCGCGCCCGACGCCGCCGCCAAGGCCTCGATCGTCGATGGCATCGCGCGCAATGATCCGGGCTATATCGTCGACCGCGCGACATGGCTCCGCGCCACCGGAGACAGCCAGGGCGCGCGCAACCTGCTCGCCCGCGACCGCCAGCTGACCACCCGCCCAGCCGATCCGGAAGAATGGTATGAAACGCTGCTGGTCAACGCGCGCGGCGCGGCCGGCGATGCGCAGTTCATCATGGCGTTCAACATCGCCAGCCAGGTCGATGACGCGTTCGAGCCCGGCACCGTGATCCGCGAACAATCCGCCGGGGTGCGCGATGACTATACCAGCCTCGTCTGGCTCGCCGGCATGACCGCGATGAAACAGCTTGGCCGCCCGCACGAAGCGGAAAGCCTGTTTCGCAAATATGCCGAGGCCGCGCGCTCGCCGCAGATCCAGTCGAAGGGTTATTACTGGGCGGGCCGCGCCGCGACCCAGGCGGGGCATGCCGACCATGCGCAAGGCTATTACCAGCAGGCCGCGCAGCATTTCGACCAATTTTATGGCCAGCTCGCGCTCGAACGGCTGGGCCAGCCGCAGCCCAAACCGAAGCCGCCCGCCACGGTCAGCTTTTCAGGGGCCGAACGCGATTCCTTCCAGAACCGCAGCGTGGTGCGCGCCGCGCGCGTGCTCGGCCAGCAAGGCGACTGGAAGACGCAGAGCCTGTTCGTGCGCGCGATCGCCAATTTCGCGCGGTCGGATGCGGACCATTATTTCGCTGCCCAGCTGGCGAACGAGATCGCGCGGCCCGACCTTTCGGTCATGGTCGGACGCAGCGCGCGGATGAACGGCCTCAACGATTATACCCCCGCGTCCTTCCCCAGCGTCACCGTGCCCCCCACCGAGCGCGACCAGTGGACGATGATCCACGCCATCGCGCGGCAGGAAAGCCAGTTCGACAAGCGGATCATCAGCCATGCCGGCGCCACCGGCCTGATGCAGCTGATGCCGGGAACGGCGCGCGAAACGGCGGGCAAGCTCGGCATGGGTTACAGCTATGACCAGCTTTATGATCCCAATTTCAACATCCTGCTTGGCTCAACCTATTTCCGCGGGCTGATGAACCAGTTTGGCAGCTATCCGCTGGCGGTGGCGGCCTATAATGCGGGGCCGGGCAATGTCCGCAAATGGCTGCGCAACAATGGCGATCCGCGCGCCGGGGAAATCGCGATCCTCGACTGGATCGAGGCGATCCCGCTCAGCGAAACGCGCGGCTATGTCCAGCGCGTGCTCGAAAATGCAGTGGTCTATGACACGATCAACCCCGACCCCAAATATCGCCACGAACGCAATCCCCTGTCCTTCTATCTCGGCAAGTCCAACAAGCCGGGCTGACGCGCTTCAAAGGGGGCAGGATTGGCGGAACGGCCAAATTATATCACGCCGGCAGGCTATGCCGCGCTTAACACCGAATATCGCCAGCTGCTCGAAGTCGAGCGGCCGGCGATCGTCGAGGTCGTCTCATGGGCGGCCGGGAATGGCGATCGCAGCGAAAATGGCGACTATCTCTATGGCCGCAAGCGGATGCGCGAGATCGACCGGCGGCTGGCTTGGCTCGCCCGGCGGATGAAGGCGGCGCAGGTCGTCGATCCGGCGCAGCAGCCCGACAAGGGCCGGGTCTATTTCGGCTGCACCGTTACCATCGCCGATGAAGACGACAATCGCCGCACGCTCAGCCTCGTGGGCGACGACGAAGCGGACGCGGGGAGCGGCAAGGTCGGCTGGAACAGCCCGATCGCGCGCGCCCTGCGCGGCGCGGCCGTAGGCGATCTGCGCCGCGTGATACTGCCTGCAGCCGAGAAGGAATATGAGGTGATGGCGGTGGAGTATCCCGCCACCTAATCATCGTCACTCCCCGCCGCTGTCCTTTTCCTCGGGCTTGAACCCGAACGCTTCTTCCGCCAGCTTCACCACTTCGGGATCGGCCGGCTGACCGCGCATCGGCAGGACCGCTTCCAGCTGCTCGCACACATAAGTCAGCGCGGCGATCCGTCCGGCCTTCTTGTTGTTCATGTCGATCACCTTCCAAGGCGCCCAGCGCGTGTCGGTGAGCCGGAACATATCCTTGTAGGCTTCGAGATATTGCTTGCGCTTTGCGCGGTTCCGGTAATCGTCTGCGCCCGTCTTCCAGCGCTTCCACGGATCATTGAGCCGCTCGGCGAAGCGCTCGTCCTGTTCCTTCTGCGTCACATGGCAGAACAGCTTGATAAGATGCGTGCCATTGTCGATCTGCTGTGCCTCGAACTCATTGATTTCGTCATAGGCGCGCTTCCATTCGGATTCGCTGCAAAAGCCCTCGACCCGTTCAACCAGGACGCGGCCATACCAGCTGCGGTCGAACACTACGATCTCGCCCTCGCCCGGGATGCGCTTCCAGAAGCGGTAGAGGAAATGCCGTTCCTTTTCTTCCGGACTCGGCGCCGCGATCGGCCACACCTCATAATAGCGCGGGTCGAGCATGCCGGTCATGCGGGTAATCATGCCCCCCTTCCCCGCCGCGTCCCAACCCTCGATCATGATGATGGAGCGATGGCCATGGATGATCTGCGCCTGCTGGATGCGCGTCATCCGGTCCTGCAACGCGGCGAGGTCGGCGTCATAATCGCCGTCATATTTCTCGCCTTTTTCATAATCGTTGAGGTTTAGGGTCATGCTGAAAGGGCTCCTTTTCCTATCACCATAGCCATATTTTTCTCCGGCAGGACAAATTTCTTGATACGGGCTACCAACTGCGCAACGGACGCAGCAGCGCCGACTTCTTCTGCACATGCCCGCCCATGCGGCCGATAATTTCATCCAGCGTGTCGATTGCCTCAAGGACGTAAGGGCCCTTGTTGAGCATTACGCAATCGGCGCGGGCGGCCATCGCGGCATCGGTCATCTCGCCGCGCGATGGCTTGCCGTCCTTGACCAGATTTTCGAGCACTTGGGTAGCCCAGATCGCCGGAATACAGGCTGCTTCGCTGATCCACAGCATCTCTTCCTGCATTTCGGCAAGGCGCGTAAACCCGATCTCGATGGCAAGGTCACCGCGCGCGATCATCACCGCAACGGGCTGGCGGGCGCCCGCGCTGACAATGAGTTCCGGCAAATTGGCGATCGCCTCATCGGTTTCAATCTTCAGCACCAGCGCAATGCTTTCCCAATCCGCCGGCCGGTGGCGGGCCAGTTCCTCCTGCAGCGTTGCAATGTCCTGAGGCCTGCTCACGAAACTATATTCGATGGCATCGGCATGCTGCGCGACGAAGGCAAGATCGGCCCGGTCCTTCGCCGTCAGCGCTTCAACGCCGAGGTCGGAATCGGGGAAATTCAGTCCCTTTTCGCTTTTCAGCTTGGCGCCCTCCACGCCCGCGCGGGTCACTTCGCAAATCAGCGCGCCGTCTTGCTTTTCGACGATGATGCAGGCGATCTTGCCGTCATCGATATGAACCGTATGGCCTTTTTCAGCGGCGATCACCGCTTCGGGCAATGTACATTCGACCGCAAAGGCCAGGCCCTTATGCAGCGCGCGGTCCAGCTCGCCGGGTGCAACGATCGCGAGACGGTCACCCTTGAACAGCCGGCGCTTTTCCTTGCCAAGCCTTTCAATCTCGCCGGTGCGCACCTTGGCCCCGGCAAGGTCCATGAAGATGCGCAGACGGTGCCCGGTTTCAGCTTCGGCGGCGCGGGCGTGCGCCACCATGCGTGCCCACGCCGCAGCGTCATCATGCGCACAGTTGATGCGTACCGCCTCGACCTGCCGCCGCGCCAGGCCGAGCATGAAGGATGGATCGTCGGCGGCCTCGGCCGGACAGGTCACGAGCAGCGCGCAATGGCGGCGCTCGCCGGGCGCGCCAAAGATGCGCGCGCGCCGCTCGGCGAGCAACTGTTCACCGGCATAAAAGGCGGCCTCGCCCGGCATGGCTTCCGGTTCCATCCCCGCGAGCGCGGCGAGCGCGGCCTTCGTCGCCTGCAACACCGGCAGGACGCGGCTTTCGAGACGGCCGAGCGAACTCAGTCCGAGCGTCGCCAGTTCATGCTGCACTTCGCGCAGTTCGTGATGACGCAGCGCGATATAGGCGGCGAGGTTGGCGGCAGAGGGTGTGAACTTCTCGCGCACATTGAAGCGCTCCCACGCGGCGAGCTGCCTCTGCTGCTCCGTCCGCACCGCCGTTTCGATACGCTCAAGTGTCGCGTGCAGCCGGGCCGCTCGCTCTTTGGTCGTCATATTCCTGTCGTCCATCCGGCCTTCTTAGGCAGGGGATGCTACATTTTTATTTAAGCGCGCGCGCCCTCAATCCTCTTCCTCGACCACCTTGATATGCAGTTCTTCCAGCTGCTTGCCGCTCGGGCGCGACGGGGCACCCATGAGGAGATCCTCGGCCTTCTGGTTCATCGGAAAGAGCGTGATTTCGCGCAAATTCTGCGCGCCGCACAATAGCATGACGATACGATCTACGCCCGCCGCCATGCCGCCGTGCGGCGGGGCGCCATATTGGAAAGCGCGATACATCCCGCCGAAGCGTTCCTCGACGTCCGCCTTGCTGAGCCCGGCAATCTCGAACGCCTTGACCATGGTTTCCGGCATATGGTTGCGGATCGAGCCCGAGGCGATTTCATAGCCGTTGCAGACAAGGTCATATTGATAGGCGTTGATAGTAAGCGGGTCCTGCCCCTCAAGCGCCTCAATTCCGCCCTGCGGCATCGAGAAGGGGTTGTGCGAGAAGTCGACCTTCTTGTTGTCCTCGTCCCATTCATACATCGGGAAATCGACGATCCAGCACAGCTCGAAGCGATCCTGATCGATGAGGTCGAGCTGGGTTGCGACGCGCGTGCGGGCAAGCCCTGCGAGCTTCGCCGCTTCTTTCTCCTTGGCGGACGCTGCGAAGAACAAGCCGTCGTCGGCGCCAAGGCCGAGCGCGTCATACAGCTTGGCCATGCCTTCTTCGCCATGGTTCTTGGCGATGGGACCGCCGAACTCGCCGCCCTTGCGCGTGACATAGCCGAGCCCGGCAAAGCCTTCGTTGCGCGCCCATTCGTTCATGTCGTCGAAAAATTTGCGGCTCTTGTCGGCCGTTCCCGGCGCCGGGATGGCGCGGACGAAACCGCCCGCCGAAACGATCTTGTCGAACAGGCCAAAGCCCGAACCCCTGAACTGCTCGCCCACATCCGAAATGATGATCGGGTTCCTGAGGTCCGGCTTGTCGCTGCCATATTTGAGCATCGATTCCGCATAAGGAATGCGCGGGAAGCTGCCGGTCGGGGTCACATGCTTGCCTTCGGCGAAGGCTTCGAACACGCCGCCGATGACCGGCTCCATCGTTTCCCACACTTCTTCCTGGGTGACGAAACTCATTTCGAGGTCGAGCTGGTAGAATTCACCCGGCAGGCGATCGGCGCGCGGGTCTTCGTCGCGGAAACAGGGCGCGATCTGGAAATAGCGGTCAAAGCCCGCCACCATCAGCAGCTGCTTATATTGCTGCGGCGCCTGCGGCAGCGCGTAGAAGGTCCCGGCATGGATGCGGCTGGGAACGAGGAAATCGCGCGCGCCTTCGGGCGAGGAGGCCGTGAGGATGGGGGTCGAATATTCGGTGAACCCGGCCGCTTCCATCCGGCGGCGCATGTCGGAAATAATCCGCGTGCGCGTTACGATATTGGCGTGGAGCGTTTCGCGGCGCAGGTCGAGGAAGCGATATTTGAGGCGGATTTCCTCCGGATATTCCTGCTCGCCCGCGACCGGCATGGGAAGCTCGGCGGCCATCGACTGCACCGTCACGTCGCGCGCGCGCAGTTCGATCTCGCCGGTGGGCAGGTTCGCATTGATGGTTTCGGGTGTGCGCGCCACCACCTCGCCCGTCACCGTAACGACGCTTTCGGTACGCGCGCCGTCGAGCGCCTTGAACGCCTCGCTGTCGATGTCGGTGACGATCTGGGTGAGGCCATAATGATCGCGCAGGTCAACGAACAGCAGCCCGCCATGATCGCGCTTGCGGTGCACCCAGCCTGACAGACGGACCGTTTCTCCGACATGGGCGGCGCGCAAATCCGCGCAGGTATGGGTGCGATAGGCGTGCATTTCCTGGCTCTTTCCGATTGGTGGCGCGGGCGCATCAGCGGCGGCGCAAATATGGCGCTGCCTAAAGGTGCAACAGCGCCCTTTGTCAAGTCGCCATCATTTGTTAAGGGCCGATGTCATGCAGATTCACCCGCTGATCACCACAAGCGATTCCCTGGCCCAATTATGCGCGCGCCTCGCCCGCTCTCCCTTCGTCGCGATCGACACCGAGTTCATGCGCGAAAACACCTTCTGGCCGGAACTGTGCCTCATCCAGATCGCGGACAGCAACGAAGCCGCGGCGATCGACCCCAAGGCGGACGGGCTTGATCTCACGCCCCTGCTCGACCTGCTCGTCAGCAACGAGGATGTGCTCAAGGTGTTTCATGCCGGCGGTCAGGATATCGAGATCATCTACAACCTGACTGGCAAGACCCCTCACCCGCTGTTCGACACGCAGATTGGCGCGATGGCGCTGGGGCAAGCCGAACAGCTTGGCTATTCGAACCTCGTCGAAGGCTGGCTCGGCCATCATCTCGACAAGGGGGCGCGCTTTACCGACTGGAGCCGCCGCCCGCTCGACAAGCGCCAGATCGATTATGCGATCGGCGATGTGACCCACCTGGCAGAAATCTTCCCCAAGATGGTCGAGAAACTGCGCCAGACCGGGCGCGGCGAATGGCTCGACGACGAGATGGAGCGGCTCGCCGACCCGTCCAACTATGCCTCCTCGCCCGACACCGCATGGGAGCGGGTGCGGGTGGCGTCGAAGAAGCCGGAGGCGCTCGGGCGGCTCAAGGCGCTTGCAGCATGGCGCGAGAATGAGGCGCGCGCCAAGAACCTGCCGCGCGGCCGCATCGTCAAGGACGAGACGCTGGCCGATCTTGCCAGCCATCCGCCGAAACAGCAGGATGATCTCGGTCGCGTGCGTGGTCTTTCGGCGGCGTGGAAATCGAACGATATCGGCGAGCGGCTGATGCGCGCGCTCTACAACGCGGTGCCGATGCCGCGCGAGGAAATGCCCGATTACGGCCCGCGCCGCGCAGGCCCGGGCAAGGAAGGCTCGCTCGTCGCCGACCTGCTCAAGCTCCTGCTCAAGATCCGTTCGCGCGAGATGAATGTCGCCTCGCGCCTCATCAGCCGGTCGGACGATCTCGAGGCGCTGGCCGCCGGCGAGCGCAAGGACCTCGCCATCCTTTCGGGGTGGCGCTACGATGTGTTTGGCCATGACGCGCTCGATCTTGTCGAGGGGCGGCTGGCCTTTGCGGTCAAGAATGGCCGGCTCAAGATGACCCGTACGCTGGACGCGCCTGCGGCTGCGGCGGAATGAGGAGGCGTTTGCCGATGAAGATTTCCTGCTCCACCGCTCCTATCGTCGCCGCCACGCTGGCCCTTTCGCTCGGCGGCTGTTCGACGCTGGGAAGCGTCGGCGGCCTGTTCGGCGCGCCGCGTGAACTGGCGCGTCTTGCCGAAACCGACAATTGCGGCGCGCAGGCGCTGTCCTACCATATCGGCCACGGCCTTGCGCCCGATGTCGAGCGCGACATTGCCGCGCGCGCCGGGCAGCATGAAGTACGCTATATCGAAGGGCTTTATCGCGGCACCGGCGATCCTTCGGCGCAGCGGCTCGATGTCTATTATTATGGCGACAACCGCGTCATCAACGCGATGGTGTGCGGTTAATCCACCGCCACTTCAAACCGGCACTTCATTTCATTCGCCAGCTGCTTGAGGCGGCGCTGCACCGTTTCGCCGTAGAAGCTCGCCGCCTCACTGTTCAGCACCAGCCTTATCACGCCGCCGTCGCGTTCGAGCCGCGACTGGCGCAACGGGTCCTGGACACCGCCGGACAGACGCTGGCCAAGCCGCATGGCAAGGCCCCATAGCCGCGCGCGGCGCAATGCGGCGACCGGCGCGAGAGGCGGTGCGCCCTCGAACGGCGCGGTGCTGCCGCCGAAACAGCTGTCGAGCGCCTGCGCGATGATCAGGCGGCCCTTGACGTCGATGCCGTGCCAGTTGCCGTGAAGCGCGATCTCCCGGCCGCGTGCCGCGCGGAAATCGGGTGTAGCCGACCAGGGCACGTCGGACAGGAGACAGGCCGCGATCCGCAGCCGCGCGGCTTCCTCGTCATCGTCCATGAACAGCGGCGCGATCCATTTGTCGAGCAGGCGTCCATGTTCGGGAAAGCGCGCAATCCGGGTGCCCTCGTCCTTAGCGGCGGCGAGCAGCGGGTCCTGCGCCTGCATTTCGGCTGGTAATTTCAAGTAGAGCAGCCCTTCGCGCAGCCCCGCCGAGGAAACGATCATGCGGCTGCTGGCAAGCGTCTTGGTGAGCGTCGCGAGCAACGTCGCCGCATCGTGCAGCGTCGGAATACGCACCGGGTTGAGCCCCGGCACGGCCTTCAGATCCTCAAGGCTGAGTCCGTCGAGAATACGCACGATGCGTGCGGCCGATTTCGGCGCCATCTCGTGATTGTGCATGACGGGGAGCGGGTAGCGGTCCTCCTCCATCTCGAGCCGCGCCAGCGAGCGCCAGGACCCGCCGACAAGATAGAGCGGCAAACCCCTGGCGTCCTCGAGCCATTCCGCCTGTTTCAGCGCCTTCTTGATATGCGCGGCGACGAGATTGCGCGCCTTGACGCTGTCCTTGATCCCTTCGCGCACCGCCGCGAGGCGCAGCACCCCCAGCCGGAAGGAAACACGCTGGCCGAGTTGCCCCTGGCTGACGCGCACCAGTTCGAGACTGCCACCGCCGAGGTCGGCGACAATGCCGTCGGCGTTGGGGATCGACGAGATCACCCCATAGCCTGCGGCTTCCGCTTCCTGTTCCCCCGACAGGAGTTCGACCCGGAGCCCGACCTGTTCGGCTCCGGCAAGGATTTCACCGCCGTTGCTCGCATCGCGCACCGCTGCGGTTGCGACACAGCGCACGCCATCAAGGTCCATTGTCGCAACCAGCGCGGCAAAACGTTCGAGCGCGCCCAACGTGCGCTGCATCGCCTCATCGTCGATCCGCCCCGTTGCCGACAGCGAGCGGCCGAGCCCCGCCATGATCTTTTCGTTGAAGATCACCGTCGGCGACCGCCGCGCTCCGCCATAGACGACCAGCCGCACCGAGTTGGAACCGATGTCGATGATCGCCTCGCGATGCTCGCGATCGGCCTCGACCGCCGCACTCGAAGGCACCATCGAGCGCGGGACGCGGTGCGCCGGAAACGGGACCAAGGCCTCCATCAGGCCTTGTATCTTTCTATGTCGAGCGTCGGCACGTCCTTGGACTTTCTGAGCGCATTGCCGCGTCCGGAGAGCGACGGATTGTTCATGAAATAGCGATGCAGGTTGAACGGCTTCTTGCCCGTCTTGACGCGGGTGTAGCTTCCGTCGCTTTCGAGCACCCAGCTTTGCTCATTATCGATGAGGTTGGCGACCATCACCTGATCGAGCACCTGATCATGCACCGTGCGGTTGGTAAGCGGCATCATATATTCGACCCGGCGGTCGAAATTGCGCGGCATCCAGTCGGCCGAACTGATGTAGAGTTTCGCCTGCCGCGAGGGCAGCCCCTTGCCATTGGCAAAGGCCCAGATGCGGCTATGTTCTAGGAAGCGGCCGACGATCGACTTGACCCGGATATTCTCACTCATCCCTTCGACGCCCGGCCTCAGGCAGCAGATGCCGCGCACCACAAGGTCGATCGGCACCCCTGCATTGGAGGCTTCGTAGAGCTTGTCGATCATCGCAGGATCGACGAGGCTGTTCATCTTGGCCCAGATGCCGGACGGCTTGCCCGCACGCGCATTGGCGATTTCCTCATCGACCAATTGCATCAGGTCGCTGCGGATCGAGAGCGGCGACATCGAGATGAGTTCAAGATTTTCCGGTTCGACATAACCGGTGATATAGTTGAACACCTGCGCCGCGTCGCGACCCGCGCGGGGGTCTGCCGTGAAGAAGCTCAAGTCCGTGTAGATGCGCGCGGTGATCGGATGGTAGTTGCCGGTGCCGAAGTGGCAATAGGTGCGGAAGGCATTGCCTTCTTTACGCACCACCATCGAGATCTTGGCGTGAGTCTTCCATTCGACGAAACCATAGACCACCTGCACGCCCGCACGTTCAAGCTGGTCGGCCCAGTGAAGATTCTGCTCTTCGTCGAACCGCGCCTTGAGTTCGACCACCGCTGTCACCGACTTGCCCGCTTCGGCGGCATCGATGAGCGCGCGGATCACCGCCGACTGCTTGCCCGCGCGGTAGAGCGTCTGCTTGATCGCGACCACGTCCGGGTCCGCCGCCGCCTGACGGAGGAAGGAGAGGACCACGTCGAAGCTTTCATAGGGGTGGTGGACGACGATGTCCTTGGCCTTGATCGCCGCGAAACAGTCGCCGTCATGTTCCCGAATACGTTCGGGAAAACGTGCAGTAAACGGTGTAAACTTCAGATCCGGCCGATCCTCGTCGACGATCTGGTCAAGCTGGCCAATGCCGACAAATCCGTCGACGTTGACGATGGTGGCAGCATCGCCAAGGAAGGCGTCGCGCAGCATTTCCTCGACCGCCTCGCTCATCGCCGGGTCGAGTTCGAGCAGGATGATGCGGCCGCGGCGCCGCCGCTTGATCGCGCTCTTGTAATAGCGCACCAGGTCTTCGGCCTCTTCCTCGATCTCGATATCGCTGTCGCGGATCACGCGGAAACAGCCACTTTCCACCACCTCATAGCCCGGAAACAAGATGTCCGAGAACATCTCGATCATCGTTTCCATCGGCACATAGACCGCTTCCTTGCCGGCGATGCGGACAAAGCGCGGCAGCGATTGGGGCATCAGCACCAGTTCGCGGATCGCTTCATTGTCGGAACGGCGGACAAGGTCGAACACCACTGCCATGCCCTTGTTGGGGATGAACGGGAACGGGTGCGACGGGTCGATCGCCTGCGGGGTCAGCACGGGGAACAGATGCGTGCGGAAATGCGCGCTCAGCCAATCGCGCCACGGCTCGGCCTCGGCAGGTTCGGTAACGACGCGGATATCGAAATCGAGCAGCGCCGCGCGGATGCGCAGCCATTCGGACTGCTGTTCTGAAAATAGCTGGTTGGTGGCCTTTTCGATCTCGGTCAGTTGCTGCGTCGGGGTGCGCCCGTCCATCGAGCGGTAATCGATCTTCTGGATCTGCTGCCCCTTGAGCCCGGCCACCCGAACCATGAAGAATTCATCGAGATTATTGCCCGAGATCGACAGGAAGCGGAGCTGTTCGAGCAGCGGGTGCGCCGGATTATTCGCTTCCTCGAGCACACGCTGGTTGAACGCGAGCCACGACAGTTCGCGGTTGAAGAAACGTTTTCTCGCATCCGCCGGCACCGCCGGTTCGGCGGCGGGCTGGTTTTTCAGGGTGGGCGCAACGGCCATGCGTCAATCATCTCCCTCGTCGGCGCCGAGACTTCCGTCCGGCGCATCGATCCCCGGCAGGCCCGGGGCGTCACGTTCGGCAAAATATTGCCGGGCAAAGGGAATGGTGATCCGCTTGTGACCGGCCAGGGCAGCCTCGTCGAGCCGTGTGACGATTTGATGAATCGCCTCATAGCGGCGCTCGATGCGCGGCGCCAGCCAGGCCGCCAGATCATCGGCGATGCGTGTGCCGCGATCAAGGAACATGCGGTCGATGAGCGGCGCGATCAGTCCGTCGTCGGGTTCGCCAAGGGCAACCACCGGCGCAGCCCCCATGCGCGAGCGCAAATCAGGCAGCGCAATGGCCCAGCGGTCCGGCGGTGTATCGGCAATCATCAACAGGGGTAACCGCGTTTCCTGCGCGCGGTTCCAGGCATGGAACAGCGTATCGTCACGTTCGCCATGCACCGTGTCGATCACCGCGCCGCCGGTCGCTTCGGCGAACAGGCGCCCCAGCAGGCTGCGCCCGCTCAGCCGCGGACCGACGAGGATCGTCGTGCGCACAGGCCAGGTTGCGCTATGTTCGAGGTGCCGGACAGCTTCGGCATTGCACACGCTGACAAGAAAGCCGCCCGTTGGCCCTTGCGTCCGGGTCCAATCGAGCGGCAGCGCCATCTGGCTCATCGCCACCGCCCCGTTCAGCGGCTGATGCGGAGCGTGCCGCCGCCTTCCTGCACGCGCCAGCCGCGCGCCGACAGCGCGGCCTTGAGCGCCGCCATGTCGCCCTTGAAGGTCACGCGCATGACCGAGGTGCCGCCAATCGCGACGCTCGACGTCGCCGCCGACTGGACCCCCGAAGCGCCGCGTACGCTGGCTTCCGCCGCGTTGACCGCTGCCGCGTCGGGCGAATCATATTGCACCGACACGCTGATCGTCTGCGCTTCGGCCTTGGCGGGCTCCTCCGCCGCCGGGCGCTGATCGTCCTGCACACCGTCACTTTCCGCCACCGTGTCAGCGCTCTTGCGTTCGGTCTTGCGATCCTCGGCCGCCTTGGCTTCTTCGGCCTTTTCCTTCTCGGCGTTCGGGTCTTCGAAGATGAGCGAAGTATCCGCCCGCAACCTTCCCGATGCGAGCGCCCCCTTGTAGATATCGTCGATACGCACCACGGCCTTGGCCATCATGTCGGGGATCGCCTTGGAACTGGGCGCAGTCATCTGGAAGGTGCCGAGCAGGGTATTATCGGGGCCATAGCGCGCCGAGAAAGTTCCCGTCACCGGACCGCCCGGCCACGAGCGTTCCAGCCGCGCGATCGGCATGACCACGTCAGCGGCGCCATATTGGTCAAGGATCACCCGCCACCAGGCACGGTTACGGCGGCCGATCTGGCCCGATTGCAGCATCAGCGGATCGGACCCCAGCCCCGAGGTGCGGACATAGTCGATGCTGCTGTCGACGGTGCGGAACACCGCCCAGGCCTTTTGCCAGTCGCTGCGAGTCTCGAACACCTGGGGCGCATCGCCGATATAGGTCACCGGGATCACCAGCAGCGGCGGCGAGCGCAGCTTGCCCCCGCTAACACCGAGAATCTGCGACGAGCGCACCCGGTCGAACAACACGCCAAGCTTGGCGATATAGCGTTTTTCGCTGACCAGTTCCTCTTCGACCACGATCGCGGTGACGATGCCGTTGAGCGCGCCGTCGGACAGTGCGGCGGGCGCGCCCATCTGCTTCGCCAGCGCCTGCCAGCCCTTGCGCTGGGCTTCCTGCCAGCCCTTCTGGCGGGCATCGAACGCATTATCGCCCATCACGTCAACCTCGACGCCGGTGACTTCGAAATCGCTCGAGGAATTGATCGGCATGATCCCGCGATCGTCACCCTCGATCTGCGCAAAGGCGACGCTGCCGATCGCAACCGCCAGAAGAAACACGGCCGTCCACTGCCGAATCGAAAGCCTGCGCCAGGCATCGCGCCAGTTGCGGCCGGGCAGAATGCCCGCCCCAAACCGCGCATTTGCGCCGAAAGCCGGGCCTGAAATCGAGATATTGGTCATGCTTGGCGCCCTTTTGGCGACAATGGCGTGGAAATCCAAGCCCGTAATGCGTAAAGCGCGGCGAATGGACAGCAAGCACAACCAACCCGAAGCCTATACCTATGCCAAGGCGGGCGTCTCGATTGAAACCGGCAATGCCCTCATCAAGCTGATCGCACCGCTCGCCAAGGCGACGCGGCGACCCGGAGCCGACGCCGATCTTGGCGGTTTCGGCGGCTTTTTCGACCTGAACGCGGCGGGGTTCAACGATCCGCTGCTGGTCGCGGCCAATGACGGGGTCGGCACCAAGCTGAAGCTCGCAATCGATTCGGGTCAGCATGACACGGTCGGCATCGACCTTGTCGCGATGTGCGCCAACGACCTCGTGGTGCAGGGCGCCGAGCCTTTGTTCTTCCTCGACTATTATGCCACGGGCAAGCTCGACAACGCGGTGGCGGCGGCGGTGGTCGCGGGTATCGCGGAGGGGTGCAAACAGGCGGGCTGCGCACTGATTGGCGGCGAAACGGCCGAAATGCCGGGCATGTATGCCGATGGCGATTATGACCTTGCCGGTTTCTGCGTCGGCGCGGTCGAGCGCGACCAGGTCCTGACCGCGGACAAGATCGCGGCGGGCGATGTGATCCTTGGCCTTGCCTCCTCGGGGGTTCACAGTAATGGCTATTCGCTGGTGCGGCGGCTGGCGGCGGACAAGGGGTGGAAACTCGATCGCCCCACCCTGTTCGACCAGAATGTCCGCCTGATCGACGCGCTGATGGCGCCGACGCGCATTTATGTGAAGCCGCTGCTGCCGCTGATCCGCGCGGGCAAGATCCACGCGCTGGCGCATATCACCGGCGGCGGCCTCCTCGAAAACGTTCCGCGCATCCTGCCCGACCAGGTTCATGCCTTCGTCGATGCCGATAGCTGGGAACAGCCGCGGCTGATGGCCTTCCTCCAGGCCCAAGGCAATATCGAGCCCGGGGAAATGGCGCGCACCTTCAACTGCGGCATCGGCATGGCGGTGGTGGTTGCACCCGAAGATGTGGATGACGTCATGGCGGCATTGACCGAAGCGGGCGAAACCGTCCACCGCATCGGCGAGATCCGCGAAGGCAGCAAGGGCTGCACCGTGGCGGGCAGCGCGGAGACGTGGTCCGCGCGCGGCGAGTGGTCGGCGACTTATGAGGGGTGAATTAGTCCCCGAAGTGCTGCGCTTGTCGAAGCACGCCCTTCTCTGTGGCACAGTACCTGAAAACGCCCTTCGACAAACTCAGGGCTACGGGTCAGGGAAGAGGCTTCTCCGATGACCAAAGCCCGCATTGCCGTCCTGATTTCCGGCACCGGCACCAATATGGCCGCGCTGCTCTATGCCAGCCGCCTGCCGGAGAGCCCCTATGAGGTGGTGCTGGTCGCCGCCAACGACCCGGCCGCAGAAGGCCTCGCGCTCGCTGCGGCGGAAGGCGTGTCCACCTTTGCACACAGCCACAAGGGGATGGAACGCGCCGCATTCGATCGGCTGATCGACGCGGAAATACGTAAAGCGCGCGCCGATTATATCGTGTGCGCAGGTTATATGCGTATTCTATCGGACGAATTCGTCGCCGTCTGGGAAGGCCGGATGCTCAACATCCACCCTTCGTTGCTGCCCAAATATCCCGGGCTCGACACCCATATGCGCGCGATCGAGGCGGGAGACAGCCATGCCGGCTGCACCGTTCATCTCGTGACCCCGCAGCTCGACAGCGGCCCGATCCTCGGCCAGATCGAGGTGGCGATCGCGCCGGGCGACACGGCGGACACGCTCGCGCACCGCATCCGCTTTGCCGAGCATCAGCTCTACCCGCGCGTGCTGGCCGATTATGTCAGCCGCCCGCTCTCGGCGGACTGGCTGCTCGAACAGGTACGCGGCCTTGCCCTCGCGCTCCCCGCAACCCACGAGCGCCCCTCGCACTGCGCGCCCGGCTGGCGGGTAGGTTCGGAAAAGAGCGGTAAATATTTCGCGCATTTCAACGACCAGCATCACGGGATCGACGCCATTGCACTGCTCGTCAAGACCGACAGCATGGACGAGATGATGGCGCTGATCGACCAGGACCCGGAACTTTATTTCAAGCCGGCCTATTATGGCGCAAGCGGCTGGATCGGCCTCAAGCTCAATCGCCCCGGCACCGACTGGGACCATGTCGCCGAATGGCTCACTCGCAGCTGGCGCAGCGTCGCACCCAAGCATCTGACCCAGTTGATCGATGCAGCGGACCAGTTCTAGGTCTTCAAACTGACATAAATCAAAGGCAGCGCAGATGCACCAGCCCAAGGAGCCTCCCATGACCCGCATCCATCACCCCGCCTTTCGCGACAAGCTGATGAGCGCCGAGGACGCCGCACGGTTCATAAATCCCGGCGACAGCGTGGGGATGAGCGGTTTCACCGGGGCGGGCTATCCCAAGGCGGTGCCGGTGGCGCTCGCAGAACGGATGAAGGAAGCGCATGCGCGCGGAGAGGAATTCCAGATCCGCATGTGGACCGGCGCCTCGACCGGGCCGGAACTCGACGGCGCGCTCGCGGCGGTCGATGGCGTCTCCTACCGGATGCCCTATAACAGCGATCCGGTCACCCGCGAGATGATCAACAAGGGCGAGATCGAATATCTCGACATTCATCTTTCGCAGGTCGCACCGATGGTGTGGCAGGGCTTTCTCGGCCCGCTCGACGTCGCGGTAATCGAAGTTTCAGGAATCAAGGACGATGGCACGCTGATCCCGGCCAGTTCTATCGGCAACAACAAGACCTGGCTCGACACCGCGAGCCGCATCATCCTCGAGGTCAACAGCTGGCACAGCGAGCATCTGGAAGGGATGCACGACATCTATTACGGCACCCGCCTGCCGCCCGAGCGCATGCCGATCCCCATTGTGCGCGCCGATGGCCGCATCGGCCAGACGACTTTCAAGGTGGATCCGGCGCGCGTCGTCGCAGTGGTCGAGACCGACAAGCCCGACCGCAACGCGCCCTTCTCGCCGCCCGATGATACCGCCCGCACGATTGCGGGGCACATCCTCGACTTTCTCGGCAATGAGGTGAAGCAGGGCCGCATCCCAGCCTCGATGCTCCCGATCCAGTCGGGCGTCGGCAATATCGCCAATGCGGTGCTGACCGGCCTCATCGATTCCCCGTTCGAGGATTTGATGGCCTATACCGAGGTCATCCAGGACGGGATGATGGACCTGCTCGACAGCGGCAAGCTGACCTTCGCCTCGGCTACCGCCTTCTCGCTCAGTCCCGAGCGCGCGCACGACATCAACGCCAATATGGAAAAATATCGCGGCCGAATGCTCCTGCGCACGCAGGAAATCTCGAACCATCCGGAAGTCATCCGCCGCCTCGGCTGCATCGCGATGAACGGCCTCATCGAGGCTGACATCTATGGCTATGTGAACTCGACTCATATCATGGGCTCGCGCATTCAGAACGGCATCGGCGGATCGGGCGACTTTGCCCGCAATGCGTTCATCAGTTTCTTCATGACGCCCTCGACCGCCAAAGGCGGCAAGATCAGCGCGATCGTGCCGCAGGTCAGCCATGTCGACCATATCACGCAGGATGTTCAGGTGATCGTCACCGAACAGGGGCTCGCCGACCTGCGCGGCCTTTCACCCAAGAAGCGCGCCGAACAGATTATCGCCAAATGCGCGCACCCCGATTACCGCCCGATGCTCGAAGATTATTACGCCCGCGCGCTCAGGGAAGCCCATGGCCTGCAATCGCCCTCGCTGCTCGGCGAGAGCCTGTCATGGCACCAGCGCTATCTGGAAACGGGGTCGATGAAGCTCGGGTAGCATCCCTTACATCGCGTTCAAACACCCCGCCACCCGCGTCGTTACCTTGTCCCAAACCCGGCGGTCGGCGGTGCGGTAGGCAAGTTCGACACTGCGCCACAGGTCGTTTTCAAGTACGCCCTTGTGGTAGACGATCTTGCCGCCGCGCATGCCGGAGAAGACAAAACTGCCCGCTCCCGCGCGCTTGTACGTCACCCGTCCGCCGTCTTTCCGGAATTGGGCAATGCGCCAGTTCATGGCGCGGGCAACGCTCCAGTCCTCGGCATTGGTCGCACCCCAGACGCGGATTTCATTGCCATTCGCGCCTCTGAATGTGCGTCCGTCACCATTGTCCGCCTCCGGCTGCGGCGTCACCAGGTGCATCGGATAGCAGAGCGTGTAGCTATATTTGGCATTGCCATAATCGCCCCATTGCACGGTGCGCGATTGTTGGGCAGCGGCAGGGAGCGCCAGCAAGGTCAGCGCTCCCGCGGCAAGAAAAAATTTCATTAGGTTGCTCCTCCCTGATGCTGGGCATAACATCTCAACCTCCGGCCACAGAACAAAAAAATCCCCCTGCGGCGAACCGAGGGGGATTTTGATCCTGCTGCCTGCCAAGCGCCAGAGGCCCTGCTGGCGGTCTTTGCTCGGCTTAGCCCACCAATTCTTCAGGCTTGAAGAAATAGGCGATTTCGGTTGCGGCATTCTCATCCGAGTCCGAACCATGGACCGAATTGGCTTCGATGCTTTCCGCGAAAGTCTTGCGGATCGTTCCTTCGGCGGCGTCGGCCGGGTTGGTCGCACCCATGATGTCGCGGTTGCGCTTGACGGCATCCTCGCCCTCGAGCACCTGCACGACCACCGGCCCGGAAATCATGAAATTCACCAGTTCGCCGAAGAAGGGGCGTTCCTTGTGGACCGCGTAAAAGCCTTCGGCCTGGTCCTTGGTCATGTGGATGCGCTTGGAGGCGACGACACGCAGGCCGGCGTCTTCCAGCATCTTGGTGACCGCGCCGGTGAGGTTGCGGCGGGTGGCGTCGGGCTTGATGATCGAAAAGGTACGGGTAACCGTCATGAATATTGCTCCAGAATAAACGGGGAAAGCTTGTTAAGCGTCGCCGCGCCTCTAGCGATGGCATGGACAAAGGGCAAGTGTCCGCGTGGCGGGTTGTTTCGCACTTTTTTGGCAAACATTAACCCTTGAAGCCCGGCATTGTGCTAGAAGCGGCGCGTATGGAACAATTTCCGATCATTCTGTGGGCAGTTCCGGCCATATTCCTGCTTCTCGCAGCAACCTTCCGTAAAGTCGGCGTGATGGTACCCGCGCACCCCAGCCCACGCCCGGCAATCGTCGGCTGCCTTGCGGGGATGGTGGCGATCACCTGTGAAGCGCTGCCATTGCGCCAGATCGAAATTTGCGCCTTGCTCGGCGAGCCCGCCAAGTGGATCGCGATGCTGGGGCTGATCCGCGCATTTCGCCTGCGTCACGAACCGGACCTCCCGCTTCGTCCTGCCCTCTTATGGTTTGCGGCGTGTTCGGGCGCCTATTTCCTGTCGAGCGCGGTCCTTCCCGATCCGCTTGTCCGGACCGCCGTGCTGATGATTGCGCCACTCGGCTGCCTCGCCTTCGCCTTGCCCTTGCTGCGCTACCATGACGGCGAGAGCGACCATTTTGCGAAGATCCTGATCGCCGTGATCGCACTCCCGATGCTGTACCGCCGGGCCTCGTTCCTGATGTCAGGCAATCCCTTTGCCTTCGGCGAAAGGGAATGGTCCGCCGATATCCAGATCTCCTACCTGTTCAGTATTGCCATTGCCGTGACGATTGCGCTGGCGCTGCTTATTGCGATCGGCCGCGACACGATCATGGATCGCGAGGAGGCCTCGACCATCGACCCGCTGACCGGCATCGCCAACCGGCGCGCCTTCATCGAGTGGGTGGACGGCGATGCGCCTGACACGCCGCGCTATGGTGCCGCGCTGATGGTCGACCTCGATCATTTCAAGCAGATCAACGACCAGCACGGGCATGAGGCAGGCGACGCGGTGCTTGAGGCGGTCGCCCGGATCATCCGGGACCGGATTGGCAATCGCGGCAACATTGCCCGGATCGGCGGCGAGGAATTCGCTATCCTGCTGCACGCGGCGAATGTGGGGGCCGCCGAACCGCTGGCAGCGGACCTCCGCCAGCGTATCGAGGCGCTGCGGGTCAGTCCGCCCTTGGAATGCGTCCAGGTCACCGCCAGCGTAGGGGTTGCGCAACGCCGGGAAGGCGACACCCTGCGCGAAACGTTGCGCGCAGCCGATCAGGCGCTCTACCGTGCCAAGGGAACCGGGCGTAACAGGGTCTGTGTCGCGAGCGACTGCGATGCTGCCAATGACCTCGGCTTTTCAAGCCTCGTGGCGGGTTGATCCGCCGCGCGGGTGACTAAGGCCCTTCGGCCCAGCGGCCGCGTTCATCCTGCTTCCAGTAATGGCGCTCGACCCCGCCCTGCCCAGCAAGAGCCTTCCAGGCGGATCGCGCTGCCTCGATCGTTGCAGCGTCAAACAGGAAGAAAGCCCGTTCGAAATCCAGCGCCGCGTCGCGCCAGCGGCCATCAGCGATGAGGATATTACGCGCGCCATTGGCGGCTTCCGGTACAGCGCCAAGCAGCACCGGCTCGGTCGCGTCTTCATTGCCCTCACCGCCCGCCATCACATGGGGCAGAAAGCTTTCGGGCTTCGCAACCCATAGCGCATTGTCGAGCTTTTCGAGCGACGCCGCATCATCGGCGACGATCAGCAGCCGCTCGCCGCCGGTCAGCAGCTTTTCCGCCAGCGCCGACACGATCCCTTCCGGGCCCGAACGGGTCAGATGGTAGAAATCAACCCTCAAAATTGTCCGCGACAAACTGGTTCATCAGCCGCACCCCATAACCGGTCGCGCCCTTGTCCCACGTTGCGCCGGGTTTCGCTGCCCAGACCATCCCGGCAATGTCGATATGCGCCCATTCGACGCCGTCCTGGACAAAGCGCTGGAGGAATTGCGCGGCGGTGATCGACCCGGCCTCGCGCGGCCCGACATTCTTGATGTCGGCGATGGGGCTGTCGATCAGCTTGTTATAGGCATCGCCCAGCGGCATCCGCCAGACCGGGTCACCGCTCTCGGTTCCAGCGGCCGAAATCTTCACCGCCAGGTCGTCATTGTTGCACATCATCCCCGCATATTCATTGCCGAGCGAGATGATGATGGCGCCCGTCAGCGTCGCAAAATCAAGCATCACACTGGGCTTGTGCGTTTCCTGCGTCCACCACATCGCATCGCACAGGACAAGCCGCCCTTCAGCGTCGGTATTGAGCACCTCGATCGTCTGGCCCGACATCGACGTCACGATGTCGCCGGGACGCTGGGCATTGCCATCGGGCATATTTTCGACAAGGCCGACCACGCCGACGACATGCGCCTTGGCCTTGCGGCCCGCCAGCGCCATCATCGCACCGGCGACCGCGCCCGCGCCGCCCATGTCCCACTTCATGTCCTCCATGCCGGGTCCGGGCTTCAGGCTGATGCCGCCGGTATCGAAGGTCACGCCCTTGCCGACGAAGCAGACCGGCGTCTTTTGCTCGCCGCCGGTGCCGTCCCAGCGCATCGCGAGCAGTCGGGGCGGGCGCACCGAACCTTGCGCCACGCCGAGCAGCGCGCCCATGCCGAGGTCCTTCATCTGTTTTTCGTCGAGGACCGTGAGTTCAACCCCGAGGCCCTTGAGCTTCTGGCAACGCTCAACGAAGCTTTCCGGGTAAATCACATTCGCGGGCTCCGACACCAGCTCGCGGGTGAAGCGCACCCCTTCTGCCACCGCCTTGAAATCGGGCCATAGTTTCTCGACTTCGGCCGTCTGCCCTGACACGATGGTAGCACTCTTCAGCGTGGGCTTACTGTTTTCTGGCAGCTTGGTGCGATAGGTGTCGATCCGCCAGTCGCGCAGCAACAGGCCCAGCGCGAAATGGGCGATTGCCCGGCCGTCGAGCCCGCTGTATTCGGAAAACACCACCTCGACCGCCTCTACCCCGCTGGTCTGAAGCCGCGAAACAACCGCCGAGCCCGCGCGCTCGAGGTCGAAACTGCTTGCCTCTCCGAGTCCAACGAGAAGGATGCGGCGCACGGTGCCATCAACGCTGGCAAAGCCTTCGAACAAGGCCGATGCCGCCGCGTCGAAGCGCGCCTGTTTAGCCGCGTCCGCCAGGAACTCCGCACCTTGCGGCAATTGCCCGCCAAATCCGTCCAGCGCGTTCTTGGTGAGGACATGCACCTGCACGGCGGCCTTGGGATCAGATTGCGGGGCGAAACGGATGTTCATTACGACAGACTCCATGCAGTGTGCGATTGAATGATGGCGGAGACGCAGATAGGGAGTTCCCCCACCTGTTGCAAAAGTTTATGCGCTTGGCGACAGCCGCGTTAATGCTTATGCCCCGGCTTGCGAGGGGCCTTATTGAATTTTCTGTTCGGAGCCAAGTGTTGAGACCGATTGCCGTCCTTGCATTATCCGGCCTCAGCCTGGTTGCCCTTGCCGCGACCAGTGCTCATGCGCAGACGCCGCCCGCTTCGCCTGAGCCGGACGCGCAATCGATCCCCGACATCAGCGCCGCGCCGCCGCCCGCGCTTCCGGCTGGCCCCGCCGCCGACCTGCCGCCACCTCCCGCACCGGCCGACACCATCACCCAGCGCGACGCCAACAACCAGGTGATCTTCAGCGCCGACCGTGCCAGCTATGAAGATGACGGCAACCGGTTGATGGCCGAGGGCGGCGTCTATCTCGAACATGACGGCCAGCGGCTGCGCGCCGACAAGGTCGAATGGGACCGCAAGGCCGACCGGGTGGTCGCAACCGGCAATGTCGCGGCGACCAACCCCGAAGGCGATACCGCTTATGGCGACCGCATCGAACTGGCCGGGTCGTTGCGCGAAGGTGTGGTCGAAAACCTGCTCGTCGTGTTCGAAAACGGCCCTCGCTTTGCCGCCAAGCGCGGCCAGCAGCTCGCCAACGGGGACCTCGTTCTCGACTATGCCGCTTATACGCCGTGCGCGGTGACCGATGAAAATGGCTGCCCGAGAAATCCGAGCTGGCAGGTCAAGGCCGTGCGGATCACCTATGACAAGGCACGCGACAAGGTCAGTTACAAGGGCGCGCATGCCGAACTGTTCGGGCTGCCCGTCCCGCTCCCTTTGCTGACCCACGGCCTCCGCAACGAGCCAAAGAGCGGTCTCCTCGTACCAAGCCTCCGGCTTGACCGGGTCAACGGGCTCGAGGTCGAGCTGCCCTATTATTTTCGCCTCGCACCCAATCGCGATATCACCGTCACGCCGCATATCTACACTGGCGCGCTGCCGATGCTTGAAGGCGAGTATCGCGCGCTCAACCGACTCGGTTCCTACCGGGTCAGCGGCTATGCGACCTATAGCAGCAAGATCGACGTTTCCCCCGGTGTTCCATCGACCGAGAATCGCGAGTTCCGGGGCTATGTCGATGCAGTGGGACGCTTTCAACTGACGCCCGAATGGACCGCATCGGCGTCGATCCGGCGCGCCACGGACCGCACCTTCCTGCGGCGTTATGACATCACCCGCGACGACCGGCTACGCAGCCACACCAGTGTCGAGCGCATCGGCGGATCGAGCTATTTTTCCTTTGGCGGCTGGGCCGTACAGACGCTCCGCGCGGGCGAGGTCCAGGGGCAGCAACCGGTCGCGCTCCCGGCGATCGATTTCCGCCAGCGCTGGATCGAACCGATCCTCGCTGGCAAGGTCGAGTTGCAGCTGAACAGCCTCGGCCTGTTTCGCTCCGTCGGACAGGATACCCAGCGCGCCTTTGCCGGTGCCCGCTGGGATCTGCGACGCCTGACGGGGTGGGGGCAGGAAATTGACTTCACCCTTTATGCCCGCGGCGACGTTTATCACAGCGATGAAAACTGGCTGACCCCGGTCGCCTCCTATCGGGGCAAGAGCGGCTGGCAGGCACGCGGGATCGCGGCGGCAGCGGTCGATGTCCAGTGGCCGTTCGTGGGTCCGGCCTTTGGCGGCACGCAGCGCTTTACCCCGCGCATCCAGTTGGTCGCATCGCCCCCGGTCCGCAATGTCGATATTCCCAACGAGGATTCGCGTGCGTTCGACCTTGAGGACAGCAACCTGTTCGCGCTCAATCGCTTCCCCGGATATGACCGGTTCGAGGACAGCGCCCGCCTGACCTATGGAGTCGAATGGGGCCTCGACCGGCCGGGCCTCGCGATCAACGCGGTCGTCGGGCAAAGCTATCGCCTCAACAACAAGCCCGAACTGTTCCCGCAAGGGACCGGCCTTTCCGATCGGCTTTCCGACGTCGTGGGCCGCACCACCGTCGCGTGGCGCGATTTTGTCCGCTTCACCCACCGCTACCGGCTCGACAAGGACAATCTGGCCATACGCCGCAACGAGATCGACGCGCGGGTAGGAACGCGCTCGACCTATGGCGAGATCGGCTATCTCCGCCTCAACCGTGATATTGACACGCTCGCCGAGGATTTGCGCGACCGCGAAGAAGTCCGTGTCGGTGGCCGGGTGCAACTCACACGCTACTGGTCGATGTTTGGATCGGCGATCGTCGACTTGTCCGACCGTACCGATGACCCGGCTCTCACGACCGATGGGTTCACCCCGATCCGTCACCGGCTCGGGATCGCCTATGAGGATGATTGCATCACGCTGGGGGTTACCTGGCGGCGCGATTATGAGGACAGCGGCGACGCACGGCGAGGCAATAGTTTCCAGCTTAGGCTAGCCATTCGCAATCTCGGAGTCTAAACAGCAACCAAACGGACCGCTCAGCATCTGTTCATCGAATTTGCGGCAATTCCCGCACGGTCGAACAAGCTGGATGGCCAGCTTCACAACAGGGATTTCAACTTGTCAGGACCTATGCGCAAGACTTCGCACACCATGATGATCCGCCGCGCCCTTGCTGGCCTTGCCCTTTCCGCGCTGACGCTTTCGCCCGTCGCGGCAACGGCGCAGCAGGTCGGGGATCAGGAGATGCCCAATGCGGGTCTCAATGTTCCCAAGAACCTTACCATTTTTGACAGCAAGACGCCGTCCAACGTCTACAAGCCGACGGCCGTGGTCAATGGCGAGATCATTACCGCGACCGATGTCGAACAGCGCCTCGCACTGATTGTCGTTGCCAATGGCGGCAAGATTTCACCCGAAGAAGCACAGCGTCTGCGCCTCCAGATTTTCTCCAACCTTGTCGATGAAAAACTGCAGATTCAGGCTGCGAAGGCAAGCGACATCGAAGTCAAGGACGACGAGGTGAACGCCCAGTTTGCGCGCATCGCGGCCAACTTCAAGCAGACGCCCGAGGCTTTTTCCGCCTATCTCGCCAACAACGGATCTTCTGCGGCTTCGATGAAGCAGCAGATCCGCGGCGAACTTGCGTGGGATCGTCTGCTCAGCCGCAATGTCGAACCCTTCACCAACGTGTCCGAAGACGAGGTCAAGTCGATTATCGACCGTATGCAGGCCTCGCGCGGTTCGGACGAATATTGGCTCGGCGAAATTTTCCTGTCGGCAACGCCCGAAACCATGGCGGCGGCCACGGCCAATGCGCAGAAGATCATTGAACAGCTGCAGCAGGGCGGATCATTCCAGGCCTATGCGCGCCAATATTCCGAGGCCTCGACGGCGGTTGTCGGCGGCGACCTCGGCTGGATTCGTCCCGGTCAGTTGCCCGAGGAAATCGCGGCAGCGGCCGGGCGAATGCAGAATGGCCAGATCGCCACGGTTGCGGTCCCGGGCGGCGTTTCGATCATCATGTTGCGCGACAAGCGCAAGGTGCTGGTTGCCAATGCCCGCGACGCGGTTCTGAGCCTGAAGCAGATTTCGCTGCCTTTCCCGGCTGGCACGACTCGCGCCAAGGCATCTGATCTTGCGGGCAAGTTCGCGGCGCAGACCCGCACGATTGCCGGGTGCGGCATGGCGGACGAGGTAGCCGCCAAGCTCGGCGCATCGGTTGTCAGCCGCGACAATATCGCGCTGCGCGATCTCCCCGCGCCGCTCCAGAACACCCTCGTCGATCTCCAGATCGGGCAGACTACCCAGCCGTTCGGTTCACCCGAGGAAGGCGTCAGCGTTCTCGTCCTGTGCGGACGCGACATGCCGGACTCCGCGTCGCTGCCCTCGCTTGAGCAGGTGGAAAGCCAGATCCGGCAGGACAAGGTTAACAAGCGCGCCCAGCGCTATCTGCGCGACCTTCGCCGCGACGCGATCATCGAATATAGCTGATCCGGAAATGACGGTCCGGCATTGCCTTTCAAGAGCGTGGCCGGATCGATTTTATCTGCTATAGCGCATGTCCATGCTGCCATTTCGACCCTTTGTCGTATCGTTGGGCGATCCCGCAGGTGTCGGTCCCGAAATCACGGCCAAGGCGTGGGAAGCGCGGCGCAGCGCTGATCTTCCGCCCTTTTTCGCGGTCGGCGATGCCACCAGCATTTCGGCGGTTTGGGATGGCCCACTGCATCTGATCGACGATGTGGCGCAGGTGCCCGGCCTGTTCGGTGACGCGCTCCCCGTGTGGCATCTCGAATCCGCCGGGCCGGTCCATCCCGGCCAGCCTTCGACCGAAGGCGCGCTGATGGCGCTGAAGGCGCTTGAACTCGGCGCCGGGCTCGCGCGCTCAGGGGCCGCGGGTGCGCTCGTCACCGGACCGGTTTCCAAGCATCAGCTTTACCAGATCGGCTATGACCTTCCCGGCCAGACCGAATATGTGGCGCAAGCCTGCGGCGTCTCGAAGGCCAATGCCACGATGATGCTGGCTGGTCCTTCGCTGCGCGTCATTCCGGTCACTATCCACGTTCCCTACCGCGACGTCCCCCATCTGCTGACGGTTGAGCTCATCAAGGCGCGCGCGCATGCGACGGCCAAGGGGTTGCGCCGCGATTTCGGCATCGTAAGCCCGCGCCTCGCCATTGCTGGTCTTAATCCCCATGCGGGCGAAAATGGCGCGCTCGGCCGCGAGGAAATCGACATCGTCATGCCGGCGGTGCGCCAGTTGCGCGATGAAGGCATCGACATCAGCGGCCCCTATCCGCCCGATGTGATGTTCACCCCGCACATGCGCACCACCTATGATGCCGCGCTTTGCCTCTATCACGACCAGGGGCTGATTCCGCTCAAGACGCTGCATTTCGATGACGGCGTCAACATGACGCTGGGCCTGCCGATCATCCGCACCTCGCCCGATCATGGCACCGCCTTTGCCATTGCCGGACGCAATGAGGCGCATCCCGGCGCCATGATCGCAGCGATCCGCATGGCCGCCGAAGCGGCGCATAACCGGGCGCTTTGTCCGGCCTGATTTGATCTCGTGACCGCACCTGCACTGCCGCCCCTGCGCGACGTCATCAGCCGCCACGGATTGTCAGCATCCAAGGCCCTGGGACAAAATTTCCTGTTTGACGAGCAATTGCTGGACCGTATCGCCGCCATTCCCGGCTCGCTCAAGGGCGAAACGGTGTTCGAGGTCGGCCCCGGCCCCGGCGGCCTCACCCGCGCCTTGTTGCGCGCAGGGGCAAAAGTGATCGCGGTCGAGCGCGACCATCGTTGCATCCCGGCGCTGGCCGAGCTGACAGAGGCCTTTCCCGACCAGTTGACGGTCATCGAGGGCGATGCGATGGAAGTCGACGTCACAGGGGCGACAGGTGGTGCGCCTTACCATATCGTCGCCAACCTGCCCTATAATGTGGGCACCGCACTCCTCACCGGCTGGCTTAGCGGAACCGAATGGCCGCCCGTCTGGCGATCGCTCACGCTGATGTTCCAGCTGGAGGTCGCAGAACGCATTGTCGCAGCGCCCGGCACGAGCGCCTATGGCCGTCTCGCCGTCCTCGCCCAGTGGCGCAGCGAGGCCCGGATCGCAATGAAGGTGCATCGGTCCGCCTTCACGCCGCCGCCCAAGGTGATGTCGGCGGTCGTGCATATCACACCGGCCACGGCGCCCGCTGATGTCCGCCCGGCGAGCATGGCCGCGCTCACGGCCGCCGCCTTTGGCCAGCGCCGCAAGATGCTGCGGCAAAGCCTCAAGGGGCTGCCCGGCGCACTCGATGCGCTGGCCGCAGCCGGAATCGACGAGACCCGCCGCGCCGAAACGCTCACGGTCGCGGATTTTGTCGCGGTTGCGCAAAGGATGGAGCGTTCAAAACGCGCCTAGCCGGTGCGGCGGTGGCGATTCCACCTCGTATCAAACATCAGTTTTTGGAAGGGTCGCTTTCGCTGCCGACCGGCTTGGGCCGGATCGCTTCAATCGCGAGTTGCTGCTGCGGCGGACCAGCGGCGATGGCCGCTTCGAGCCGGGCGACTTCGGGGCAGCTTCCGGTTTTGCACAAGGTCCGCAGCCGGGTGAGATTTTCGCGCGCGCGTTCCATCGCGCCTTTCTGCACCATGGCGCGGCCCTGACCAGCCAGTGCTTCGCGGTCGTTCGGCATCAGGTCGAGAATGGCGATATAATAGCCGATAGCCTTGCCGGAGAGCCCCTGGGCCATCGCGGCTTCCGCCAGCAACCGATAGGCATCGACATTGCGCGGATCGATCGCCAGCGCGGATTCATAAAGGTTGATCGCATTTTGTGTGCGCCCGGCCTGCTGTTCGTTACGGCCTTCATCGACAAAGGCGACCGAAGCTGGATTGAGTACGATCTGCTTCGCCACTTCGCCCTGGCTGGCGCTGGAAAAGGAGACGAGAATGAGCGCCGCGCTCAACGCCGCAGGGGAAAAACGCATAATCATCTCCATCCAGCTTTCCTGTCCACGTCCGGCAGGGGAGTTTCCATAGTGACGCGCGTTCATGACCTTTGCAACCGGGCAAAATAAAAGCCGTCTGTCCCGTCATGGAGCGGTGTCAGCAACCGTCCAGCGCCCACGCGGCGGCCCGGCCAGCGCGCATCGCCGATGCTGCTATCCGCCATCCAGTCTGAATGGCGTCTGACAAAAGCTTCCATCTGCCCCGCCCCTTCGTCGCGTGTAATCGCACAGACAGCATAAACCAGCTTCCCGCCCGGCGCCACCAGTTTACGCGCAAGTTCCAGCAGCATCGCCTGGGTTTCAACCAGCCGGGCGAGACGGGCCGGCGTCAGGCGCCAGCGGCTTTCCGGATTGCGCCGCCAGGTACCGCTCCCCGAACAGGGGGCATCGATGAGGACAATGTCTGCCTTGCCTTCCTGCTCCTGCAGCATCTGCGCCTCCCGGCCGGGGTCGATCAGCCGCGTTTCGATGATCGAAGCCCCGGCACGGGCAGCACGCGGGCCGAGCTGCTGGAGACGCGGCCGCGAAATGTCGCATGCGAGGATGCGCCCCCGATTGTCCATGTCCGCCGCAAGCGCCAGCGTCTTGCCGCCTGCGCCGGCGCACAGGTCGATGACGTGCATCCCCGGCTGCGCCTTGCACGCTTTGGCAAGCCACTGACTTCCGGCATCCTGCACCTCGATGAGCCCCTCGCGATAGGCTGGCAGTTGATCGATCGCGCTGTCCGGCGGGAGACGGAATGCCTGATCTAGTCCGGCCACAGGCATCGCGTCGGGCAGCATGGCAGCGATTGCGGCTGGGGCTGCCTTGAGCCGGTTGACCCTGAGATCGAGCGGCGCGCGTTCGAGCATGGCCGCCTGCTCCACTGCATTGATTTCGGGATAAAGATGCGGGATCAGCCATTGCGGCAGGGCGCCGGACGGGCTGCCCTGTTCTTCCGGGCCGACGGGGGCTGGCGCATGGCCCTGCCCGGTAAACAGCGCGGCAACCTCCGGTTCCTCCGCTGCAAGGCCGATCATCGCTGCGCGGCCGCTCTGCGGCCGTTCGCCGCTGCGCCGGATCACGCGATAGACAAGGTCGCGCACCGCTCGCCGGTCCTTTGATCCGGCGTAGCGGCGGTCCTTGAAATAACGTGCAATGAGCACATCTGCCGCTGCCCCGCCATCGCGCGCGGCAGCAATGATCTGATCGAGCAGCTCGATGGCAGCCTGAACGCGAGCCGGTGGGGTCATGACGCTCCTTTACGCAGGCTACAGGGAGCAAGTCGAGAGGCTTGCGCCGTGCCCATCCATGGCCCGTCCGTGCAGAGCCCTCTTACTGCGTCGGATAATTGGGCGCTTCCCGCGTGATCGAGACGTCATGCACATGGCTCTCTTTCAGCCCGGCATTGGTGATGCGGACGAAGCGCGCGCGTTCCTGCAGGTCCTTGACCGTTGCCGATCCCGTATAACCCATTGCGGCCTTCACCCCGCCGACGAGCTGGTGGATCACGTCCTTGGCGGGCCCCTTGTAGGGAACCTGCCCCTCGATCCCTTCCGGAACGAGCTTCAGATGATCCTTGATGTCCTGCTGGAAATACCGGTCGGCGGATCCCCGCGCCATCGCGCCGACGCTACCCATGCCGCGATAGCTCTTGTAGCTGCGGCCCTGATAGATGAACGTTTCGCCCGGCGCCTCATCGGTTCCGGCCAGGAGCGAGCCGACCATCACGCTCGCCGCACCTGCCGCCAGCGCCTTGGCAAGGTCGCCCGAGGTGCGAAGCCCGCCATCGGCTATGATCGGAGTACCTGACTTGGCAGCTTCATTGGCCGATTCCATGATCGCGGTAAGCTGCGGCACACCGACACCGGCGACGACGCGTGTAGTGCAGATCGAGCCCGGGCCGATCCCAACTTTGACCCCGTCCGCGCCCGCGCCGATCAGCGCCTTGGTCGCCTCGCCCGTGGCGACGTTGCCCGCCACCACCTGCACCCGGTTCGACAGTTTCTTGATACGCTCGACCGCATCGCTCACCATCCTGGAATGACCATGCGCGGTGTCGACCACCAGCAGGTCGCATTCGGCATCGATCAGCGCCTCGGCGCGCTCATAGCCCTTGTCGCCGACCGTGGTCGCAGCGGCAACGCGCAGGCGGCCGCCCTCATCCTTTGTGGCGTCCGGATAGGTCACCGCCTTTTCGATATCCTTGACGGTAATAAGGCCAACGCAATGGAAATCATTATCGACCACCAGCAGCTTTTCAATGCGGCGCTGGTGGAGCAGGCGGCGCGCCTCTTCCTGGGTGACCCCGGCGCGAACGGTCGCAAGATCGTCGCGTGTCATGAGTTCGCTCACCGGCTGATTGGGGTTGTCAGCAAAGCGGACGTCACGGTTGGTAAGAATCCCGACCAGCTTGCCGCTCGCTTCGACCACCGGAATGCCCGAGATATTGTTGCGGTCCATCAGCAATTGCGCATCAACGAGCGGCGCGTCGGGGCTGATGGTGATGGGATTGACCACCATCCCGCTTTCGAACCGCTTGACCGCGCGAACCGCCGCCGCCTGCTCGTCCACGCTGAGATTGCGGTGAAGCACCCCCAGTCCGCCAAGCTGCGCCATCACGATCGCCATGTCGGCCTCGGTCACCGTGTCCATCGCGGAGGACAGGATCGGTATATTGAGTCGGATGGAACGCGTAACCTGCGTGGCGGTGTGGGCCTGGCTCGGCAGGACATTGCTTTCCCCGGGCTGCAACAGCACATCGTCAAAGGTCAGGGCGAGCGGGATATCGATATGAGCCACGGGGTCAATCCTCATCTGAGTCGGGGGCGGTGGCGGCCCATGTAACCACTTGGTCCGGTTTGCGCCAGTGGCAGGGCGGCGAAACTTTATTACGCCACTTCAAGCAGCTGTCACGACGTCAGCGGGCGGCAGGCTCCAGTTTGGATTCACGCTGTAGTTGCGCTAGGTTCAGCCGCAATCGTCACCGCACGGAGGGCAGAAAACCATGCAGTCCATCTTAACGCCTTCCGCATCCGGAACCGGCGGTATCTCGATAATGAACGACGGCTGGATCGCGCAATGGGTAACCCCGATCGCGTCGGGACTCGAGCTTTTCGGCGTCGCAGTGATCCTGGGATCGGTCATCCTCGCAACGATCGCCTTTGCCGGCGAATGGCGGCGCGAGGGTCTCGATGCCGCCTATGGCCATTATCGCTCCAATCTGGGGCGAGGCATTCTGCTCGGTATTGAAATTCTGGTAGGCGCCGACATCATCTCCACCGTCACCGCGCCTCTTACCTGGGAAAGCGTCGGGCTGCTGGGCCTGATCGTGCTCATCCGCACGCTGCTCAGCTTCTCGCTTGAAACGGAAATTGAAGGCCGCTGGCCATGGCGCCGGCGCGATGACAGTGCACCGTCATGAAAAAAGGCAGGGCAACATCGCTGCCCCGCCCCTGCTTCACTCCAGCGTGAAAGAGTCTAGCGGCCCATCATTTTCCCGGCCATGCCGATGATGTCATTGAGCGGATTGCCGTCGCCGTCCATGTCAAGCATGTTGCCGAGACCGCCAAGGCCGCCAGCTGGTGCTGCCTGCGGCGCCGCGGCGCCACCGCCAAGGATGTTGCCGAGAATGCCGCCAAGTCCGCCCGCGTCGGCGGGAGCGCTCGCCGCGCCGCCGCCCTGGCGGCCTTGCCAGGCCATGTACCCAGCGACCGCCATCGCCAGCAGCGGCAGCATTTTCTTCAGCGTGTCCACGTCGACGCCCGACTTGGCAGACGCATCGGCCGCCACGGTGCGGCTGACGTCCTTCGAACCAAAAATCTGGCCGAGCACGTCATTGCCCTGATTGACGTTGGCGGCGCTCGGTGCGAGCACCTGCTCGAGCATCCCTGCGCCACCCATTCCACCGAGCATGCCGATAAGGTCACCAAGGCCGCCCGACTGGGTCTGGGCCTGGCTCTTCATTCCGCCGAGCACCGCCGGAAGCAGGGCGCCGGCCCCGGCACGCGCAACCGCAGGCGGAATGCCAAGCTGATTGGCGATGCCGTCGATCGCGCCGCTCTGAACAAGAATGCTGCTGATATCCATGATTGATCTACCCTCCATGATGGGCCGTTCCGATTTTACGAACGGCATGCGGAACAGTTGGCGGTTAAGCTCGTTGCTTACAAGGGTTTAGGACGGGGAATGTTCCCCGCCATGCATCGAATTTACAGATTAACCATGATTGGCTAGTTTGAATCCGCTGTAGCCCACCCTACATCATCCCGCAGCGGGGGCCGGACGGGTCCGCGTCATATGGAGGAAAGGAATTACCATGGGTATTTTTTCGCGCATCAAGGACGCTATTTTCGGCGCTTCCGCCAAGGCTCAGGAAGCTCCGGCTGCCGACGTCGCGGCAACCCCGATTGAATCGATCGCAATCGATTCGGTTGACGTTGCCAATAACCTTAACAGCATTGCTGCTGCCAAGGGTTCGGACCTCAACTGGAAGACCTCGATCGTCGACCTGATGAAGCTGCTCGATATCGATTCGAGCCTCGACAACCGCAAGGAACTCGCTCAGGAGCTCGGTTACACCGGCGAACTCAACGGTTCGGCTGAAATGAACATGTGGCTGCACAAGGCCGTGATGAACGAACTGGCTGCCAATGGCGGCACGGTTCCGGCTGACCTGCGCGACTGATCGCGCATCGCCAACGCAAAAAATCGGGCGCCGGGAGAAATTCCGGCGCCCTTATTCGTCTGATGGTGTTGCCAGGGGAAAATTGCGAAGCTGCGAGCCTTCTTTTCCTTTCCGCATCGTCACCCGGAACTGCTTCAGGGTCTATACGTCCGGCGCCATCGTGGGGCCGGGCCTATGGATGCTGAAACAGGTTCAGCATGACAAAATGAAGAACCGGAGCTTCACTTCTTCCCGAGCAGGCCCTTGGCAAAATCGGCGACATCGTTGAGCGGGTTGCCGTCGCCATCCTTGTCAACGGCACTGATGCTCTTGTTGATAAGGCCATCCTCGCCGCTAAGACCGATCTTGTCGAACATGCCGCCCTCGGCATTGAGCTTTGCCATGGTCGCCTGAAGATGCTCCATCGAAATACCATAGTCGGCCATGGTATCCTTGAGCGCCTGCGCCTGGTCGCCCGTCGCCGCGAGCTTTTCCTCGAACTTGCCCTGCAGTCCCTTTACCATCTCGGGGTCGAGACCAATTTTGGCCGCCATATCGGTGAGGCTGTCCAGCATTCCCATAATTTACTCCTTCAATTGGATGCGCATCAATTTAGGAACTGCGACGTCCCTTGCCTAGCGGACGCTGGTAAAATCCGGTTCATCGGGTAACGCCGTGAGGCCGGGCGTGATAAGCCGCGCCGCGCTTCCACCGAAAACAGCCGTTCGTTCGAATAGAAACCGGGCGGCCAGTCACGCCGGCCCTAGCCGCTTTCCAGCAAGGCATTGGCGCTGGCTCCAAAGGAAAAGGGGCTTTCTGACACGCGCGGTCAGAAAGCCCCTCCTCTCCTCAGCTTTCCAGCTGTATGCGAAATGTCGCGTCAGGCCGCCTTGGGCGCAGCCTCGCGGACGCCTTGATCGACATGGTCTGCGAATTCTGCGAAATTGTCAATAAACAGGTTGACGAGCTTCTTCGCGGTCGCGTCATATTCCGCGCCATCGGCCCAAGTCGAGCGCGGATCGAGGATCTTGCTGTCCACGCCCGGGACCGCCACCGGCACCTCGAAACCGAAATTGGGATCAATGCGGAACTCGGCATTGTTGAGGCTGCCATCGAGCGCGGCATTGAGCAGCGCGCGGGTAGCCTTGATCGGCATGCGTGAACCGACGCCATATTTGCCGCCGGTCCAGCCGGTATTGACGAGCCAGCAGGTGACGCCGCCCTTGGCAATCCGTTCCTTGAGGAGATTGCCGTAAACGCTTGGATGGCGCGGCATGAACGGCGCGCCGAAGCAGGTCGAAAAGGTTGCCTCCGGTTCGGTCACGCCGATTTCGGTGCCTGCGACCTTGGCGGTGTAGCCCGACAGGAAGTGATACATCGCCTGGTCGGGCGTCATGCGCGCAATCGGAGGCAGCACGCCGAACGCGTCGGCAGTGAGCATCACCACATTCTTCGGCACCGGACCCATGTTTTCGGCCGAGGCATTGGGAATGAAGTCGATCGGATAGGCCGCGCGGGTATTTTCCGCGAGCGTCGCATCGTCGAGATCGAGTTCGCGCGTTTCGGGGTCCATCACCACATTTTCCAGCACCGTGCCGAAACGTTTGGTGGTGGCGTAGATTTCCGGTTCGGATTCAGCCGAGAGGCGGATCATCTTGGCGTAGCAGCCGCCCTCGAAGTTGAACACCGCAGTGTCCGACCAGCCATGCTCATCGTCGCCGATAAGGGTGCGGCTGGCGTCGGCCGAGAGCGTGGTCTTGCCGGTGCCCGAGAGACCGAAGAAGATCGCGGTGTCACCATCCGGGCCGATATTGGCCGAGCAGTGCATCGGCATGATGCCCTTGGCGGGGAGCAGGTAGTTGAGCAGGCCGAACACCGACTTCTTCATCTCACCGCCATATTCGGTGCCGCCGATGAGAATCAGCTTTTCAGTGAAGTTGACCGCAATCACGGTTTCGCTGCGGCAGCCGTGGCGCGCCGGGTCGGCGCGGAAGCTCGGCAAGTCGATGATGGTGTATTCGGCCTGGAAGCCCTGAAGCTCCTCTGCCGTCGGGCGCACCAGCATGGTGCGGATGAACAGGTTGTGCCAGGCATATTCGTTGATGACCTGGACATTGACGCGATGTTCGGGCTGCGAACCGCCGAACAACTGCGCGACATAGAGCTTGTTCTTGTCCTTGAGCGCGGCGAAAAAATCTTCCTTGAGCGCGGCGAAGTGGGCCGGTTCCATCGGCTTGTTCGACTTGCCCCACCATACGGTATTTTCGGTTTCGGCGTCCTTGACCGTGAACTTGTCCTGCGCTGAACGGCCGGTATGTGCGCCCGTCCTGACGACGATCGGGCCGTCCTTGGCGAGTTGCCCCTCACCGTTTTTTACAGCTTCTTCGACAAGGGCTGCCGAGCCAAGGTTTTTGGCAATCGCTGCACTGGTTTCAACAATATCGGACCCGATAGTGAGGGCGGTCATGGGCTTATGGGCTCCTTTGAGGCACATACGTATGCGAACTGACGTTCGCGTAGGGTGGGGGAAACAATCCTTCGCCCCTAGTCGACAGAGCGAGTCGCGTCAAAGGTTTCGGCGGCAACCAGCCGGTTCGCCACCGAAACAGGGCGACTGGTCTATTTTCTGGTCCTTGCCTGCGCGGCGACCTCATACAGAAGATCGACATAGGCGCTGGTCGCACCATCCATGCCTGCCACCTTCGGATTATTGCTGTCGATCAGGTAGAATTCGTCCGGACTGTGCGCGAGGCCACCATGGCCAAGGCCGATCTGGGCCGCCGGAAGGTTAAGCGGCGGACCGGTGAACACGACGCCTGGCCATGAACCTGCCAGCCGGGGGTTGATCGAATAGCCGACGCCTGCGCGCTCCAGCATCGCCTTCTGCGCCCGTACGATCACGCTGTCTTCTTCGGTCTCTGTCGGACCGTAGCCGCCGGTAACATTGACTTCGATGTCGCCAAATCCGTGTTTGGCGAGATGCGCCTTGAACTTCTGCTCGGCTTCCTCACGAGTCATGTCGGGAACAAGGCGAAACTCCATTTTGGCGGTCGCGCGATGCGGCAGTACGGTCTTGCCGCCCGGCCCCATATAACCGCCGGTCAGTCCCTGAATGTTCATCGTCGGCTGTGACACAAAGCGTTCCAGCGAGGTCTGCCAATCCTCATCGCGGATCCAGCGCTGGACGCCCAGCATCTTCTTGGCCTCTTCTTCGCTGGTCCGGCGCGCCGTGTCGGCGATCAGTTCCTTTTGCCGTGCGGTGAGTGGCTTCACATTATCATACCAGCCCTCGACCGCGATGGTGTGCCCGTCGGGTTTCATCAGCGTGTTGAGCGCCTGAACCAGATGCCAGGCTGGACTATCAACACGCGCGAAATTGCTCGAATGAATGTCTTTGGTCGGGCCGCGTCCCCATTTTTCGCCGCTTGAAACCAGTTCCAGTTCAAGCGCACCCTTGGCACCCAGATCGACCGACACATTTCCGTTGAGCGACTGCCCGGCAAAGGGAATGAAAATTCCGCTGCACTTTTTGAGCGCTGCATGCACTTCGGGATTGCGAATGGCGTTATGGAAATTGGTTGAAGCGATTTCCTCTTCGCCTTCCGCTATCAGCACGACGTTGACCGGCAGCTTGCGCTTGGCTGCCTTGAAAGCGTCGAGCGCCGCGAGGAAGGCCATCTGCGGGCCCTTGGTGTTGACCGTCCCCCGTCCGATCATCACCTTGCCAAGACCCGGACGGTCAACCAGTTGCCCTTCAAGCGGCGGCGAAGTCCATTCGGCGGGATCATATTGCTTGACGTCGTACATGAAGTAGACCGCGACCCAAGTGGGCGCACCAACATCGATCGTGCCGAATACTGATGGAACCCCGCCGGTCGGTATTTCCTTGGCATTGGCAAAACCGGAGTCGCGGGCGAGCGCGATCATCTGGGCAACGCCCTCCTTGATGTTGCGCTGTTCAGCGGCAATCGTCGGGACCGCGATCCAGTCCCGCAGCTTTTGCACCGTGACCGCCTTGCGTGCCCCTACCGCAGCCTTGACCGCCGCCACATCGCCAGTCGCGGCGTGTACCATCGTGGAAAAAGCCGGTGACAGCATTGCTGCGCCCGCCGCGCTGGCCTTGATCAAGGTCCTGCGATTCCACGCCGCCTCGTCGCGTTTGTCCATAAAACCTCTCCTATTGATTTGCCCCGAAAGTGATGGCGGCGACGATATGATGCCAACCAGCCTTCATCAAGCCCAATCGGGATTGAACATGCCTCACCGACCCGGTAGCGACGCATCAGCGAAAAATAAGGAGAGAGCGATGTCCCCCACCCCTAACGGGCCGATCGTGCAGATCGGATATCTGGTTGAAAATGTGCAGGAGGGCATCGCCTTCTGGTCGAAGCAGCTTGGCATCGGGCCGTGGATGGAGTTCCGCAACGTGACGATGGAAGGAACCTATCGCGGCCAGCCGACCAGCATCCGGATGCATGTCGCGCTTGGCTATCAGGGTGAGCTTCAGATCGAGCTGATCGAGCCCGTCAACGATGCGCCATCACCTTACCGCGGCGCGGATGGCAAGGTGCTGCTCGGCATCCACCATATCGCCTGGCTCAGCGACCGCCTTGAAGATTCGGTCCAGCCGATGCTCGAGAGCGGCTGCACAATCGCGCTGATGGCAGAAAATCCGACCACCCGCGTCGCCTATCTCGAAAACCCGGCCGCACCGGCGGTGCTTTATGAATTCATCGAAAGCACAGCCACGGCGGAACTGATCAAGCAGGGCATCGCTACCAGCCGCAACTGGGATGGCAGCAATCCCGTAACCACCATCGATTTCGAAGCGATGGCACAAGGCTAGGCGTTGCCCAGCGGGCATGAATAAGCTACCGCTCGCCGCCATGCCGGATGCTGCCGCCCCGCCCGCTTCGCCCGCGACCATCGCGCTGGTCGATGATGACCGCAACATCCTCACTTCGGTTTCGATCGCGCTCCAGACCGAAGGTTTTGCAACGCGGGTCTATACCGACAGCGAGGCAGCGCTCAAGGCGCTGACCGAAAACCCGCCTGACCTTGCTGTGTTCGATATCAAGATGCCGAAGATGGACGGACTCGAACTGCTCCGGCGCCTGCGTGAGAAATCGCAGATACCTGTCATCTTCCTCACATCCAAGGACGACGAACTGGACGAGGCGCTGGGCCTTGCGATGGGCGCGGATGATTATATCGCCAAGCCCTTTTCGCAGCGGCTGCTGATCGCGCGTATCCGGGCCATCCTGCGCCGCAGCGATTATGGCCGCACGGCTTCCGAAACTCAGGCCGAGCCCGTCCCGGAGCCGCTTGTGCGCGGCCGCCTGAGGATGGACCCCGCCCGTCACGAGGTTGAATGGAACGGCAAGCCGGTGACACTCACCGTCACCGAATTCATGATCCTGGAAGCGCTGGCGCAGCGTCCCGGTGTGGTCAAGAGCCGAAACCAGTTGATGGATACCGCCTATCAGGACGACATCTATGTCGACGACCGCACCATCGACAGCCATATCAAGCGCCTGAGGCGCAAGTTCCGCGAAGTCGATTCCGCCTTTGATCGCATCGAAACCCTTTATGGCGCCGGGTATAAATTCTCCGAGGAGTGAGGAGAGCGCCGACCATCTACGATGGACCGGACGGCTTTCGCTCACCCGCCGCATTCTTGCGGTCAATTTTTTCGTGCTGGCGCTGCTCGCCGGCGGTTTCTTCTATCTCGACAGCTATCGTTCGCGGCTTATCGACACCCGGCTCGAGCGCATCGCCCGCGAAGCCAGCCTGCTCGATACCGCACTGACCTCGGCCCATCCGGAGCAGCGCGGACGGCTGGCGCTCGAATTTTCACGCGAAAGCGAAACGAGGGTGAGGCTTTATGACACCAGTGGACGCAAACAGCTCGACAGTTTCGCGCTGGCCGCTCCGGTCTACACCCTGCCCGATCCAAAGACTGAACCCTGGCAACGGCAGGTCGCGCGCGACATGGACCGGATTGTCGATTTCATAGTCCGGGCACCGAACCCGCCTTATTATGCAGAGCCGCGGGTCGATCAGGCATCCGCCTGGCCCGAACTTTCAACCGGCCGGCAAGGGCCCCAGCCCTTTTACCGCTTCGCGCCTGACCGCTCTCCCCTGCTGAGTGCCGGCAAGCAACTGTCGGACGGTTCGGGAAGCCTGCTCCTCACCGCCTATGGCCGCGACATCACCCGGACCGTGCGCGCGGAGCGCTGGCGCTTTAGCATCGTGCTGGCGCTGGCGGCCATCGCCTCGCTCCTGCTCTCGCTTTTTCTTGCGCGTACCATTGCCCAACCGCTGCGCAAGCTCGCGATCGCCGCGACACGGGTACGGCTCGGCCGGGCGCGCGAAGTGCAGGTCCCCCGGCTCCCCTCACGCCGCGACGAAATCGGGATGCTCGCCCGCGCACTCTCCGACATGACCGGCGCACTGAGACAACGGATCGATGCGGGCGAACATTTCGCCGCCGATGTGACCCATGAACTCAAAAACCCCATCGCATCACTGCGTTCGGCGCTTGAAGGGATGGAGCGCGTCGAAGACCCGGCTCCGCGCGCGCAGTTGCTCTCCATTGCGTCTGACGATGTCCGCCGCCTCGACCGGCTGGTGACGGATATCAGCGAAGCCTCACGCGTCGATGCGCAGCTTTCACGCGCGCGTTTCGAAATCGTGGACCTCGGCCAGATGATCGAGACGATGCTGGCGGCACGCGAAGCCCGTCGCGGCACCAGCGGCGAGCCGCAGGCCCGGATCGCCTTTGCCCGGCCCCGTGTCGCGGTCGCCTGCGTCATGGGAGAGGACAACCGGCTTGAACGTGTCCTCGACAATCTGATCGACAACGCTCTTTCTTTCACCCCGCCCGATGGGCTGGTCCGGATTTCTGCGACCCGGGTAGGTAACGATGTCGTTGTCGAGGTGGCCGATGACGGGCCGGGAATACCGCCGGAGAAGCGCGAAGAAATTTTCCGGCGTTTCCATTCGATCCGTCCGGAAGGTGAAGTCTTCGGCAAACATAGCGGCCTCGGCCTCGCCATCGCCCGCACCATCATCGAAGGTCATCAGGGCAGTATCATCGCACGCGACCGCGATGACGGCCAGCCGGGCGCCTGCTTCGAGATTCGCTTGCCGTCCGCCAACTGCGAAAAGGCACCCATCGCGTAAATTCATCGCGCCTGGGCGACCGCCATTGCCTTCTCTCTGGCCTTCGCAGCGCAATATGCGTAGAAGTTAAGCGGGCTATGTCTGTTTTATCATCCGAAACCATCCATGCGAGCGCAGTCGAGATCGGCGGTGCAGCGGTGTTGATCGCTGGACCTTCAGGGTCAGGCAAGTCCGACCTTGCGCTGCGGCTGATAGATCGCGGCGCGATATTGGTGAGCGATGACCAGACGATGCTCGTCCGGCGCGGAGCGGAACTCGTGGCGTCAGCGCCGACGGCCATTCGCGGCAAGTTCGAGATTCGCGGGCTGGGGGTCATCGATTGCCCCTTTGCCGGCGAATCGCCGGTGCGGCTGATTGTCCGGCTGACCGAACTGTATGAGCGCTTCCCGATGGACCAGCAGAGCGAAACGATCGCCGGGATTGAGGTCACGCGTATTCAGTTGAACGCTTATGAAGCCTCTGCGCCGGTCAAGGTCGAATGGGCACTGCGGGCCGTGCTCGATCGTAAGCCAGCCACCGCGCCGCGCCGCCCGAGTGCTTCTTTATGAACGAGCGGCCCTCTGCTAAGACGATCATGCTGGTCACCGGGCTTGCCGGCGCGGGCAAGAGCACGGCACTTCGGGCGCTCGAAGATCTCGGCTGGGAAGTGGTCGACAATCTCCCCTTGCGCCTGCTCGACCGGCTGCTCGAAACCCCTTTATCAGACGGAGACAGTGCCCGCCCATTGGCTGTCGGTATCGACAGCCGCACGCGCGGATTCAATGCGGACCAGATCGTTCGCAGCATCAAGCGGTTGCGCGAACATCATGGCTATGCCGTCACGACGTTATACGTCGACTGTTCCGGGACCGAACTGGAACGGCGTTTTTCCGAAACCCGCCGCCGCCATCCGCTGGCGCAGGATCGTCCGGCCGCCGACGGCATTGCACGCGACCGCGAGATGACCGCCCCGCTGCGCCGCTGGGCCGACCATATCATCGACACCACGAACTACACCACCAACGACCTGCAACAGGAAATCCGTCAGCGTTTTGCCGGAAGCACCGATAGCGGCCCGGTACTCAACGTGATGAGTTTCGGGTTCGCCCGCGGCATTCCACGCAACGCTGATCTGGTGTTCGACATGCGTTTCCTCCGCAATCCGCATTGGGACGCCACCTTGCGGCCGATGACCGGACTCGACCCTGAAGTCGGAGCCTATGTTGCAGAAGACCCGGCATATGAAGCCGCCGTGAGCCAGATCGAGCAATTGCTGCTTACATTGCTGCCGCGCTACCGTGCCGAAGGAAAAAGCTACGTAACCGTCGCATTCGGTTGTACAGGCGGGCGGCACCGCTCGGTCTTCGTCACGGAGCGGGTCGGCCAGTTTCTGCGCGAACACGGCTTTTCCCCTACCATTTCGCACCGCAATCTCATCGGTTCAGGCAAGGATTCGATCCCCGACACCACCGCAGGTTATGAAGGTGATCCGCCCGCGGCGCCGGTTGCGTCCGGCAAGGCGGGTTGAACCAATAAAATTCGGTGATAAGAGCTATCCAATGATCGGTTTGGTACTGGTAACCCACGGCCGCCTCGCGACCGAATTTCTCGTCGCGATGGAGCATGTCGTCGGCCCGCAAAAAGCAATCGAGTGCGTCTGCATCGGCCCGCACGACAATATGGAGGAACGGCGCGAGGAAATCGCCGCCGCGATCCGCAAGGTCAACAGCGGCCAGGGCGCGATCCTCCTGACCGACCTGTTCGGCGGCACGCCCTCCAACCTCGCCATCTCGCTGATGGATCAGGGCAATATCGAGGTGATCGCCGGTATCAACCTCCCCATGCTGATCCGGCTTGATGGCGCGCGCAAGGCGATGAATGTCGCCGATGCCGTCCGCGCCGCCAAGGAAGCGGGGCAAAAATATATCTCGGTCGCGTCCGAACTGCTGGGGAGCACTGCATGAACCAACTCAGTGAAACCGTCGAAATCACCAACCAGCGCGGCCTTCACGCCCGCGCCAGTGCCAAGTTCGTGACCGTCGTTTCCAAGCTACCCGGCCATGTCACGGTCGAAGTCGAAAAGGACGGGTCCAAGGTCAACGGCACCTCGATCATGGGGCTGATGATGCTCGGGGCGGCCAAGGGCGACAGCATTACCATCCACACCAGCGGCGACGGTGCCGATGAAGCGCTCCTGAAGCTTGTCGGTCTCGTCAAGGACAGTTTCGGCGAGGACTGACCCTCCGCGCCCAGCCCCGTTCCCATGGAAACCAACGCGCGCGGCCACCGGCTCATCACCGGCTTTTCCAATCCGCTGGTCAAGCGGGTCAAGGGTCTGCGCGAGAAAAAGCACCGCAAGGCCGAGGGGCTGTTCCTCGCCGAGGGCCTGCGCATCCTCACCGAAGCGCATGAGGCGGGCGTGCTGCCCGAAATGCTGTTCTACGCCGGCGGGCAGGCGCTGCATCCGCTCGCCGAAACGCTGATCGCCGCGACCCTTGCCGCGGGCCGGGACGTCATCGAAACCAGCCGCGACATCCTCTCCAAACTGTCCGGCAAGGATAATGCGCAGATATTGGTCGGCGTCTACCGCGACCGGCTCACGCCGCTCGACCGGCTCGACCGGAGCAGCAGCGCTATCTGGATCGTTGCGCAGGCGATGCGCGATCCCGGCAATCTCGGCACCGTGCTGCGCACCGGCGATGCGGTCGGTGCGGGCGGGCTCATCCTCGTCGATGACTGCGTCGATCCTTTCTCGGTCGAGGCAGTGCGGGCGAGCATGGGCGCGCTCTTTACCCAGTCGATCACGCAGGCACGCTGGAGCGACTTCACCGGCTGGCTCAGGCAGGGGCCGGGCCAGCTGGTCGGGACCAGCCTCAACACGGACACGGATTATCAGGCCCCGCGCTACGAAGCGCCGACATTCCTCCTCATCGGCAACGAAGCGCAAGGCCTGCCGCCCGCCTACGAGGCCGAATGCGACCTCCTCGTAAAAATGCCGATGCTCGGCAAGGCCGACAGCCTCAACGCCGCCGTCGCCTGCGCGGTGATGGCCTATGAGGTGCTGAACCAGCGGCGGCGGGGTTGACGGCACCCACCCTCTCTCGCCAGCGAGGTTGAAAGGGTGCGCTGCCTCCACCCTCCCTCGCCAGGGAGGGTCGAAGGCGCACAGCGGCTTCGGGGTGGGTAAAGCGATGACGGCGGGCATAGGCGGACAGGTTTTACCCACCCTCCCTGGCAAGGGAGGGTGAATGCTGCGGCCATTCATTGCCCTGCCATATTTAACTGCGTAGAAGGCTGGCATGATCAAGACCGCGCTTTCCACCCTCATCCTCGCCGCGCCGCTGGTCCTTGCCGGGTGCGCGACCCTGCCCGCTAGCGCGCCGCTACCCGAAGGCGCGGGCAAGAAGGCTTGGCTCGCCATGGGCAACGAGCCGGGTTGGACGCTCGAAATCACCCCCGGGCGGCTCAACTATACGGGCGATTATGGCGCGACGCAGATTCGCGTCCCCGTCACCCGCGCCGATCCCGTCAAGGGCGGGATGCGGTATGAAGGCTCGGACAGCGCCAACACGCTCTCCGTGCATATCGCCTATACCCCGTGCGCCGACACGATGGCTGATCGCAGCTTTGCCCAGACGGTCAGCGTCACCGCCAATGGCCGCACCGTTCAGGGCTGCGGCGGGGCGATCCTGCCGCCGGTCAGGCTGGATGGAACACAATGGCGCATCGGCCGCATCGGCAGCGCCACCCTGCCCGATGACAGCGGCGCGACGGCGCGGTTCGAGGGCAACCGCATGACGCTCGACGTGGGGTGCAACCAGATGTGGGGCGATTATCGCGCCACCCAGCATAACCTCGCCGTTGATGGCGGGCTTGCTGCAACCCGCAAGGGCTGCCCCGCACCGCTCGACCAGTATGAAGCGAGCCTCGGCAGGATGTTTGCCCGCCCGCTCCACCTGCGCTACACCGCGCAGGGCGGCATCACGCTGCTCGGCCGGCCGGGAGAAATCGTCGAACTGGTCCGCATCCATTAAACTTGCGGCGCGTAGATGCTGCGTATGTCCACCGTTCACCACAGAAGAAAATCAACCATGTCAAAGAGCCTTGCCGTCCTCGTCCCTGCCCTGCTCGCCGCCGCCTTGCCGGGGTGCAGCACACTGATGCCGGGAACCGGTGCACCGGACACCCCGGCCTTGCGGCTTGAGGGCACCAGCTGGAAGATCCTCCAGATCAACGATGTCCGCCTCACCGCCGATCAGGCCCGCGCCACCTCGGCGAGCTTCAGCAAGGGTCAGGCCAGTTTCAACGCCGGCTGCAACCGCATGGGCGGCGGCTACAAAGTCAACGGTTCGACGATCAGTTTCGGCCAGATGATCTCTACCCTCATCGGCTGCCCGCCGCCGCTTGCCGGTTTCGAACGCGAGATCGGCGCGCTGCTCGAAACGCCTGTCGAGGCCAGTATGGGCAACGATGGAACATTATGGCTCAAGGGCGACCGCACCCGCCAATTGCTGCTCAAGTCTGCCGACTGATGATCACCTTGCGCACATGAGCCGTCGAAACGGGACCATCCGCATTGCTGACGGCACACAGCTGAAGCACGCCGATATCTCTCTTCCCGGGGTCACGCGGGAACGGACCGGCGATGCGTGGAGGTATCGCGACATTAACGGACGCATCATTCGCAAGACGGACGAAATCGAGCGGCTCAACCGGATTGCTTTGCCGCCCGCTTATGAAAATGCCTGGTATTCGCCCGATCCCGACGGCCATATCCAGGCGGTCGGGTTCGATGCGCGCGGACGGCGGCAATATCGCTATCATCCCTCCTTCCGGGCGCATCAGGAGGCCGGCAAGTTCGATCGCTGCGCCGATTTTGGCCGCGCGCTGCCGCAGATACGCAAGCAGGTGGCGAAGGATCTCGCCCGCCGAAAGCTCGACCGCGAGCGCGCCGTCGCCAGCGTAGTGCGCATCCTTGATGCGGGGATATTGCGCGTCGGCAACGAAGCTTACACCAAGGCGAACAAGAGTTTCGGCGCCACCACGCTGAGGATGCGCCATGCCAAACTCAAGGGACACCGACTCACGCTCAAATTCCGCGGCAAGTCGGGGCAGCAGCAGGAGGTCGCCTTCAACGACCGTCACCTCGCCCGCTTCGTGCGCCGGATGGCCGACCTGCCGGGCCAGGAGCTGTTCCAATATGTGAACGGCGATGGCGAGCCGGCACCGGTCGGCTCGGCGATGGTCAATGATTATATTCACGAAAAAATGGGCGCGGATTTCAGCGCCAAGCATTTCCGCACCTGGCATGCGAGCGTGATCGCGCTGGAGATCATGCTCGAGGCGCTTGATGCGGGCAATTTCGATGCATTGACGATCAAGCAGGTCGCGCTCGGGGTTTCGGACCGGCTCGGCAACACCCCCGCGATCGCGCGCAAATCCTATATCCATCCACATCTGCTCGCGCTGATCGGCGATGGCGCGCGCACCCTAGCGCGGCTCAAACGGCCGCGCGCGACGCGCTGGCTGAGCAGCAGCGAGCGCACGCTGATCGCGCTGCTTGACAAGCGCCGCAGCGTAGCGGCCGCCGTGCGCGCGGGGTGTTAAAAACCTCGTCCTGCTGAACTTGTTTCGGCATCCATAGACCGGGAGCCATCGTGGGCACAGGAGGTATGGACCCTGAAACAAGTTCAGGGTGACATATCTCTATGAGCAGAGCGTCTGCGTAACCGCTCATCCGCGCGAGAGCCGGGGCTTGCCATCGCGCCCGCCCCGCCCCTATCTGTAACCCCATGGCCGAACCGATCCAGCCTCCTCCGCCCGACCTTGCCACCGCCTCGCTTGCCGAGATCGCGCAGCTGGTGGCGGACAAGCGGTTGCCACCGGTCGAACAGTGGAACCCGGAGCGTTGCGGCGACAGCGACATGCGCATCGCGCGCGATGGAAGCTGGTTCTATCAGGGCACCCCCATCGGGCGGCCCGCGATGGTGCGGCTGTTCTCCACCGTGCTGCGGCGCGAAAGCGATGGCAGCTATGTGCTGGTGACGCCGGTCGAAAAGCTCGACATCGCGGTCGAGGATGCGCCCTTTCAGGCGGTCGAGATGAAAAGCGAGGGGGAAGGCAGGAGCCGCCGCCTCGCCTTCCGCCTCAACACCGACGAGATGGTGGTGGCCGGCCCCGATCATCCCCTCCGTTTTGCTGGGGGCGAAGATGGCCCGCGCCCCTATCTCCATGTGCGCGGAGCCATTGGCAACGGACTCGAGGCGCTGATCGCCCGTTCGCTCTTCTATGAGCTGGCCGAAATGGCGCTGGCGGATGGCGAGGACCCTCTCGCCGTCTGGAGCGAAGGCGCGCGCTTCGTGCTGGACGAGGCGCCATGAACAGCACGCTGGCGGCACATCTCGCCGCGCTTCTCCCCCTTCATCCCGACGGCAGCGGCGCGGGCGGCGATGCCGACAGCGACGAGGGCGTGACGCCGGAAATGTTCGGCCAGGGGTTGCGCGACGCGGCGGTGCTGGTCGCCTTTGTCGATCGGCCGGAGCCGACCATATTGCTCACCCGCCGCACCGAGCATCTCGCCAACCATCCCGGTCAGGTCGCCTTCCCCGGCGGGCGGGTGGATGCGGACGATGCTGACATCTTCGCCGCCGCACTGCGCGAAGCCGAGGAAGAGATCGGACTTGCCCGCACATTGCCGCATATCGTCGGCACCGCCACGCCCTATTTGACCGGCACCGGCTTTCGCGTCGTGCCCGTGGTGGCGGTGATCCCGCCCGATCTTGCGCTGGTGCCGCACGAACAGGAAGTGGCCGCGATTTTCGAGGTGCGCGCGGACGTCTTGTTCAATCCCGCCAATCACCGCCGCCAGCGCGTCGAATGGAAGGGGCGGATGCGCAGCTTCTACGAGATCGACGGGAGCGATGAATATATCTGGGGCGCGACCGCGGGCATGATCGTTTCGCTGGGCACGCGCACCGGTCTCCTCGCCAACCCCGCGCTGCTCAACCGGGTGGCGGCATGAGCCCGCGCTTTTCCGCGCCGTTGCTCGAGGACAAGAGCTTCCGCCAGCTGGCGATGGCGCTTGGCGCTGCCGAAGGGCAGGTACGCATCGTCGGCGGCGCGGTGCGCGATACGCTGCTGGGGCTGCCGCTCGAGGATGTGGATCTTGCCACGCCGCTGCTTCCCGACGAGGTCACCCGCCGCGCCGAAACGCTGGGCGCTAAGGTGGTGCCGACCGGCATTGCCCATGGCACGGTGACGGTCATCTACCGCGATCAAGTCTATGAAGTGACCACGCTACGCCGCGACGTTTCGACCGATGGCCGCCGCGCGACGGTCGCCTTCTCGCAGGACTGGCGCGAGGATGCAGCGCGGCGCGACTTCACCATCAACGCGCTCTACGCCGACCCGCTCTCCGGCGAAATCGCGGATTATTTCGAAGGCCTTGCCGACCTCGAGGCCCGCCGGGTCCGCTTCATCGGCGATGCGGGCGCGCGCATTGCCGAGGATTATCTGCGTATCCTGCGCTATTTCCGCTTCCACGCGCGATTCGGCGAGGGGCCGCTCGACCCGCAGGCCTTTGCCGCCGTTTCGCGCGATGCCGACCGCATGATGGGCCTGTCGCGCGAACGCATCGCCGACGAACTGCTGAAACTTCTGGCCCTGCCCGATCCGGTGCCGACGCTGGCGCTCATGGAAGAGGGGCGGATCTGGCGCGCTGTCAACCCCGAAGCGGACGGTGCAAGCGTGACGCGGGTGGCCCGGCTGACCGCCAACGAACGGGAAAGCGGCACCTCACCCGATGCCGTGCGCCGCCTGATCGCCTTCCTGCCCGAAGCACCCGAGACCGCCGCGCTGATCGCATCGAAACTCAAGCTCTCCAACGCCATGCGCAAGCGCATTGCCCGGGTGCGCGGCGAAAGCGCAGGCGCGCTCGCGCTCAACCCGCGCACGCTGGCGCACCGGATCGGGCAGGATGCAGCGCTTGACCTGTGGCTGATCCTCGGCGCAGGCGAGCCGCTTCATGCTGCCATCGCAGCGCTCACCGGTTGGCAAGTCCCGCGCCTTCCCATCGGCGGGGGCGCGATCGTAGCGCGCGGCGTCGCCAAGGGACCGGAGGTTGCGCGGCTGCTGCAACAGGTGGAGCAGCAATGGGTCGCGGAAGGCTTTCCCGGCCTTGACCGTGTCGAAGCGATTGCCGATCAGGCGGTCGCCGAACGCAACGAGTCTTCCAGAAACGCATAGGCATCCGCGGCGCTGAGCGGCGGGGCGTAGTGATAGCCCTGCCCGTAGTCACAGCCGAGCACCGCCAGCATCCGGGCAAGTTCGCCATTCTCGATGCCTTCCGCCGCAGTCTTCAGATCAAGCGTTTCGGCGAGCGACTGGATGGCGCGGACAATCGAAATCTTGCCATTATCGTCCAGCATGTCGGTAACGAGGCTGCGGTCGATCTTGAGGACATCGACGGGCAGTTTCTGAAGCTGGGCTAGGTTTGAATAGCCGGTGCCGAAATCGTCCATTGCAATGCGCGTCCTGAGCGCTTTCAGGCCGTGCAGCATCGCTGCCGCATGGTCCGGATCGCCGAGAATGGCGCTTTCGGTGAGCTCAAGCATCAGCCGTTCGCCCGCAATTCCCGCCGCCTCAAGCGCATTACTGACAATCTGCGGAATGTCGGACCGCAGCAGTTGCATCGCGGATATGTTGACGCTCATATAGACCTGAGCCTCCACATGCGCGAGACGGCCATCCCATTCCGCCAGAATCCGGGCGGCTTCCTCGATGGCCCAGTTACCGAGCGGAACGATCAGCCCACTATCCTCGGCGATCGGGATAAAATCGACCGGTGAAATCAGGCCGCGTTCGGGATCGCGCCAGCGGGCCAGCGCTTCGAATCCGGCAACATGTCCGCTTTTGAGTTCGATCAGCGGCTGGAAGGCGAGCGTGAGCTGTTCGGCCTCGATCGCGCGCCGCAGCTCGGTTTCCAGGCTGAACCGGTCACAGGCGCGCGCCAACGTCGTTGGCTCGTAAATCTCGAGCCGGTCGGTTTTCTTGGCGCGTTTCATTGCGATCTGAGCGTGCCGAACGACATTCTCCACATCGGCGTCGCTGCCGGTTTCGATCGCACAGCCGATGGCGCAATCCATACTGATTTGCAGCTCGGAGATGCGGCAGGGATGTTCGAAGCAGCTGCGGACGCGCTGGGCTATTTCGTGTGCGTCGGCGCGACCACCGCGAAGCCGGGCAAAGATGGCGAACTCATCACCGCCAATCCGGCCGATAAAGTCGCTGCTCCTCAACGATGCGCGCAGACGCCGCGCGATGGTGATTATCAGTTCATCGCCCGCGACCGGGCCAACGCATTCGTTGATCCGGCTGAAGCGCGCGAGATCGACAACGATGATCGCGAACGGCTGGCCTGCAAATTCCGGGCGGGCGAGTGCCCGTTCGACCTCGTCCTGAAAGCCACTGCGGTTGGGTAGACCGGTCAGGCTGTCCGACAGCATCTCGCGCCGCAGGCTGAGTTCGGTCCTTATTTCGGTGGTGCGGTCGATCAGCGTGAACAGCGCGTGATCGTCAAGACCATAATAATTGGCCAGCGGATGGAGCGTGACGCGATATTCGCGCCCGGCGACCTCGCTCCCAACGCGCCAGTCAAACGAAATGCCTTCTTCTAGGCGCTGCGCAATACGGCTGATCGCATGCGCCAAAGCCTCGCCCTCATGCGGTTCGGCATCGGCAAAACGAATTGCTTCGAACCGCCTGTTGGCCGCGATAGTGCGAAAATTGCCGCTGGTGCGGGGAATGACGATCGCGGCTGCAATCGGTAGCGCTTCGAGCCACAGCGGGTCAAAGGCCGGCGCGCCAGCCTGAAGAAATGCGGTGGCAAAGCCGTCGAGCCGGCGAGTGCCCCGTGCCGGTGGAATCTGTGCGCGCGCGACGTCGCGGTGCCGTGGCACGGACACGATCGCGTCTTCCGCTCGGACCGGGCGCTCTCTCTCCATGCCCCCGGTCTATCGGGGGAATGTAAAATGAGCGTTAATGAAGATCGGGGCGGATCGCCCTAGTCAAAGCGGTTATTACGCGGGAAACCCTGCGGCGGCATGCGCCCCCCTGCCCCGCGCGCGACGCGCCATTGGGTGAGGTCGGTTTCTGTCCGGGTGCGTCCCGTTTCTCCGCCCATCGCCCAGGACAGACCTTCTTCAAAGCGGAAGCTCTTGGCATCGGACAACCCGCCATCCTTGTAGCGTTGCAAGGTCACGCCGGCCCCGCGCGCCATTTCGGGAAGCTCGCTGATGGGGAACACCACCAGCTTACGATTTTCGCCGATGACCGCGACATAATCATGGCCCGCCGCAATCACGCGCGCCACCGCCAGACGCGAGCCGGGCTTCAGGTTCATCACCTGCTTCCCCTTGCGGGTCTCGGCAACAATATCGCCGACCTTGACGAGAAAACCACGCCCATTGCTTGCCGCGAGCAGCAGCGTCTGATCGGATTTGGCCGGGTGAAGCGCTACGAGCTTTGCGCTTTCGTCGATATCGACCATCAGCCGCACCGGCTCGCCAAAGCCGCGCCCGCCGGGGAGCTTGTCCGCACCCACGGTATAGAAACGGCCGTTGTCGGCGGCGATAAGGATCTTATCGGTGGTCTGGGCATGGACCGCAAACGCCGGACCGTCGCCTTCCTTGAACTTGAAATCGTCCGGTTTGGAAAGGTCGACATGGCCTTTCATCGCGCGGATCCAGCCGCGTTGCGACAGGATCACGGTGACGGGCTCGCGCTCGACAAAGGCCTCGATCGAAATTTCGCGCGCCGGTCCCTGTTCCTCAACCGTGGTCCGCCTGCGGCCCAGTTCCGTTTCCGGCCCATAGGTTTCGCGCAATTTGGCGAGGTCGCGCTTCAGCCGGGTGCGCTGGCGGGCATCGCTGTCGAGCAGCTTGACCAGTTCGTCGCGCTCCTTCTGAAGCGCGTCGCGCTCCCGCCGCAGCTCCATCTCCTCGAGCTTGCGCAAGGAGCGCAGCCGCATGTTGAGGATCGCCTCAGCCTGGCGGTCGGTCAGCTCGAATTCGGCCATCATCACCGGCTTGGGCTCATCCTCGGTGCGGATGATCTCGATCACCCGGTCGAGGTTCAGAAAGGCAACGATGTAGCCCGCAAGCAGTTCCAGCCGGTCGTCGATCTTCGCAAGGCGGTTTTGGGCGCGCCGCTTGATGACGATAATCTGGTGCTTGAGCCACTCTCCGAGCAGTTCCTTCAAGCCCATCACGCGGGGGGTGCGCTCGGCATCGAGGACGTTGAGGTTGAGCCCGAAGCGCACCTCGAGGTCGGTCAGGCGATAGAGGCTTTCCTTGAGGATATCGGGATCGACGTTGCGGCTCTTGGGGACGAGCACGATGCGCACATCCTCGGTCGATTCGTCCCGTACATCTTCGAGGATGGGGAGCTTCTTGTCGGCGATCAGCTGGGCGATCTGTTCGATCAGCTTGGATTTCTGCACCTGATAGGGGATTTGGGTGACCACCAGCTGCCACGCGCCCGCCCCTTGCGCCTTTTCCGGCTCGGCAAAACGCGCGCGCACCCGCAAGCTCCCGCGGCCGCTCTCATAGGCGGCGCGGATCGCCGCCGGACTGTCGACGAGCAGGCCGCCGGTGGGGAAATCGGGACCGTGGAACACCTCCATCAGCTGGTCGAGATCCGCCGCCGGATTGTCGATCAGCATCAGCGCGGCGTCGATCACCTCGGCGACATTGTGCGAAGGGATATTGGTCGCCATCCCCACCGCAATCCCGCTCGCGCCGTTCGCGAGCAGATTGGGAAACAGCCCCGGCATGATCTCGGGCTCTTCGTCCTCGCCATTATAGGTCGGGCGAAATTCGACCGTGCCTTCGTCGAGCCCCTGCATCAGGTCGATTGCGACGCGGGTCAGCCGCGCTTCTGTGTAGCGATAGGCGGCGGCATTGTCGCCGTCGATATTGCCGAAATTGCCCTGCCCGTCGACCAGCGGGTAGCGCAGCGAAAAGCTCTGCGCCATGCGGACCATCGCGTCATAGACCGACGCATCGCCGTGCGGGTGGTACTTACCAATGACATCCCCGACGACGCGCGCACATTTCTTGAAGCCCTGATTGGGATCGAGCTTCAAGAGCCGCATCGCCCAGAGGAGGCGACGGTGGACCGGCTTCAGCCCGTCGCGCAGGTCCGGGAGCGAGCGAGCGGTGATGGTCGACATCGCATAGACGAGATAGCGTTCGGACAGCGCACTATCGAACGGATGCTCGACAATCGCGTCGAACTCGTCGTCGGGGCGGTCTTCGGGCTGACCGGTTATATCATTGTCGCTCATCCTCCGCCCTTTCGCGCGGCGGGCCGCGCTTGGCAAGGGGGGGCGCGCGCCTTGTACGAGAGCATTCAATGCCTCCTGCGCGATATTTCCGCATCAGGGTACGTTATAATCTCCCTTGACGCCCCTACCGACTCTCTATATCTCAACAAAAATAATAGAGATATTTCGTTTCCCCTTGCAAATCTCTATTATCGGGAGAGTATGCTATGAAAAAACTATGGATTTCCGCTGCGTGCGGAGCATTGGCTTTGGGCGCTTGCTCCGCCGAACGAACAAATTTTGAAGGCGGTCCAAACAGCGTGGACCCGGAAGCGCGGGCGGTTCCGTCGGCCGCCATGGACGTTTCGGAAGGCGGCGCGGATGCCGCCGCCGGCCCGAATATCGGCGTGACCGCCGCGCCGGGCGTGGCGTTCAACTATCGCTATGCTTTCCGCCTGCCTAACACCCGGATCGCGGCGGTGCAGGAGAGCCACGCGCAGGCCTGCGAGAAGCTGGGCATCGCCAAGTGCCGGATTACGGGAATGCGCTATGGCCTCGTCGATGGCGACGATGTGCGCGCGATGCTGGCGTTCAAGCTTTCGCCCGAAATTGCACGGCAGTTCGGCAAGGATGGCATCGCGGCGGTGACGGCCGCCGAAGGGATGCTGGTCGACAGCGAGATCAGCGGCACCGATGAAGGCGCAGCGATCAAGGCCTCTACGATCCGCAGCGCGGAATTGAAGGACCGGCTGACCGAAATCGAAAAGCAGTTGCGCGCAGGCGGGCTTGCCAGTGCGGAGCGCGTCCAGTTGCAGCAACAGGCGGACGAATTACGCCAGCAATTGCAGGGCGAACGCCAGAGTCGCGGTGACAGTGTGGAAGCGCTCGCGAATACCCCAATGGTGTTCCACTATGGGTCGGGCAGCAGCATCCCCGGTTTCGATGGCGCCTCGCCCTTCAAGGATAGCTGGCGCGCCGCGACCCGCTCCTTCGTCACCATGCTGGGCTTTGTCATGCTGACGGTGGGCGTTCTCCTGCCGTGGCTGCTGCTCGGCGGTCTGGTCTATGCGCTGTGGCGCTCGGCGCTTTTCGACGGACTGCGGCGCCGGAACGAGAAACACAATCAGATCGTTTCGCCACCCGTTCCGGCGACAGAAGCCGGAGAGGCAACAACCGCCTCCGCTTGATTGATCTGACGCGAGAATAGGACATCAGTAGCGGGTCTGTTTTCGCGTCATCATTTCTCGACAAGCCGGACGCGATACGCCAGAGGCCATCCAATGAAGGCTTCGCCCCGCCCCGGCCTGCTCTCGCGCCTTGTCCGTAGCGCGATCATGGCTTTCTATACCGGTAAGGGCTGGCGCGTGTTCGATGAAACGGGTGGCGGCATCCGCAAGGCGGTGATCGTCGCAGCGCCGCATACCAGTAACTGGGATTTCATCTATTATCTCGGAGCCACGCGCGACCTTGGCATCTTTCCCCATTTCATGGGCAAGGCCTCGCTGTTCCGATGGCCGCTCGGCCGCTTCATGCGGGACATGGGCGGTGTACCGGTCGATCGCGCCCATTCGCGCGATATGGTCGGACAGATGGTTGACGCGTTCGCCGCGCGCGAAGATTTCCTGCTGACGATCGCGCCCGAAGGCACCCGCGAAGGCGCCACGCGCTGGAAAACCGGCTTTTACCAGATCGCCCTGCGCGCCGGGGTCCCGATCCTGTGCGGTGTTATCAACTATCGCAATCGCACAATCCATCTGCGCGGCCCCGTTTGGCCGGGCGGGGACTATCGCGCTGACATGACAAAAATCCTCGGTCTTTAGGCGGATGCCGCCGGAAAGCATGCGGATCACAGCATCGTCGGCAAGGCTGATATCGACGCTTTTGTTTGAAGCCATGCCGGACTAAGGCCTTTCAGCTGATGACCAAGGCCGCACCCGTTTCCCCAAAACAGCGCAACCGCGCCGTTGCCTTTGTGCTGATGACCATCCTGATTGATGCGATCGGATTTGGCATCATCATTCCGGTGCTGCCGCGGCTGGTGATGGAAGTGGGGCACGTCGACCTCGCCGAGGCGACGCGGATCGGCGGGTGGCTGGCGCTCGCCTATGCCTTCACCCAGTTCGTGCTCGGGCCGACCATCGGCAATTTGGGCGACCGGTTCGGCCGTCGCCGGATATTGCTCTTCTCGCTCGCGGGTTACGCCATAAACTATGCGCTGATGGGCTTTGCGCCGACATTGTTATGGCTATTCGCGGGGCGCTTTCTCGCCGGGATATTCGGCGGCACATACGGGCCGTGCCAGGCTGCGCTGGCTGACATTACCCCGCCGAAGGACCGCACCAAGGTTTTCGGCTTCGTCGGCGCCGCCTTTGGGCTGGGCTTCATCCTTGGCCCCGCGATTGGCGGGTTTCTAGGGGAAATCGGCCATCGCGTGCCCTTCTTCGCGGCCGCCGCGCTGGCCGGGCTCAACCTGTTGTTCGGTGCATTCAACTTTCCCGAAACACTTGACGACGCCCACCGCCGTCCGTTCGACTGGAAACGCGCCAACCCCCTGGGCGCGCTCGTTCAGTTCAGCCGTACGCCGGGCCTGTTGCTGATCGGCCTCACCTATTTCTTGTGGCAGGTCGCGAGCATGGTCTATGCGGCCATCTGGGCCTATTATGGCGCGCTGCGCTATGGCTGGGGTCCGCAGATGATCGGTATTTCGCTGGCGCTGGTCGGCGTGATGATGGTGATCTGCCAGACCATGGTCACCGCACGCGCCGTGCGTAAATTCGGCGAACGCAAGACCGCGCTGATCGGTCTTGTCGCCGCCATCGCTGGCTATTTCGCCTATGCCTTTGCCGATAGCGGATTCCTGGCCTTTGCAATCATGCCGGTCTTCATCATTTCAGGACTGGTGCAGCCTTCATTGCAGGCCATGTTGTCGCAGCGCATCGCCGCCAATGCACAGGGCGAGGCACAAGGGTTCAGTGCGAGCGCGATGGCGCTGGCCTCGCTGCTCGCGCCGCTTATCTACAATACAAGTCTGGCCTATTTCTCAGGCGGGGGCGCCCCGGTTTATCTCCCCGGCATGCCCTTCCTGATCGCCACCGCAATCGCGGCAGCAACACACTGGTGGCGCTGACCAGAACGCCGCGCCACGCAGCGCACTGAAGCTCAGTCGGGCTTCTTGGCGACTCCCACCATGGCCGGACGCAACAGCCGGTCCTTGATCATGTAGCCGGTCTGCATCTCGTGGACGATATGGCCCGGTTCCGCTTCATCGTGCGGGATTTCGACGACCGCCTGATGCTTGTTGGGATCAAGCGGCTGGCCAATGGCATCGATTTTGGTGACACCATTGCGTTCGAACACCGCGTGAAGTTCGCGCTGGGTCGCCTCGATCCCGGCAACTAGTGCCTTGATCGCCTCATTCTCCTTGAGTTCGGCCGGTACCGCGTCGATCGCGCGCGAAAGATTATCAGCGACCGACAGGATATCGCGGGCAAAGCCGGTCGCGGCATAGGCGCGGGCATCCTGCGCGTCCTTTTCAAGACGGCGGCGGACATTCTGCGTATCGGCCTGCGCGTAGAGCACTTCCTGCTTTGCGGACGCGAGTTCATCTTCCAGTTCAAGCACACGCTGCGCCAGCGGATCGCCCTGCGGCTTGGGCTTGTCTTCCACCCCTGCCATGTCCAGCGCCTCGTCGATTACCGGATCAACGCCTGCCGGTGCTTCAGTCTCGTTCATTTTCCTGTCTTCACTCATCTCATCAATCTCGAAAGGGTTTGCGCGGTGAAGTCCACCATGGGGACGATGCGCGCATAGTTCAAGCGGGTCGGCCCGATTACGCCTACAACGCCGACGACGCGGCCATCGTTCCCGTGCCAGGGCGCGGCGATCACCGACGAGCCGGACAGCGAGAACAGCTTGTTTTCGGAGCCGATGAAAATGCGGGTCGCGGGGCCTTCGCGCGCGCTATCGAGCAGGCGGGCGATTTCCTGCTTTTCTTCCAGTTCGTCGAGCAACTGGCGGACGCGGTCGAGGTCGCCCTGCGCGGCATCGTCGATCAGATGCGCCTGCCCCCGCACAATCAGGACCGGCCGTTCGGACGGATCGGAGGTCCAGACCGCAAGGCCGCGCTCGACCAGATCGGTTGAGGCGCGGTCGAGCGCGATCTCCTCCGCCGCGATCTGCTTCCTCAGCCTTGCCTGCGCTTCCGACAAGGTGAGGCCGGAAAGGCTCGCGCTGATATAATTGCCTGCCGCAATGAGGGCGGTTGCGGGAATTGCCGCGGGCAGGTCGACGATGCGGTTTTCCACCGACCCATCGACCCCGACCAGCACCGCCATCGCCTGCCGCTCGGACAGCGGCACAAAGCCGAGCTGGCGCAGCACCGGCTCCTGCTTGGGCACCATGACGAGACCCGCGCAGGCCGACAGTCCGGACAATGCGGTTGTCGCAGCGGACAGGGCCTCCTCGATCGGTCCAGCATGTCTCAGTTGCGCCTCGATCGCGGCGCGGTCTTCGGCATTCGGCTCCGCCACTTGCATCATGCCATCGACGAACAGGCGCAACCCGATGTCAGTCGGCATCCGCCCCGCACTGGTATGCGGCGAGGAGAGGAGGCCCATTTCCTCCAGATCCTGCATCACATTGCGGATCGAGGCAGGTGACAGGTTGAGCGCAGAGAATTTCGAAATGGTACGCGAGCCGACGGGCTGGCCATGTTCGAGATAGGATTCCACCACGACGCGGAAAATATCCCGCGCGCGGCTGCTGAGTTCGGTGATGGGCGGCGTGGTCATCAAATCAAAATCCCGGATGCGGATGCAATCGCCATAGCGTGCCCGGGTAAAACTGCCTATGGGGGCTCAAAATTTCAAGCACAGGAGTTTCCGACATGCGACCATCAGGCCGCGCGCCCGACCAGATGCGGGCGATCAGCATCGAACCCAATTTCACCAAACATGCCGAAGGATCGGTGCTGGTCAGCTTTGGCGATACCAAGGTACTGGTCACCGCCAGCGTCGAGGATCGCCTGCCGCCCTGGCTCAAGGGCAAGGGCGAAGGCTGGGTCACGGCGGAATATGGCATGCTCCCCCGCGCTACCCATACCCGCGGCAGCCGCGAGGCGGCCAAGGGCAAGCAGTCGGGCCGCACCCAGGAAATCCAGCGGTTGATTGGCCGCTCGCTGCGCGCCGTGACCGATCTCCGGAAGCTCGGCGAGTTTCAGATCACGCTCGATTGCGACGTGATCCAGGCCGATGGCGGCACCCGTACCGCTTCGATTTCGGGTGCCTGGGTTGCGCTGCGCCTCGCGGTCGACAAGCTGATGGCGGAAGGCAAGGTCAAGGAAGACCCGATCGCGCAAAAAGTCGCGGCGATCAGTTGCGGCATCTATCAGGGCACGCCGGTGCTCGATCTCGATTATGACGAGGACAGCAACGCCGGCGCCGATGCCAATTTCGTGTTGACCGCCGACGGTGCGCTGGCGGAGGTGCAGGCCACCGCGGAGGGCGAAACCTTCGACGAGGAACGCCTGCTTCGCCTGCTCCGTCTGGCCCGGATCGGCTGCAAGGAGATTTTTGCCGCCCAGGACAAGGCTACGGGGAGGTAGAGGATGGCGCATAGGAAACTGGAAGCCGGTCGCATCGTGGTTGCGACCTATAATGCCGGCAAGGTGCGCGAAATTCGCGATCTGCTCCATCACCTCGGCATGTCGCCGGTATCGGTGGCCGAGTTCGACCTCGAAGAGCCGGAGGAAACCGAAGATACATTTGCCGGGAACGCGCTCATCAAGGCGCACGCCGCGGCCAAGGGCACCGGCATCGTTTCGCTCGCCGACGACAGCGGCCTGATGGTCGATGCGCTCGGCGGCGATCCCGGCGTCTACACCGCCAACTGGGCCGAACTGCCCGACGGCACGCGCGACTGGGACATGGCGATGCAGAAGGTTGAGGATGCGCTGACGGCGCTTGGCCCCGGCACCCCGCGCGGCTGCCAGTTCGTCTGCACGCTCGCGCTGGTCTGGCCCGACGGCCATGAGGAAGTGTTCGAGGGCCATGTCCGCGGCACGCTGGTCTGGCCACCGCGCGGCGACAAGGGGTTCGGTTATGACCCGGTGTTCCAGCCGCTCGGGCATGATCTCACCTTCGCTGAAATGGAGCCGGAAAAGAAACACGCGATGAGCCACCGCGCGGAAGCCTTCCGCCATCTGGTCGCCGCGTCGATCTAGTGCGTTTTTTCACCATCCTGTATCATTGACTCGGTCACGCGGATGACTAGGTTCCGCTGCGGGTCGCTTCGCACGCGAAGCAGCATAGGGATGCGCGAACATCCGGGATAAAAAATGCCGCTTCGCTATCTGCAGCGAGGATAGATCATGGCTTATATTCAAGGAACAGCGAACGACGATGCGCTCACCGGCGTTGCGGGTGAAGGCAACCAGATTAACGGATATGATGGCGACGATGTGCTGGTCGGGTCCGATTATCAGGATCCCGGTATCACCGGAGCAGCGGCCCTGTTGCAGGGACAAGGCGGCGATTTCCTTTCCGGCGGAAACGGCAATGATTACCTGTTCGGCAAGGGCGGTAACGACATTCTGCACGGCGGCGCCGGCGATGATTTCCTCGACGGCGGCGATGGCAACGACCTGTTGCGCGGCGGGGCGGGCGTCGACCGCTATTTCGGTGGCGCCGGCGACGATCGCATCAGTCTCTTCAACTACGATGCAACCCAGGCCGCCCATGTCGATCTGAGGACCCAGACCGTCTATAATGACGGCTTCGGCAATGTCGAACAGCTGGATTCGATCGAGGGGATCGGCGCCGGGACGAGGTTTGCCGATACGTTCATCGGCAATAATGCGGCCAATACCATCCTCGGTGACAGGGGCGATTTCATTTCGGGTCTGGGCGGCGATGACATTTTCCAGATCCATGGGGCTCCGGCGAGCCTCAAGGGCGGGGCAGGCGAAGACACGATCACCGCCTTTACCAGCTATTCGATCACCGATACCGATGGCGACGGCCTCGCTGAACAGATTTACACGACCAACGGCGTGATCGTCGATCTCAAGGCCGGAAGAATTGTCGATGACGGTTTCGGCAATAGCGGGGACATCTCCGGGATCGAGAATGTCACGGGCTCCTCCTATAACGACGACATTACCGGCGATAACAAGGGCAACAAGCTGGACGGCGGCTCCGGCAACGACACGATTGATGGCGGCGGCGGTGATGACATCATCAGCGGCAGCCATGGCGCGGACTATCTGTTCGGCGGCAAGGGCAAGGATGTCTTCCTGTTCGACAACGCCGGCGACAGCACTGTCGATGCGGCGGGCCGCGACCTGATAGCCGACTTCAAGACGGGGGCGGACCATATTGACCTGTCCGGGCTGCAGGATGAAGTGGCGGGAGGCGCCGGACTCAGCCTTGTGTCGGGCTTTTCCGGAGTGGCCGGCCAAGTGGTGATCTCCGCCATTTCCGCCGGACGCCAATCGGTGATGGTTGACCTTAACGGGGATGGCGTGGCCGATTTCGCGGTCGATGTGCTGTCCCGCGCAGCGCTCGATGCGGGCGACCTGATCCTCTGACTGCTACTACCGCCTGTCCCGTCTGCATCGCCGGACGGGACGGGTTCGGGGTCAGACTCCAATTTCAACCCGCAGTTCGGCAATAAGGCCGGCAATCGCGGGCAGCCGCTCGCTTTCCTCCTCAAGGATCGCAAGAAACAGTGCGCGGCGTAGTTCGGCAAGACGGCCCGGCGGCAGCGCATTGCCCGCCGGCATGGCCGATGCGATGATGTCCATCACCCGTTCCGCGCCATGGAGCCGTCCCCACAGATAGTCATTCTCGCGATAGCTGCGGCTGAAGAATGCACCGAAGCTGTTGAACTGGATGCCCTTGAGCGTCGCCTGCGCTCCGCCCTGACGGATGGCCGTCGCATCATTAGGCGAAATCCGGTCGACCTTGATCGGATCATATTCATCGAGCCCCTCTCCCTGCAACAAGGGCAGCACCGCCGTATCGTAAAAGGGAAAGCCGAGATAGGCGAGCAGCATCGCGCGGCGCTCGGCCTTGGGAAGCGCCGCAAGCGCGGTCGCGATATTGGCATCGACCGCCGCGTCGGCGATGGCGAGGTCGCAGCGCACGCCAATAAGATCGAGGATTTGACCCGCCCGCTGGTGTGCGGTTGCCGGCGTCCCGAGGTCCAGCCCGTCGAAAAATCCGCGCGACTGGCGGTCGAAATAATAGGCAAGGCTTTGGTAGATGGCATCGCGCATTTCGGTCACAGCGGGTTCGGGGACAACGCCCTTGGCCTCGATCTCCTCGTCCAGCCGCCGCGCCAGAAACCGCAGACGGCGTATGCGGAAACCAAGGTCGAAGGTGCGAAAGAACCGGATCGCCTCTTCGCTGGCCCCGCCCTTGGCGCCGGTGACCTGGTCGATCCCCCGCGCCCTCACTTCCTCCCAGATCGCCGAACGCAAACGCCGCTCTTCATGACCATCGGTAAGGCCAAGCAGCGAAGCGGCCTGTTGCGCCACATCCTCGACGACGTTGGACAGTTTGAGGTGGGCATAGGCTGCATAGCCGAACCCGACCTCTTCGGCCGCCCGCGTCTGCGCTACCGCGCGCCAGTTCGCCAGCCGCGCAACCGTTGGCCGGTCAAGAAAAAAGGTGCGGCCAAACAGCTTCTGCACCCGTTCCTCGACCGGGTCGCGCATCGCCTCGACGATGTGCTGCATACGGCGGATGCGTTCGGACATATGCGAGATCATGTCGACATTGTCATGGATCGGCTGTTCGCGCGGGATATCGGACATCGCCCCGAAAATCGTGGTGAAGAAACCCGGCACCGCCGCGCCGTCCTTGCCCCGGCCGGTCAGGCTGATGCTGCGCATGTCGGGCTTGGGATCGATATAGACGAAGCGGCGGTCCACCTCGCGCCGCGCGGGTCGGCTCTTGAGGAGTCCGATCGCGGGCTTGAACGGCGCATTGGCGAGCACCGAGCCGTCGATCAGCACCGTATCTTCCGCACTGCCGATCGCCCAGCGGCGCGGCATCTGAGCCTTGAGGAAATCCTCCCGGCCCGCCCAGGTCTCGCCGCGCCCTTCCAGCACCCGGTCGAGTTCGCGCACGCTGAACGGCGGAAAGGCGCCGGGAAAACTCGCTGTAGCCCGCGCCGCAAAGACGAGACCCGCAACGTCGCCAAGCTGGTCGCTGCCGCTTTCCTGCGAGCGGAAACTGAGCGTCAGCCGATGCTCGGTCTCGACCACCTCGGGCGGCGAGTTCAATTCCATACGCTGGGGATAGCCGGCGAAATCGGTCACGGTTACGAGCAGGTCGAGCGGCTGCTCGGCCGGAAGCAGCGGTTTTCCCGGCTCGCCGGCTGCCATTGCGGCAAAGGCATCGAGCAGCATGCCGCAGAATAATTCGCCGCCAAAGGGTGGCTCGAACCAGCGCGAACGCACGAAATGCGACAATTTTTCGCGCACTTCCTCGCGGGTTCCCTCATCGACGGTCTGGTCGATCGCACCATCGCGCTTGCGCGATGCGACCCACGCGATTGGCACCGCCCAGAATTTGGTCATGCGCGATTCCGGCCGCGCTTCGGGGTCGAGCAATTCCTCGACATCGGCCCGGGTCAGCCACAGGTCGGTCAGCGGATCGAGCGATTGCCCGGTCGCGAGCGCCTGTGCGAGAAACACGCCGTTGATGCCGCCCGCGCTGGCGCCTGCGATGATATCGACGATGACCCTGAGCCGGGTGGCGGAAGCCTGCTCGATTTCGGCAATCAGCTGCCGGTAGATGTCGGCGCAGGCCGAATGCGCGCCGCTGCCGTCATGATAGGCCCGGCTGACCCGTGCCGCATTCCAGATTTCCTTGGTGATGCCGTGCATATAGACGGCTAGGCTGACGCCGCCATAGCAGACCAGAGCCAGCCGCAATTCCTTCTCGCGCATGGTCCCGCGATAGCATTTTTACCCGGCAATGTAAGGCCCGGAACATGGGACACGCCGGGAACCCATGCACCGGGCAGTCGTTGGATCGCTTGTTATCAAACCACCACAAAATACAAACAGGAGAAAGCCATGCGGAAGATCACGGGAATGATGATTGTCACGGCCGCCGCGGTCGGACTTGCCATGCCGGCTACGGCGCAGCGCATGTCCGACGGACGCACCCAGGCGGAGATTGAAGCGACCAAGGCGCTCAATGCGGAAATGGCCGCCAAGGCCAAGGCCGATGCTGAGGCGATCAATGCCTCGAAGACCAATGCGAGCGCATCAACCGCCGCGAACGAGGCCCGGCAGAAGGAATATGAGGCACAGCGGGCGGCGTGGGAAGCCGAAGTGGCGCGTATCCGCGCGGATAACGAGCGGCGTCAGGCCGATTATCGTGCCTGTCTCGATGGCGACAAGAGCCGCTGCCCGCCAGCGCAGTAAGGTCACTTCAGTAACGTGCAAATAAACCACCCGTTTGCAATAAGCGGGTGGTTTTTTCGCGGTGGCTAACGCGGTTCGCCGCGGTCAATCTGAACACGGCGTACGATAATCGACGTGGCGGTGAGGAGCAGGCCGCGCAGGATGAACAGGCTGCCGACCAGCATCGTCAGTGTATAAAGCGCCGTCTGCGTATCCGCGAAAAACAGAAGATACCCGCCCGCAAGCACATTGATGAGGCCGATCGCACCGAGCCAGTAGCGGTCGGTTGCGCCGGTGATGGCCGCGAACAGTTCCATGAGACCGCTGACGAACAGCCAGGCGCCAAGGATCATCATCAGCGACATCGCGCCCGTAAGCGGCGATAATGTCGCAATAATACCAGCGGCAATCGCGAGCACGCCGAAAATCAAGTCGACCCAGCGGTTACTCCAGCCAGCCCCGCGCATGAAGGCGAGCAACGAGGCGAGCCCTGCAACGATCAGCAAAACCGCGAGCATCAAACCCGACGCCACACCGGTCGCCAGCGGGTTGGCCAGGGCGAGGAGCCCCACGATCATCAGCACAACCCCATAGGCGAACAGCCAGAGCCAGGACGTGCGGCCCCCCGGAACGAGCTTTGCGTCATGGGGAGGGACGGGTTGCCGGTTGTCCATTCTGGAGTCCTCTTGTTTGCGTCACACTAGCAACCGCCCAGAGGGTTTGCGGTTCCGCAAAAGCCGGTATGCGCTGCGCATTGGCGGCTTCAAAACATTCTTTTTCCGCGATATGCGTCAAATATCTATACCATTTTTACGCATATTCTTATATTTTGACCAAGATCAAATCATTCACGTAGCCGAACCGCTATCCATTTACGCAATAGCCATGTGGAGAGCAGGCCATGATCGCAGCATTGTCCTATATTATCGTCGAATCGCGCGACGTTGATGCGTGGCAGCGCTTCGGCGGCGACGTGCTCGGCATGATGCCGGTGCGGTTGTCCGGCGGGCTTGCGCTCAAGATGGACGAGCGCGCCGGACGGGTATTCGTCGAACCCGGAGCTACCGACCGCTTCGCTGCAAGCGGATGGGAAGTTCTGGATGAGGCCGCCTTCGACACCGCCATCGCGCGCGTGAAAGCGGCCGGCGCAGAGGTCTACGACAGCACTGCGGCCGAAAAGGCGTTTCGCCACGTCCGCAACATGGCATGGTTCCGCGACCCTTCAGGCAACCGCCACGAAATCTGTCAGGGCTATGTCAGCGATTTCGCACCGTTCGTCTCGCCGGTCGCGGTGCCGCGCTTCATCACAGGCGATCTGGGCCTCGGCCACATGGTACTGCCCGCCCCCGAATATGACGCGACGCTCGCCTTCATGACCGATGTCATGGGCTTTGGCGTTGCCGACCACATGGTCCACCATCCGCGCGGCGCTGAAAATGACCCGCATCTCAGGATCGGTTTCCTCCACTGCGACAATGGCCGTCATCACAGCCTCGCGCTGTTCGAGGGCGCGGTGCCCTCCGGCTGCATCCACCTGATGTTCGAGGTGCCGGGCATGGACGAGCTTGGCCGCGCCTATGACCGCATGCTGGCGCACGGCGTCCGGCTGATGGCAACGCTCGGCCGTCATGTGAACGATCACATGATTTCCTTCTACATGATGTCCCCCGGCGGTTTCGCGATCGAATATGGCTGCGGCGGGCGCGTCGTCGACTGGGGTCGCCACGCCGTGTTCGAAAGCACCGCCGTCAGCATGTGGGGACATGATTTCAGCGTCGGATTCGGCGCCGACGAACAGGCGGCAATCGCCGCCGCGGCCTGACCCTTTATCCTGCAGGAGATGTGAGATGCTTGACAGTTTAGCCACCGCCCCGATGATCGACCAGTCGCTCACCGAGAAGGCGCGGGCCATGATCCCGGCGCTGCGCGAACGCGCCGCGAAGGCCGATGCCGATTGTAAGGTGCCGGATGAAACCGTGGCCGAAATGCAGGAGGCCGGTTTCTTCCGTATCCTCCAGCCCAAGCCCTATGGCGGCTATGAACTCGACCCCGAAAATTTCTACGCCGTGCAGATGGCGCTCGCCGAGGGCTGCATGTCCTCGGCCTGGATTTACGGCGTCATCGCTGTGCACAATTGGCAGCTTGCCCAGTTCGACCCGCAAGCCCAGGCCGATGTATGGGAGAAGGACAGTTCGACGCTGATCGCCTCCTCCTACATGCCCAAGGCGGAAGTCACGCCGGTCGACGGCGGTTATCGTATAAAGGGCCGCTGGGGCTTTTCGAGCGGCGTCGATCATTGCCAATGGGCATTCTTGGGCGGACTGGTGCCCGATCCCGAGGGCGGTGCGCCCGATTATCGCACTTTCCTTGTACCGCGGGCCGACTTCAAGGTGCTTCCGGTATGGGATACGCTCGGCCTGCGCGGCACCGGAAGCCATGACGTGGTGGTCGAGGACGCGTTCGTCCCGGCCTATCGCACCCATCGCGCCAAGGACGGCTTTGCGGTGTCGAGCCCGGGCCTGAAGGCCAATCCGGGGCCGCTCTACCGCCTCCCCTTCGGCCAGATTTTCGTGCGTGCCGTGTCTTCCTCGTCGATCGGCGCGCTGCAGGGCGCGCTCAACGATTTTCAGGATTACGCCAAGGTGCGGGTCAGCTCGAACGATTTTTCGCGCACCGCCGATGATCCGGTTGCACAGCTCGCCATTGCCGAAACGGCCTCTGCAATCGACGAAATGAAGACCACGCTTGCCCGCAACTTCGGCCGGATGATGGCGCAGGCCCGCGCCGGCGAGGATTATGACCTTGAGGAAAGACTGCTGTTCCGCTTCCAGTCGGCACAGATCGTTGACCGCTGCGCCCGGCTGATCACACAGATTCTCTACAGCTGCGGGGCGCAGGGCGTATATCGTTCAAGCCCGATTGCGCGCACCTTTGCCGATATCCACACCGGACGCACCCATATTGCCAATAACCCGTCCAAGGTCGGGTGCAATTTTGGCGGCTTCACGCTGGGGCTGCCCAACACCGATACTTTTATTTGAACTAAAACTGTATTTTATATACATCTTTACTTGCGTATTTTGAAACGTTCGCGCGTATTGAAAGCGACAGGACAGGAGAGATTAAAATGGCGACGACAAAGGAATATGGACTCGGCGAACTCGATTTCCCGCGCGGCTGGTTCATGATTGCCGAAAGCGGCGACCTCCATGCAGACCCGTTGCCGCTGCGCTTTTTCGCCAAGGAGTTGGTGCTTTACCGCGGCGAATCCGGCCGGGTGGTGCTGATGGACGCCTATTGCCCGCACATGCGCGTGCATATCGGCCGCAACACCACCTCCTATATCGTCAAGGACGGCAACCGCATCGAAGGCGATTCGATCCGTTGCCCCGGTCATGGCTGGCGCTTTACGCCGGACGGTGACTGCGACGACATCCCCTATAGCTGCCATGGCGTTCCGAAGGCAGCGAAGATCGGCACCTATCCGGTGATCGAACGCGCCGGCTGCATCTGGATGTGGCACGATATGGAAGGCGGCGAACCCGAATACGACCTTCCCGCCTTCGAGGAATGGAACAAGCCCGGCTGGGTGCGCTGGCGCATCGACAGCCTCGGCACGCTCCCCATCCACCCGCAGGAAATCGTCGATAACATGACCGATTTCGCGCATTTCGTGCCGGTCCATGGCAGCAAGGATATCGCCTATTTCGAAAATGAGTTCCGCGACCATATCATCATGCAGCGCTTCGGCGCGGGCCACCGCACGCTGGTCGACAGCAGCGCGCTGCTTGAAACCGACACCCATTATACCGGCCCCGGCATTCTCCAATCGCGGATGGAAGGACAGCATCCCTCGCTGATGCTGATCGCGCATACGCCGGTCGAGGACGGCGTGGTCCGGGTGTGGTTCGGACTGATGGTCAAGGTGTCCGACGGTGAAGTGACCGATGCCGGTCAGGCGATCGCGCGCGGTTATCAGGACACCTCGCTCGAAGCCTTCGCGCAGGATTTCGAACTGTGGAAATACAAGGCGCCCGCGCTCAGCATCATGCAGGTCCCCGACGATGGCCCGTTCCACAAGCAGCGCATCTGGTACAAGCAATTCTATAATCCGCGCGCCAGGGCGGGCGACTATCACAAGCGCGTCAACGGAGTGCATGTGACGATGGATAATCGCGAAGGGGCCAAGCAGAAGGTGGCATAACCCCTTCCCACGTCCGCCGCCCTCCCGTATCGCCGGGGCATGACTCGGGCGCGCGTGATCCTGATGAATTCGGCGCTGGGGCCGCTCGATTACCGGGTGCCCCACGGCATGGCGGTTGCGCCGGGCAGCATCGTCGCCGCCCCGCTGGGGCCGCGGCAGTTGCTGGGCGTAGTATGGGAAGAGGACGCCTTTCAGGTCGAGGAGGTTGGCGACAACCGGCTGCGCAACCTGCTGCACGTCTATGACATCCCGCCGGTCGCCAAACCGTTGCGCGATCTCGTCTTGTGGACCTCGGACTATTATCTCGCGCATCCTGCCGCGGTACTGCGCATGGTCATTCCCGGATCGGCGCTGAGCCAGGGCGGACGGCCGATCATCGAATATCGCGCCTCCGGCCATTTGCCTGGCCGTATGACGCCGCAACGCGAACAGGCGATGGAGCGGATCGGCAATGCCCAGGGCACCGTGCGCGAACTTGCCGCGATCGCGGAGGTGAGCGAGGGCGTGATCCGCGGCCTGATCAAGACCGGCGCGCTCGATGCGGAGGAAGTTTCGGCCGACACGCCCTCCCCCGATCCGGACCCCGATTTCGCGCCGCCGCAATTGTCGGCCGAGCAGCAGACAGCGGCGGCGCGCATGGTCGCCGCTGTGCGCGACCACGATTTCCAGCCCTTCCTGCTTGATGGAGTCACAGGGTCGGGCAAGACTGAGGTTTATTTCGAGGCCATTGCAGAGGCGATCCGCAACCAGCGGCAAGTACTGGTGCTGCTCCCCGAAATCGCGCTGACCGAACCCTTCCTCACCCGCTTCACCGCGCGCTTCGGCTGCGAGCCGGTGACATGGCATTCGGGTATGCGCAGCTCCGAACGCCGCCGCGCCTGGCACGCGATTGCAAGCGGCGAGGCGCAGGTCACCGTAGGCGCACGGTCGGCCTTGTTCCTGCCCTATCGCAACCTCGGTCTCATCGTCGTCGATGAAGCGCATGAAACCAGCTTCAAGCAGGAAGAAGGCGTTCATTATCACGCGCGCGATGTCGCGGTGATGCGCGGCAAGTTCGAACATTGCCCGGTCGTTCTCGCCTCGGCGACGCCGCCGATCGAAAGCCGGGTGCAGGTCGAGGCGGGGCGCTATGAGGAACTCACCCTGCCCTCGCGCTATGGCGCGGCCGAACTGCCCGACATCAAAGCGATCGACATGCGCGAAGACCCGCCCGACCGCAGCATGTGGCTTGCCCCCAAACTGGTCGCAGCCCTCGCCAGCCGGCTGGAGCGCGGCGAGCAAAGCCTCCTGTTCCTCAACCGTCGCGGCTATGCTCCTCTGACGCTGTGCCGCACCTGCGGACATCGTTTCCAGTGTCCCAATTGCTCGGCCTGGATGGTCGAACACCGCCTCGTGCGCCGCCTCGCCTGCCACCATTGCGGCCATGTCATGCCGCCGCCCGACGCCTGCCCCGAATGCAAGAGCGAAGACAGCCTCGTTGCCTGCGGTCCCGGCGTCGAGCGCATCGCCGATGAAGTGAAGGCGCTGTTTCCAACGGCCCGCATTGCCGTTGTGACGTCCGACACCTTATGGTCACCCGCCAAGGCGGCGGAGTTCGTCGCGCAAATGGAAGCGGGCGCAATCGATATCGTTATCGGCACCCAGCTCGTCACCAAGGGCTATCATTTCCCCGAACTGACGCTGGTCGGGGTGGTCGATGCCGATCTCGGCCTTGAAGGCGGCGACCTGCGCGCGGCCGAACGCACGTTCCAGCAGATCGCGCAAGTCGCCGGCCGTGCGGGGCGCGGGGAAAAGCCGGGCGAAGTTCTGATTCAGACCCGGCTTCCCGAAGCGCCGGTGATGGAGGCATTGGTTTCTGGCGAGCGGGAGGATTTCTACCGCACCGAAACCGAAGCACGGCGCCACGCCCATGCTCCGCCCTTCGGCCGCTTTGCCGGGATCATCGTCTCATCGGAGGATGCCGAACTCGCCCAGCGTATCGCACGCGACATCGGCGAGGCTGCGCCGCAATCGGACGAGATGCATGTTTATGGCCCAGCGCCTGCCCCGCTCGCGATGCTGCGCGGCCGTCACCGTCACCGCCTGCTGGTCCACGCCAGGCGCAATTTCGCGATGCAGGACGCGATCAGGGCGTGGCTCGGCAGCGTCGACTGGCCGAGCAAGGTACGCGTGACGGTGGATGTTGACCCTTATAGTTTCGTTTAACCCCACCCTCGCTTGCGAAGGAGATTGGAACCGTCTCTCGTCAGCCTAGGGCTGCACTGCAGGGGCCAGCACCGGCCCCGGCCATTCCTTCAGGCTGCCGAAATGCCGCGCCAGCGCGACGTGGAGATCGGCATCCTCAGCCGCCCCGCCCAGTTCGAGCTTGTCATTGGCCTCATCCTTGGGCCCGTGATAATCGGCGCCAAGATAAGCCTCGAGCTTTTTCATATCGGCAAAGCTGCCACTCACCATCACCGCAGGCACGCCCCTCGCCTTGAGCGCCCAGCCGTCCTGCCGCTGGATCATCACGTTGGAATCCGTGCCCATTTCGACCTTTCGGCCCATCCTGACGGTGACGCGGTCGATGTCGCTGTCGAGGCCGGTCGTGCCGCGCCCGATGATCGCGACTTTCTCGCCCTTGGGTGCAACGGCGATGGTGTCGATATTGAACGCGGCGACGATACGTTCCAGTGGTATCGGCGGGTTTTCCACAAAGGCCTTGGCGCCAAGCAGCCCCTTTTCCTCGGCGGTCGTTCCAAGAAAATAAATGTCGCGATCAAGCTGCGGGCCGCGCCCCAGCCGCCTGGCCGCCTCGATCAGCACCGCCATGCCGCTCGCATTGTCGACGGCACCATTGCAGATACGATCCTCCTCGCTCTCGTCGCGGCAGATACCGAAATGATCCCAATGGCCGAGAAACAGGAGTGCGCCATGCGCCGCCCCTTGTTTCCCGGGCAGTTTGGCGACGATATTGTAGCTGTTGAAGCGGCGGCCTTCGCTGGCGGCAGCAAGGTTGGCGCGGCTGCGCAACGCCACGGGCCTGAACCCGCTTTTCCCCGCGTCGGCGGACAGTTTGGCAAGGTCGAGGCCGTTGGCCGAAAACAGTGCGGCCGCTGCACTGGCACGCATGACGCCTTCGACCGGGAGGCCGGGCTGATCGGGATTGAGCCGGACGCGCGCCGCATAGGCCCGCTTGAAACCGTCCCAGGGGAAGACCTCGGGCGCGAGTTGCAGCATGGCCTTGGCGCCCGCCGTGGCGAGCGCGCTGCTGACCGCCGCCGTATCGATCCGTTTGCGGGTGACGGGGTCGCTCAGCAGGACCAGCACCGCTTTTCCCCGCACATCGCCGATCACCCGGCCCTGGGCATCGACGCCGGTGCCTGTAAAGATCATCGGCAGCCGCTTAAACCCGGCGCTCGGCAAGTCGGTCCACAGCATGACCTCGTCGCCGCCAAAATCCATTTTGGCACCCTTGCCCGAAAGCGTCATGTGCGACTGGGTGACCCTGTGCTCACCGAGCCCGACCGGCTGGTACCAGCTGCCATCGGAAAGACCGCCCTTGAGGCCCGAGCTTGCCCATTGCTGCGCGATATAGGTGATCGCCTTGGTTTCACCGGGCGTACCGGGTGCGCGGCCTTCATATGCGTCGCTGGCCAGTATCTCGATATGCGCGCGCAGGTCGGCTTCGGTGATCGGCGCATCCGCTGCATTCGCCGGGACGGCAGACCAGGCCGCGAAAAGCAGCAGCGCGCCGAGACGCACCCTCTTCATGCGCTGGCCTTCGCGGCGCGCCCGAGCAGCGCCTGCGCGGTCGCTACGTGCATATCCTCGACCATGCGATCACGAAAACGCAAAGCCCCGACGCCCTGCGGGTGTGCCGCGACCGCCGCGAGCAGCGCTTCGGCATCCTCGATTTCGGCCGCTCCCGGCGCGAACCCGGCATTGGCGGCAGCTACCTGCCGCGGATGGATCAGCGTCTTGCCGTCGAAGCCCCAGCGACGCCCCTGCGCACATTCGCGCGCGAACCCGGCTTCATCGTCGAGCGCATTATAAACCCCATCCAGCGCCCAGGCGCCGTCGGCCCGCGCTGCCGTGACGATCTGTTGCAGAGCGAACATCAGCCCCTCGCGCGCCGGATCGGCCGGGAGCCGCATCGCATGGGCAATATCGTTGACCCCGGCAATCAGCCCCATCACGCCGGACGCGGCGGAAATGTCGAACGCGTTGAGCACCGCGGCCGGGGATTCGATCATCGCCAGCAGCGGGTGGCCGATGCGCATCGCCAGTTGCCCCACCGCACCGGCCTGCTCGGCCTTGGGAATCACGACGACATCCGCCGCGGATGAGGCCGCGGCTTCAACGTCATCGACATGCCACGGTGTTCCCGCCGCGTTGATCCTGAGCGCCTTGATCGCGCCGCCAAAATCGCCGCGCAGCACCTCGACCGCCGCCCGGCGCGCCGCCGCCTTGTCTTCGGGGCGCACCGCGTCCTCCAGTTCGATGATCACCATATCGGCGCCAAGATCGGGTATCTTGGCGAGCGCCTTGGGGTTGGAGGCGGGGACGAACAATGCGGAGCGCGGCGGCAGTAAATCGGTAAGCATTAGGCTGTTATTGTCCGATTATGCTTGGCGGGCAAGCCGGATACAGGCAATATTGCCCGCAGACAGGAATTTTGGGGAGTGACATGGAATTTTTTGTTGGCGCGCTCGCGCTTCTGGCGGTTTTCATTGCTTTTTCCGCGATCACGGTCGTGCGGCAAGGCTATATGTACACGATCGAGCGCTTCGGCCGCTTCACCCATACCGCCGCGCCGGGTTTCAACCTCATCATGCCGTTTGTCGACCGCGTCGGCCGCAAGGTCAACATGATGGAGCAGGTGCTCGACATTCCGGGACAGGAAATCATCACCAAGGACAACGCCATGGTCGCGGTGGACGGCGTGGTGTTCTTCCAGGTGCTCGATCCGGCCAAGGCGGCCTATGAAGTCTCCGATCTCATAACCGCGTTGTTGCAGCTCACCACCACCAACCTTCGTACCGTGATGGGATCGATGGACCTCGACGAATTATTGTCCAAGCGCGACGAAATCAACGCGCGCCTGTTGAGCGTCGTCGACCATGCAACAGGGCCGTGGGGCGTCAAGATCACCCGTGTCGAGATCAAGGATATCCGCCCGCCGGCTGACATTTCCAATGCCATGGCGCGGCAGATGAAGGCAGAGCGCGAAAAGCGCGCGGTGATCATCGAATCCGAAGGTCAGCGCCAGAATGAAATCAATATCGCCGAGGGCCGCAAGGCAGCGCAGATACTCGAAGCCGAAGGCCGTCGCGAAGCCGCCTTCCGCGACGCTGAAGCGCGCGAACGCGAGGCCGAGGCCGAAGCCAAGGCAACCCATATGGTGAGCCAGGCAATCGCGTCGGGCAATGCGCAGGCAATCAACTATTTCGTCGCGCAGAAATATGTCGAGGCGGTCAAGGATTTCGCCAACTCGCCCAACGCCAAGACCATCCTCTTCCCGGTCGAGGCAACCAATCTCATCGGCACGCTGGGCGGCATCGGCGAACTGGCGAAAGAGGCCCTCGGCAAATCGAAGGAGTAGCAACCCATGCTGGATTCGATTTCGCTTTCCGACCCGTGGGTCTGGCTGACCGCCGGACTGGTGCTGATGCTGGCCGAGCTCGTGCTGCCCGGCTTCTACCTGATCTGGATCGGAACCGCCGCGCTGCTCACCGGCCTGATCGCCTTCAGCGGGATCGGGGGCGCGGCGCTGTTCGTCTGCTTTGCGATGCTGACGGTGGTGTCGATCATCGTCGCGCGCCGCTGGTTCAACGTCCACCCGATCGAATCCGCCGACCCGCTGCTGAATGACCGCGCCGCCCGCATGGTGGGCGAAAGCGCGACCGTGGTCGAAGCGATTGAAAGTGGCAGCGGCCGCGTGCGCATCGGCGACAGCGAATGGCTCGCTCGCGGCCCCGACGCCCCGGCCGGCACACGCGTGTTTGTTACCGGCGTGGATGGCGGCGGGCATGTGACGGTGGATTTGCAGCGATAGTCAGCCCCGCCCTTCCCGCTTCGGCGAGCGTCCCACCCTCCCTTCCAGGGAGGGTGAAGGTCTGTTCCTAGATCAGCGGCGTATTGGCCGATGGCGGGAGCGGCTCTGCAGCCTGTTCCTTCACCCATATCGGATGCTTCAACTGTCCGCGCTGGATAGCGAGGCGTAAGATTGCCAGCCCAGCCGCCGTCGCGACGATCAGCGCGGGGACCGAGGCTTCGAGCCCGAACGCCCCGCCCGTCATCCAGTCGGAACCGGTGATGCTGTTCGTCACCAGCGAGGGCGTTTCATGCCCCGACACCGGGATGCCGAAAACATAGCCCTGCACGAAATTCCACGCGGCATGGAGCCCGATCGCGGCCCATAAACGCCGCGTCAGCATATAAATGGCGCCGAGCAGGATCCCCGCCTCGACCGCGATCGCGAGGCTCGAAAACCAGGTGGCATTGGCGTTACCGATGTGGAGGAAGCCGAAAATCCCCGCCGAAAGGGCCAGCGCGAACCAGCTGCCCAGCAGCTTTTCCGTCAGGCGAAATAGCACGCCGCGAAACAGGATTTCTTCGCCCACCCCGCTGCTGATCGCCAACCCCAGCATCGCGGCCAGCCCGCCAAGCCCTGCATCGCCCCAGCCGGTGATGCGGTAATGGCCCATGATCCAGACAAAGGCGGTAACGATCGCCATCAGCCCGGCGCCGATGATCAGCCCCCCCGACAGTTCGCGGCTCCACTTCCAGCTGGCAAATTCGACCATCGGTTCGCCCTCGATCTTCTTGAGCAACCAGTAACCGAGCACCGACAGTCCGGCCGCCGCGATGCCGTAGGGGAGGTCCAGCGGGTTGCCCTGAAACAGCCGGGTCGGATCCATTTCGCGCGTAAGTGCAAAACGGAACATGCCGGCCGCGATTTGCGCGATGATATACAGGACGATGCCGATCACGATCAGGGTCAGCGGAAAGCGGATGAAGCGCATCAACCCGCTCTGCGGCGGCGGGGTTTCATTCACCGGCAGTTGCGACTTGCCATCAATCCAAGTCATCCACACCTCCCCTGCGTCGCATCAAGTCCGCCGCCTAGGTAACGCGGATCAGCGCGCTGCGAAAGCCTCTCGTGCGTCCGCCTCGAGCGCCGCCATGAGCGCGCGATAGGGGGCGGGGCCATGGCTGATGCGGGCAACGCCCAGTTCGGCGAGCCGCCTGATGGAAAACCGGTCGCCGAGCCGCATCATATTGACCGGCAAAGGTGATTGTTCGCACAGCTGCGCTATCAGCCGCTCGTCATTCAGGAAAGGCGCGAAGAAACAGCCTGCACCGGCATCGGCATATGCGCGGGCGCGTTCGAGCGCTTCGTCAAGCATTGCGCGGTTATGATGGCCCGGGTCGGACTTCATGAAGAGATCGGTGCGAGCATTAACGAACAACCCCGTTGAACATGCCGCGGCCACCCGCGCCGCAGCCTCGGCCAGGGGCGCGTTGCCGTCTTCAAGGTTGATTCCGATAATCCCCGTTGCCGCCAGCGCGGCACAGTTTTCACCAACCGCTCCGGCATCGGCGCCATAGCCGCGCTCGAAATCGACGCTGACGGGCAGCTCGACCGCTTCCACTATTTCGCGTGTGCTAGCCATCACGGTGTCGAGCGGCAACACCTCGCCATCGGCAAAGCCATGGGCAGCGGCCACCGACCAGCTGCCGGTCGCAATCGCCTTTGCACCAGCAGCGGCAACTGCTTTCGCGCTGCCCGCGTCCCATATATTGATGAGGATGAGGGGGTCGCCCGCCACATGGAGCGCTGAAAACTGGTCCATCTTGCTCATGATTGTCCTCCCTCCGCGTCGAGGAGCGCCCGTTTTCTTTCAAGCCCATAGGCATAGCCGCCGAGAGTTCCATCGCTGCGGATAACGCGGTGGCACGGGACAAGGACGGCGACGCTGTTGGCCCCATTGGCTGACCCCGCCGCGCGCACTGCACCCGGTCTGCCGACCGCCGCCGCGATATCGGCATAGGTACGGGTTTCGCCCGCCGGGATGCGCTGGAGTTCAGCCCAGACCGCGCGCTGGAAGGCCGTACCGCCGAGATCGAGCGGCAGATCGCTACCGCAGTCCGGATGTTCGACCGCTGCAACCGCGCGCTCAAGCAGCGCGGCAAAATCCGCGTCAGCAGGAAGCAGCGTCGCGTTGGGAAACCGCCGCGCCAGTTCGCTTTCATCCTCGTCGAACGACAGCCGGCAAATGCCCTTTCCGGTCGCAGCAATCAGCATCTTGCCGAGGCTGGTATCCGCGATCGCCCAGCGGATCGTCACGCCTGCGCCGCCCTTTTTCCACGCGCTCGGCGCCATCGGCAGTTCCGACTTCATGGCGTCATAGAAGCGGGATGGCGCCGAATAGCCGCCTTCATAAATGGCTTCGGTCACGCTTGCGCCCTGTTCGATCGCGTCGATCGCGCGCTGCGCCCTGATGCCGCGCACATGCGCAGCGGGAGTCAGCCCCGTCGCCCGCGCAAACACCCGGCTGAAATGCGCCGGAGAATAGCCGACGCGCGCCGCGAGTTCGTCCAGCCTGGGCGGTGCGTCCCCCGAAAGCAGCCTGAGCGCGATCGCAATGGCTTCCTCGTCGCGCGCAACATCGTCGGGAAGGCAACGCTTGCAGGGACGCAAGCCAGCCTCACGCGCCGCCGCGCCATCGGCAAAGAAGCGCACATTCTCCCGCGCCGGATGCCGCGCCGCGCAGGACGGCCGGCAATAAATGCCGGTGGTGAAAACGCCGGTGACAAACCGGCCATCATAGGCGCGGTCACGCCGCTGCACGGCGGCCCAGGCGGTATCGGGGTCAATCTGGGGGTTGGTCACATCGATCATCCTAATCCTCTTCGCTTTCCTTGCGAAGCGATTTACGATGTCCTACGCACGCGCCGCATCCCGTTTCTTGCGATCAAAGCGAAATGTCCGGCACATTTTTCCTGTCGGCCAATTGCGCTATTATGTCCCGGCATCTCCCGCCTTATCGAGATAGGTCAGCATGTCCGCAGGCTTTGCCTTCCCCGCGCGGCGTTTGAGAAAGATCGAGGCGGTTTCCACAACGCCCACTTTCTCCGCCACCGCGGCGGCGATCCACTGGTTGAGCGAAACCCCGTCCTCTCTCGCCAAGCGCATCGCGGCGTCCTTGACCGATTTGGGAAGTTTGAGTGGATAGGCGGCTTTGGTCATGCGTTTATCCTTGCCATAAAGTCTTGCGGGGTCAGCGTCTCGAAACCGAACATCTGCCCGGCCAGCGCAAAATGCTGCGCGCGACGAGACACGATCGCTTCAGCATTGCCGTTGACTGCAGCCTCAAGCACCAGTTCGTCGGCGGGGTCGTTCATCTGCGGCCGCCACAGGAAGGTGACATCGACCGGCGCGGCGGCGCTGGCGAATGCAGCCAGAGCGGAATCGATCTCCTCCCGTGACAAGCCATGCGCCAGCCGGGCTTCGGCCTGTTTGAGGGCAAATTCATAATCGAGCAGCAGCGGCGTCGAAGTCAGCGGCACAAGACGGCCTTCCGCCACGGCGCGCAGCAAATGATGGGCTGCGCCCGCCTTGCCGGCGAATCCTGCCACCATTACATCCGCATCCAGCACGACATATTTCATATCATATATGATCTCATATCTTATATGACATCACAAATTGAATCGGGAATCTCCCGCTGTCCATCTTGCATTGCAGCAAAGGCGGTGCTAACCGCGCCCCCAATCGCGATGCAGAGGGCGTTTTTCGCCCTTCTTAAGCCACGCGAATCGTCACCCCTGGGGACCCAAAAGGAAACACGCGTGGATAATTCCGGCGGCATTCAGGCTAGCTTGGCAGGACGGTATGCAACCGCCCTGTTCGACCTTGCCCGCGAACAAAAAGCCATTGAAAAGGTTGAACAAAGCCTCGCCTCGTTGACCGACGCACTGGCTCAGTCGGACGAATTCAAGGCGCTCACCGTCAACCCGCTGCTGTCGCGCGATGACGCCGGCAAGGCGGTTGCGGCCGCGGCGAAGGTCATGCGGCTTGATTCGCTCACGACCAATTTCCTCGGCGTTCTCGCGCAGAACCGTCGCCTCGGCGAAATCGGCAACGTCGCGCGTGCGTTCAAGGCACTGGCCGCCAACGAGCGCGGCGAAGTCGCTGCCGAAGTTGTTTCGGCCCACCCGCTCGACGCCGCGCAGGCCCTCGCACTCAAGTCGCGACTGCGCACCCGCGTCGGCCGTGACGTCAATGTCAGCTATTCGGTTGATCCCGCCATTCTCGGCGGCCTGGTTGTCAAGATCGGCAGCCAGATGATCGACTCCTCCATCCGCACACGACTCAACACCCTCGCGCAAGCGATGAAAGGCTAATCCATGGATATCCGCGCCGCAGAAATCTCGAAGGTCATCAAGGACCAGATCGCCAATTTCGGCACCGAAGCCACCGTTTCCGAAGTCGGTTCGGTGCTCTCGGTGGGTGACGGTATCGCCCGCATCCACGGCCTCGACAATGTCCAGGCCGGTGAAATGGTCGAATTCGCCAACGGCGTGCAGGGCATGGCCCTCAACCTTGAAGCTGACAATGTCGGCGTCGTGATCTTCGGCTCGGACGCCGAAATCCGCGAAGGCGATACGGTGAAGCGCACCGGCACCATCGTCGACGTCCCCGTCGGCAAGGGCCTTCTCGGCCGCGTCGTGGACGGCCTCGGTAACCCGATCGACGGCAAGGGCCCGATCGTTGCTACCGAGCGCAAGCGCGTTGAAGTCAAGGCGCCGGGCATCATTCCGCGCAAGTCGGTGCATGAGCCCGTCCAGACCGGTTTGAAGGCAATCGACGCGCTCGTTCCAGTCGGCCGCGGCCAGCGCGAACTCATCATCGGTGACCGCCAGACCGGCAAGACCGCCGTCGCGATCGATACCTTCATCAACCAGAAGGGCGTCAATGCGGGCAGCGACGAAGCGCAGAAGCTGTACTGCATCTATGTCGCCGTTGGCCAGAAGCGTTCGACCGTCGCACAGATCGTGCGTCAGCTCGAAGAAAATGGCGCGATGGAATATTCGATCGTCGTCGCCGCAACCGCTTCAGAACCCGCTCCGCTGCAGTTCCTCGCGCCTTATACCGGCTGCACCATGGGCGAATATTTCCGCGACAACGGCATGCACGCCCTGATCGTCTATGACGATCTTTCCAAGCAGGCCGTTGCCTATCGCCAGATGTCGCTCCTCCTGCGCCGTCCTCCGGGCCGCGAAGCCTATCCGGGCGACGTCTTCTATCTCCACTCGCGCCTCCTCGAACGCGCGGCGAAGATGAACGACGACAATGGCAATGGCTCGCTGACCGCGCTGCCGATTATTGAAACGCAGGCGGGCGACGTTTCGGCCTATATTCCGACCAACGTGATTTCGATCACCGACGGCCAGATCTTCCTTGAAACCGACCTGTTCTTCGCCGGTATCCGTCCCGCGATCAACGTCGGTCTGTCGGTGAGCCGCGTGGGTTCGGCGGCGCAAACCAAGGCAATGAAGAAGGTGTCGGGCTCGATCAAGCTCGAGCTTGCGCAATATCGCGAAATGGCGGCGTTCGCGCAGTTCGGTTCTGACCTTGATGCCTCGACGCAGAAATTGCTCAACCGCGGTGCGCGCCTGACCGAACTCTTGAAGCAGCCGCAATTCTCGCCGATGCCGTTCGAGGAACAGACCGCGTCGATCTTTGCTGGCACCAATGGCTATCTCGACGCCATCCCGGCTGACCAGGTCACGCGCTATGAAAGCGAAATGCTCTCGTTCCTGCGCTCGAACCATGCTGATGTGCTGAACGAAATCCGCGAAAAGAAGGATCTGACCGATACCGCCAAGGATGGCCTCAAGGCCGCCCTCGACGCGTTCGGCAAGACGTTCGCTTAATTATTCACCGTCTCCCTGAACTTGTTTCAGGGTCCATAGTGCCGGAGCTATCGAAAGCGCGGGACATATGGATGCTGAACCAGGTTCAGCATGACGAAATTGAGGTAAGATAGGGCAAGATGGCCAGTCTTAAAGAACTCAAGGTCCGGATCGGCTCGGTCAAATCGACCCAGAAGATCACCAAGGCCAAGCAGATGGTCGCCGCAGCCAAGCTCCGCAAGGCGCAGGCGGCCGCGGAGGCCGCGCGCCCCTATGCCGAACGGCTGGAAGGCGTGGTGGCATCGCTCGCCACCAAGGTCGGCGGCAGCGACAATGCCCCCCGCCTCCTCGGCGGCACCGGTAAGGACGATGTGCATCTGCTCGTCGTCGCCAACTCCGATCGCGGGCTGGCGGGTGCATTCAACTCGAACATCGTCAAGGCCGCACGCGACAAGGCCTATGCACTTCAGGGCCAGGGCAAGAAGGTCCAGTTCTTCCTCATCGGACGCAAGGGCCGTGCGGTCCTTTCCCGCCTGTTCCCCGGCCAGATCGCCGGCCAGTATGAAACCACCGGTTTTCGCGAACTCGGCTTTGAACAGGCGCGCGAGATCGCCGACCAGATTTCGGAAATGTTCGACGCCGGCAAGTTCGACGTTGCCCATCTCTTCTTCTCCAAGTTCCGTTCGGCGCTGGTGCAGGAAGCGACGGGGCAGCAGATCATCCCGGTGGTCGCTCCGGCCGCTTCGGTGGATACAGGCGGCGCCGTGGTCGAATATGAACCCGACGAGGAATCGATCCTCGCCGACCTGTTGCCGCGCAACGTCACTATCCAGGTGTTCAAGGCCCTGCTGGAAAACGCCGCGTCGGAACAGGGCGCGTCGATGACCGCGATGGATAACGCAACGCGTAACGCGGGTGACCTCATCAACAAGCTCACCATCCAGTATAACCGCAGCCGTCAGGCCGCGATCACCACCGAACTCGTCGAAATCATCTCGGGCGCTGAAGCGCTCTAACAGATCAGCCACGCAAGGAAGATAGCCATGGCAACCGAACCGAAAACCACCAAGGCTCCGGCGAAAGCCGCTGCCACCAAGGCCCCCGCAAAGGCCGCTGCACCCAAGGCAGCTGCCACCAAGGCTCCGGCCGCTCCCAAGGCCGCGACCGGCGGCAATGCCGGCAAGATCAGCCAGGTCATCGGCGCGGTCGTTGACGTGACCTTCCCGGGCCAGCTTCCCGCCATTCTGTCGGCCCTCGAAACCGATAATAACGGCCAGCGTCTCGTGCTCGAAGTGGCGCAGCATCTCGGCGAGAACACCGTGCGCACCATCGCCATGGACGCGACCGACGGCCTTACCCGTGGGCAGGCCGTAACCGATACCGGCGCGCAGATTTCTGTGCCGGTCGGCCCCGAAACGCTTGGCCGCATTTTGAACGTCGTCGGCGATCCGATCGATGAACGCGGCCCAGTCAATGCCAAAGCGACCGCCCCCATCCACGCCAAGGCTCCGGAATTTGTCGACCAGTCCACCGAAGCTTCGATCCTTGTCACCGGCATCAAGGTCATCGACCTGCTCGCGCCTTATGCCAAGGGCGGTAAGATCGGCCTGTTCGGCGGCGCAGGCGTCGGCAAGACCGTGCTTATTCAGGAACTCATCAACAACATCGCCAAGGGCCACGGCGGCACCTCGGTGTTCGCGGGCGTCGGTGAACGCACCCGCGAAGGTAACGACCTTTACCACGAGTTCCTCGACGCAGGCGTTATCGCCAAGGACGCCGATGGCAACGCCATTTCGGAAGGCTCCAAGGTGGCGCTCGTTTATGGCCAGATGAACGAACCGCCGGGTGCGCGTGCCCGCGTTGCCCTTTCGGGTCTCACCATCGCCGAATATTTCCGCGACCAGGAAGGCCAGGACGTGCTCTTCTTCGTCGACAACATCTTCCGCTTCACCCAGGCGGGCTCGGAAGTGTCGGCATTGCTCGGCCGTATTCCTTCGGCGGTGGGCTACCAGCCCACGCTCTCGACCGACATGGGTGCGCTGCAGGAGCGCATCACCTCGACGAACAAGGGCTCGATCACCTCGGTCCAGGCCATTTACGTCCCCGCGGACGACCTGACCGACCCGGCCCCGGCGACCTCGTTCGCCCACTTGGACGCGACCACGGTTCTTAACCGCGCGATTTCGGAACTCGGCATCTATCCGGCGGTTGACCCGCTCGATTCGACCAGCCGCGTGCTCGAACCGCGCGTCGTTGGCCAGGAACATTATGAAACCGCGCGCAAGGTTCAGTCGACGCTGCAGAAGTACAAGTCGCTGCAGGACATCATCGCGATTCTCGGCATGGACGAGCTTTCGGAAGAAGATAAGCTCACCGTCGCCCGCGCGCGCAAGATCCAGCGCTTCCTCAGCCAGCCGTTCCACGTCGCTGAAGTCTTCACCGGCATCCCCGGCAAGTTCGTGCAGATCGAAGACACGATCCGCTCGTTCAAGGCGGTCGTTGACGGCGAATATGACCATCTCCCCGAAGCGGCCTTCTACATGGTCGGCGGCATCGACGAGGCGATCGAAAAGGCCCAGAAGCTGGCGGCCGAGGCGTAATAAACAAGTCGTAGGGCTGAGCTTGTCGAAGCCCGTCTCGCAAGGACGGCGATACGTCCTTCGACCGGCTCAGGACTACGGATTGTAAGGTAAATTAAAATGGCACTCAATTTTGAACTCGTAACCCCGGAAAAGCTGGTCCGGTCGGACAATGTCCACATGGTCGTCGTTCCCGGCAGCGAAGGCGATTTCGGTGTACTCGAAGGCCATGCGCCGTTCATGTCGACGATCCGCGACGGCGAGGTGCAGATATACGCCAGTGCCGGTGCGACGCCTGAAACCATCCGCGTCGAAGGCGGCTTTGCCGAGGTCAACGAGAAGGGCCTGACCATTCTCGCCGAGCGCGTGGCCGGGTAAGCCTCATAAAACTGGCCAACGATCAAGGGCGCTTCGGGCGCCCTTTTTTTGTGTCTGTTCATTCCTTGGTCGAGGATTTTGTAAATCCTTTATGGCCATTAGGAACTTGTCAAAGTTTACCCGCTATTCACCAGTCCCGATAAGCAATTGGTCCGGCAGCGCGGACCTTCAGGCATCGTGCAAAACGGGGTGAACTCATGAGTGCATTTGGACGCAAACCTGGACTTGGCGGCGCGCGCCCGGCCTTTGGTGTGGCGAAGCCGATGCAGGGTGGAACTGGCGCAGCGCGTCCGGCGCCGGGAGCGCCCCAGCCGATAGGGGGCGACCAGTTTCCGCCGCTCGAAACCGTGCCCCTCCCCGGCGCCGAACAGGCTGCCGCCTCCGCTCCGCCGCAGCAGGATGATGCCCTCACCCGCCTCGCCCAGCGCGCGTCAGCCGAACATCTTGAACAGGAAAAACCGCAGGGCTTTGAAGCCTCGGTTCACAAGATCAAGGAACAGGTGTTGCCGCGCCTGCTTGAACGCGTCGACCCGGAAGCCGCGGCAACGCTCAACAAGGAAGAGCTGACCGAGGAATTTCGCCCGATCATCATGGAGGTGCTAGCGGAGCTCAAGTTCACGCTCAACCGCCGCGAGCAGTTTGCGCTCGAAAAGGTGCTGGTCGATGAACTGCTCGGCTTCGGCCCGCTCGAGGAACTGCTCAACGACCCCGACATCTCCGACATCATGGTCAATGGCCCCGAGCAGACCTATATCGAAAAAAAGGGCAAGCTGCAGATCGCGCCGATTCAGTTCCGCGACGAGGAGCATCTGTTCCAGATTGCGCAGCGCATCGTCAACCAGGTCGGCCGCCGCGTCGACCAGACCACACCGCTTGCCGACGCGCGCCTGAAGGACGGCAGCCGCGTCAACGTGATCGTGCCGCCGCTGTCGCTACGCGGCACCGCCATCTCGATCCGTAAATTTTCCGCCAAGCCGATCACGCTCGACATGCTCAAGGGTTTCGGCGCGATGAGCGAGAAGATGTGCACCGCCTTGAAGATCGCGGGTGCCTGCCGTTTCAACATCGTCATCTCGGGCGGTACCGGTTCGGGTAAAACCACCATGCTCAATGCGCTGTCGAAGATGATCGACCCCGGCGAACGCGTGCTGACGATTGAGGACGCGGCCGAACTTCGCCTGCAGCAGCCGCACTGGCTGCCGCTCGAAACCCGCCCGCCGAACCTTGAAGGTCAAGGCGCGATCACCATCGGCGACCTCGTCAAGAACGCGCTGCGTATGCGTCCCGACCGCATCATCCTTGGCGAAATTCGTGGATCGGAATGCTTCGACCTCCTTGCCGCGATGAACACGGGCCACGATGGCTCCATGTGTACGCTCCACGCCAACAGCCCGCGCGAATGCCTTGGACGTATGGAAAACATGATCCTGATGGGCGACATCAAGATCCCCAAGGAAGCCATCTCGCGCCAGATCGCGGAATCGGTCGACCTCATCGTTCAGGTCAAGCGCCTGCGCGACGGTTCGCGCCGCGTTACCCAGATCACCGAGGTGATCGGGATGGAAGGCGACGTGATCGTAACGCAGGACTTGTTCAAGTTCGAATATCTCGACGAAAGCGCCGACGGCAAGATCATCGGCGAATACCGCCCCGGCGGCCTTAGGCCCTACACGCTGGAAAAAGCGCGTCAGTTCGGTTTCGACCAGCCATTCCTCGAGGCGTGCCTGTAATCTTTTCCACCCGCTCTGGCGGGGAAGATAGTGTCATTTATCGCCCGCATTCTGTGCCTGCTCCTTCTTCAACTGGAGCAGGAAGCCGTGCAGCACCTCGGTCGAAAGGCCATGGAGCACCAGCCGAAACCCGGCACGCAACGTTGAATGCGGCACCAGCGGATGCCGGTTGTTGATAAGCGCAAGATGCTGTTCCTTGCCGGTAATGCGGGCGCAATAAAGCCCGATGGTCTCGTCGAGCTGGAGAGAATTGGCTGCGCGCCAGAAGTCCCGGTCGGTCAGAAACAGCGCATAGCCCGGCGTATAAAGCTCGATCGCGGTCTGAAGGTCGAGGAAATTGCTCCGGCCGTTGCGCAGCGGCTCCAATGCGATATCCTCGGTGATCGCCGAATAGTCGATCTCGTCCTTGCGGCAGATGACCGCGCCGCGCCGGTCAAGTTCGCGGTTCAGTTCGATCAGATAATTATAGATGTTGAGGTCGTGGTTGAGGAACATATTGGCCCGCACATCATCGACCGTGCGTGGCTGCATCGGCTCGAGTTGGGGGTGAAAGCCCGGCGTCGCATTGTCCGAAATGAAACGCAGAATCTGCGCGCCCAAGTGAAAATGCCGTAAAATAAGCAGGTTGGCGTCGGGCGAGAGGAAATATTTCATCCCCCAGCCTATGCTGTTGTGAAGGAAACGCGGCGCATGCGGCCAGCGCGGCGTAATGGTGTGAAGCAACTGCGCGACGACAATCATCGCGCGTGCCAGGGGGCGGATAATCGGCAGGAGAAACTGGCGGCTGGGCGAGCGTTCATCGCGGATCAGCGCTGCCTTGGCCTTGGGCGCGAACGGCAGTGTCTTGTCCAGCCACAGCGCCAGCCAGGGATCGGGATCGCGCGGATCATGGACGGCATCGGCTTCGACAAGCGAGGCGTCCGCTATCCTGTCTCCCGCGGGATCAGACGCCGGATCAGACATTGTCCAACTCTTCCAATTGGAGCCGGTAGAGCCGCGCCACGATCTTGGCGTGTTTCACCACCATCTTCATGTCCGCCTCGCTCCCGACCGCAAGCCGGATCGCGTCGTCGAACATATCCATATGGCTCTCGTCATTGGCGCCATGATAGCTGAGGAACGTGAGCGCCTCCTTGCCGACATGGAGTTGCGCCTCGATGGCCTCGGCCCAAGGGAGGGCGAGCCGCTGGCCCAGCCCCTCGATGATGAACATCGCGCCAAGCAGGCCAATCGGGTCTGGCCGCGAGGCCGCATGATACATGAAGGCCGAAAGCGCCTCCGATCCGATATTCTTTTCCGCATGCTGAATAATTTCGAGCGCGCCGCCGGTTGCGACATAATTTTGTTCCAGCAGCCGGAAATCGCGATGTTCTGCTGCACTGTGGCGCACAAATAGCGAGCGCAGTTCTTCATATTCCGGCGAAAGATTGGAGGAAGCGCGGCTGATCCAGCGGCTCCCCTCGATCACCTGCTGACGCAAATTCACGAGCAGGCGCTGATAGTCTTCGAGCCGCATCTTGCCCGCCAGCATCCGGGCAATCACCGGCACCTGCACCAATTTGCTTTCAAAATCTATCCAGACTCGCGCCAAGCCGCGATGGGTCGCCTCGACCCACTCGTCATTGCCCGCCTTTGCCTGCACCAACTCTGGCGCCGTCTCCATCATCCCTCTCCTCCCACGACGGTCATTCCCGCATAGGCCATGATACATTGCCCGCTTTCCGGGACGGCGCACAAGACCCGGTCGCCCGGTTTCGCCCGACCCGAGCGGAGAAGGTCGTCGATCAGCAAAAACAGCGAGGCTGCGCCGACATTGCCCTTGTCATAGAGGTTGGTAAACCAGCGATCCTCGGGGATCATCGCGCCGGCCCGTTCAGCAAGCTTGACCATCTCTTGGCGCAAGCTGTGCGCCGAAAAATGGCAGAGGAAATGGTCAACCTGTTTGGGCGCAATGCGGCCTTCGTCGATCAGGCGCAAAAATTCTCCCATCCACACCGACAGCATGCGGTAGAGCGCGTCGATATCCTGCCTGAGCTGGAACGCCCCGGCGCGGGCCGCCTCGAGCGCATCGCCGAAGTGGCTCCAGGGTTTGATCTCGCCGTCCTGCCGGACCGCGCCGCCCGTCATGCACGGAGCAAAACGGTCGGCGAAGGAGCGCAGCGAGATCCAGTCCAGCCTCAGCGACAAACCGTGTCGCGCCGGACGATCCTCGACCAGCACCGCCGCCGCGCCGTCGGACAAGGTCCAACGCAGAAATTCGGCATCGCCGGCGAGGTGGCCGCTGGTATCCTCGGTGGTGGTGCCGCGATAATGACCGGGACGGAAATAGCGGCTCGAAAATTCCGCGCCCGCCGCAATCGCCGCGCGATGTTCCCCGCTGATGACCTGCAGCATTGCGTTTTTCAACGCCATCATCGCGCTCGCACATACGCTCTGGTGACTCGCGACTTCCAGCGGAGGCAGGCCGGACGCGGCATGGACCTGGCTCGCCATGCCCGGCACCATCAGATCGTTCTGTGTCGTCGCTGTTGCGAGAAAGCCGATTTGGGAAGGACTAACCTCCGCTGCCGACAGGGCCGCCTTGACCGCTTCTGCGGCAAGGGTAGCGGCGGTCCAACGGGTCGAGCCGTCGGGCCGGATCGCATAGTGACGCGTCTTGATGCCATTCTGGCGGAGGGTCAGCCGTCCGAAGCGGTCCGCTTCGGGTGAAAGACGGCCGATATAATCGCCTATCTCGCTATTGGGAACGGGCGGCCCGGGGAGGAACTGCCCGCTGGCGGTTATGAAAGCCTGCTGCATAAAGTCAGCGCGGCTCCATCCGGTAGGTTATGCTCATAGCGGGGCCGATGTGGGGAAGCGGCGTCTCGCTGAAAAGGGGTTCATCTGAGATTAATTTTCTATTTTCCACTATCCCCTTGTTTTTAATCCTATTCCCCCTTCATCGCATAAAAGGCTGCGCCGAACGCGACGAACATCGCCATCACCATGATCCCGCGCCACGGCATGAAGCCGACCCGGTCGAGCCCGGTGCGTTTTGACCGGCGGCTGTCGGCAACGCTCGCAACAATGGCGAGCAACAGGGCGAGGACGGCAACCACCGCGGCCGGGTGAAAGGCCAGCCAGTCGGCCGCCCTCTCCGCCGCATCGGGTGCTACCGGCATCAGGCCGCCTGCTCCGCGTCGACCCTCGCCAGCAGCGCCTCGACCTGCACCTGGTCGCCTTCCGCTGCATTGAGTTCGGCCACCACGCCGTCGAACGGCGCGACGAGGCTATGCTCCATCTTCATCGCCTCGAGCGTCAGCAGTTTCTGCCCCTTGGCGACCTTGTCACCTGCGGCGACCGCCACCGCGATGATCTTGCCGGGCATCGGCGACAGGATGCTGCCATTCCCGCCCGCAGCGCCACCCGCCTGCCCGCGCGGTTCATGGACCCGGAAGGCGCGGTAATCGCCGCCATATTTCATGACGAGGGGATCCTTGCCCCAGTCCTTGAACTTGCGCTTGGGCTTTTTGGTGAGGTCGACCGCATGCACCTCGCCCTGATCGTCGACGAGGCAAAGCTCGGCGCGGCGCGGGCCGTTCATGCGAAACCCGCGACTGTCGCGCCATGGACGGCCGGGCTTCTTCTTCGGGAACAGTTTTAATTCATCCGCCGCATGCGCCGCCATATCGGCAAGAGGCAGTTTGGCTTCGAGCAGCTCATCGGCATGGCGGTCGATAAAGCCGGTATCGATGTCGCCCTTGCGGAACTCCTTCAGCCTCAACGCGCGCGCGACAAAGCCGAGATTGGTCTTGAGCGGCCAGATCATCGTGCGCTCGCACACTTCAGCGAGCTGGTCGATCGCCTCCCAGCGCGCCTCGGCATGGACGATGATCTTGCCCAGCATCGGATCGTAGAAGGGCGTGATCTCGTCATGCCAGTTGACCCCCATGTCATAGCGCGGATCGAGCCCGGGCCGCGCGCGCGGCAGCTTGAAATGGTCGAGCCGCCCGGTCGAGGGGAGGAAGCCCCTGGCCGGGTCCTCGGCATAGAGCCGCGCCTCGATCGCATGGCCGTGGATCGCGAGTTCCTCCTGCCGCTTCGGCAGCGGCTCGCCCGAGGCCACGCGCAACTGCCATTCGACGAGGTCCTGCCCGGTGATTTCCTCGGTGACCGGATGCTCGACCTGGAGCCGGGTGTTCATCTCCATGAACCAGATGCGGTCAGCGCGCAGGCCCCCGGAGGCATCGGCGATGAACTCGATCGTCCCCGCGCCGACATAATCGACCGCGCGCGCCGCATCGACCGCCGCCTTGCACACGGCGGCGCGGGTCGCCTCGTCCATGCCAGGCGCGGGCGCTTCCTCGATCACCTTCTGGTGGCGGCGCTGGAGCGAGCAGTCGCGCTCGAACAGGTGGACGATATTGCCGTGGGTATCGCCGAAGATCTGCACCTCGATGTGGCGGGGCGCGAGGATATATTTTTCGAGCAGCACGCCATCATTGCCGAACGCGGCGGCCGCCTCGCGCTGGCAGGCGGCGAGCGCGTCGGCGAAATCCTCCGCCCGGTCGACCCGCCGCATCCCCTTGCCGCCCCCGCCCGCGACCGCCTTGATGAGCACGGGATAGCCGATGGCGTCCGCCTCCTGTTGCAGGCGTTCCGGCGACTGGTCGGCACCCAGATAGCCCGGTGTCACGGGGACCCCCGCATCGGCCATCAGCTGCTTCGCCGCATCCTTGAGGCCCATCGCGACGATCGATTGCGGGCGCGGCCCGACCCAGATCAACCCGGCGTCGGTGACGGCTTGTGCGAAGTCCGCGTTTTCCGAAAGAAAGCCATAGCCGGGATGGATCGCCTCGGCCCCGGTCTCCTTCGCGGCGGCGATGATCTTCGCGCCCACCAGATAGGATTCGCGCGCCGGCGCCGGCCCGATCGCCACCGCCGCATCCGCCATGCGGACATGGAGCGCCTTGGCATCAGCCTCCGAATAAACCGCGACCGTGCGAATGCCGAGCTTCTTCGCCGTGCGAATGATGCGGCAGGCAATCTCGCCGCGATTGGCGATAAGGAGGGAGGTGATCATGTTTTCCGTCTTTCAAATTCCTCCCGGAACGGGGAGGGGGATTGCCGCAGGCAAGATCGAGGGGATTGGACATGCGCGCTTGTCTCACATCCTGAACACCCCGAACCCGCGTTCCTCGATCGGCGCCTGTAACGTCACCGCGAAGGCGAGGCCCAGCACGTCGCGCGTTTGCGCGGGGTCGATGATGCCGTCATCCCACAGCCGGGCAGTGGCGTGATAGGGGTTGCCTTCGTCCTCATATTTCTGGCGGATCGGGGCCTTGAAGGCTTCAGCCTGTTCCGGCGTCCAGCTGTCCGCGTCGCGGTGGACGGTCGCCAGCACGCTTGCCGCCTGTTCGCCGCCCATCACCGAAATCCGGCTGTTGGGCCAGCTGAACAGGAAGCGTGGGCTATAGGCGCGGCCGCACATGCCATAATTGCCCGCGCCGAACGACCCGCCAATCAGCACCGTGATCTTGGGGACAGTCGCGGTCGCCACCGCCGTCACCAGCTTGGCACCATGTTTGGCGATGCCTTCCGCCTCATATTTGCCGCCGACCATGAAGCCGGAGATATTCTGCAGGAACAGGAGCGGGATGCGGCGCTGCTGCGCGAGTTCGATGAAATGCGCGCCCTTTTGCGCGCTCTCCGAAAACAGCACGCCATTGTTGGCGAGGATCGCCACGGGAATACCCCAGATATGCGCGAAGCCGCACACAAGGCTGGGGCCATAGAGCGCCTTGAACTCGTGAAACTCGCTTTCGTCCACCAGCCGCGCGATCACCTCATGCACATCATAGGGCGCGCGCACATCGGTGGGGAGGATGCCGTAAAGCTCCTTCGGGTCATATTTGGGCGGCTTGGGGTCGATGCGCGGCACCGGGGCTTCCTCGCGCCCGCCGAGGTGGCTCACAATATCGCGCACGATCTGCAGCGCATGCTCGTCATCGTCGGCGAGATGATCGACCACGCCCGACTTGCGCGCATGGAGGTCGCCCCCGCCGAGGTCCTCGGCGCTGATTTCCTCTCCCGTTGCGGCCTTGACCAACGGCGGGCCGGCGAGGAAAATCGTGCCCTGCTGGCGCACGATGACCGTCTCGTCGGACATGGCGGGAACATAGGCGCCGCCTGCAGTGCAGCTTCCCATCACGCAGGCGATCTGCGGGATGCGCTTCGCCGACATATTGGCCTGGTTGAAGAAGATGCGGCCGAAATGGTCGCGGTCGGGGAACACCTCGGCCTGATGCGGCAGGTTGGCGCCGCCCGAATCCACCAGATAGATGCACGGCAGCCGGTTGGCCTCGGCAATCTCCTGCGCGCGCAGATGCTTCTTGACCGTCATCGGATAATAAGTGCCGCCCTTTACCGTCGCGTCATTGGCGACGATCATGCACTGGCGCCCGGAAACGCGGCCGATCGCGGCGATCATGCCTGCACCAGGCACCTCGCCGTCATAGAGATCGCATGCGGCCAGCTGGCCGATTTCGAGGAGCGGCGAACCCGGATCGAGCAGCCGTTCGACCCGTTCGCGCGGCAACAGTTTGCCCCGCGCGGTGTGGCGCTCGCGCGAAGCCTCGCTACCCCCCAGCGCCGCCGCGGCGACGCGCACGTAAAGCTCGTCGCGCAAGCCCTTGTTGTGCGCGTAATTGGCCTTGTAGGCGTCGCTCTCGCGGTCGATTCTGGTTTCGAGGATAGGCGCGGTCATCCCCCCGCTCCCACCAGTTCGCGGCCGATCAGCATGCGGCGGATTTCGTTGGTGCCCGCGCCGATGTCGAGCAGCTTGGCGTCGCGCATGTAGCGTTCCACCGGCCAGTCCTTGGTATAGCCCGCGCCGCCCAATGCCTGCACCGCCTCGTTGGCGACCTTGACCGCATTCTCGCTCGCGAGCAGGATCGCGCCGGCTGCGTCGAAGCGCGTCGTCTGGCCCGCGTCGCAGGCTTTCGCCACCTGATAGACATAGGCGCGCGCCGAATTCAGCGCGACATACATGTCCGCGACCTTGGCCTGCATCAGCTGGAAACTGCCGATCGGCTGGCCGAACTGCTTCCTCTCGCGGACATAGGGAAGCACCGTGTCGATACACGCCTGCATGATGCCGAGTTGGATGCCGGAGAGCACCACGCGCTCATAATCGAGGCCGCTCATCAGTACGCCGACGCCGCCGTTCAACGGCCCCATCACATTGTCTTCGGGCACCGCGCAATCGTTGAACACCAGCTCCGCCGTGGGAGAACCGCGCATCCCCACCTTGTCAATCTTCTGGCCGATGCTGAAGCCCGGCATGTCCTTTTCGAGCAGGAAGGCGGTGATGCCCCGGCTCCCCTCGCCGGTCTTGGCATAGACCACCAGCGTGTCGGCATAGGGCGCGTTGGTGATCCAGTATTTGGTGCCGTTGAGGAGATAATGGTCGCCCTTGTGGTCGGCGCGCAGTTTCATCGACACCACGTCCGATCCCGCGCCCGCTTCGGACATCGCGAGGCTGCCGACATGCTCGCCGGAAATCAGCTTGGGGAGATATTTCGCCTTCTGCTCCACACTGCCCCAGCGGCGGATCTGGTTGACGCAGAGGTTTGAGTGCGCGCCGTAGCTCAAACCGATCGAGGCCGAAGTACGGCTCACCTCCTCGCAGGCAATGACATGCTCGAGATAGCCGAGCCCGAGCCCGCCAAATTCCTCCTCGACCGTGATGCCATGGAGGCCGAGCGCCCCCATCCCTTCCCACAGTTCGGCGCGCGGAAACCAGTCCTCGGCGTCGATCCGAGCCGCGAGCGGTGCGATTTTATCGGCGGCGAATTTCGCGGTGGTATCGCGGATCGCGTCGGCCATTTCGCCGAGCTGGAAATCGAGCGCGGGGGCGGTCATCGGGGCGGCAGTCCTCTTCTCAGGCTTTGTAATTTAATTACGCGAGCCTAGCCGCATCCGGGGAATTGCGGAAGGGGGGAATTGGGGGTAATCGGAATGCATCATTTTAAGCCCGTCACCCTGAACTTGTTTCAGGGTCCATACGTCCCGCACTAATCAGGGGACCACGGCCCTATGGATGCTGAAACAAGTTCAGCATGACGTATTCAGAGGAACACTTCCATGACTACCCCCGCCGATCCGACCGTTATCCTCTCCTTCGCCCGCACCCCGATGGGGAGTTTCCAGGGCAGCCTTTCTGGCGCCTCCGCGACCGAACTCGGCGCCACGGCGGTTAAGGCGGCGGTCGAGCGCGCCGGTGTCGAGGGCGACGACATCGAACGCATCTATATGGGCTGCGTGCTTCCGGCGGGCCTCGGCCAGGCGCCCGCGCGGCAGGCCGCACTCAAGGCCGGGCTCCCGCAATCGGTCGAGGCGACCACGGTCAACAAGATGTGCGGGTCGGGCATGCAGACCGTCATCATGGCCAACGAGGCGCTCGGCTCGGGCGCAGTCGACATGATCGTCGCGGGCGGCATGGAGTCGATGACCAACGCCCCCTATCTCCTCAAGAAACACCGTTCGGGTGCGCGCATCGGCCATGACACCGCCTATGACCATATGTTCCTCGACGGGCTTGAGGACGCCTATGAGCCGGGCCGCGCCATGGGCAGCTTTGCAGAGGAAACTGCGGGCGAATATCAGTTCAGCCGCCACGATCAGGATGCCTACGCCATCGCCTCGCTGAGCCGCGCGCAGGATGCGCAGGAAAAGGGTTTGTTCGACCTCGAAATCGTGCCCGTCACCATTCAGGGCCGCAAGGGCGAGGAAGTGGTGAGTCTCGACGAACAACCGCCCAAGGGCGACGTTACCAAGATCCCGGCGCTGAAGCCTGCCTTTGCCAGGGACGGCACGATCACCGCCGCCAACGCCTCATCGATCTCCGATGGCGCCGCCGCGCTGGTGCTGACGCGGGCAAGCGTTGCAGAGGCCAAGGGCCTCAAGCCCATTGCTCGTATCGTCGCAACCGCCGCCCACGCCCATGAACCGGAAAAGTTCACCACCGCGCCGGTAAGCGCGATCCAGAAACTGCTCGACAAGGCGGGCTGGAGCCTCGCCGATGTCGACCTGTTCGAAGTCAACGAAGCCTTTGCCTGCGTCGCGATGATCGCGATGCGTGACCTTGGTATCCCGCATGACAGGATCAACGTCCACGGCGGCGCGACGGCGCTTGGCCATCCGATCGGCGCAAGCGGCGCGCGGATCATGGCGACGCTGATCGCGGCGCTCCAGACCCATGGCAAGAAACGCGGCGTCGCGAGCCTGTGCATCGGCGGCGGCGAGGCCACGGCGGTGGCAGTGGAACTGGTTTGAAATTGCTTCCCCGCAACGGGAAGGTGGCGCGCCTTAGCGCGTGACGGAGGGGATTGCGGACGCGGTCATGCCGTTTATCCAGCCCCCTCCACCATCGTTCGGAAGGGCCCCCTCTCCCCGTGCCGGGGAAGGATTTGAGGGCCCGCCCTTATCTTACCAGAAGAAGTTATGGATTACGTCGACCACGCGGCCGCGACGGATGTCCACCAGCAGAACGTCGTCATAATAGCGCACCCAGCGCATATAGGCCGGCGCGGGCGGGAGACGGTAATAATAGGGGTCGCGAATCCAGTAGCGCGAGCTGTAATAAGCGGGGCGGATCGTTAGCCCGATACGGAAGCGGCTATAGCCGTAATTGCGATAGGGCGAATAATAGGTACCGAGCCGGTAGCGCTCGCGATAATCGTTGCGATAGCGGTTCCAGTCATAGCGCCGATCCTGCCGCCAGTTGCGATACCATTGGTCGCCATAGCCGTTGTTCCATCCACGCCGGTCATCATATTCCCAGCGCCGGCTATCATTGTTGCGATCCCAGTTGCGGTCGCGCACGCGATCGCCGCGTTCCTGATTGGGCGTGCGGTTACGGGTACGGTCCCAGTTGCGGTCATCGCCGCGCGCCCGGTCCCAGTTGCGATCGCCCCGGTCGCGCTCCCAGCGCTGTTGATTGCCGCGCCGGTCTTCACCGCGCGGCTGCGTGCGGATCCCGCCGCGGCGATCGTCATTGCGGCGTTCCCACCGGCCTTGGGAGCGGCGATCATCGCCGCCGCCGCGCCGGTCCTGCTGGACACGTTCACCGCGCTGACCCGAATCGCCGCTACGCATCCCCTGCGCCGAGGCAGGGATGGCCGTGACCACCATAGCAGCTGTCGCGAGCACCGCGCCGAGAAAGGTTTTCAGATTGGATTTACCCGTCTTGTTCATCTTTTCGTCTCCAAGAACCGGCCCCGGCATTGGGCAAATCGGGGACAAGGGAGTAACGCCGGGACCGGTCTGTGATCCGGTCTAACGAATCGATCCTGTGACATCGCTGAACTGACCAGTCAGCAAATAGACAGGTCGCCGCTTCACCCTACCGGCACGTCATCGCGCATCCGGCTTATCACGGCGGCGCCAAAGGCGGCAATCAAGGTGCCCAAAATCGCCCACAGGATCGTGACGCCCACCGCGATCGCCTGCATGATGACCTGACTCACCATCGTCATGTTGCCATCATAGCCAAGCCCGCCCAGAGCGGGTGAAAGGAAAATGCCGGTGAGCAGCATGCCGGTGATCCCGCCTGCGCCGCTGATCGCGAAAAGATCATTGGCATCCGATGCACCAAGACGGCCTTGCACGATCCGGGCTGCGAAGAAACAGACGAGCGCACCAATCGCGCCGATGATCATGGCACCGCCCGGTCCGGCGAATCCGGCCGAAGCGGTGATCGTGACCAGCCCGGCAAGCGCGCCCATCACCGCACCTTTGGCGCTGACCTCCCGATCCAGCAGCTTTTGAAGCAGAAGCCAGACGAGAGCGGCGGCCGAGGCGGCGACATGGGTGTTGATGATCGCGATCGCCGCGTCGTCTGTCGCGGCCAGCTCCGATCCGCCGTTGAAGCCGAACCAGCCCGCCCACAGCATCCCTGCACCGGCTACGCCCACGGCCGGCAGCCAGCGGGAAACCGCCGAGGAGTGGCCCGCATCCGCAACCGCTTGCGGCTTGCCGAGGACGATGGCAGCGACCAGCGCGGATACCCCCGCCGCTACATGCACCACCGCGCCTCCGGCAAAATCGAGCGCTCCCATCGCGCCCAGCCAGCCGCCGCCCCACATCCAGTGCGCCAGCGGCACATAGACAAGCAGGCTCCACAGCGATGCGAAGCCCAGCATCCAGCCAAAGCGCGCGCGGTCGACTACACTCCCGATCACCAGCGCGGCCGCAAAACAGGCAAAGCCCATCTGGAACAGCGCGAAGACGGATTCGGGGATAGTGGTATTGAGCCGCACCATGCTCAGATTGTTAAGCATCCAGTTGAACCCGTCGCCGAGATAGGCGCCGCCGGTGGGCGAAAAGGCGAGGCTGTAGCCGATCAATATCCAAAGGAGCGAGACCGCCGCGGTAACGGCAAACACCGCCAGACCCGCCGTCAGCGCCTTGCCGGCCGACACCGCGCGTCCAGCATAGGCAAGCGCCAGACCGGGCAGCAGCATGAACAGTACCAGCGCCGAGGCCGCGAGCTGCCATGCCGTGTCGCCGCTGTCAGCCACCTGCTCCTGCGCCAGCGCCCCGGCGGGCGTCAGCAAGGCCAAGACCGCCAGCGAAAGCGGCATCATCCGGATTGCAAGACGCATGCGAACTCCCTGTTCAATATTTGACGCAATGCCGCCGTCCGGCACCCGTTTGCCCGACGAGGCTAATCAGGATTGCGGGACGGGTCAAACATCTAAAGCATCTGTTAACCATGGAAAAATGGTAAATGCGTGACCGTCAGCGCGCTGGATCAGACCCAGCCTTCAAGGACCTGGTCGGGCGGCCGGTGGCCATCCGACCATGCCTTGATATTGGCGATGACGCGCTCGCCCGACGCCTCGCGCCCTTCAAAGGTCGCTGAGCCCATGTGCGGCAACAGCACCACATTATCGAGCGCGAGCAGTTGCGGGTCGATATTCGCGCCATGACTGTAGACATCGAGCCCCGCTCCGGCGAGGCGCCCGGCTGCCAGCGCCTTGGCGAGCGCGCCCTCCTCGATGATCTCGCCCCGCGCCGTGTTGATGACATAGGCCGATGGCTTCATCGCCGCGATGCGAGCCGCGTTGACCATGGCATGGGTCTCTTCAGTATGGGGACAATGGATCGAGACGATGTCGGCGATCCGGAGCAGCGTGTCGGGCGTTGCATGATAGCTCGCGCCGAGTTCCGCCTCGACCTCCGGCGGCAGACGGCGGCGATTGTGATAATGGACAGAAAGTCCGAACGCTGCCGCTCGCCGCGCGACCGCACGGCCGATGCGGCCCATACCGATGATGCCGAGTATCTTGCCGCCAATGCGGTGTCCCAGCATGCCCGACGGCGTCCAGCCTTTCCACTGTCCGGCACGCACCAGCTTTTCGCCTTCCGCTAGACGGCGCGGTACCGCGAGGATCAGCGCCATCGCCATATCGGCGGTGTCCTCGGTAAACACACCCGGGGTGTTGGTGACGATGATGCCCCTCGCCCGCGCAGCCTTGAGATCGATGTGATCAACGCCATTGCCGAAATTGGCGATAAGCTTCAGCCGGTCTCCCGCCGATGCAATGAGATCGGCATCGAGATGATCGGTCAGCGTCGGCACCAGCACGTCGCAATCCCGCATCGCGGCGGTCAGTTCCTCGCGGCTCATCGCATGATCGTCGGCGGAAAGCACCGCTTCAAACAGTTCGGCAAGGCGTGCTTCGGCATGGGGCGCGATACGACGGGTGACAATGACGCGCGGACGTTGCGGACGGTTGGGATCGGACATGGCGCTCTTATGCGAGCGGGCACGAGCAGTGACAAGGAGGAATTGCGGCGACCTTCGCTGCTTCACGCCTTGCCGCCAAGGGCGAGATATGGCACTCGACGGTCATGCTGATGCGCCGCTTACTCCTCCCCCTCGCCACCGCCCTGACTTTCCTCATAACATCCGGTACGGCTGCCCAGGAAGAACGCAAAACACCCTATTGGGCTTCGATCTCCGCCGACGAGGCACGCATGCGCAAGGGACCATCCGAAGCGATGCCAGTGATGTGGGAATATCGCCGCGAAAATCTGCCGGTAAAGGTGATCGAGGTATATGAAAACTGGCGCAAGATCGAAGACCCGGACGGCGCGCAGGGCTGGATGGCCGCCAGGCTGTTGTCCGCCAAGCGCACCGCGATGGTAACCGGCGGCATCCGGGCGATGCGCGAGACCCCGGCCCAAAGCGCTCCCCCGCGCTATCGGGCGGAACCGGGCGTGGTCGGCTTCATCACCAACTGCGCCGATGGCTGGTGCCTGTTCGACGTAGGGGGCAAGCGCGGCTATATCGAGGAAAGCCATATCTGGGGTGCAGGAACGCCCTGAACTCCGAAATATCTGACCTTCAAATAAACGAACAATCCAAATTTTCATCGAGAGGATCATTATGAAACGCTGGACCACCCTTTCCCTGGCTTCCGCGCTTGCCCTTGCCGTTACAGGCTGCGCCACTGTCCCACCAGCGGAGCCGGCTGCTCCCCCGCCGCCAGCCGTCGAGACCACACCGGCCGTTGACCAATCAGCCGCGCTCAAGCAGCTGTTCGCCGCCACCGACGAAGCCGAACTCAAGCGGAACCCGATCGTGGCGCTGTTCCGCGGCGACATGCGCTATGCCAATCAGCTCGGCGATTATATCAGCGACGACTATATTGCCGGAGAAAAAGCGGCCTACGAAGAGGCGCTGGCTGGGCTTGCCAAAATCGACCGAGCTGCGCTGTCGCCGACCGATCAGCTTGCCTATGATGTGTTCAAGTTCACCTATGAGGACAAGCTCGTCGATTACCGGCCGGAATATCTTGCCCTCACGAAGGTGCGGCCGATGAACCATTTTTATGGATTCCACACCATGTATCCCAATATCGCCAGCGGCGAGGGTGCCGCGCCGTTCAAGACGGTCGCGGACTATGAAAACAGCCTGCAACGAAACAAGCAGTTCGTGACGCTCATCGACCGCACCATCGCGCGGTTCAAGGAGGGACAGGCCTCGGGCGTCGTCGAAACCAGGATGACGGTCAATAACATGATCGCACAGCTCGACACCCAGCTTGCGCAAAAAACTGTCGATTCCACTTATTATGGTCCGATCCGCAAATTGCCCGCCGACCTGAGCGCGGCGGACAAGGCGCGGCTGACCACCGCCTATACCGCCTCGATCGAGCAGGAAATATACCCTGCCCTCACCCGGTTGCGTGATTTTCTCAAGAATGATTATGTGAAATCGGCCCGCGACAATTATGGCCTCATGTATATGAAGGGAGGTCCGGCACTTTATCAGCGGCTGATCGATTCCACTCTCACCATCCACATGACGCCGGACGAGGTCCACAATCTAGGGCTCAGCGAGGTCGCGCGCATCAAGGCGGGCATGAAGCAGGTCAAGAATGAGGTCGGCTTCAAGGGCACGCTGGCGCAATTCTTCGATCATCTGCGCACCGACCCCAAGTTCAAGATGAAGAGCCGCGATGCGCTGACGCAGGGCTATTACAAGATCGGTTCAGCGGTCGATGCCAAGATCCCCGACTATTTCTCGACTGTCCCCAGGACAAAGCTCGATATCAAGCCGGTCGAACCGTTCCGCGAGAAGTTCGAAGCGGGCGGAAGCTACCAGCCGGGAACGCCGGATGCTTCTCGCAACGGCACCTTCTATTTCAACGCCTATGATCTCCCCTCGCGCACCACGCCGGGGATGACCACGCTTTACCTGCACGAAGGCGCGCCGGGCCATCATTTCCAGATCAGCCTCGCGCAGGAAAATGAAGCGCTGCCGCCGTTCATGCGGTTCGGCGGCAATACCGCCTTTGTCGAAGGCTGGGCGCTCTACGCCGAAACGCTCGGCTATCCGATGGGGTTCTTCAACGATCCCTACCAGCGCATGGGCACGCTATCGGACGAAATGCTGCGCGCGATGCGGCTGGTCGTCGACAGCGGTCTCCATGCCAAGGGCTGGACCCGCCAGCAGGCGATAGATTACATGCTCGCCAACAGCGACATGGGCAAGACCGACGCCACCGCCGAGGTCGAGCGCTATATCGCCATTCCCAGCCAGGCGCTCGCCTACAAGATCGGCGCGCTGACCATCCAGCGCCTCAGGAAAAAAGCGGAAACCGAACTCGGCCCCAAATTCGACATCAAGCAGTTCCACGAACAGGTGCTGATGACCGGCGCGCTGCCGCTCAAGATCCTCGAGGAAAAGATCGATCGCTGGATCGCGGCGAAAAAGGGAGAATGAAGGAAATGAATATCCGTACCCTTTCGATCCTGATGGCGGGCGTCGCGCTTGCCGCTGCGCCGCTTCAGGCCCAGACAGCAATGCCTGCCGTTCCGGCAGCTTCGCCCGTCACGTCCCCGCAAAACGAGGATGCAGCACGGCTCAAACAACTGTTCGCAGCCAGCGACGAGGAGTCCCTCGCGCGCAATCCGCAGATGGCATTGAGCCGGGGCGACATGCGCTATGCCGACCAGATCGGCAACAGCTATACCGACGCCTATGACGCGGCGACCAAGGCAGCGGCGGAAAAGAACCTCGCGGGCCTCGCGGCCATCGACCGCACCCGGCTGAACCCGACCGACCAGCTGGCTTATGACGTCTTTGCCTATACCAATCAGCAGACGCTGAAGGGCTTTGGCGCAGAGATCGGCCCTATCCTGCGTGCCCGGCCGATGAATCATTTTTACGGCCCGCACACCGGATACCCGACCTTTTCGAGCGGGCAAGGCACCGCCCCGTTCAAGACGCTGGTGGATTATGACAATGCGCTGAAGCGTCACAGCCAGTATCCCGCCGTCCTCGACAGCGCGATCGCCCGTTTCCGCGAGGGCCAAGCCAATGGCATTGTCGAGACCAAGCTGACCGTGCGCAACATGATCGCGCAGATCGAGGCCCAGCTGGCGCAGAGCGTCGAGGAATCGAGCTATTATGGCCCGATCAAAATGATGCCCGAAAGTTTTGCGCCAGCCGACCGGACGCGGCTTGACGCCGCCTACCGCGCGGCCATCACCAACGATATCCGCCCCGCGCTTGTCAAGCTGCGTGACTTCCTGCGCGACGAATATCTTCCTGCGGCGCGCGAGGGCGAGGGCCTGTTGCACATGAAGGGCGGCCCCGCCTTTTACCAGCACCTGATGGATCAGACGCTCAGCATCCGCATGACACCGGACGAAGTCCACAAGATCGGCCTTGCCGAAGTCGCGCGTATCCACAAAGGCATGGAAGAGGTACGCAGCGAGGTCGGCTTCAAGGGCTCACTGCAGGAGTTCTTCACCCACCTGCGCACCGATCCCAAATTCAAGAAGGAAAGCCGCGAGGCCCTCACGCAAGGCTACTATGATATCGGCAAGAAGGTCGATGTCCTGCTCGGCGATTATTTCTCGACGCTCCCCAAGGCGAGCCTTGAAATCCGCCCGTACGAGCCGTTCCGCGAAAAATATCAGGCCGGGGGGTCTTACAGCCGCGGCTCACCCGACGGATCGCGCCCCGGCATCTTCTATTTCAACGCCTATAACCTTCCCGAGCGCACCACGCCGGGGATGACCACGCTTTACTTGCACGAAGGCGCGCCGGGGCATCATTTCCAGAATAGCCTTGCGCAGGAAAATACCGACCTGCCGAACTTCCTCCGCTTTGGCGGGATTACAGCGTTTGGCGAAGGCTGGGCGCTCTATGCCGAGACACTCGGCTATCCGATGGGGCTGTACAAGGACCCATACCAGCGCTTCGGCAACCTGTCGGCGGAACTGCACCGCGCCATGCGGCTGGTCGTGGACACGGGGATCCACTCCAAGGGCTGGAACCGCCAGCAGGCGATCGATTACATGCTGGGCAACAGCAATATGGGCCGCTCCAACGTCGAGTCCGAAGTCGACCGCTATATCGCTATTCCCAGTCAGGCGCTGGCCTACAAGATCGGCGCCATGACAATCCAGCGGCTGCGCGACAAGGCGGAAAAGGCCCTCGGCCCCAGATTCGACATCAAGCAGTTCCACGAACAGATATTGATGACCGGCCGCCTGCCGCTCGACATCCTTGAACAGAAGATCGACCGCTGGATTGCTTCGAAGAAATAAGCAAGCAGGCTGAATAGTTTGGCCTCAAACATGGTCCTTGTGCTTGCCACGAGGGCCATGTTTGCTAAGGTCCCGGCAAATGAGGGGTGCAGTCTGACCGAGCCGGAAAAATCCGGACGCAGCTGCTTTGGCTTGATGGGGGTCTCATGCCGCAAGTGAAAGCTATCCGTCCGGCGGATATCTTTTCGAACAATGAATGGAAAATCCTGACCGAAAGTTCGCCATGGCGCGGATTGTGGCTGGTCGCCCACGCCTGGATTGTCATCCTCGGCGCGATTATCCTGTCGCTGTGGTTCAATCATCCCCTGGTATGGATCATTTCGATCTTCATTATCGGCGGGCGGCAACTGGGGCTTGCCATCCTGATGCATGAAGCGGCCCACGGCCATCTGCACCCCGACCGTCCGGTCAATAATTTTCTGGGAGAATGGCTCTGCGCGGCGCCGGTTGGCACCGACCTTCAGGGCTATCGCGCCTATCATCTGAAGCACCATGCCTATACCCAGCAGCCCGAGGACCCGGATCTGCCGCTATCCGAGCCCTTCCCGACCACCCGCGCATCGCTGATCCGCAAGCTGGTCCGCGACCTGACAGGGCTGACCTTCCTCAAGCAACGCATCGCCCAGTTTCGCATGGCGCTTGATGGCTTCGGCCCGCATGCCAGTACGCAAAATGTCTTTATCGGCCGTGCCTTCATCCGCTTCGCGCTGTTCCAGTTGGTCCTGCTCGCATTCAGCCTGCTGTCGGGGCATGGCATCCTGCCGTTAGGATCGTGGCACTGGCGACGAGTTTCCAGCTTGCACTGAGGGTCCGCAATATCGCCGAGCACGCCTGCACGCCGACCACAAGTGACGACCCGTTCAGCCACGCGCGCACGACGCTCGCCGGCCTGACCGAACGTGCACTGATCGCGCCTTACTGGGTCAATTATCACCTCGAACATCATCTTTTCATGGGCATTCCCTGCTGGAACCTCGACCGCGCGCACCGGGTTCTTCTCAGCAAAGGTTATGCCGATCGAATGACCGTGGCCGACAGCTACGGCGCGGTCATGCACGAGGTCGTCCGCTCCCCGGCGGCCGCCTAGACGTTGACAGTCTTGTCGCGCGCGGCGCCCTGCCGCGCCACGATCCGTCCGATCAGCGCGGCGAGCACCATGATGCCGCCGGCAATGAAGAAGGTCGTCCCAGGATGCGGGATGGCTGCTTCCGGGCCCACCGTCTTGCCATAAGCCCAGCCGAAAAACAGCGGCGAGAAGATACCGGCTATACTGCCGACACTATTGTTCGCGCCCTGCAACTGTCCCTGCTCGCTTTCCGAAACCCGCCGCGTCATCAGCGACTGGATGGTCGGCATGGCAAGCCCCCAGAAGGCGTTGGGAATCATCGCGGCGATAAACTGCCACCCTGTCTGCGCGAGCCCCATGCAGATGATCCCGATCGCGCCCATGACAAGCCCCGCAACCATGGTCCTGCGGTCGCCGAACCGCTTGACCACCCTTCCGACGATCAGCCCCTGCACGATCATGTCGAATATGCCGACCAGTGCGAGCAGCAATCCAACCTCGAATGCGCCCCAGCCATAACGGTATCCGGCGTAAAGTACGAACACCGCGCCGAACAGGTGATGCGCGAAATAGAGCAGGAAATTGACGACCGACAGCCCGGTCAGTTCGGGGTGCGAGCGCAGCAGCTTCAACGCCCCAAACGGATTGGCACGGCTCCAGGAAAAAGGCATCCGCTTTTCCTGCGCAAGCGATTCCGGCAGCACGAACCAGCCATAGACGAAGGTAACCGCGCTCAGCACCGCCGCCGCCCAGAAGGGCACGCGCGGCCCATATTCGCCCAGCACCCCGCCGATAAACGGTCCTGCCACAAATCCGGCGCTGAACGCCGCGCCGATGAGACCATAGGCGCTGGCGCGGCCTTCAGGCGGAGTGATATCCGCCATATAGGCAAAGGCTGTAGTGAAACTCGACGACATCACACCGGAGATGAGCCGGCCGACGGCCAGCCACCACAGGTCGGGCGCGAGCGCCATCAGCACGAAATCCGCGGCCGTGCCGAGGGCCGAGGCGAGCAGAACCGGCCGCCGTCCGAACCGGTCGGACAGCGAACCGACGATCGGCGAGCAGATGAACTGCATCACGGCCCACAGCGCGATGAACAGGCCATTATAGAAACCGGCATCGGCGTTCGAACCCGCCATCTGCTCGATGATTTCGGGTAACACCGGAATGGTGATGCCCATCGCCATCACGTCGATGACGGCGATGACGAGGATGAAGGCGATGGCGGGCGAGAACCGCCGCCCCGCCATTAAGCCAGCGCCTCCGCGATCAGCTGCCGGGTGTTGACGATGCCGTAGAGCGCGATGAAGCTGCCCATGCGAGGACCCTGTTCGGCGCCGAGCAGGGTTTCGTAGAGCGCCTTGAACCAGTCGCGCAGCTGCGCAAAGCCATGACTCTCGTCCTTGCCGATCGCATAGACAATATTCTGGATGTCTTCCGCCGGAGCGTCCTCGGGCAGCGCGGCAAGTTCGGCATCGAGTTGCTGCAAGGCCCCCACCTCGCCGCCCTGCGGCTTGCGGCGATGCAGCATCGGGGCGACGAAATCGCGGTGGTAGGCGAGCGCATGGCCGACCAGCGCGTCGAGTTCGGGGTGGCTTTCCGGCGTCGCATCGGCGACATAATTGGCGAGATAACCCCAGACCTGCTCGCGCGTTGCGCCCGCCGGCATGACGCCCACCAGGTTAAGCAGCAGCCCGAAGGTCACCGGCAAATCGCTCTGCGGCACATGCCCGCCATGGATATGATGGACCGGATTGCCGAGCCGCTTGTCGAGCGGCTGGTCATGCCATTGCGACCGGAAGGCATAATATTCGTCGACCGCCTTGGGGATCACTCCCATGTGCAGCTGCTTCGCCGACTTGGGTTCGCGATAGGCGTAGAAGGCGACGCTTTCCTGCGGGCCATAGGTGAGCCAGTCCTCGAGCGCGAGGCCGTTGCCCTTGGACTTGGAAATCTTCTCGCCCTTTTCGTCGAGGAACATTTCATAGATCAGGCTCTCGGGTGGCCGTCCGCCGAGCACGCGCGCGATCTTGCCCGACTGCACGCCGCTGTCGGTCAGGTCCTTGCCGTACATTTCATAATCGACGCCCAATGCCACCCAGCGCATCGCCCAGTCCACCTTCCATTGCAGTTTGGCCTTGCCGCCGAGGATCGACTGGGTGACGCTCTCGCCGTCCTCATCGGTGAAGCGCACGAGGCCAGCGTCGGCATCGACCACCTCGAGCGGCACCTGCAGCACGACGCCGGTCTTTTCGCACACGGGCAGCACCGGCGAATAGGTCGCCGCGCGCTCCTTCCTGAGGGTCGGCAGCATGATATCCATGATCGCCTGATAATGGCGCAGCACATTTTTGAGGGCATCGTCGAACGCCCCGCTCTGATAGCGCTCGCTCGCCGAGACGAACTCATAGTCGAAGCCGAAGCGATCGAGGAAATCGCGCAGCATCGCATTATTGTGATGGGCAAAGCTTTCGAACTTGCCGAACGGATCAGGGATGCAGGTCAGCGGCTTGCCAAGATGCTCCGCCAGCATCGCGCCGTTGGGCACATTGTCGGGGACCTTCCTGAGGCCGTCCATATCGTCCGAAAAGGCCACCAGGCGCGTTGCCGCGCCCGGCACCAGCACCTCATAGGCGCGCCGCACCATGGTCGTGCGCAACACCTCGTTGAAAGTCCCGATATGCGGCAGGCCCGAGGGACCATAGCCGGTTTCGAACAGCATCGCCTCACCGTTGGGCTTGCCCTGCGGATAGCGTTTCACCAGCTTCTTCGCTTCCTCGAACGGCCAGGCCCTGGAGGTCATTGCGATGGATTGAAGCTCGCTCACGAAATATTGTCCTTGTGCTGGATTGAGAGCGTTAGCCCTTTCCCGTTTTTGGGCGCGATTGCAAGGGTCGCCCGCTCCTTCCCCCGTCAAGCTGAACCCTTCGGCCAGTTCAGGGCAGGCTTGTTTCAGCGTCCACTATACAAGGTCGGCATCGATACGGCGGAGCTATGGACCCTGAAACAAGTTCAGGGTGACGATCGGTTTGGCAAACTAGCTTCTTTCCCTCGCTCTCGCACTCGCATCCGTTATCGCAGCTATACAGGGCAGTGGTGCGCGGTTCTGGATTGCCTCGCGCCCTCGGTGATCACAATGACGGCGAAGAGGCATCGTCCAACACTTCATGTTGGCATTTTGTTCTCGGATAGCCTATCCGGGTGGGGCGATGCCATTGCCCCTGCTTCCCTTTCCTGCGCTTCATGCCAGCCATGCCGGCATCTGGATGGCGTCGCCCGACGGGCGGGTCGCTGAACTTGGCAAGGGTGAGGCGATTGCGCGGGCGGCCGAGACGCCGGTGATCCTGCTCAATGCGCCGCTCACCGGCCAGCGCCTCGGCTATGCCGACCTTTCGGGGCTGGATCTGCTCGAACTGTTTGCCTTCGTCCATCCGGCGAAGTTCGCGGTACCGACCCCGGCCGGGCTGGCGCGGGCGCTAGGCATGGCTCCGCCCGCGGGGGATCAAGATGCGCCGCTCGCCTTTCTGGCTGCTGCGCAGAACCTGCTCGCCACGCTGGAGGATCCGGACTGGTCCGAGCGCGAGGGCGCATGGACAGCGGCGCAATCACTCTACCGGCTGCGCTGGCCATGGGCGGGAGCGGTGCAGCAGAGGCTCGCCCGACCCGAGCGCGCCGAACGCTGGCTCTTCTCCAAACTCCCTGAATGGGAGGAAATGCCGCCGCGCGCGCAGCCAAAGCCGGTCATTATCGGCGAAGATGCCTCGGTCGAGCGGCTGCGCCACTTGGCGGGCGAGGCGGCGGAACTGCGCCCCGGCCAGCAGCTTTATGCCCGCGCCGCGACCCATGCCTTCGCCCCGCGCGAGCGGCGGGAAACGCCCAATATGCTACTCGCCGAGGCTGGCACCGGTATTGGCAAGACCTTGGGCTATCTCGCGCCCGCATCGCTGTGGAGCCAGCAATCGGGCGGCGCAGTGTGGGTTTCGACATACACAAAGGCGCTGCAACGGCAATTGTCGCGCGAAACCGAGCGCGTCTATCCTGACCCGGCGCAGCATCGCGCCAAGGTGGTGGTGCGCAAGGGCAGGGAAAATTATCTCTGCCTGCTCAATCTCGAGGACGCGCTGCAAGGCGGATTTGCGGGCCGCGCCGCGATCCTCGCGCAACTGGTGGCGCGTTGGGCGGCCTATAGCCGCGACGGCGATATGATCGGCGGCGACCTTCCCGGCTGGCTCCCCACGCTGTTCCGCCGCAATGGCTCGACCGCGCTCACCGACCGGCGCGGCGAGTGCATCTATGCCGGCTGCCCGCACTACCGCAAATGTTTCATCGAGCGCGCCGCGCGCGGCTCCGCCCATGCCGATATCGTCATCGCCAACCATGCGTTGCTGATGGTCGTCGCGTCCCGCGCGCGCGATCATGGCGACAAGCCCGCGCGCATCATCTTCGACGAGGGCCATCACCTGTTCGACGCGGCGGATTCGATGTTCGCCGCCGCGCTGACGGTCCAGGAAGCGATCGAAATCCGCCGCTGGGTGATGGGTCCGGAGAGCGGATCACGCGGACGGCGGCGCGGTCTGGCGGCGCGGCTATCGGATGTTGCGAGTTATGACGACGCGGGCAGTCAGGCGATCATCGCCGCCGCGCAGGCCGCGCAATTGCTTCCGTCGGACGGCTGGCTGCAACGTCTGGCCGAAGGCGATCCCTTCGGACCGGTCGAACGCCTGCTCGCCAGCGTACGCGGGACGGTCTACGCGCGCGACATGGATGGCGATGCCGGATATGGCCTCGAAACCGAACTCGCCGAGCCCGATGGCGCGCTGGTCGAAGCGGCGGGCCCCGCCGCCGAGGCGATTGACGCGCTCCTGCGGCCACTGGTCGCGCTCGGCAAGCGGCTCGAAGCCGTGATGGAGGAAGCGCCCGACTGGCTCGATGCGCAGGCCCGTGCACGAGTCGAGGGCGCGCTCGGCAGCCTCGCGCTGCGCGCCGAGACGCTGGGCGCCTGGCTTGCGCTCCTCTCCCGCATCGGCGGCCCCGCTGCGCCCGATTTCGTCGACTGGCTGGCGGTCGACCGGTTTGAAGGACGCGAATGGGATGTCGGCATCCACCGCCATTGGCTCGACCCCACCCGTCCGCTCGCCGACGCCGTGCTCAAGCCTGCGCACGGCGCCATCATGACTTCGGCCACCTTGCGCAACGGCCTTGACTGGCCGGTCGCTGAAGCCCGCACCGGCGCGATCCATGTCGAAGCCGCGCTAGAGCGCATTCAGGTCGACAGTCCGTTCGATTATGCGCGTCAGGCCGAGGTGCTGATCGTCACCGACGTCAAGAAGGGCGACATTCCCCAACTGGCCGGAGCCTATGCGCGGCTGATCGAGGCAGCCGAGGGCGGCACCCTCGGCCTGTTCACCGCGATCCGGCGGCTGCGCGCGGTCCACGCCCGCATCGCCGACCGGCTCGCCCGCGCCGGTTTGCCGCTCTATGCCCAGCATGTCGATCCGATCGATACCGGCACGCTGGTCGATATCTTCCGCGACGATCCCCACGCCTCGCTGCTCGGTACCGACGCGCTGCGCGATGGGGTCGACGTTCCCGGCGATTCGCTGCGGCTGGTGGTGATGGAGGGCGTCCCCTGGCCCAAGCCGACCGTGCTCCACGCCGCGCGCCGCCTCGCCTGGGGCGGATCGCAATATGACGACATGCTGATCCGCGCCAAGCTCGCCCAGGCCTTTGGACGGCTGATCCGGCGGCAGGGAGATCGCGGGCAGTTCGTCCTGCTTTCTCCGGCTGTTCCATCGCGGCTGTTGTCCGCATTTCCGCCTGCAACCCCGGTGCGCCGTGTGACGCTGGACGAGGCTGTGGTCCGGGTCCGCACGGCACAGGGGATGGCGGTTGCCGGTGAAACCAATCCCCCCTTCCTTCCTCCGCAAATTTCCGGCATTGAGCGAGGCGACGGCGAGTTGGCCGATGATGATCTGCCCCCGCACTTCTACGGAGAGTAAGCTTGAAAACGCTGACCCTGCTGCGCCACGCCAAGTCGAGCTGGGATGATCCTGCCGCGCGTGATTTCGACCGGGGCCTCAACGACCGTGGGCGGCGGGCGGCGAAACTGATGGGCGAGCATGCGCGCCAGAAGGGCCTCAAGTTCGACCGCATCCTGGCATCTCCGGCGGTGCGGGTGGTGGACACGCTGGACGGCTTCCAGGCCGCGATGGGCAATGAAAATCTGGAGCCGAAGTGGGAACGGCGAATCTACCTCGCCTCATCGGCCACGCTGGTCGATGTGCTGCGCGAAACTCCGGACGATGTGACCGATCTGCTGATGGCAGGCCATAATCCGGGCCTGGAGGACCTTATCCTAGACCTCGTTCCCGACAGCAAGGACGAGCCGTTGCGCGCGATCCCGGAGGAAAAATTCCCGACTGCGGCGCTCGCGGTGATGCAGTTCGACATTGCGAAATGGGCCGACCTCGACGTGCGCACGGCGCATCTCGTTCATGTGAAACGGCCGCGCGATCTCGATCCCGAACTTGGCCCGGAAGAATAACCGCAGGCGTCTTTCAGATCTGGTTTTGAACCAGCGCGCGATTCAGCCGCTCCCTGATCGCCTGTAGTCCGGAAATCACGGATGCGTTGGAGGCCACCGGGGTTGGCGTTGTGGGCTCGACTACCGGAACCGGGGCAGCGGGAGGAATATTTTGCCGGCCTTCGGCAGCGAGCAGCTTTTCAGCTCCCTTGATCGTATAGCCGCGCACATTGAGCAATTCGTTGATGCGATGCGCCAGCGCAACGTCCTCGGACCGGTAATAGCGGCGGTTGCCAGCGCGGGTAAGCGGCTTCAGGGCAGGAAAGCGCGTTTCCCAATAACGCAGGATATGGGTCGGCAAGCCGAGCTGGTCGGCCAGTTCGCCAATAGTAAGCAGCGCTCCCGATTCTTTTTCAGCCATCTTTGCTCACCTGATTGTCCCGGCCTTGAAACCGGTGCCATAGGAGCCGCTGATACCAAGATTATCCCGCTTTAACAATCCGATCCCGCAGGCTCTGGCTGGCGCGGAAGGTGAGGACGCGACGCGAGGAAATGGGCACTTCGACTCCGGTCTTGGGATTGCGGCCGATGCGTTCGCCCTTGTCGCGCAACACGAAAGTTCCAAAACCGGAAAGTTTAACATTCTCGCCGCGCGCAAGCGCGTCGCACATCAGATCAATGATCGATTCGACCATTTGCGCGGAATCTGCCCGCGACAGGCCGATCTTCTTGTTGATCGAATCTGCCAGGTCCGCCCGTGTCAAAGTACCTGCTGAACGCATCATGTTCCCCATTCCTATTTGCCTGTAGCCCAATTTGTAAAATAACGCGGGCTTACGAATTCCGCTCCGTTTTTCCACGGCATAATATCAAAAAATGATAGTGGCGCGCGGGGGGAGATAAACCAATTTACACACCAAACACAACGATGCGGGCTAACACATTGATTAGAATCAATATTTAACGACCGACGCACCCCAGGTGAAACCCCCGCCCATCGCTTCCAGAACGAGCAGGTCTCCCCGCTTGATTCGTCCGTCGCGGATGGCGACGTCAAGCGCCAGCGGCACCGATGCTGCCGACGTATTGGCGTGACGGTCGACGGTCACGATCAGGCGTTCCGAAGGCAGGCCAAGCTTTCGAGCCGTGGCTTCGAGGATGCGGATATTGGCCTGGTGCGGAACGACCCAGTCCACGTCCTCCGGCCCAAGATTCGCGAGCGTAAGGGTTTCCTGCAACACGGCGGCGAGATTGACGACCGCATGGCGAAATACCTCGTTGCCCTTCATCCGGACCTTGCCTGTCGTGCCCGTCGTCGAGGGACCGCCATCGACGTAGAGCAGTCCATAATGCCGTCCGTCGGCGTGGAGTTTGGAAGCAAGGATACCGCGATCGCTATCGTCCTCGGCACTGAGGACCACCGCGCCTGCTCCATCGCCGAACAGCACGCAGGTCGCGCGATCTTCCCAGTCTAGGATGCGGCTGAATGTTTCCGAGCCGATCACGAGCGCATGTTGCGCGGTTCCCGTCTGCAACAGGCTGTCCGCGACATTCAAGGCATAGAGAAAACCCGAACACACAGCCGCGACATCGAACGCGACGCAGTCATCAATGCCAAGCATCGCCTGCACCTTGGTCGCGGTCGCCGGGAAGGTATTGTCGGGGGTTGCGGTGGCAAGAACGATCAGGCCGATCTGATCCGCGGTGAGTCCCGCCGCGTCAAGCGCCTGCCGGGCCGCATCACAGGCCAGTGTTGCCGTTGTCTCGCCCTCGCCTGCAATGTGGCGCATGCGAATGCCCGAACGTTCGACGATCCATTGGTCGGAAGTATCGACGGTTTCCGCCAGTTCGTCATTGGTGACGATACGCGCCGGAAGCGCCGATCCGGTTCCGGCGATGACCGAGCGGCGGGTCATGGGTTCGCCTTTGCCATGCGGTCGAGATCGGCCGTCACCTGCTCGAGCAGTTTGCGGTCAACAATGGCCGCCGTCACGCCAATGGCATTGGCGACCCCTTTGACATTGGCACTACCGTGGCTCTTCATCACCAGACCGTTCACGCCGAGCAGAACTCCACCATTATGATTATTGGGATCAAGATGATGTCTTAGCAGTTCGGTTGCCGGACGCGAAATGAGAAAACCGAACTTCGAACGGATAGAGCTGCGGAACGCATGCTTGAGGAGGTCGGTGACGAACCGCGCGGTGCCCTCGAGCGTCTTGAGCGCGATATTGCCGGCGAACCCGTCGCTGACGATCACGTCAAAATCGCCGCTCGGGATCTTGTCGCCTTCAACATAGCCGCCAAAGGCGAACGGCATGCCGTTGAGCGTGCGCAGGGTCGCGGCGGCTTCACGGATTTCCTCGGTGCCCTTGGTTTCCTCGGTGCCGATATTGAGCAGGCCGACCCGCGGATTTTCGATTCCCATCGATGTGCGCGCATAGGCCGCACCCATGATCGCAAACTGGACCAGGTTCGACGCGTCGCATTCGCTGTTGGCGCCAAGATCAAGCATGATCGCGTCGCGGTCTTCGCTGCGCGTCGGGATGCGCGCCGCCAGCGCCGGGCGGTCGATACCCGGAAGCGTGCGCAGCATGAACAACGCCATCGCCATATAGGCGCCGGTATTGCCGCCGGAGAGACAGGCGTCGCACTGGCCGTCTTTCACAGCCTGCAACGCGAGTCCCATCGAACTTGTCTTGCTTTTGCGCAGCGCCTTGGAGGGCTTGTCTTCTCCGGCAATCACGTCATCGGCGTGCACAACCTCGGACGCCTTGCGCAGGGCTGGCTGCTCCTTGAGCGCCGCCTTGATCAGCTTCTGGTCGCCGGTGAGGAGAAATTTAAGCTTGGGCCGTCGCTCAAGCGCGAGCGCCGCGCCTTCGATCATGACCGGCACGCCAACGTCCCCGCCCATCGCGTCGATTGCGATCCGCGGTGCCTTGGCCACCGGCTTCTCCTCAGCGTGATGAGGCCATTACGGCCCCGGAAAACATCAGTCTGCTGCTGCGATAACTTCGCGGCCGTTATAGTGGCCGCAGGCGTCACACAGATTATGCGGGCGCTTCAGTTCGCCGCAGTTGGAGCATTCCTGAAAGGCTTCGACCTTCAGCGAATCATGGCTGCGACGCATGCCGCGCTTCGACGGCGAAGTTTTTCTCTTGGGGACAGCCATGGTGGCACCTGTTCCAGTTCAAAATCGTTCAAAAAATCCAGTCGCAATTAAGCTTCTGCCGCCATTTTGGCAATAACAGCATGAAACCCGCCCTCGCGAACAAAAGCGGCTCGATGTTATTCCCGTTGCAGGAGACTCAATCGCTGAGCGAAGTCGCGCCTATAGCGTTTTTGACCGCAAAGGCAAGGACTATCATGAGAAACTCGCGGTTGCCGCCCGTCCCAGCCTGTGCAAAGAAACGGACAACGGCCCAGGCCGCCACATCAACCGGGGAGCCCGCAAACATGATCCTGCCTCTGTCGCTTACCTTTGCTGCACTTTGTGCGATACTCAACCTGTGGCTGAGCATGCGCGTCGGCCAGGCGCGCGGACAGGCGAAAATCCTGCATGGCGATGGCGGCAACCCCTATCTCGTCAAGAAGATGCGTGCCCACGCCAATTTCGTCGAATATGCGCCGTTCGTGCTCATCCTGTTCGTGCTGGTCGAACTCGCCTATGGGTCGCAAAGCTGGCTCTGGGCGGTGATTGTCGCCTATGCGCTCGCCAGAATCGTCCACGCCCTCGGCATGGATGCCGACAAGTTCAGCATGGCGCGAGGCATCGGTATCAGCATCAACCATCTGGTGTTGCTCGGGCTGGCCGGTGCCGCGCTCTATGCCGCTTACGGGTTCACCCAGCCGGCGGTCACGACCGTCAATGTCGGCACGCTCAACGCCCCTGCCCAGCCAGCGCAAAGTCGCTGACAAACGCATTGGTCTTGCGCTCATAACCGAACTGGCTGGTCGGCCCGTGACCTGGAACGAACGTGGTATCGTCGCCGAGCGGCCAAAGTTTTTGCGTGATCGCGTCGATCAGGTCCTGGTGATTGCCCATCGGAAAGTCGGTTCGGCCGATCGAGCCCTGAAACAGCACGTCGCCGACAATCGCGAGTTTTGACGGCGCGTGATGGAACACCACATGCCCCGGCGTGTGTCCGGGGCAATGAATGACATCGAGGACCAGATTGCCCACACGCACCGTATCACCGTCCACCAGCCAGCGGTCGGGTTCAAAAATCTTGCCGTTGACGCCATAGTTGCGGCCATCGTCTTCCAACCGCGAGATCCAGAAACGGTCGGCCTCGTGCGGTCCTTCGATTGGAACGCCCAGTTCTCCGGCAAGGATACCAGCCTCGCCGCAATGGTCGATGTGACCATGGGTGACGAGGATTTTTTCAATCTCGACCCCTTGTTGTGCCGCGGCGGCCTTGAGACGCGGCAAATCCCCGCCCGGATCGACAAAGGCGGCCTTGTTGGTCGCGGTGCACCACAGCAAGGTGCAATTCTGCTGCAGCGGAGTAACGGGGATGATGGCGGCCTTGAGCGGCGGCGTTGATTTGTCAGTCATGCCGCGATCCATGCCGGGGCGGGCTCATTTTGACAAGGTGAAGACGCTTATTGCAATGTCATCACATCGCCGCCGATCGTGACATGATCGACCTTGCTGAGAAAGCTCTGCCCGAGCAGTGACGTGCCGTCCTGCTGGTCGAGAACCGCCGCCTGGACGTCGCGCCGCTCAATCCCGCCGATCGACACGCGCGAGAGGGTGACCGGCTTGAGCCTGACATCGCCATTGGCGGTCCGCGCCGTCCCGGTGAAGTCGCTTTCTCCGCCCACCATGATACCGGCGCGCTCGGCATCGGCACGCGTGAGCACCACTGCGGTGGCACCGCTGTCGACCAGCATGTCGATCTCAGCGCCGTTGACGTTCACGCGCGTCCTGAAATGCGAATCCTGGCTGCGCGGGATCGTGACCTTGAAGGGTGAAGCCGCCGGTTCCCCTGCTTCCGCATTCGAGGGCGCGGCTTCCACGTTCTGGACCGCTACAGGTGGCGGCGCGGCGGTCGTGTCCCACATCCGCAGGAAGATAAGCGTTCCGAGGAAAACGGCGACCGCAAAGGCAATGATCTGCTTCATCCCGCCCTGATAGGGCAACATCCCTTGCCAAAGGGTAAGCGCCCGTGGGTTATTCCACCGCGAGCGCTTCGGCGAGCCATCGCGGCTGGCGCGCGGCGTCGATATTTTCGACGCGGCGATGCTCGACCGTCAAACCCAGTTCGGGATAGGCGATCATCTGCCGCTTCTCGTCGGCTTCCTCGAGCGGAACCACAACAAGCCGCCGGTTGACCTTCTGCCGCCAGTTCATCCGCGCGGTATTTTCCTGGCCGACATAACAGCCCTTGGTGAAGCTGACCCCGTTGAGGTCCGCCGCATTGGCTTCGAGCCACAATATCCGGTCCTGCCCCAGTTCGGCTGCACCCTCCGCAACGCCGTGTGAAAGGCGGTGGGCGCGAAAGGCTGCGCTCGCATCCCCGTCATCCGCGTCGCGGATGAGATAACGGATACCAAGTCCGGACAGCCTCGGGTCGGTCGCATGATCAATAATGCCGGCATTTTCCACAGGGCCCTCGCGCAACCAGCCAACGCTCACCGTGCCGTCACGTTCGATCGCGACCTTGCGGCGCAGGCGATAAAGGGAAAGCCGCTTCTTCAGCGCGTCGGCCTGTCCGGCTTCGCAGTCGATCAATATGTCATCGCCATCCGCCCACAGGAAGAAATCGAACAGGACCTTGCCCTGTGGCGAGAGCAGACCCGACCATTGCGGGGCGCCCGGACGGACTAGACCCATATCCTGTGTAATCAGTCCTTGCAGGAAGCCTCGCACATCCTCGCCTTCGGACTGCGGGGAAAGCCGGAGGATGGCGCGATCGTTGAGCGTGGGCAAGGACATGAGGCGAAGATGCGGGTTGGGCGCGTCGCTTTCAAGATGGCTTCTATCGCTTGCCATTCCAAGCTAAGGCTCGCGGCCATGACTCAGAGCCCGCAACGCCTCACTATCCGCCGCCCCGACGACTGGCATGTGCATCTGCGCGACGGCCCGATGTTGCAAGCCGTGGCGGGCCATACCGCGCGCCAGTTTGCCCGCGCCATCGTCATGCCCAATCTCACGCCGCCCGTTCTCACGGCGGCCGATGCCCGCGCCTATCGCGAACGCATCCTTGCAGCGGTGCCGGAAGGGCTGTCCTTCACGCCGCTGATGACTGCCTATCTGACCGATGCGACCGATCCGGACGAGGTCGCGCGCGGGGCGGCGGAGGGCGTCTTTACCGCCTGCAAGCTCTACCCTGCCCATGCCACCACCAACAGCGCGCACGGCGTGACCGACATTGCAGGACTCCATCCGGTGCTGGAACGAATGCAGGCGGTTGGCCTGCCGCTTCTGATCCACGGCGAGGTGACCGATCCGGAGGTCGATATCTTCGACCGGGAAGCGGTTTTCATCGAGCGCACCCTGATGGGACTGGTGCGCGACTTTCCCGGCCTCAAGATCGTGTTCGAACATATCACGACCGCCGATGCGGTCGATTTTGTGTCGGACGCCCCGGCAAGTGTCGCCGCGACGATCACCCCGCAGCATATCCGCATCAACCGCAATGCCATGCTGGTCGGCGGCATACGGCCGCACGCCTATTGTCTTCCTGTCGCCAAGCGCGAGCTGCATCGCGTCGCGGTGCGCAAGGCGGCGATGTCCGGTTCTCCCAAATTCTTCCTCGGCACCGATAGCGCGCCGCACCTCAGGGAAGCCAAGGAATCCGCCTGCGGTTGCGCCGGCATCTTCAATGCGCCCTATGCGCTCGAAAGCTATGTCGCAGCCTTTGACGAGGATGGCGCGCTTGACCGGTTTGAAGGCTTTGCATCCGAGTATGGTCCCGCCTTTTACGGACTGCCACTCAACGAGGAGCGCATCACGCTGGAAAAGGCGCCCTGTCCCGTTCCGGAAACGATCGAGGCCAGCGACAGCTGCCTCGTTCCCTTCCATGCCGGAGAGACGCTGGGCTGGCGGCTGGCCTGAAGCATCACCCGGTTGAGGAGCCCGGCTAGACAAGACCCCGCAACCCGGGGATCCCGCCCCGGACGCAGGGTCGCCGGGGCTGCTTGTCCGCGACTTACAGCAAACCGCCGCCCAGCCAGAGCCGCAGGGCTCCGACGATGATGACAAGAATATTGAGATTGCGGCCGCTGTTCCGGTCGGACATCGCGCCAAGCCCGGCGCCGACCACGGCAATGGGAATGATCGCCCAATAGGCCCAGCCGAGCAGCGGAATAAAGGCAAACACACCCAGAAGAAGCGCGACAAGGCCAATCAGAATCGAGATGACGTTCAGCATGGTTTGCAGATGGGTTGCTTTGAGGGTCAGCACAAGCCCTTGAGCGGGCGATTATTTGCGGGTCATACCCTTCTCCGGCGAATTTTACAGAGGCGGCAGGCAACCTTTTGATTGTTGCGGGTTTCTCAAATGCGCGGGCATGGTTCTTGCGATCCATGTCCCGTCTTGCCGGTCGGCATGTTCCGGGTAGTGTTCTCCCCCTCCATACGCTGCTCGACTCTCCGTGCCGATCATGGCAAACAGGGCATCATCCGGACTTTGTCCGGGTGGTGCCCACCTGCCAGCTGGGCGGAGAACCGGGCACATCCCAATTCGGGACGGCAATGCTTAACAAAATCTTACTTGTTAATCAGTTTCGCTAACAGATAATTAACTTTTGAGCCGGCAAGGCTGACCAAAGGGTTAAGGGAGTTTTACCATGAAATTCTATCCGCTGCTCGCCAGTGCCGCGATGGTTCTGCTTCCGGCAAGCACCGCCGCCTGTGCCAAAACCGGCGAAACGCCTTCGTCCGGCTTTGCCGACACGCTCACCGACAAGGAGCCGGCAACCAAGGCCGCGCTGGCCGATCAGATCATGGTCGACCCCAAGCTTACCCAGCAGTCAAATGCCAACGCCGTGTCACCGGGAAATCGTCCGCCGGATGGTTCCGCGCCGGTGTACCGGGCGGCACAGGGCGGCAACCCGGACCTTATCGCGATGCCGGTCGGCGCCAAGCTGATGAACGCGCCCGCGCCGCAGGAAATGAAGGATGAAGACTGCAAGACCTGTGGCCGCGATCCCGTTACGCCCGGCGCGCGGGCTGGCGAGGTCGCCCCCGGCCAGTGCAATGCCAAACTCACTTATGGTCTCGATTGGGCGCAGCGCATGCCAGCCGGTTTCCCGATCTATCCGCGGGCGCGGCTCAAGGAAGCCGCAGGTGTTACGGGCGATTGCAATGTTCGCGTGGTCAATTTCGAAACCGGCGCACCGCTCCAGGCCGTGATCGATTATTATTATACGCAGGCGGTCAAAAATGGCTATGATGCCGAACATCTGACCAAGGGCAAGGAACATTATCTCGGCGGCACGCGTGCCCGAGACGATGCCGCCTATGTGGTGATCTTCAACGAAACGAATCGCGGTACGGTCGATGTCGACATCGTTGCCAATGGCGGCATGTAGGAAAGCATGATTTTCGCATTCAAAAGACCCCGCCTGCCGGGGTCTTTTTTCGTCAGATGAGTCCGGCAAGCGGGCTCGACGGGTCCGCATACATCCGGCGCCCCATGCGCCCGGCGCGATAACTCATCCGCCCTGCCTCCACCGCCGCCCTCATTGCACGCGCCATCAGCACCGGGTCCTTGGCCTCGGCAATCGCGGTGTTCATGAGGACGCCATCGCAGCCCAGTTCCATTGCCACCGCTGCATCCGACGCGGTGCCAACGCCGGCATCGACCAGAACAGGCACGCTCGCGCCCTCGACAATCAGGCGGATAGTAACGCGGTTCTGGATGCCGAGGCCCGAACCGATCGGCGCGCCCAGAGGCATGATCGCCACCGCGCCTGCTTCCTCAAGCTGTTTCGCTGCGATCGGATCATCAACGCAATAAACCATCGGCTTGAAGCCCTCCTTGGCCAGCACCTCGGTCGCCTTCAGCGTCTCGCGCATGTCGGGATAGAGCGTCTTGGCCTCGCCCAGCACCTCCAGCTTGACGAGATCCCAGCCGCCCGCCTCGCGCGCCAGCCGCAACGTCCGGATCGCATCATCGGCGGTGAAGCAGCCCGCGGTATTGGGGAGGTAGGTGATCTTCTTCGGGTCGATATAGTCGGTCAGCATCGGCGCCTTGGGGTCCATGACATTGACCCGCCGCACCGCCACGGTGACGATCTCCGCGCCTGATGCCTCGACCGCCGCCGCATTCTGCGCGAAGTCCCTGTACTTGCCGGTTCCGACAATCAGCCGTGAGGTGAAGGTCTTGCCTGCGACAGTCCAGCTATCCTGTTGTTGCACGTTCAACCTCCTCCGACAAAATGCACGATTTCAAGCTGGTCCCCCTGTGCGAGCACCACATCCGCCAGTGTCGAACGAGGCACGATTTCCAGGTTGCGTTCAACCGCGACCTTCGCCGGATCAAGTCCGATCGCTTCCGCCAGCGCCGCAATCGTCGTCCCGGCGGCGAGCGTCCGCGGCTCACCGTTGAGGAGGATCGTGATCTCGTGATCGGCAGAAGGCATCCAAGTCTCGCTTTGCATTGGTCCGGCACCTGCATATAGGCGTTGCAGCGCGACGGGCAACCGGAAGGAAAGCTTTGATGGCGGCAATGCCGGTTATTTATGTATTGAACGGACCCAATCTCAACCTGCTGGGCACACGCGAGCCGGAGATATACGGGCATGACACGCTGGCGGATATAGAAGCCCGGCTGGAAGCGCAGGCGGCAAAGCTTGGCTATGCCATCACCATGCGCCAGTCCAACCATGAAGGCACCCTGATCGACTGGCTGCACGAGGCACAGGCGAGCGGCGCGCATGCGGTACTGCTCAATGCAGGCGGTTACACGCACACATCAATCGCCATCCACGATGCGATCAAGAGCATCCGCACCCCGGTCATCGAGGTCCACCTGTCCGATCCCGAAAAGCGCGAGCCTTTCCGCCATGTGAGCTATGTCGGCATGGCAGCGAAGGCCTGTTTTGCAGGCCACGGGGCAAAATCTTACGAACTGGCGCTGGACGCCGCCGCCGCGCTTTGACATAGACGGGCATCAAGCGGATATGCCCGCCTGCCAGACAGCGCGGGCAGCAAAAAAAGAACCAGAATAACGATCAAGGGACACGCACATGTCAGACAAGGACAGCCACGGCAGCATGAAAATCGATGTCGAGATGGTCCGCCAGCTCGCCGAACTGCTGAGCGACACCGGTCTTAGCGAGATCGAGGTCGAAGATGGCGATCGCAAGATCAAGGTTTCGCGCGGTGGCAACACGGCTCCGGTCCATTATGCCGCTGCCCCGGTCGCCGCGCCCGCCACCCCGGTTGCACCCGCCGCAGCTCCTGCAGCAGAAGCACCGGCGGCCAGCGAAGCGCCCGCAAACGCGGTCAAGTCGCCCATGGTTGGCACTGCTTATCTCGCCCCCGAACCCGATGCCGCGCCTTTCGTGAGCGTCGGCAGCAAGGTCGCGGCGGGCGACACTATCCTAATCGTCGAGGCGATGAAGGTAATGAACCCCATCACCGCACCCACCGGCGGCACCGTCACGCAAATGCTGGTTGAAAATGGCCAGCCGGTCGAATTCGACCAGCCGCTGTTCGTGATCGCCTGAGCCGGGGCGGTCTTTCCATGACGATCGAGAAACTGCTGATCGCCAATCGCGGGGAAATTGCCCTTCGCATTCACCGCGCCTGCCATGAAATGGGCATCAAGACCGTGGCGGTCCACTCGACCGCTGATGCCGACGCCATGCATGTACGGCTGGCTGACGAGGCGGTGTGTATTGGCCCGCCCGCGGCCAAGGACAGCTATCTCAATATCCCGGCGATCATATCGGCGGCGGAAATCTCGGGCGCGGACGCGATCCATCCCGGCTATGGGTTCCTCAGCGAAAACGCCCAGTTCGCGGACATTGTCGAAGCGCATAACCTGATCTTCGTCGGTCCCAAGCCCGAGCATATCCGCATCATGGGCGACAAGGTCGAGGCCAAGCGTACGGCGGGCGCACTCGGCCTGCCGCTGGTGCCGGGGTCCGACGGCGCGATCGAAGGCCTTGAAGAAGCCAAGCGCGTCGCCGAACAGATCGGCTATCCGGTGCTGGTCAAGGCGGCCTCGGGCGGGGGCGGTCGCGGCATGAAGGTCGTGCCCGATGCCGACAGCCTTGAAAGCCTGATGAGCCAGGCCAAGTCCGAAGCCAAGGCAGCGTTCGGCGACGACACCGTCTATATCGAGAAATATCTCGGCGATCCGCGTCATATCGAGTTCCAGATTTTCGGCGACGGCAATGGAAATGCGATCCACCTCGGTGAGCGCGACTGCTCGCTCCAGCGCCGCCACCAGAAAGTGCTCGAGGAAGCACCCTCGCCTGTCATCTCCTCGGCGGAACGGAATCGCATGGGGGGCATCGTTGCCAAGGCGATGGCCGACATGGGCTATCGCGGCGCGGGGACCATCGAGTTCCTCTATGAAAATGGCGAATTCTACTTCATCGAGATGAACACCCGCCTCCAGGTCGAGCATCCGGTGACCGAGATGATCACCGGCGTCGATCTCGTCCGCGAGCAAATCCGTGTGGCCGAGGGCAAGCCGCTGTCCGTCAAACAGGACGAGATCGAGTTCCACGGTCACGCGATCGAATGCCGCATCAATGCCGAGGACCCGCAGACCTTCATGCCCAATCCGGGCACGGTGACGCGCTACCATGTCCCCGGCGGCATGCACGTCCGCGTCGATAGCGGCCTCTACCAAGGCTACAAGGTGCCGCCTTATTATGACAGCATGATTGGCAAGCTGATCGTTTACGGCCGCACCCGCGAGGGCTGCCTGATGCGCCTGCGCCGTGCGCTCGAAGAATATGTCATCGAGGGCATGAAGACCACCATCCCGCTGCATCGCCGTCTCATCGACGATCCCGAAATCCAGAATGGTGATTATACCATCAAGTGGCTCGAGGCGTGGCTGGCGCGCAACAGCGAGACCGACAAAAACGCCTGAAAACCGGCATCGCTTGACCTTTGTTCAGGCGGCATGCAGCATGGACCAGTATGAGGAGCCCCATGTTTAAGATCGATAACCGTGCCCCGCTGGCGGCGATGCTGCCGTTTGCCTCCCTGATCGCCGTTGTGGCCGCTTCGCCCGCAATGGCCCAGTCCAAGGACCTGTCGACGGCCGTCGCCCAGACCGCCAAGCCGCAGACCACCAGTCAGAGCGCGCCGCCGGTGGCGCTCGATGCAACCGCGACCGCGACGACCGAGCCCGCCCAGCCGGCACCGCCCCCGCCGGTCGTGGTCCGCAACTGGAGCAAGGACAATGTCCGCGCGCTGCTCGACCAGATCAAGACCGTCAACCAATATGGTCTCGTTGCTGCGGCCTATAATCCCAGGGGGCTGCAATCCGCGCTCGATAGCGGCGATGAAGCGTTGCTGACCAAGACAGCGACCGACAGCTTCCTCAAGCTCGCCCGCCATCTGCGGGACGGCGCCACGCCGAAATCGGCCAAGGTCGAATGGTTCGTCAAGGATGACGACGCCTATAACATGACCGACGACAGCCTGCTGGCGCGCGCCACCGAGCAGAATGACGTTGCCGGGGCGCTCGCCTCGCTTGAGCCAACGCATAATGACTATCAGCTGCTCAAGGCCGAACTGGCCCGGACCCCTGCCGCCGAAACCGCCAAGATCGGCCTGATCCGCACCAATCTGGAGCGCTGGCGCTGGCTGCCGCGCGACCTTGGTCAGCGCTATATCTTCGTCAACGTACCCGAATATACGGCGCAGCTCGCCGATTCGGGCAAGCTGTTACGCTCGCACCGGGTCATTGTCGGGACCACCCGTACGCCCACCCCGCAGCTCAACGCCAATGCCAAGGGCGCGATCCTGAACCCCGTCTGGACCCTGCCGCAGTCGATCATCGATGAAGGTGTGGGGGCGCTCATCCGCAACAACCCCAAGGCCGCCGCTGCGCGTGGCTATACATGGACGCGTGCGGGCGACAAGCTCTACGTCCAGCAGAAGGCCAGCGTCGACAACTCGCTCGGCATGATGAAGATCGACATGCCCAACGACCATGCGATCTTCCTCCATGATACGCCAGCCAAAAACCTGTTCAACACCGAGCGGCGCGCCTACAGCCATGGCTGCATCCGCACCGATCGCGCGGTCGAGTTCGCCGCCTTCATGGCGATCTATTATGGCGGCAAGACCACCGATGAGCTGAAGGAAATCATCTATTCGGGCAAGACCACGCAGGTCCCCTTCCCCGAAGCGATCCCCGTCTACATCAACTATTTCACCGCGCGGGTGGAGGACGGCAAGTTCAAGAAATTCGCGGACATCTACAACCGCGACAACCCGGTGCTGGCCTCGATGGGCTACAAGACCTCGGGCGGAGCCGCCGCGGTGCCTCCAAGCGCCAAGAAAAAGGCAGCGACCCCGGCCAGGAAGCCGGCAGCGAAGAAGCCAGCCGCGCGGTAAGTTTCAGCAACGGTGCCTTCCACCCTCCCTTCCAGGGAGGGTCAAAAGGCGGTACGGCTTTTGGGGTGGGTATATAAGGTTTACCCAAGCAATGCTTTACCCTCCCCGAAATTCCCTGCGTGAATTTCGACCCTCCCCTGAAAGGGAGGGCGGAGGGGTTGCCTGTCTTGGAGACGCCTGATTACAGTCTGTCGGAAAAGATCAGGCGGCCGCTGCCGAGGCGGTCCATCACGGATGCCAGTTCGGCTTCAGGGAAGGCGAAGCATCCTTCCGAGCGGCCGAGCTTGCCGTGCTGGGCGATCATATTCGGATTGGCGTACCAGGCGCCATGGACCACGATCGCGCGCGGTTCGGCGTTAAAATTGTCACGATCGAGCCCCTTGAGGCGCAGCGACAGGCCATTGGCGCCATAATATTGTTCGCCGGTCACATAGGCCCCGCGCGACGAGGCGAGTGAGCCTTCGACGTTCGAGAAATATTTAAGGAAGCCGACATGCTCGGGATCGGACCCGCGGCCGTGCGTCACCAGATGCGAGCTGACCGTGCCATTGTGCAGGTCGACGAAGAAGAAGCGCGGATCGCGCGAGGGCAGCGTATAGTCGGCCAGCGCAACGCGGTCATGATGCCGCACCGCCGCACCATGTTTCTGCAGCTCGCGCTTGGCGATGGAGACGAGCCACGGAGTCGGGAGAGCGGTCGCCGACGCGAGCCGCGCCGGGTTGGCCAGCATGGTTCCGGCAGCAACGGCGCCTGCGCCTGCGATCCATTGACGACGAGTAAGTTCCACCAGTATTTCCCTCCATCCGGGAGCCACACAGGGCCCCAACCGAACGAATTGCCTTACGGCAGTCTATACAGGACCGGCGCTTGCGGTTCGAGACAGGGTTCCACGCCTTGTCCCTTCACAGGCACCAGCCGTCCCGATTTCGTACCGGAAAGACACTTAATAACTATTGAACCTGTCTGTCAGCTTCCTGACAGCGATGTCACAACTGTTAAACTTGCCCCAACGGTGACGGGAAGCTAGGACTGGCGGCCATGAAAGCAACCATCTGGCATAATCCCGCCTGCGGCACGTCGCGCAAGACGCTGGCGATCCTCGAGGAAACCCCCGGCGTCGAAGTCGAGATGATCGAATATTTGAAGACCCCCTACACCCGCGCCAAGCTCGAACAATTGCTGCGCGATGCCGGGATGACGCCGAAGGAAGCACTGCGCACCCGTGGCACCGATGCCGAGGAAAGCGGCCTTGCCGAAAAGGACGATGCCGCGATCCTCGACGCGATGGTGGCAAACCCCGCATATGTGAACCGCCCCTTTGTCGAAACGGACAAGGGCGTGCGCTTTTGCCGTCCGCAGGATGTGGTGAAGGAAATCCTGTAAGGCTCTCACGATTCACGGCCAGGTAGGCCCGAATAAAAACCTGGCCCGCCACCCGCTCAATTTTGGGCCGTCACGCCATTGCTTGACAGTTGCCGCCGCACAGGGCAGGCTCGCAGCCATGTACGCGGACCTGCGCCCCCTTACCGTAACCTTCCACGCCGGACAGATGCGTCTCGGCTAACCGCCCCGGCTTGCATGAAGGGTTTTCCCCGGCAAGTCCGGGGTTCCTAGTTCCCCTATTTCGCCCACTTCCCCATTTCGATTGCATCGCACCTTGAAGCCTATCGCGCTATCATGGGCATCACAGGAGACATTTTTCGATGAACGACCGCAGCCAACGCCCGAACGGCGAAGAGCGCCCGCCGATTACCCTCAGCGAAAGCGATGCCGACGCGATTGCCGGTCTCGCCGTCGGCATCGAGGAGCGCATGCCGGAGCTTGCCGGATTGCTGCAGGACGAGGTCGACCGTGCCGATATCGTTCCGGCGGGATCGGTGCCGCCGCATATCGTGCAGATGGGCTCCTTCGTCGAGTTTGCCGATGACAGCACCGGCCGCACGCGCACGGTGCAACTGGTCTTCCCGGCCGAAGCAGATATCGCCGCGGGCAAGATCTCGATCCTCACGCCGATCGGCGCGGGCCTGATTGGCCTCCACGAAGGCCACAGCATCATATGGCCCGACCGCGACGGCGATTCACACGTACTGCGCGTGGTCAAGGTCAGCAGTACGGCTCCTGCGCAAAACGGATAAGCGCGTTGTGCCCCTGCGCAGGCAGGGGGCCAGCGTTGCGTTGCATTGTGCTGCCCTGGACTCCGGCCTGCGCAGGAGCACGCTGCAATGAACGACCGCTCTGGGCACAGCTAGCCCAGTTTATCCACCTTCCCGTTGCGCACGAGGAAGCGCGTGACCGGCGCGGGCGCATCGTCGAACAGCGCCATCTCGGTGCCCGTCATCCACACCTGTCCCCCGCCCTCGGCGAGCCGGCGGTAGAGCTCTGCCCGGCGCAGCGGATCGAGATGCGCGGCGAGTTCGTCCAGCAGCAGCACCGGCCGCGCGCCGCGCTGTGCTGCCACCAGATCGCCATGCGCGAGGATGATCGAAAGCAGCATCGCCTTCTGTTCACCCGTCGAGCAGCGCGCCGCCGCCTGCCCCTTGGCGGCGTGGGTGACGGCAAGGTCGGCGCGGTGCGGCCCGGCGAGCGCGCGCCCGGCGCGCATGTCGCCCGCGCGCCCGCGCCTCAGCGCATCGTGCAGCCGTTCCGGGGGCCACGCCTCGCCGTAGAGCGCGACCAGCGGCCGGGCAAAGGGCGCATCGGGCAGCCGCGCGAGACATGTCCCAAGCGCCTCGACCAGCGAACGCCGCGCTGCATCGATCGCCGCGCCATGCTCGGCCATCTGCAGTTCAAGCGCGTCGAGCCAGGCCGCGTCCGCCGCCTTGCCCTGCGCCGCCGCTTCGGCGAGCAGGCGGCTGCGCGCCCGCATCGCGGCTTCATAGCGGCTCGCATGGCTGGCGTGCGACGGCGCCAGCGCGAGCACCAGCCGGTCGAGAAAGCGCCGCCTTCCGCCCGCGCTTTCGAGGAACAGCCGGTCCATCGCCGGGGTGAGCCACAGGATGCTGAGCCATTCGCCAAGGCTGTTGGCCGATTGCGCCGCGCCGTTGATCCGGACGATGCGGCGCGAAGGCTTGCCGGGCTCAATGCCGGTGCCGATCATCGTCAGCGGGGCGGCCGCGTCGGCGGCGATCCCGGCGGCGACGGCAAAGCCATGGTCGGTGCGGCCATCCTGCCGCATCTCGGGCAACGCCGCGCGCCGCAACCCCCGGCCCGGCGCGAGCAGTGAGATCGCCTCAAGGATGTTGGTTTTGCCCGCGCCATTTTCACCCGCGAGCACCATCAGTCCCGGTCCGGCTTCAAGCGTCAGCGCCTGATAATTTCGGAAATGATCGAGGGTGAGCCGCCGGATGAACATGTCCGGTTGCTCTTAGCGGTGGGGAGCTTGTGCCTCCAGCGGATAATTAGGGGCGTCATTCACGCTTATTTGGCAATTTTCACAAAATATCGTATTTTTCACCGAGATTCCCGGTCGATTTACACCGGAATACCACGCTGAACCGCCGATAAATGAAATTGGCACGGCTCCTGCATTGATGAAGGCAAGCCGGGCAACCGGCGAACGGGACACATATCGCACTATCATCAAAGGGAGTATCATCATGTTCAACACCGCCAACGACGAAGTCCGCAGCATCAGCGCCGCCGTCTTTTGCAGCCTCATCAGCGTCGTGCTGATGGTGCTGGTCACCGCCCAGCCGCTCGCCGCCTGATCTTTTCAGTTTCTCAATCCCACCCAATCGTAAAGGACCAATATATCATGGAAAACCGCGCCAGCCGCAAATTCGCCCTCGACCGCACCAACGGCAAGCTGATGGGCGTCTGCGCCGGAATCGGCAATTACCTGAAGGTCGACCCGCTGTGGGTCAGGGTCGCAACCGTCGCCAGCGTGCTGGTCGGTTTCGGCCTCGCCATCCCGCTTTATTTCGCCATCGGTTTCCTCGCCGACAAGGCCTGACCCGGACGATCCGGCGAAGCCCTTCTTCCCCCTCGCGCTTCGCCCCCTGCCCCCGCCCGCAACGGCGGGGGTATTTTTTGACCGGCAAAAAATTATTAACCAGTCTACTTTAACCACAGGCTCGTATCCGCTGGTTCGAGGGTGTTCGATGGCCACAGTCGTTTTTACCCAAGCTGCGCCTTTTCCAACCGCACCGTTGCGAGAGATGCTCGGCGAATATTTTCCAGCATTCAAATGGCAAATCGGCGAGGACGACAACGGCAAACCAAAAACAATGGACCAGTGGCGCGATCGCATCATGATCATGGGGCGCTCTGCCGAAACCGTGCTGTGGTGTGAACTTACATCCTTTCCCGAACCCCTGATCAGCCTATCCTATCGGCATCGGTGGTACGCGGAAATCGGCGAACCCACGACTGACGATAGCAGTATGGCAAACCAGATCAGGTTTCTCATCGCGTCAATATCGATGATCCCGGACGATGGCGCCCGCTGTCGCTTGCTGCCCAACGGTCGATGGCTGGATCAGGAAGACTTGGCCGTCGCGGCAGAAATCGTTCTTAACAGCGGAAACATGGAAGCCATTTCTGATATCGGCATGGTTATCGAAGAAAGGAACAACGGTGCGTCGCGCTATGACGGCCTTTGTCCGGACGATGCGGCAAGGCTCGGCACGGCGGACGCAATCTTAGCGACGATTATGCACGAAAGAGGCTTGGGCGACCTCGCGGTTGGGCTGGGCATGGAGGCCCCGCCTTCCTTCGCCGCAGAATTCCCACAGCCAAACAGTCTGGCGACGATGGTTCTGCTCTGCAATACGCCTATCGAAATGGATTGGCCGGTATTCGAAGAGGCGGCAACTGAACTGGACCCCGACGGAGAATGGCAAGTCAAGCCTGCGGGCGCATTTGACGGCAGTATGGAAGGTCGTACGGCCCGCATAAATATCTCCACCAGTGCAAAGCCGCTCCCCGAATATCTAATGGTGGGCGCCTTGGCGCGGAGCCACGAACTAACGGCTGAGGACAAGCAGCAACTCAGTGCCCACCGTTGCTACCAAAGCTTCAGCGTCGATCTCGATACGCGTGCTGTTCCATTCGAGGATGTGCGCGAAGTCACGAAAATGGTGACCTTGCTCATTGGTATCGCCGCAAGATCTGACGCGCTGACCGGATTATATAATGCAGGCGTAGGTATGGTATTGACTGCGCAAAGGGTACGCCGAGAGGTCGGCATCCTGGCGCAAGACGAAATTCCTATCCGGCTGTGGACTTGGTCTGCGTTTGATTCCATCACTCCGGACAACATCTCGATATCGATCAGCGGCATGATGCCCTTCGCGGGCTATGAGGTGGAGGTGTGGAATGCCCCCGGCACATTGGAAGAGGTTGGCGAGCGGTTGTCCGGGGTGCTACGGTACCTGCTGATCAACGGTCCTGTTATCAATCATGGGGACAGCTTTGGTAACGACAGCAAAGATCGCTCCACTCGCTGCTTCTTTTCCCCAAGCCGTGCGCAGCGCGGCGATACCGTCAAGACGCTCCAACTCGAATTCGACATTGCACCGGTAGTCGATCCCCTAAAGGAAAACCGGAATCATCTCGCGGACACTGCCACCGGCGGCCGGGCCGGCGCACTGGCTCGTATGCAACTGGGCCATGGTCCCTATGATCTGCTCTCGGTTGTTGCGCTTACCAAGCCCACAGTTTTTCCGAGCAGCATTCTAGAAGAAATGCTTCCACGTGCGTTCCCTGACCGCTTCTGGCTCATCCGGCCAGCGCAGTCTGGACGAAAAGAACCCCACCAGATTACAGGTAGCAGCAGGTCGGGCGCCCCGCCCGTTTCCGTGCAGGTTTCTGCCCACGGCTTTTCGCTCCCTGCCGAGCTGCAAACGCCGCCGCACCGCCTGCACCTGCGCGTCGTCATCAACAGCAGCGGGGACAGCGCACTTGCCCGCGCCCTGTCACTGGTGGTTTGCTCCTGTCTTATTATACAACTGGACAAAGACGCTCCCTTCCGGCTTTCTGCCGACGGGAACTGGTTGGGGGAGGATGATGCGCTGACCGGAGTATCGGTCCCGAAGCATGTATCCGATATCGGTGATTTTGATCGAGCCTTCGGGATTGCACCCGGCAGTTGCATCGCATCGCATGCACTGATGCCAGGCGCGTTTCCGCCCTGTCCACCGGGATTTTCCGAAGCATTCATGTCGTTAACCCTAGCCCCGGGCAAGAATGCTGGGCGCAGCTTTGCAGAATTGGCAAATGCGCAAAAGACACGCTCCACGCGTCCGCAACCGGTCAGACGGCCAGCAGGAGGCTTCGGGCGCAAAGGCCTTTAGACTAGAACCACACCTTCTGAGGCGCGGTCTCTGCATATTGCCGCCCTGCTTCTGCGCCCGCAATGACGGGGGCAGCAAAAAGCCCCGCCGGATTGCTCGGGCGGGGCTTTTTGCTTGTGCTTCTGCGCAGGCAGGAGTCCAGTTTATCTTGCGCCTTGCTACCCTGGGCTCCTGCCTTCGCAGGAGCGCCAGAGTGTGGTCGTAAAGCTTATTCTTCCTCGCCGCCGTCTGCGTCCATCACCGCCACATCGTCGGTGGTGAAGTCCTCGCCCTGGACCTTGGCCAGCGGATCGTCGCCGATCGCGGCTTCGGGACCCTGGGCGAGTTCAGCGGCATGCTCCTCTTCGGCCGTTTCCGGCGCGATGAGGTGTTGCTGGAGCGCGCGATACTGGGCCCGCAGCGCCGCGTCACGCGACGAGGCTGCCACGCGCATGCGGTTCATGCCCGCGCCGGTACCCGCAGGGATGAGGCGGCCGACGATGACATTTTCCTTGAGACCCATGAGCGTGTCCTTCTTGCCCTGAACCGCCGCTTCGGTGAGAACGCGGGTGGTTTCCTGGAAGGACGCTGCCGAGATGAACGAGCGCGTCTGCAGGCTCGCCTTGGTGATGCCGAGCAGGACAGGCTTGCCCTGCGCCGGTGCCTGCCCCTTGGCGAGCTTGGCGTTGGTTTCGAGCATCTCTTCAAGATCGACCTGTTCGCCGGCGAGCAGCGTGGTGTCGCCGCCGTCGGTGATTTCGACCTTCTGCAGCATCTGGCGGACGATCACCTCGATATGCTTGTCGTTGATCTTCACGCCCTGCAAGCGATAGACTTCCTGGATTTCGCTGACGAGATATTCGGCCAGCGCTTCCACGCCCATCACCTCCAGGATGTCGTGCGGATCGGGGGAGCCGGAAATGAGGTTGTCACCCCGCTTCACGAAATCGCCTTCCTGCACGTCGATGACCTTCGACTTGGGGATCAGATATTCGACCGGATCGCCTTCTTCGGGGACAATGGCAATCTTGCGCTTCGCCTTATAGTCCTTCAGGAACTGGACGCGGCCCGAGACCTTGGCAATGATCGCATTGTCCTTCGGCTTGCGGGCTTCGAACAATTCGGCGACGCGCGGCAGACCGCCGGTGATGTCGCGGGTCTTGGCGGCTTCGCGGCTGACACGCGCGATAACGTCACCCGCCTGCACTTCCTGGCCGTCCTCGACCGAGAGCATCGCCCCCACGGCGAGCATATAGCGCGCCGCTTCGCCGCTGTCGGCATCGAGCAGGGTGATGCGCGGACGCAGATCCTCCTTCGAACGCGCCGAACCGCGGAACTCGGTGACCACGCGCTGCGCGATACCGGTCGCTTCGTCGGTCTGCTCGATCAGCGTCTTGCCGTCGATCAGGTCCTGATATTTCACCACGCCCGGCTTTTCGGTGATGACCGGCATGGTGAACGGATCCCATTCCGCGATGCGATCGCCCTGCTTCACCTTCTTGCCATCGTCGACGAGGACGGTGGCACCGTAGGGCAGGCGATGGACCGCGCGTTCGCGGCCTTCATCGTCGATGATCGCCACTTCACCCGAACGCGCCAGCACGAGCTTGCGGCCGCGGCTGTCGGCGATCGTCATGAGGTCGCGATATTCGAGCTTGCCGTCCGAAACCGCTTCGAGGTTCGAGGTTTCGTTGAGCTGCGCCGCGCCGCCAATGTGGAAGGTCCGCATGGTGAGCTGGGTGCCCGGCTCGCCGATCGACTGCGCCGCGATGACGCCAACCGCCTCGCCGATATTGACCGGCGTGCCGCGCGCGAGGTCGCGGCCATAGCATTTGGCGCACACGCCCATCTTCGATTCACAGATGAGCGGCGAGCGGATCTTGAGCGCCTGCAGGCCGATCTCCTCGATGCGGGCGACCATCGGCTCGTCGAGCAGCGTGCCCGCCGGAACGATAACCGATCCGTCCTTCGAATCGACCACATCTTCCGCCGTGGTGCGGCCGAGGACGCGTTCGCCGAGCGAGGCGATGGTCGAACCGCCCTGCACGATCGAGCGCATTTCGAGCATCCGGTCGGTACCGCAATCTTCCTCGACGATCACCGCATCCTGCGACACGTCGACGAGACGGCGGGTCAGGTAACCAGAGTTCGCCGTCTTGAGCGCGGTATCGGCGAGGCCCTTGCGCGCACCGTGGGTCGAGTTGAAATACTCGAGAACGGTCAGGCCTTCCTTGAAGTTCGAAATGATCGGCGTTTCGATGATTTCACCCGACGGCTTGGCCATGAGGCCGCGCATACCGGCAAGCTGCTTCATCTGCGTCTGCGAACCACGCGCGCCCGAGTGGGCCATCATGTAGATCGAGTTGATCGGCGCGAGACGGCCATCCTTGCCCTTGGGCTGGGCCTTGATCTCGTCCATCATCGCGTTCGCGACCTTGTCGCCGCACTTCGACCATTCGTCGATTACCTTGTTATATTTTTCCTGCTGGGTGATCAGGCCGTCCTGGTACTGCTGTTCGTAGTCCTTGACCTTGTCCTTCGTTTCATTGACCATTTCGTCCTTCGACGCCGGAATGACCATGTCATTCTTGCCGAACGAAATGCCCGCCTGGAACGCGTGACGGAAGCCCAGCGCCATGATCGCGTCGGCGAACAGCACCGTGTCCTTCTGGCCGGTGTGGCGATAGACCTGGTCGATGACGTCGCCGATTTCCTTCTTGGTGAGGAGACGGTTGACGATTTCGAACGGCACCTTGTGGCTCTTCGGCAGCGTTTCGCCGATGAGCATGCGGCCCGGGGTCGTTTCAAAGCGCTTCATATACTGGTTGCCGTCCTCGTCCGTCTGCGGAACGCGGCTGACAATCTTCGAATGGAGCGTGACCGCACCGGCATAAAGCGCCTGATGCACTTCGGCCATGTCGGACAGCAGCATGCCCTCGCCGGGCTCGCCTTCGCGTTCCATGGTGAGGTAATAGATACCCAGGACCATGTCCTGCGAGGGAACGATGATCGGCTTGCCGTTCGCGGGGCTCAAGATGTTGTTGGTCGACATCATCAGCACGCGGGCTTCCAGCTGCGCTTCGAGGCTCAGGGGCACGTGGACGGCCATCTGGTCACCGTCGAAGTCGGCGTTGAACGCCGAGCAGACGAGCGGATGCAGCTGGATCGCCTTGCCTTCGATGAGCACGGGTTCGAACGCCTGAATGCCCAGGCGGTGGAGCGTCGGCGCGCGGTTCAGCATGACCGGATGTTCGCGGATCACCTCATCAAGGATGTCCCAGACTTCCTTGCGTTCCTTTTCGACCCACTTCTTCGCCTGCTTCAGGGTCATCGAGAGACCCTTGGCGTCGAGACGCGCGTAGATGAACGGCTTGAACAGTTCGAGCGCCATCTTCTTTGGGAGGCCGCACTGGTGCAGCTTGAGTTCCGGGCCGGTCACGATGACCGAACGGCCCGAATAGTCGACGCGCTTGCCGAGCAGGTTCTGACGGAAGCGGCCCTGCTTGCCCTTGAGCATGTCAGAGAGCGACTTCAGCGGACGCTTGTTGGCACCGGTGATGACGCGGCCGCGGCGGCCATTGTCGAACAGGGCGTCCACGGCTTCCTGCAACATGCGCTTTTCGTTGCGGACGATGATGTCCGGCGCGCGCAGCTCCATGAGGCGCTTCAAACGGTTGTTACGGTTGATCACGCGGCGATAGAGATCGTTCAGATCCGAGGTCGCGAAACGGCCGCCATCGAGCGGCACCAGCGGGCGCAGTTCGGGCGGAATGACGGGGATGACCTCGAGGATCATCCATTCGGGGCGGTTGCCCGATTCAAGGAAGCTTTCGACGACCTTCAGGCGCTTGATGATCTTCTTGGGCTTCAGTTCCGACTTGGTGGTCGCCAGTTCGTCAAGCAGCGCCTGCTTTTCGCCTTCGAGGTCGAGCTGTTCGAGCATGGTGCGCACGGCTTCGGCGCCGATCCCGGCGGAGAAGGCGTCCTCGCCATATTCGTCCTGCGCTTCGAGCAGTTCGTCTTCGGTAAGCAGCTGGAACTTTTCAAGGGCGGTAAGGCCCGGCTCGATGACGATATAGGCTTCGAAGTAAAGCACGCGCTCGAGCTGCTTCAGCTGCATGTCGAGCAGCAGGCCGATGCGCGAGGGCAGCGACTTCAGGAACCAGATGTGTGCGACCGGCGCGGCCAGTTCGATATGACCCATGCGCTCGCGGCGCACCTTGGTCACGGTAACTTCGACACCGCATTTTTCGCACACGATGCCCTTATATTTCATGCGCTTATACTTGCCGCACAGGCATTCATAATCCTTGATCGGACCAAAGATGCGCGCGCAGAACAGGCCGTCGCGTTCGGGCTTGAACGTGCGGTAGTTGATCGTTTCCGGCTTCTTGATTTCGCCGAAGGACCAGCTGCGGATGCGATCGGGCGAGGCCAGACCGATCTGGATCTGGTCAAAGGTTTCCGGCTTCGCCATCGGATTGGTGAAATTGGTCAGTTCGTTCATTTTTGCTTCCCTTCGGGCCTTGAGCCCCGAAATTGAAATCACGTGTCAGCGTATGGGAGGCGGAAGCTCAAAGCTCCGCCATCACCAATCCTATTCCGCAGCCTCCGGCAATTCGCCCGCGGCATCGCCTTCGTCTTCATCATCGCCGAGCGACGACAATTCGACGTTGAGGCCGAGCGAGCGCATTTCCTTGACGAGGACGTTGAACGATTCCGGAATACCGGCCTCGAACGTGTCGTCGCCCTTGACGATGGCTTCATAGACCTTGGTGCGGCCAACCACGTCGTCCGACTTGACGGTGAGCATTTCCTGCAGCGTGTAGGCTGCGCCGTACGCCTGGAGCGCCCACACTTCCATTTCCCCGAAACGCTGGCCGCCGAACTGGGCCTTGCCGCCCAGCGGCTGCTGGGTGACGAGGCTGTAGGGGCCGATCGAGCGGGCGTGGATCTTGTCGTCGACAAGGTGGTGGAGCTTCAGCACATATTTGAAGCCCACGGTCACCTTGCGGTCGAACTGGTCGCCGGTGCGGCCATCGAACAGGTCGACCTGCCCCGACGTATCGAGGCCCGCCAGTTCGAGCATGTCGGTCACATCCTGTTCGACCGCGCCATCAAACACCGGAGTCGCCATCGGCACGCCGTTGCGGAGATTGTCGGCCAGTTCGATGATTTCCTCGTTCGAACGCGCGTCGATCTCGTCGGCGTAACTGTCCCCATAGATTTTCTTGAGCTGCACCTTGACCGCGGCGGGCGGATTGCCTGCCTCGGGGTTGGGATTGGCTTCCCGCCAGCTATCGAGCGCCTGTGCGATCTGCTGACCAAGGCCGCGCGCGGCCCAGCCGAGGTGGGTTTCGAAAATCTGCCCGACGTTCATGCGCGACGGCACGCCCAGCGGGTTGAGGACGAAATCGACCGGCGTGCCGTCTTCGAGGAACGGCATGTCCTCGACCGGCAGGATGCGG
>JAEXAY010000040.1 GCA_023457895.1 Pseudomonadota bacterium
TGCGGGTGAGACCGTTATACTCCTGCTCGACCTGGCCCTTGACCAGTTCGCGCAGCTGATCGAGGCCTTCAAGGCCAAGATTCTTGGCAAACGCATCGTCGGCCTTGGTGTCGACGGGCTTCTTCACCTCGGCAACGACGATGTCGAAGGTCGCAGCCTTGCCGGCGAGATGTTCGGCGCCATAATCTTCAGGGAAGGTCACGTTGATGACCTTTTCGTCATTGGCCTTGACGCCGACCAGCTGGTCTTCAAAACCGGGGATGAGCTGGCCGGAGCCGATCACGACGCCCATACCTTCGCCCTTGCCACCATCGAACGGCACGCCATCAACCTTGCCTTCAAAGTCGATCACGACCTGATCGCCTTCGCCGGCCTTGTGGCTCTTGGCGGCGCTTTCATAGCTTTTCTGCGAATCCGCGATACGTTGCACGGCGGCGTCGATCGCCTTGTCATCCACCGGCGCGGTCAGGCGTTCGAGCTTCAGTCCTTCGATGCTCGGCGCTTCGATCGCCGGCAGCACTTCCATTTCGACCTTGAGTTCGGCGTCCTTGCCCGGCGCATAATCTTCGCCAAGCTCAACCGAGGGCTGCATCGCGGGGCGCAGCTTGTTGTCGGTGAGCAGCTTCTGGACGCCGTCCTGCACTGACTTGTTGAGCGCGTCCTGCTGCAGCGCCTCGCCGTGCATCTTGCGCACGAGGTTCGCCGGCACCTTGCCCGGACGGAAGCCCGGCATCCGGACCTGAGGCGCGATCCGCTTCAGCTCCTCGTCGACCTGCGCGTCGATATCCTTGGCGGTGATGGTGAGGGTGTAGGCGCGCTTCAGGCCTTCGTTCAACGTCTCGACAATTTTCATTCTTCGTGCGCTTTCAAATAGATAATCTCGTTTTCGGCGAGGGATCGCCACTGGCAGGTGCAACGGGCCGGGATGACTGGTGCGGGCGAAGGGACTTGAACCCCCACATCTTTCGATACCAGAACCTAAATCTGGCGCGTCTACCAGTTTCGCCACGCCCGCATAGCCATAGACCGTCCTGCGGAGCGCCGCATCGCGAAGCGCGCTCTATATCAGGAAAAAGAAGAGGGTCCAGCGCAAAAAGGGCGGGAGCAGCATAACTTCCCGTCCCGTTCAATGGGAGGGGCAATGAGCCTTATTGCCGCGAGGCAATCAGGCGAGTGGGGTGGGCTTCGGCGGCTCAGCCCCGCCCCCGGCTCCCCATGCACACGGGAGACGAGAATTGCTCCTCTACGCCGGGAACCACCCTCGCCCGCTATTCGTAAATACGGGAAAGGAAGGACGCTATGACAGACAAACCCAAAGAAAACCCCACTCCCAAGCCGGACAAGATCGAACCCCAATCGCCGCCCGAAAGCCCGCCCAGGGAATCCCCGCGCGAGGCCCCGCTTGAGGACCAGCCCGACGAGGTGGTGCCCGATCAGGGCGATACCGACCGCCCCGGCGTCGGCCCGGACGAGATCAGCGTGCCGATGGAACAGGTGCCGCCGGGTGCCGGTGTCGACCCCAGCCTGACCTGACCCACGCCCTCAGGGGATCGTGACATTCGCCATCATGCGGCGGACGCGCTCGATATCCTTGTCGAAATAATAGATGGCGGGGGCATCGAAGCTCACCGCATAAAGCTTGCCGCCAACGATCGCGGCGACGGCCTCGCCCTTGCGTTCCAGTTCATCGCTTGACGTATAGCTGAAACGCATCCGCACGCCCGGATGGCCGCCAAGCGTCGCGGGTTCGACCGCCTCGGTGGTGAACAAAGGCGTGTCGACCACGTTGCGCGCCGACGTTTCAATGAATTCGGCAAGATCGGTCGGCAGCATCTTGGACGAGAATTTGGGGAGCGGCTTCAGTTTCTTATGCTGTTCGCGAAACAGCGGCTCGCCATCGCGCACGGCGCCGAAAAAGCTCAGATCATTGAGCGCCTGCCCATCAATCGTCCAGGTTTCGCCGCGCTTGGAAGGCCGCGCGCTGTTCTTGTTCCACTCGCCGTCGGGCCGCACTGTCATCGTCTTCTTGGCGACCTGAACCGCAGCGTCCTTGACTTCGCTCCAGCGCGCATCGGCCGGAGCCGCGCTTGCCGTCAGCACCGCCGCCAAGGCCAGATTGAGATAAAGCGCCTTCCCCATCATGCTCCTCCCGCCATTGCGGCAATCATCGCCCGGTCGCTCGCGTCGGGCTTTCGCTTGAGATATTCGTTGAGCGCGGCCTTGCCCGCCTCGGTCTGCCCTGCGCGCATCAGGGCAAGGCCAAGCCCGCGCCAGCTTTCCGGAAACGCCGCGCCGGTGTCGATCGCCTGCTGGTAAAAACCGGCGGCCTTGAGGAAATCGTCGCCCTTGCCCCGCGCGCGATAGATTTCACCGCGCCCATAGAGGAGTTCGCTGGTCCAGCCGCGTCCGGCCGCAAGCTGCCCCAGCAGATACTCGGTCCCGCCGAAATCATTGCGCTTGACCTGATCGTCGATCAGGCGCGGCCACCAGTCCTTGAGCGCTTCGCGATATTCGGCCTCTCCCGTCTGGTCCTCTGGCCGCGCGATCTTCGCGGCTTCGGCGGCGAGCACGTCCATTCGCTCCTTGCTGTTGGGATGGGTCGCGAAAAAGCCGCCATTGTCATTCTTGCGGCTGCGATGCTTGCGCTCCTTTGCGGTCGCGTCCATCTCGTTGCGCAACTGCTCCCAGATTTTCGACGCCGAGGCCGGAGTATAGCCCGCATTCGACAAAAGGCCGAGCGAACCATGATCGGCTTCGCGCTCCATCTCGCGCGAAAAGCCGAAGATCGATCCCATCACGCCGAGCTGCGCATAATAGCCGAACGGCACGAAGCTGAGCCACGCCATCGCGTCGGTCTTCTTGCGCATGTCGCGCATCGCGCGCAGGCTGTGCCAGTTATCGAAATGGGTGAATTCATGCGCCAGCACGGCGGCAAGTTCGGCCTCGTTGCGGGTGCGAAACAACAGGCCGGTCCACACCTGCATCATCCCGTTGGGCGCCATCGAGGCGTTGAAGTGCGGCGTTCGCACCAGATAGAGCCTGACATTGGCGCAACGTGCATCGCCGACCGTCTTGCACAACAGGCCCTTCACATAGGTATTGAGCGCAGGATCATCGATCACGAATTTCGATTGTTTGAGATCGCGCTCATAATCGTCGACCATTTGCCACAGGCCTTTTTCATCCTCGGCGGTCGGCTTGTAGCCGGGTGCGGACGGACGGATTTCCGCCGGTGCGGTCTTCGCCGTCTCGGCATTGGGCTTGAACGGCTTTTCCGGCGCTTGCTGTGCCATCGCCGGTCCCGCCATGAACAGGCCCGCGAGCATTGTCGCCGTCAGCAATGATTGGACGCGCTTCATTTCTTCTTCGCCTGGGCAGCCGCCTCAGCAGCGCGACGCGCGAGCACGGATTCGCGCGTCGGAAACTCCTCGAGCAACTGCGCGACGCGCTTGTCGGCGCCTTCGGTGGTCCGCACATCCCCGCCCATCTGCATGTCGACATTGAGCCAGACAAGATCGCCGGTCTTCAAATCGACCAACCCTGCATAGCCCTGATGAATGCCCGAAGGCACCCATGCGCCGAACAATACCGCCGCGGCGACCTGCGCCACCTTGCGTCCGGTCGAACCATAGCTGTCGGCGGTCGAAAAGAAGAGGCCATAATCCGCGCCAGTCTTCGCGCCCAGTTGCTGGACCCCGGGGCCAAGCGACCAGTCGAACTTGTCCTTCTTGGTCGGCAGCCGGTTGCCCGGCGCGAGCTTGTGGATGAGCGCGGACCCGGCGACGGTCTGGAACAGCGCACGGTAATCCGCCATCAGCTTGGCGTCGTCGCCTTCAAATTCGGGTGCGAGCAGCATCTCGTTGGACCGCGCCTGCTGCGCGCGTTCGAGCGATGCGCTGATTTCCTTGCGCGCAGCCTCGGTCCATTCGGCATTGGGTTCGTTCATCCCGCCGGTGGTCTGCTCGCCAACCTGAACATCCGGCCGGAAGACAAGGATCCTGACCGGCTCGTCGACCGGAAAGGCGAAGTCCTCACGGAGTGCGGATTTTTCAAAACCGCCGATCTGCGCCTGCGCCGGCGTCATCACCATCAGCGCGAGCAAAAAGCCAAGCAAGAAACGCATCTGCCATCCACCCCCATGCTTTACCGTAAAGCCCGGAACATCGCCGGAACCTACGCCCCTTGTGGTTGATGGATAATGAATGAGGAACGCGAAATAAACAGGATTCATCCCGGTCCTGCGCATGTTTCACACCGCGTTCATATTGCGCGCCTAGCCTGACCGCCGCAACGGGCTCGGGAGATGATTCCATGACCAGATATGTGACCGCCGCGACGGCCCTGCTTACCTTCAGCCTCGTGGCAATGACTCCGGCTTCAGCACAGGGCGGCGCCACCGTCCAGGGCGCAGGATCGACCGCGAGCTATGAGTGCGACGGCGGACCGGCCCGGATCGAGGGCGCGGGCAACACCATCACCTTTACCGGCAATTGTTCCAGCCTCACCATCGAAGGCGCCAGCAATATCGTGACGGTTGACCTAGCGCCTGGCGCACGGATCAGCGTCGAAGGCGCAAGCAATACGGTCAAGTGGCGAATGCCGGGGAAAGCCGCCCCGGCCAAGCGCATCGTCGGTGCCGCCAACCGGGTGACACGCATTCCCTGACCGGAACCGGTGGAAGAAAAGGGGCGGCCCGCGCAGGAGTCGCCCCTTCCTTTTTATTTATCGGCCCGTTGGGCGATATCCACCGGAGTCGCGTCGCCGGGCTCGGCGGGGAAATCAGCCGAGCGCTTTTTTCAGCAGTTCATTCACCACCTGCGGATTGGCCTTGCCCTGCATGGCCTTCATCGTCTGGCCAACGAAGAAGCCGAACAAGGCTTCCTTGCCGCTTTTGTATTCGGCGACCTTGTCGGCATTGTCGCTGAGCACCTTGGCCACGGCCGCCTCGATCGCGCCAGTATCCGAGGTCTGCTTGAGGCCCTCACGTTCGACAATCGCCGCCGCGCCGTCCCCGGTTTCGAGCATCATCTCGAACACCTTCTTGGCGATGCTGCCCGAGATCGTGCCATTGTCGACCAAGCCCAGCAGCTCCGCCGCCTGCTCCGGTGAAACCGGCGAGTTTTCAATGCTCTCGCCGCGCTTGTTGAGGGCGCCGAACAGTTCCGACGTCACCCAGTTCGCCGCCGCCGGGGCTTTGACGCCCTTTTCCAGCAGCGCATCGAACCAGCGTGCGCTTTCGACTTCCGCGGTCAGCACCCCGGCATTGTAATTGCTGATTCCCGCCGCCTCATAACGATGGCGCTTGGCGTCCGGCAGTTCGGGGAGGCTGGCGCGGCATTCCTCTAGAAACGCGTCGTCCAGCTCCAGCGGCAGCAGATCGGGGTCGGGGAAATAGCGGTAATCATGCGCATCTTCCTTCGAACGCATCGCCCGCGTCTTGCCCGTGTCGGGGTTGAACAGCCGCGTTTCCTGCTCGACAGCGCCGCCGCTCTCGATGAGTTCGACTTGGCGCTTGGCCTCGCTTTCGATCGCCTGCATGACAAAGCGAACCGAGTTCACATTCTTGGTTTCGGTGCGGGTGCCGAATTCCTCGCCAGGTTTGCGAACCGAGACGTTAACGTCGGCACGCATCGAGCCCTGATCCATATTGCCGTCGCACGAGCCGACATAGCGCAGGATCGAACGCAGCTTGGACAGATAAGCCCCAGCCTCCTGCGGCGAGCGCATATCGGGCTTGGAAACGATTTCCATGAGCGCAACGCCCGAGCGGTTCAGGTCGACATAGGACATGGTCGGATGCTGGTCGTGCATCAGCTTGCCGGCATCCTGTTCGACATGGATGCGCTCGATGCCGATATGCTTGGTGGCCGCTTCGGGATCCTTCTCATCGAGCGAGATTTCGAGCGAACCCTCTCCGACAAGCGGATGATAAAGCTGGGAAATTTGATAACCCTGCGGCAAGTCGGCATAGAAATAATTCTTGCGGTCAAAGCGCGAATATTTGTTGATCGCCGCATCGAGCGCGAGCCCCGTACGCACCGCCTGACGGATGCACTCACGGTTCGGCACCGGCAGCATTCCCGGCATCGCCGCGTCGACGAGGCTCACCTGGCTGTTGGGCTCGGCACCAAATTCGGTTGCGGCGCTGGAAAACAGCTTCGACTGCGAGGTCACCTGCGCATGAACCTCAAGGCCGATCACGACCTCCCATTCGCCGGTTTTGCCTGTGATTGTGTACTGGTTGATCATTTCCAAGTCCCTGATGTGTTCCTGCGGAGGCAGGAACCCAGTGTTGGGCAGCGCTATCCTGCCCTGGACTCCCGCCTGCGCGGGAGCACAATATGTTACCACCACCTCTCCGGCCGCGCCGTGAAGCCCGCACGTTCTTCGATCGCAAGCCCAGCATTCAGCACGCCCTGCTCATCAAGGGCCGGGCCGATGATCTGCAAACCGAGCGGCAAACCGTCCTTGTTGAGCCCGCCCGGCACCGCCATCGCAGGCAGGCCGGCAAGGCTCGCGGGCACCGCGAAGACGTCGTTCAGATACATGGCCAGCGGGTCGTCGCTCTTTTCGCCAAGGCCGAAGGCCGCGCTCGGCGCCGTGGGGGCGAGAATGACGTCGCATTTTTCAAAGGCTTCGGCGAAATCTCGCGCGATCAGCGCCCGCACCTTTTGCGCCTGGGTATAATAGGCATCGTAAAAGCCCGCCGATAGCACATAGGTGCCGATCATGATGCGGCGCTTGACCTCGGGGCCGAAGCCTTCGGCGCGCGTCGCGGCATACATATCCTGCAAGCCCGCACCTTGCGGCAGATCGCGCAGGCCGTAGCGCACGCCGTCATAGCGCGCGAGGTTCGACGAGGCTTCCGCCGGGGCGATGATATAATAAGCGGGCAGCGCATATTTGCTGTGCGGCAGCGAGACCTCGACGATCTCCGCGCCCGCATCCTTGAGCCAGGCAATGCCCTCATCATAGACGCGCAGGACATCCGCATCCATCCCATCGACACGATATTCCTTGGGAATTCCGACGCGCTTCCCTTTGAGATCGCTCGACAAATTGGCTTCCCACGCGGGCACGTCGAGGTCGAGGCTGGTCGCATCCTTGGCGTCGAAGCCGCTCATCACCTCGAGCATGATGGCGCAGTCGCGTACGTTGCGCGCCATCGGCCCGGCCTGATCGAGCGAGCTGGCAAAGGCGACAATGCCCCAGCGCGAGCAGCGGCCATAGGTCGGCTTGATCCCGGAAATGCCGGTGAAGGCCGCGGGCTGGCGGATCGAGCCGCCGGTGTCGGTGCCGGTCGCCGCCGGACAGAGCCGCGCCGAAATCGCCGCCGAACTGCCGCCCGAGCTGCCGCCGGGGGCCAGGGGCGCCGTGTCGTTCGGCCGCCGCCAGGGCGAGATCACATTGCCGAAATAGCTGGTTTCATTGGCCGAGCCCATGGCGAACTGGTCGAGGTTGAGCTTGCCCAGCATCCCCGCGCCCGCCGCCCAGAGCTTGCCCGAAACGGTCGATTCATAGGGGGGGATAAAGCCTTCGAGCATTTTCGACGCGGCCGTCGTCTGCACGCCTTCGGTGGCGAAAAGATCCTTCATGCCGATGGGCACGCCGCCCAATTTGCCGAGATCCTCGCCCTTGGCGCGCTTGGCGTCGGCGGCGTCGGCGGCGGCGAGCGCCTTTTCCGGCGTCGTCACGATGAAGGCGTTGAGCGCCGGATTGGCTTCGGCGACGGCAGCGTTGAACGCTTCAGCCACTTCGCGGGCGGAAAACTCGCCCTTGGCAACGCCGTCGCGGATGGCAGCTACGCCGAGATCGGTAAGGTTGGTCATCTTTTTATTTCCGTGCCCCGGCGAAGGCCGGGGTCCAATGTAGCAGCTGAGTCTTTGTTTTCTGGATCCCGGATCGGTCGCCGCTGCGCGGCTGTCCGGGATGATTGAATGCCCGCATGGTCATTCAATCACCTTGGGCACGCCAAAAAAGCCATGCTCCGGCGCCGGCGCATTGGCCAAAACCTTGTCGCGCACGCCGCCGCCGGTCAGCGGGTCGGCGTTCACCTTGTCCTCGCGCAGGCGCAGATGATTGGCGATCACGGCGGTCATCGGCTCGACGCCGGTGACATCGACCTCACCCAGTTGCTCGACCCAGCCGAGGATATTGTTGAGTTCTGGCACGAGCGCATCGATTTCGGCATCGCTCGCGGCGATACGCGCGAGCTTGGCGATCTTGACGACGGTTTCTTTATCGACCGACATGGCTTTCCTGAAAAAGGCAAAAAAATGGATGCCCGCCGCTAGCAGGCGCCAGCGGCGGTTTCAAGGCGGGTTCGATGACGCGCCGCTTATCGCGCCGACGCGGGGACCGGTGGCGGCGGCTTGGGAAAGCGCCCAAGGGGGTCATCGCCATCGACGAAGGCGGTGGTCGGCTTGCCATCGACTATCACCTGGTAGCGCGGCACCGGGCGCAACTCGACCTTCGCCGCCGGTCCCGTTTCGATCTCGTGGTTTGTCCACGGTTCTTTACTGCCGCCCCCGGTGTACAATATCTCGTTGCTCCAGACCGGCCGCTCGCCCTGCATTTGCTTGTGCATCAGCGCCACGCGCCGGTCGCCCTCATCCTTTTGCTGGCCGAACACGATCCAGATGTCGCCCTCCCTATCCGGCCGCGCAATCCGGCGAACGGTGCACGGCCCATAAGCACAAAAGCCGGCGTTGCGGATCTCGTCGGTCAGTTCCCGCCGTACTATTTCCGCAACGCCATTATCCTCGAAACCGATACGTCCCGTCAGCGGCATCTCATCCAGTTCATTGCGGACCTGAGGAACATCGGCATCCCATTTGTTCTTGGCAGCGAGCGCGCGCTGGGCCTTGGATGCGATGTCGAGGTCGGGCGAAGCGGTCATACCGGACAGCAGCGCCCTGCCCTTCGGCCCGAAATCAAACGCCATTGCAGCATAATCGAACTGGTGCGGCTTGATGATCCCCCTGGCGAGCCGCGCCATCTGGTCACGCGCGGATATGGCGCCGAAATCGAGGATCGGCAGCGCGAGGAAAACCGCGATGCCGACCAGCGCGATCGCGCCGCGCAGGTTCCACAACCGCGCCAGATCGTCCCATTCCTTGCGCCCCTTCATCACCGCCCAGAGATAGGAGAGACCATAAGCAACCGCGACGAATACAACCAGCATCCCCCAGATGCGCGCCGGGGTCCAGCCATATTGCTCTATACGCAGGCCCATCGAGATCGCCGCAATCAGCGACAACGGCAAAATGCACAGCGCGAGCGCGAGCGCGGCATATTGCAGCACCCGGTTGGGGCTGCGCTCCTCGCGGCCATTGCCGATCACCGCATTGGCGAGAATGAACGCGCCGGCTGCGCAGGAGAGGAGGATCGGCGTCGTCGCCTGCGTCGTATCCCATAATTTCTGCAGCCCGGTAAAAGGCAGCGACAGCAGAAACAGGATGAGCCCCGCCGCGAGCACCGGCGCAAGCACCGCGAGGATCACCATCACCAGCCGCTGCATCGTCGCGACCAGCCCGTCGCGTTCGCGCATCACGCCGATCGCGGTGCCGAATGCAGTGCCCGCCACCAGCCAGCCGAACCATTCTTCGTTGAGCAGGTCGCGCAGGAAGGTCATGCCGACCAGCGAGAACAGCTCGGCGAGGAGATTGACCAGCAGGAAGCTGATACCGGTAAAGGCCAGCGCCGCCGCGCCGATGACCGCATCGGTCCAGATATGGTTATGCGTGCGCGCATAGGGAAAGGCCCGGCGGCCAAGATCGCGCGCGGCCTGAAACAGCGGGGCAGCGAGCAGCACCGCGAAAATCCCGGCGAAGAAGGGGAAGTCGAACAGATCGCCGCTGCGGTTGTAGAGCGCGGTGAAATAGCCGGCGCTGGCGGTAACAATTCCCCATCCGAGCGCAAACAACAGGCTCCACCACCATCGCCGCAGTTCAACCGTGAGGACGAACGCGATGGTTCCAACCCCGACGAAGACGGCGAGCGCCTGACGGAACGGGGTGAGATTGCCATCGACCAGCCCCCATTGGCGGGGCGCGGCGACTTGCTTGCCGTTGATCCATTCGGACGCTGGCACATGAATGAGCCAGTAAAAGATCAGTGCCGCGACCGCACAGATCGCCGCCATGATCCACGGACGCCACGGCCAGGGTGCATCATCGGCATCGAATCGCCGCAGCGTGGCATCCTGCGCGCGGCCGCCCGGAACGTCCGCCTCTCTTGCTGCCTCTGTCATGTCGCGCCTGTCTCCCTCTCCGCATCGACCTTGCGAAGGGCTTTGTGCATTGCACGAGGGCCGTGCGCAAGGCTAAGGCGGGACTGCACCATAAATTCACATCCGGAGCACGCTCGCCTGTGGCTCGCAAATTTCTCTACATCATCGCCTTCCTGATCTTCGTCGTGCTCGGCCTGCTGCTGGCGTTCCGGCTCAATCCGGCGCCATTCATGCGAACGGCATTCGTGCCCTCGCAGCCCTTCGTCGAACAGGCGCCGCCGCCCGCCAACAGCTATGCGAACCCGGCCATGTGGCTTGCCCATCCGGCCACGCCGGCGCAAAGCAATCCCGCGCTATGGACTCCGGCCGGGCTCGGCGATGAAGGCGAAGCGGGCCATGCGGCGATTTTCTTCGTTCACCCGACCAGCCTCGTCAGCAAGGACGGCTGGAACGCTTCGCTTGATGACCAGATCACCAATGACCGGACGCGTATTTTCGTGCGCGGCGAAGCGAGCGTGTTCAACCATGCGGGCACCATCTGGGCGCCGCGCTATCGCCAGGCGGCGGTCGGCGCCTTCATGACCGACAGCGAAGACGCCAAAAAGGCCATCGATGCGGCCTATCAGGACGTCGCCACCGCGTTCGACCAGTTCCTGATCGAAAGCGGCAATGACCGCCCGATCATCCTCGCCGGCCACAGCCAGGGATCGCTCCACCTGACCCGCCTGCTCAAGGAAAAGGTCGCGGGCCGCCCCATCGCCAAACGGATCGCCGCCGCCTATGTCATCGGCTGGCCGATCTCGATCACGCATGACCTGCTGCGGCTGGGCCTGCCCGCTTGCGGGACGGCGGAGGCGAGCAACTGCATCGTCAGCTGGTCGAGCTTCGCCGAACCAGCGGACCCCGGCATGGTGCTCGATGCTTACGGCAAATCGCCGGGCTATGATGGCACGATCCGGGGCGACAGCCCGATGCTCTGCACCAACCCGCTGACCGGCGCCCCTAACAGCACGGCGGCACCAGAGCAGAATCCCGGCACCCTGTTTCCTTCGTCTGATCTGCTCGACGGCAAGATCGAAGCGGGCAAGGTCGGCGCGCGCTGCGACCAGCGCGGACTGCTCATGATCGGATCGCCGCCGGAAATGGGCGCCTATGTGCTTCCGGGCAATAATTATCACGTCTATGACTATGCACTGTTCTGGGTGGCGGCCCGGCACGATGTCGCGCGCCGGCTGGCTGCGTTTGAAGGCAAGGCGCTTCCGCCCGCGCCGGTCCAGCGCCGTACGCCGGACGTGCCGGTCGCAAACTGATGGGTATTTGCGCCGACGCCGCCAGCTTCCGCGCGGCGCTGCCGCAAGGCGGGCGGCTGCTCGGACTGGACGTGGGCTCGAAAACCATTGGCACCGCGCTATGCGACGCGGGCTGGAGCTTCGCTTCGCCCGCGCATACCATCCGGCGCAGGAAATTTGCCGCCGACAAGGCGGCACTCGAGGCGATGATCGCGAAAGAGGTGGTCAAGGGGATCGTGGCCGGTTTGCCGCTCAACATGGACGGCAGCGACAGCCCGCGGACCCAGTCGACCCGCGCTTTTGCCCGCAATCTCGCCGATCTGGGCTTGCCGATATTGCTGTGGGACGAGCGGCTCTCGACCGTCGCGGTCGAACGCACGATGATCGAGGCCGATCTGAGCCGCGCCAAGCGCGCCGAACGGATCGACGCGCTGGCGGCTGCGCATATCCTGCAGGCGGCGATTGATGCGCTGGTGAACGTGTAACGCACCTGCATTGCGCTCAAAGATCGTTCATCGCTTAAAGACCCTGTCCTACACGATGCCCATGGAGAATGATCGGGCTGCCGCCATGTATCTGCTGGCTCTACACGCCTAAAAAAGTGAAGTGATCAATGGACATCCCCTGGAGAGCGCAAAGCCACAGCGTCCGGTGGGGCTTAACGCTCCGCCGATACGTGGCGCCTTCCATATCTTGTGGTGCGCGGGCTCATCCTCAAAACGCCATATGCCTATAAACTTTATCAACTTAAGAAAGTGTTTTTGGCAGATTTACGCAGAAATGAAGTGCCAGAGCAGGAAAACACAATATGTTGCATCGTCCGGCCCGTGAGCCACCGCGCCAGCAAGCCACTGCAACCTCGTTCGAGTATCATAATCGCTGCTTGATGTTGTCCCCGTCCCGTCCTAGAGGATCGGCTTTAATGACAGCTGCAACGCCCTCCCCGTCCAGCCCCTACCCGGAAGGGTCGGCGGCGTTTCCGCATCGCCATCTGCTGGGCATGGCAACGCTCCAGCCCTGGGAAATCCGCTTCCTCCTCGACGAGGCCGAACGCTGGGTCGAACTCAACCGCGCCAGCGCCGCCAAGCATGACGACCGGCTGCGCGGGCTCACCATCATCAACGCCTTTTTCGAAAATTCGACCCGCACGCTGCTCTCGTTCGAGATTGCGGGCAAGCGGCTCGGCGCCGATGTCGTCAACATGCATGCCGCGCAATCGAGCGTCAAAAAGGGCGAAACGCTGATCGATACCGCGATGACCCTCAACGCCATGCGCGCCGACGCGATCGTCATCCGCCATGCCAGTTCGGGCGCGGTCCAGTTGATCGCGGGCAAGGTCGATTGCCCGGTCCTCAACGCCGGCGACGGACGCCACGAGCATCCGACGCAAGCCTTGCTCGACGCGCTCACCATCCGCCGCCGCAAGGGGCATATCGAGGGCCAGGTGGTCGCGATCTGCGGCGACATATTGCACAGCCGCGTCGCGCGCTCGAACATCGTCGCGCTGTCGACGCTGGGCGCGCAGGTGCGCGTGGTCGGCCCCGCCACGCTGCTGCCGAAGGATATCGGGCTGATGGGCGCGAGGCCTTTCACCGACATGGACGCAGCGCTCGACGGCGCCGATGTGGTGATGATGCTGCGGCTCCAGAATGAGCGGATGGACGGCGCCTACCTCCCCTCACCGCGCGAATATCACATGCTCTACGGCCTCACCCCGGCGCGGCTGGCGAAAGCGAAGCCGGACGCGCTGGTGATGCACCCCGGACCGATGAACCGCGGCGTCGAGATCGTCTCGTCGATCGCGGACGATCCGGAGCGTTCGGCCATCACCGAGCAGGTCGAGATGGGCGTGGCGGTGCGCATGGCCTGCCTCGACGTGCTGACCCGCCGGGATCGCGGCGTGGAGGGCTGGCAATGAAAGCGATCGTGCCCTTCGTCATCGCCAATGCCCGCCGGACCGATGGCGGCGAGGGCCCGCTCGCGGTAGTGGATGGCCAGATCGCCGCCTCCGCCCCGGCCGGAGCGGAGAGCATCGACGCGCGCGGACAATGGCTCGCGCCCGGCATCATCGACCTCGGCGTGTTCGCGACCGACAAGCCGGCCTTCCATTTCGGCGGCATCGTGCGCGCCGCGCTGATGCCCGATGGCACGCGCCCGCTCGACGACCCCGGTCTCATCGAACGCGCGGCCAAGGGCGGCAAGCCCGACCTCTGGGTTCATCCGCTGGCGGCGGCGACGCGGGGGCTCGAAGGCAGGGAACTCGCAGAGATCGGCATGATGAAGGCGGCCGGGGCGCGCGCCGTCGCCACCGGGCGCGGGCGCATCGCCGACAGCGGCACGATGCTGCGCGTGCTGCAATATGCAGAATCGCTCGGCCTCACCGTCATCGCCCATGCCGAGGATGAGGGGCTCACCCACAATGCCGTCGCCACCGACGGCGAGACCGCGACGCGGCTGGGGCTCGCGTCCGCACCCGCCGCCGCCGAGGCGATCGCGGTGGCGCGCGATCTCGCGCTGGTCGAGGAAACCGGCGCGTCGCTGCATTTCCGCCAGCTCACCACGGCGCGCGCGCTCGATCTGGTGCGCACCGCGAAACGGGCGGGGTTGCCGGTGACCTGCGGCATCACTCCGGCGCATCTCTTCCTGTCCGACAATGCGATGAGTGATTTTCGCACCTTTGCCCGGCTGCAGCCGCCGCTGCGCCCGGAGGACGAGCGCAAGGCCTGTCTCGCGGCGATCGCCGATGGCACCATCGACGTCATTGCCTCGGGCCATGATCCACGCGGCCCCGAGGACAAGCGCCTGCCCTTCGCCGACGCCGCGCCGGGCATGGCGGGCGCCGAGACGCTGCTGGCATTGAGCCTCAATCTCGTGCGCGACGGGCTCATCGGCATGGCGCGCCTGTTCGACCTGCTGGCCGCCAATCCGGCGCGCATATTGGGGCTCGATGCGGGCAGCCTCGCCGCCGGCCAGCAGGCCGACCTCATCCTCATCGACGAGGGCGCGCCGTGGCAGGTCGACGCCAAGAAGATGGCGGCAACGGCCGGTAACACCCCGTTCGACGGCCTTCCGGTGCAGGGCCGCGTCACCGCCATGTGGAAAGGCGGCCAGCGCATCCGCTGACCGCCCTCCTGTTCCCGGGCTGAGCCGGACCCGTTAATTAACGCGAGGCGATTGCCTGCTTGGAGTTGGCAGCGGGAGCCGCCTTGGCGCGCTCGGCCATCTGCAACTGAGTGTTGCTGATCTGGCGTTGCGCGCAAACCGTTGCGCTGCCATTGACGCGCCGGCACAGCGCCCAGCCGACGCGCTTGTCGGCAATACCGTTGGCCGCGAGGCGGACATAGTTGCGGCCCTTGACCGTCACCGAAGCATAGCTCGGCGTGTAAGCACGCAGCGTTGCGTGACGGGCCGACAGCGTCTTCCAAGCGGACTTGGCAGACGCCATGCTGCTGTAAGCGCCAAGCTGGACCGCGAGCCCCGAGGACTTGCGCGCCTTGGCTACCAGCGCGGCCGCTTCACTCTGGTTCGTGACCTTCGTCGCGGGCGCGATGCTGGCGGTCTTGACCGGAGCGGGCGTCGGCTTCTGCAACTGGACCGAAACCTTGTATGGCTCTTCCGGTGCCTCGATCGGCGTCATGACCTGTGCTTGCTGGTTTGCAGTCACCACCGACTCAACCGGGGCCTGGGTGGCGGCGGGTACAGCCTCCACCGCTGCGGCGGCAGTTGCAGCATCCACCGGCGGCGGTGCATATTGCGCAAGCGGCGCGGGGTCATAACCCGAGGACGGCGCCGAAGCGACCATCTGCGGCGCGAAGTCCGCCGGGTTGGTGTTGAGCGCAAGACGCGTCGGCATACCCGGATCGGCCGCGGTCGCATCGCTGTTGAGAACGCCCGCAATCAGAACGCGCGGCGATCCCGCCTGCATGAATGTTGCCCACTGACCCATGCGATCACCGACATTGGCGTAGGGCATATCCTGGGCTGCGATGATCTTGGCTTCGAGCCAGCGGCCCTGCATGGCAAGGACAAAGGCCAGATTCTGGCGGGTCCGCGCCGTCGCGTCATTCTGACGCACCGCATCCCCAAGGATCAGCGTACCGCGTTCAATCTCGCCTGCAAGTGCCAGTGCAAAGCCATAATCCGAAGCAGGCAGTTGCTCGCGATATTTGTCGATCAGCATAACCGCATCGCCCGTCCGGCCATTGGCAATCTTGGCCAGCGCAAGGTTCAGGGCCGTGCGGGGCGTATCCTGCAATGCCAGAGCCTCTGCGAAGCTCGCTTCAGCCGATGCGAACCGGCCGGCAGCCATATATTGCTGACCAAGCGAGGCGCGCAGATCTGCATTCTGCGGCGATGCGACAACCGCCGCCTCGGCATATTCAATCGCCTTGGTGTGGTCGCCCTGCTTGGCCGACTTGGCGGATTGCGCCATATGCTTGTTGGCCGATCCATGGCCAAATTCGCTGAGCCCGAGCGAACTACAGCCGCTCGTCGCAAGGCCGATCACGAGCGCGGATACGGCGACCTGCATCCAAGGATTGCGTGACATGGCTTTACCCCCTTTGAACGTCATCACTTGTTCGGCAGCTGATGCGCAAGGACATCAATATCCGGCAAGGATTTGAGATATTTATCGAGCGCCTCGATCAGGATGACCTGAGCCGAACGGCGCGTCACCGCGCTGGCGAGCCGCAGCCGCAAATGGCGTTCGGGATCGATGCGCAGCGTGAACGCAGCCTTGGCGCCGAGTCCCGGCTGACGGCGCGGACGCGGCGTCTTGGCCGGCACGGCCTTTGACGCTTCGACGGGCATCGCGGCGGCAGCAACAGCCGGTACAGTAGGCGCCGGAGCGGTGACGGCGGCTTCTGCCGCCGGACGGGCAAAGATCGGCGAAGGCGTTGCAGGCACCACGCCTTCGACAATCGCGGGCGCCGGGATCGCCGGAGCGCCGGCTCCCTCGGGGCGCTTGAGCTTTTCGGCGAGCACTTCGCGCTGGCGGACGACTTCCGGCACCGGCGCGGACAAAGCGTGATCCTGCCCTTCGTCAGAGCCGCCTTCACGCAGCGCCTGCACCGGGCTCACCATGGGGGTGAGTTCGACACGTTGATGCGTGGCCTGCTCGTCGCTCGGCGCCGGATTGACATCATAGCCCATGTCGTTCCAGCCAAGATCATCGTGATGAAGATGCCCGGCAGGCATGGTTCCGGTCATGCCCTGGCGGCGCATCGCCGGCTTGGCTGCGCCCTTGCGTGCCAGCAGACTGCCCGAAAGGGAGGCCAGAGGTTTGGGTTCAGACATTGGTTACGCCCTCCCCTTATTGACCGACGACGCGGCGGCCAAAGCCACCCATCGGACGCACCATGCCGGGTGCGCTCATCGCCGAAGCAGCAGGCGCGGGCGCCGCGAACACGGTGCGGCGAAAATTCTTTTCGAGGCGGTCGGAAATATAGCTCCACAGCGCCTGCACTTCGTGCGACGACTTGCCCTCCGGATCGACTTCCATGACGGTGCGGCCATCGATCATCGAGGCCGCAAAGTCGGTGCGGTGGTGCAGCGTCACCGGGGCGACGGTGCCGTGCTGCGACAGGGCGACGGCGGCTTCCGAGGTGATCTTGGCTTTCGGCGTCGCGGCGTTGACCACGAAGATGAGCGGCTTGCCGGCGCGTTCGCACAAATCGACCGTGGCGCCGACAGCGCGCAAATCGTGCGGCGAAGGACGGGTCGGAACAACGATCAGCTCGGCCACGCCGATAACGCTCTGGATCGCCATGGTGATCGCCGGCGGCGTATCGATGACGGCAAGCTTGAAACCCTGCTGACGGAGAATCTCGAGGTCGGATGCGAGACGGGCCACCGTGGTCTGGGCAAAGGCGGGGAGTTCCGCTTCACGTTCGTTCCACCAGTCGGCCAGCGACCCCTGCGGGTCGATGTCGATCAATACAACCGGGCCTGCGCCCGCCAGTTGTGCCTGAACGGCCAAATGCCCGGACAAAGTCGTTTTGCCGGAACCACCTTTTTGCGATGCCAATGCGAGAACGCGCACACCAATCCCCTTAGTTCACGAAATTCGTGAGGAGCAGTTCGCACATATTCTTCTAAAATCTGGTTAACGCTGACGAAAACTTGTTGATGCCGTCAGAGCCTTGCCGGCAATCAGCGAACAATCATAAGATATACGCGCTATTCATATTTTTTTGCTAATGACGGATTAGTGATAAGGGCGATGCCCGGTTGGGGCAGTTGAAGTGGAGTTTTGCGATGCACACATTTGCCAGGCTGGCATGGGGGATGATGGCGGGCGTCGCGGCGATCAGCATCGGACTGCTCCCCGTACCGGCCCTGGCTGACGTCAAGGCCGGATATGAAGCCTGGGAACGCGGTGATTACGCGACAGCTGTGGCGGAATGGCGTACACCCGCAGTCGCTGGCGACGCGACCGCCCAGTTCAATCTGGGTCAGGCTTACAAGCTTGGACGCGGAGTGGCGATGGATCACGCACAGGCCGTTTCCTGGTTCAAACGCGCCGCCGACCAAGGCCACCGCGAGGCCTTCGATAATCTGGGCATCCTGCTGTTCAACATGAATCGGCGCAACGAAGCTCTGCCCTATATTCTGAAGTCAGCCGAACGCGGCGAAGCGCGGGCGCAATACATATTGGGTACGGCGAGTTTTAACGGTGATCTCGTCGCCAAGGACTGGCCGCGCGCTTACGCGCTGATGCAGCGCGCCTCGACCAAGGGCCTTGCGATCGCCTCGGCCCGCCTGGCGGAGCTCGACAAATATATCCCGCTCGACCAGCGGCAGAAAGGCTTGGCGTTGGCAGCAGATATGGAGCGGGAAGAACGCCGCGCAACCTTGGCTCAACTGTCCAATATCCCATCGGGCGCGATCGGAACATCGGGCACGGCGGCGATCGATGCAGACGCCGTGATGAAACCAGCGCCTGCCGTTGCCAAACCTACGACAGCCAAGGTTACCGCTGTCCCGGCGCCGAAGGTCACGACGCCAAAGGCCGTCCCTGCAGCGCCCCGGCCAGCGCCTCCTACCGCCGCATCGACCGGGCCGTGGACCACCCAGCTTGGCGCTTTTTCAAATCAGCAGAATGCATCGAAGCTCTGGGCACAACTGTCGGGCCGTGCCCCATTTTCTGGCTACAGCCCGCGTTACGTTAAGGCGGGCGCCATTATACGCTTGCAGGCCGGTGCCTTCCCGACGCGCGACGCGGCTGCATCATTCTGCCGTGCTGCGGCAAATGCGGGCCAGAACTGTATCCCCGCCAAACGCTGAGACCATGTAAAACATAGCGGAAAGACGCGCATTTTCAGGGCAGTCATGACGTCAAGGCCGCGCTCGGCAAGGAGGGCGCGCTCTTGAAATCACTCCATTGGCCGCCATCTAGTGCCAGATGCCGCTCAACATGACCAAGATCGCCTTTGGCTGTGACAGCCTCGCCGCGTTGCGCGCACGTTTTCGGGATCGCGAAAGTGGCGGGCCATTCGGCCTGACTACCCGCTACCGGCCCAAACGGGCAGATGAAATGCAAGGCGGTTCGCTCTATTGGATCGTGAATCACCTTATTGCGGCTCGCAGTCCGATATTGGGTTTCGAGGATGCGCCAAATGGCCGCACTTACATAATGCTTGATCCACGCCTAATCCCGGTGATGCCGCTCCCCAAGCGTGCGCATCAAGGATGGCGCTATCTTGAGGCGGCCAGCACGCCCGAAGACCTCGCAAGCTGGGATAGCAGCGCCGCAGTTCTACCGCCGAAGCTCGCCAAGGAGCTTGCGCGAATTGGCCTTTTCTAATCAGCTATTTGCGAGCCAATATTCAAGAAGATTATGCGCAATGGCATAAGGCGGCGGGGCAATGAACGGCGCGCCTGGATCACCGGACATGGCGGCTTCAACACCGCGCCGGCCGACCCACATGGCGTCCTCGATCTCAGTGACGTCGATCGTCAACGCATCGCTGGCCACGTCTGCCATACACCCCACCATCAGCGATGAGGGAAAGGGCCAAGGCTGGCTTGCCACATAGCGGACATTGAATGCGTCGACACCCGCCTCTTCCTTGAGTTCGCGCTGCACTGCCTCTTCGAGTGATTCGCCTGGTTCGACAAAACCTGCTAGTGCCGAATAACGTCCGGGCGGAAACATCGCCTGACGCCCGAGCAGCACCTTGCCATCAAAACAGGCCAGCATGATGACGACGGGGTCGACGCGCGGGAAATGTTCTGCGCTGCAAGCGCCGCAGCGCCTGCCCCACCCGGCGCGGAAAATCTGTGTTTCCGCACCGCACACGGCACAAAAACGATGCCTTGCATGCCAGTCGATCAGACTACGCGCGGCGCCATAGAGCGCAACATCGGACGGATCGAGCATCATGAGCGTGCGCCAAATAGCCGGCGAGCGGGCGTTGAGCTGCGTATCTTTAGGCGGAAGCACGGCAAAATGATGCTTTCCTTCCGCCACTCCGAGGAGGAGAAGTTCGCTTTCCGGATCAGTCTCGGCCAGCGCCCCCCAGCTCAGACGTCCGTCTTCCCCCACCTCGGGATCGAGCCCATTCAGCCGCAACAGCCGCGAAGAAGGCGCGCCGATCGCGGCCGCCAACGCATCGGAATCGACGCGCAAGGGGTCGGCGCGGTCCATCCCGGCTCCGGTAAATGCAATCGCTTTCATTGGTGGCCCTCGCTTTGCGCCGTTCGCCTTATGGCTTAAATTTCGAAAATTGCTGCAAAATGATGTCGGGCAGCCGCGACTGAAAAGGAAAGGCATCAAGCGGCATTTGCTGGACCATGCCGGTGACGCGCATCCCGCGTTTGCGGTCGACCCAACCGACCGTCCCCGCAGCACCATTCCAGCCGAACAGGCCTTCGCCTTCCTTCGATCCGGGCAGGCTCACCCGCCCGCCCGCGCCAAATCCATAGCCTTCAATCCAGCTGCCCCTGATGTCGGCACCCGACGGCAGGAGGTTGGACATCGCGATCCGGGCCGCCTTTGCCGAAAGAATGCGTTGGCGGCCCAGTTGCCCTTCTCCGAGCAACATAGCGAGGAAGCGGTCATAATCATGTGCGGAGGAGACGAGCCCTGCTCCGCCTGCATAAAGACCGGGGTCACGCGCAAAGACGGAATTGGTGCCCGGATCGATCGGCAGCGGAAATCCGTTCGCGATGCCATAATTGGTCGTGAAACGCGGGATATCCTTGGGCGAGACGTGAAAGCCGGTGCTGCTCATGCCCAACGGATCGAATATCCGCTCCTTGAGAAAATGATCGAACGGCAGCCCCGATACGACCTCGATCACCCGGCCAAGCACATCCATACTTACGCTGTAGCTGAATTTAGTGCCGGGCTCATACACCAGCGGCAGTGCCGCTAGCCGATCCGAGAAAACAGCAAGGTTGGGCGCCTTGGGATAGTTGCGCTCGAACGGATTGGGCAGCCGCGTGAGATGCCCCGGGACAAGCCCCGCGCGAATATAGGCCTCGCGCAGCGGTCCTCTTTGCATGATCGAATAACCCAGCCCCGACGTATGGGTTAGCAGGTGGCGGACGGTAATTGCCGTTTTGGCCGGGCGTGCGTCCAGCGGCCCATCGGGTTTCAACTGCACAGTCATGTGCGTAAATTTCGGGAGAATTTCCGCCAGCGGCGTGTCGAGCGTCAGTTTGCCCTGATCGATCAGCATCATCGTCGCAATGCCAGTTATGGGCTTGGTCATCGAATAGATGCGCCACAGCGTATCCTTGTTGACCGCCGTCCGGCTGGCGAAGGCAATGGTTCCCGCGCTGATGATCTCAGGCGCTGCAAGGCCTTGTCCAATCGAAACCAGCACACCCGGTAACTGGCCTCGTGAAACGAAGCCGTCGACAAAGTTTTTCACCAGCGGATATTTGCTCTCACGGGCGAGAAGCGATGCAGGCAGCAATGCCGTGGCGGCGCCAAAACCAAGCGCCCCCAGAAAATGCCGGCGGCCGACTGGCAGTGAAAATTCAGCCTCCATCAATCATCACCGAAACTGCTTTTTTATAAAGGGTTGGCATAGAAAACTCATCTATTTTATCAGCATCAACCCATATAGGTGCACCTTGCAAATGATTGGCGATGGCCGGATAGTTGCACCGTGCCAAGTGAAGGTTAAGCGTCAGATGGGTGAAGACATGCTGAACAGAACGCCCAAGATCTTCCGCATCAACCGGTAAGTCCGGCAGTTCTTCCATACTCCATGAGGTACCCGGCAAACCCGGCATTCCGCCAAGCAGGCCCTTGGCAGGGCGCCGTTCGAACAGAAGTCGGCCCTCATGCTCCACCCACCAGGCCCAACCGTGGCGTATCGGCCGCGCCTTCTTTGAGGGCTTGCGCGGCAGGCTTTCCGCTATTGCCGCGAATGCGGCCTGGCAGTCGTCAGCCAAGGGACAGATCAAACATTTAGGGGCTTTCACGGTGCATATCGTGGCGCCGAGGTCCATCATCGCTTGCGCAAAATCTCCTGATTTTCCTGTGCCTTCCTTCGGCGTCATGGCTTCAATGACGTCATGAATATGCTTTTTGGCCAAAGGGAGCGGCACCTCGATTGCCGCATAGCGCGCCGCGACGCGCTGGACATTGGCGTCGATCACGACCGCCCTGCGGCCAAAGGCAATGGCGGCGATCGCAGCAGCAGTATAGACCCCAATCCCCGGGAGCTTGCGCAACTCATCTTCTGTCTCGGGAAAGCGGCCATCATGATCTCGGACAACAGCCTTAGCACAGGCATGGAGATTACGCGCCCGTGCATAATAGCCGAGTCCTGCCCAAGCGGACATGACATCCGCCTCATCAGCTAGAGCGAGATCGAATATCGTAGGCCAAATTGCTGTAAATTTTATAAAATATGACCTAACAGCAGCGACCGTTGTTTGCTGTAGCATGACTTCAGATAACCACACCCGATACGGGTCTGCCCGGCCTTGCGTGCCCGGCCCGATACGCCATGGCAATTCGCGGGCATGGGTGTCATACCAAGTCAGCAGTGTTTGTCCCGGACCCCGCCCCCGCACTACGCCTTCGCCATCTGTGGTCCGGCTATTGCGCGCTCCGCGCTCTTTCTTCCTGATCACGCTCTCGACGGCCATGGCTCGCTATGGCATGAGGGCTGAGATGGATAAACCGCGATCTGAACAAAAGGGTAAAAAAGCGACCAAGGACGCTCCGGCGCGCCTGTTCGACCGCCCACGTGGAGGTGCGGCGCGGTCGATCGCGGATCTCATGCCCGATATCGGCCGGGCCGCGTTCAAAAAGTTCGGCTTCGTACAAAGCTCCGTCGTAAGCCGCTGGGCGGATATTGTCGGGCCGCGATACGCAGCCGTAACCCAGCCTGAAGCGATCCGTTTTCCCTCACATGGCAATCGCAGCGGTGGCACGCTCCATGTCACCGTTGCATCAGCCCATGCACCTATGTTGCAACATGTCGCGCCCGAACTGATCGAGCGCGTCAACCGATTCTTCGGCTATGAAGCGGTTGCCAAAATCAAAATGACACAGGGCACGGTGAAGCCGCCCCGGGCACAAGGGTCCTCACCTCCACCCAATTTAAAGCCCATTCCGGTCGAACTTGGAGATAGCCTGCGCGACATTGGTGACCCTGAACTGCGCGCCGTACTCGAAAGCCTTGCACAAGGTCTTGCCAATAGCGGCGGCCTGCCTAAAATTGGTTGATCCGGGCCCCAACCCCGACGAAATATGATTTCAAGGAAAAAAGGAATCTCCCCCTTATGACCTCTCGCCTTATGGCCGTTTCCGCGTTTGCTGCGGCCGCATGCCTTGGCGCTGCCCTGCCTTCTGTAGCGACGGCGCGCGCGCCGGCCAAGAAACCGGCTGCCACCAGTACGCTCGCAGCGAAGCCCACCAGCCGCGGCAGTGTCAGCGTCGGCAATCCCAATGCGCAAAAGAGGCTGGTCGAATATATCAGCTACACCTGCGGCCATTGCGCGAATTTTTCCGCCCAATCGAGCCTACCGCTCAAAACCTATGTCAGCAGCGGCAAGGCAAGCGTGGAATATCGCAGCTTCCTGCTCAACCCGTTCGACTTTGCAGCGGCGCTCCTCGCGCATTGTGGCGGCACGGCCAAGTTCCCGGGAAATCACCAATATCTGCTCGCGACGCAAAAAAGCTGGATGGGCAATATCCAGAAAGCGACGCCCGCACAGCAGAATAACTGGATGCAAGGGACTTACACGGCGCGCCTGACGACCATTGCCACCGACATCGGGCTGATCGAGCTCATGAAAACACGCGGTATCACAGCTGTGCAGGCCAAGGTCTGCCTTGCCGACGAAGCCAAGCAAACCCAGTTGCTCGACATGACCGAGGAAGGCCAGAAACTGGGCATCAACGGCACGCCTTCTTTCTTGTTGAACGGCGCCCTGCTACCCGATGTCCACGATTGGACCTCGGTCAAAGCCGCACTCGACCGGCCCGCCTGATTCCCCTTTTCACTTCCCGGAGATTTATTGATGAACCGTAATTTAGCCAAATTCGCGATGCTGACGCTTGCGGCGACCATGTCGCTGTCCCTTTCAGCATGCAAGGAATCGGGCGGAGATGCTGCCAAGCCGGGTGCTCCGGTGGCGGACGTCAAAATCACCCCGATCGCACCACCCGCTGGCAAGAAATGGGAAGAAGTGGTGAGCAAGACGCCCGAGGGCGGCTATCGCATGGGCAATCCCGACGCCAAGGTGAAGATCGTCGAATATGCCTCGCTGACTTGCAGCCATTGCGCAGACTTCGCCAAGGAAGCGACCGAAGAACTGACCAGCAAATATGTCGCGTCCGGTCAGGTCAGCTATGAGCTGCGCAATTTCACGCTGAACGCGATCGATATGCCGCTCGCTGCTGTAACCCGCTGTGTCGGGGAAGCCCGCTATTTCCCGCTCTCAGATAATGTTTTTGCCAGCCAGGCCGAGGTTTTTGCCAATGCGCAGGGGGTAGACCAGGCCGCTGCCCAAGCGCTGCAGAATCTGCCGCAAGCACAGCAGATTCCGGCATTTGCCAAGCTGCTCAAGCTCGATGAGTTTTTCAAGGCGCGCGGCGTAAGCGAGGCGGAAATCAATAGCTGTCTCGCCAACACGGCCCAGTTGACCGAGCTTGAGAAAATCACCACGGAAGGCACCAAGCAGTATAATATTACCGGTACGCCAACCTTCGTTATCGATGGTTCGGTTGCGCAACTCCCCAACGACAAGCCGATGTGGGAATCGATCCAGGCGATCCTGAAGGACAAGCTGGGCTAAAGTGAAACCAGCCGCATTCCAAGCGGTTTCCATGGCAGTGCTGGACCGGGAGCAATCCCGGTGCAGTTGAAGAGATTGCGCCTTTCCGGCTTCAAAAGCTTTGTCGAACCGACCGAACTTCGCATCGAGCGCGGACTGACCGGCATCGTCGGCCCCAATGGCTGCGGCAAATCCAACCTCCTTGAAGCGATCCGATGGGTGATGGGCGAAAGCTCGCCCAAGTCAATGCGCGGCGGGGGGATGGAAGACGTCATCTTTGCCGGAACCTCCACCCGTCCGGCACGTGACTTCGCCGAAGTGGCGATCGTCGCCGATCTTGAAGGCGCGCATCTTCCGGGTGTGACCGATCCAGCGGCGCGCGACGAACTTGAAGTTATCCGCCGCATCGAACGCGGTGCGGGATCGGCCTATCGCGCCAATGGCCGCGACGTGCGTGCCAAGGACGTCGCTCTGATCTTTGCCGATGCAGCAACCGGCGCGCACAGCCCCGCCCTCGTCAGCCAAGGCAAGATTGCCGCCGTCATCGCCGCCAAGCCGCAGGAGCGGCGGCAGATGCTCGAAGAAGCCGCCGGGATTGCGGGGCTTCATGTCCGGCGCAAGGATGCCGAGCAGAAGCTGCGCGCCACCGAAACCAACCTTTCCCGGCTTGCCGACATCCTGCAGGACATGGAAAATCGCGCCGGGGCGCTACGGCGTCAGGCACGCGCGGCCGATCGCTATACGCAGCTGACCGACAGGATTCGGATCGCTGAAGCGCGGATGATCTACGCTCGATGGCGCGACGCCGCAGCGGCCGCTGACAAAGCTCGCGCCGAAGCCCAGACCGCCGAAGAGGCGGTGCGCAAGGCTCAGGAAAACCAGCAGGCTGCGGCCGCGTGGCAGGCTGAAGCGGTGCAGGCGCTAGCGACCAGCCGCGCGGAAGCCCAGCGCATTCGGGAGGTCGCGGGCGAACTGGCCCAGAAACTGGCCGGCCTTACAAGCGAACATCATGCGTTGATCGAGCGGCTGCGTGATCTTGAAAGTCAGCGCGGGGCAATCGAGGAGACGCAGGCGCAAGAGGATCAGTTCGCTCACAATGCTGCGAGCAGCATCGCTACGCTCGATGCCGAGACCAAGCAACTGACGTCAGAAGTCAATGATCTTCAGGCGCAGAAGCCGGCCCTCTCCGCCCGCGTGCAAGAATTCGCCGCCCGTTTGCGTGACGCCGAGGTCGAACTTGCGAAGGCGCGTGCTGATCAGGCCAGCGCAGCCGCCGACCGGCGCATTGCCGAGACCGCACTGGCATCAGAGCAGGCGCGTACCGCCAGGGCGGCTGCGGCGCAGGCGCAAATCATTGTAATGGTGGAGCGACTGGGTTCGGCAGCGCCTCTTGCAGAAGCAGTTGATAAATCTCAAAATAATATCAAAAATATAGAACAAGACATTATTTCAAAAGAAAAATCCATAGGGACTCTAACCGAAGAAAGATCGTCAGGCGCAATCCGGCTCCAGCAGGCCGAGAGCCAGTTGGCGGAAACGCGCGCTGCCTTTCTGACGGTCGAAAGTGAGGTGCAGGCACTCGGTCGCGCGCTGGCGGTCGCGGATGGTAGCAATCGCGCGCTTGATATGGTGCGCGCGGCCCCGGGATATGAGCGGGCGCTGGCGGCTGCTCTCGGCGATGAACTGGAAGCGCCGATCGATCCGGACGCGCCCTGGGGCTGGCACGGCGCCAGCCTGTCTGCGACTGATCCGCCCCTCGATGGCGGCATGACGCCATTGTCCGATCACGTCACGGCACCGTCCGAACTGATGCGACGCCTGGCCCAGATTGGCGTTGCCGACAGGGACAGCGGGCAGACGCTGGCAGTCGGCCAGCGTCTGGTGACATGCGACGGGCATATGCGGCGATGGGATGGCTTCATCGCGGCCGAAAGCGGCGCAGCGGCTGCCGAGCGGCTGGTCAGGCAAAACCGCCTTGCCGCGCTTGAAGCGGAATTGCCGGAAAAGCGCAGTCGGTTCACGGAGGCCGAAACCAGACATAGTGCAAGCGCGGCGGCACTCGCCGCCCTAGACGACCAAATCAGCACCACGCGGCGCGCCCTTTCCGAACTGGAAAACAACCGCCGGGCCGCCGTGCGGGTGCGCGATGAGGCCGAAACGGCGCTTGCCCGCCATCAGGCGGAATCGGAGCAACTCACCGCGCGATCCGCACAGGCGGATAGCGAGGCAGAAGAGACCGCCGCTGCTCTTAAACGGGCAGCGGACGCGGTCGCGGCGCTACCACCCGCTGAAGTCACCAACGGACAGGTTACGCGACTCGAGGAGCGCAGCGAGGCGGCGCGCGGCGCACTCGAAGATGCGCGCCGAGCGGAAAGCAGGATCGAACAGGCTCTGGGGCAATGCCGCGAACGCCAGGCGGGGGTGACGGCCGAGATCAAAGGCTGGCGCGCCCGCTCGGGCGAAGCGGCGCGGCGTATCGAGGACATGGCTAAGCGCGCCAGGCAGATTGCAGCCGAACTGGACCGCATCTCGAACCAACCGGATGATCTTCAAAATAAAATCAATGGCCTGACAGCAGAACGCGAACGATATTCCGAACAGCTGAACGATGCTATTGAGGCGGAACAGCGCGCGGACGCCATTGTCAGGACCCGTGAAACCGCGCTCGCAACCGCGCTCGAAACATTGTCCGCCGCCCGCGAGGAACGGGCCGGAGCCGCAGCGCGTGCAGACAGCCAGGAAGCGCGCCGCATCGAAATGGGGCGCGTTTCAGGAGAGCGTTTCCAGTGCCCCCCGCCCCTACTTCCCGCGCAGGCCGGGTTCGAGGATGCCGAGGTCGGCGACCCACAAGCCGAAAGCCAGATCCACGAACGGCTGATGCAGGATCGCGAGCGGATTGGCCCCGTCAATCTCGTCGCCGCCAGCGAACTCGCCGAACTGGAAGCCGAACAGCAGCGATCGGCCACCGAGGCCGAGGAACTTCAGCAGGCCGTCAACCGATTGCGCGGTTCGATCGGCAATCTCAATCGCGAAGGCCGCGTTCGCCTGCTGAAGGCTTTTGAAGAGGTGAATGAACATTTCAAACGCCTGTTCACCACCTTGTTCAACGGCGGCTCCGCGCACCTTGAACTGATCGACAGTGATGATCCGCTTGAGGCGGGACTTGAAATCTACGCGCAACCGCCGGGCAAGAAGCTCGCGGCCTTGACGCTGTTATCAGGGGGCGAGCAGGCGCTCACCGCCGTAGCGCTTATATTTGGCCTGTTTCTCACCAACCCCGCGCCTATTTGCGTACTCGATGAAGTCGATGCTCCGCTCGACGACGCCAATATCGAGCGCTTCTGCGATCTGCTGGATGAAATGGTGAAGAATACCCGAACGCGCTACCTCATCGTCACGCATAATGCGGTAACGATGAGCCGGATGCATCGCCTGTTCGGCGTGACGATGGTAGAACGCGGTGTCAGCCGCCTTGTCTCGGTCGATCTGGGCGGGGCCGAGGCGTTGCTGGCGGCCGAATAAACGGCACGCCAGCTCCCCCCGTCCTAAAATTCAGCGCTCAATTCGAGGCCGTAGGTACGCCCTCGCTCGAATGTGGTGCTGAGGGCCATCACCGACGCACCGAATACATTGGGCCGTTCGTTGGTGAGATTCTTGCCGAAGGCCGAAAGGCTCATCTTGGCCCCGCCAAGCGAAACGCCGCCAAGACCGACGCGGCCATCGACCATCCAGAATCCGGGCCGACGGCGATATTGCTCGATCGGCGAAATATTTCCGGCTGTGTCGACAATCGGCAGTGAGGTCAGGTAAACGGGACCGCGATAGCTGGCGCCAATGCGGCCAAACCCGAACAGCCCGCTCGCGGAAGCATCGGTTTCATACGCAGCCTCCGCGCGGCCGGTCCATTTTGCGAGATAGACCGGATCGGCAATATTGGTGACATCCACGCCGTTGAGAATGAACTTCTTATATTTGAAGTCATTATATCCCGCGCTCCCTGACAAGGTCAGGCCACGCATCGGCCTCAGCGCGACTTCGGCTTCGAATCCCTTGACCTTGGCCTTGCCTGCATTGTCAAACATCTGGCGGCCGTTGATGAAATTCTGCGTCTGCAAGTCCTTGTAGTCGCTGTAGAAGGCAGCGAGATTCACCCGCAGCTTACGATCAAACCAGTCGGATTTGAGACCGAGTTCATAAGAGGTTAGATTTTCCGGCTTGTACGGAATGCCGCTGAGGATGCCGCCAGCCACATAGCCGGTCGAAACCCGGGCATAGCTGGTAATGTCATCGGTCGGACGCCAGGTCACGATCCCCGCATAGTTGAACTTCTTATACGTTGCCTTGTAGGTGCCAACGCCCAGTGCCCCACCCTGCGCACCGGCGATTTCATCGATGCGGGTCATGCGATCGTCGATCGTGTAACGGCCGCCCAAGGCCACATCGAGCCGGTCGGTAAGATGCAGGGTGAACTGGGCATAGCCCGCAAAACTGTCGTTAACCGCCAAGGTACGGGTCACGCCGCTGCCGAAGGTCGCATCAAGTCCCGGATTATAATCGAGGTAATTGACGACGCCGTCGCCGTTGATGTCGAACGGAAGCGGTCCGGCCGGCAGGCCGGGAATCGTGCCGACATTGGAGAGGTCGGTCATCACACCATTTGTCACGGGATGAAACGCCCCGAGAATGTCGGTGGCGGGGCTGTTTTCATGGAAGATGAATATGCCGGTCGTCAGATCCCAGCCTTCGCGCTGAAACTGAATCTGAAATTCGTTGCTGATCTGCCATTGCTTGGACGAACGGGCGACGAGCAGCGTGTGGAAAGCGTCATTGGGACCGGGCTGATTGGCGGGATCCAAGACGCCGGGGATATTGCCGATCAGCAGGTTCTGCAACTGCGGCAGTGTGAATTTGAGACCGCCGCTGCCCGCGAGGTCGTAGATGCTCGGGTCCTGCCGCATCTTGCGATAGGCGAGGATGTTCTTGACCGTGAAATGATCGGTCGGGATCGTAATGGTCAACCCATGCCCCTGCGACACCACCCTTTCATTGCTGGTCGCGTTGGCGACGGTCTTGAGCGGGGTGATCGACGTGTTGTAGGCGCCAGGTGCCTGGAACGCGAGGATGCCGTTCAGCAGCGCGCCGGTCGCATCCGGAATCGGACCATAATTCTGGAATGCGGTCGAGGTCCCGTTTTGATCACTATAGTCGAATTTGTAGTCAGCGGTCACATCGCCGAACTCGCCGCGGACCGAAATCTGCCCCCCGTCAACATTGCGCTTGCCGAGTTTGTCCGTGTAGCGCAACACGCCAAATTCTGGCGCACGTGGACTGATATCGATCGTGCGCCCTGCGAGACTGTTCTTGACGTAACCGTCAATCTCATCGTGAAGATAAGCAAGACGAACCGAGAATGGCCCGAATTGCGGCAAATCAAGACTGATCTTGCCGCGCAGCGCGTTGTAATTGCCGTAGGAAAGCGATGCCCGCCCGCCCCATTCGCCGCTTGGCGTGGCGGTGGTCAAGCTGATCGCACCACCAGTCGCGTTGCGGCCGAACAAGGTGCCCTGCGGGCCACGCAGCACTTCGACGCGGGTGATATCGGCAAGGTCGAACAGCGACCCAACTGTGCGTCCGACATAGACGCCATCGACATATACGCCAACTTTCGGATCGACAGCATTATTCGACGTACCCGACGAAATGCCACGTATAATCAGCGTCGGATTGGACTGGTTGCCCTGCTGACTGAACGCGAGGTTGGGCGCAAGACCGGCGAGGTCCTTGGCGCTCGAAATCCGCTTGTCGGCAATTTCCTCTTCGCCCATCGCCGTCACGGCTACCGGCACATCCTGCAGTTTCTGCTCAACGCGCTGAGCAGTCACGACGATATCATCCAGACCGTCGCTACGTTGCTCCTCCGCAGTCTGGGCAATAGCCGCCGAAGCGGCAAAGACGGAACAACCTGTCAGCAAAATCGCAAAACGCGTCGCGCGCATGGTACCTCTCCTCCCTGTATATATATACGGCAAAGCTATTTGGCGGAGGTAATCGGGCTTCTATGGGGCACGATCACATACTCGACCGCCAGTGATCAGCTATGCGTATTTTTATCTGTTATTCACAAATAAATATAGGAAGATTTCGGCAGGTCAAGCTTAGTTTGCGTAATTCTGTTACAGATGATTTACGAACTATGTTCTGGGCGCGATAATGCTATCCTTTTGCGCACCAGACGAGGAGGCAATGTGGCCGAATTTCGTAGTTTTTATCCCCCGCTCGAACCTTATGAAGCCGCTACACTGGACGTGGGAGATGGCCATCACATCTTTTACGAGCGTTGCGGGACGAAGGGCGCAAAACCCGCGGTGTTTCTCCACGGGGGCCCCGGCGGCGGGATCAGCCCGGATCATCGCCGCCTGTTCGATCCCGAACGCTATGACATATTGTTGTTCGACCAGCGCGGTTGCGGGCGCTCAACCTCGCACGCGGACCTCGAAGCCAACACAACCTGGCATCTAGTCGACGACATTGAGCGGCTACGCAAATTGCATGGCGCGGAACAATGGCTGGTCTTCGGAGGCAGTTGGGGGTCAACGCTCGCGCTGGCCTATGCGGAAAAACATCCGCAGTGCGTGAGTGAACTTGTCTTGCGCGGCATATATACCTGCACGCCACCAGAACTGGACTGGTATTATCGTTTCGGCGTATCGGAAATGCACCCGGAAAAATGGGATCGGCTGGTCGAGATCGTTCCACCGGAGGAACAGTCCAACATTCTCCACGCCTATCATCGCCGTCTGACCGATGACGACAAGGCGATGCAACTCGAAGCCGCGCGGCGCTGGAGCTTGTGGGAAGGTGAAACCATCACCCTGCTCCCCAGCCCGGCCAATCAGGCGCAGCATGACGACGCCGAATTTGCCCTGGCCTTCGCGCGGCTCGAAACCCATTATTTTGTCAATCAATGCTGGCTCGAACCTGACCAGTTGCTGCGCGATGTGGACAAGATCCGCCATATCCCCGGCACCATCGTCCATGGGCGCTACGATATGCCCTGTCCGCTCAAATATGCGTGGCGATTACATCAGGCCTGGCCCGAAGCGGATTTCCATATCATAGAAGGCGCCGGCCATGCCTATAATGAGCCCGGCATATTGGACCGGCTGATCCGCGCGCTGGATGTGTACGCAAGCTGATCAATGCAGCGACATCGGCACTTGCGTAAGAGCCGCTGATTAACCAGCGCTCCCCACCACCGCGCACGCCAGCGCCATCAGCAACCCCGCAAAGCGATTGCTGCGGAATTTGGCGAGGGCATCTCCACCATCTTCCGGTCTAAGCGCGGCGACTTGCCACATCAGATGTGCAGCCATTGGCAGCAGGCCAAGCAGCGCGGCCATTTGAGGACGGACCTGCCAGATCGCCGCCGCCCATAGCGACAACGCGACGAGATAGAATAGCGCGACGCCGCCTTTCACATGGCCGCCTAGCCGCAAGGCGCTCGACTTGATGCCCACCAGCGCGTCATCCTCACGATCCTGCAACGCATAGATGGTATCATAACCGATCACCCAGAAGATCGCCCCGCCGTAGAGTAGCAATGCGGCTGGCGGGAGCCGTCCCTCAACAGTAGCCCAGCCGACCAGTGCCCCCCAGCTGAATACCAGCCCAAGCCAAGCCTGCGGCCACCAGGTAATCCGCTTCATGAACGGATAGGCCGCTACCAGCGCCAGACTGCCAAGCGCGACCAGCTTGGCAAAAGTGCCGACCTGAAGCCACACAATCAGGCCAACACCGCAAAGCAGCAAGAGCCACAACCAGGCTTTTTTGACGCTCACCGCGCCGCTCGGCAGCGGGCGGCTGCGGGAGCGTTCGACCTGTGCGTCAAGATCGCGATCAACGATGTCATTATAGACGCAACCCGCCCCCCGCATCGCGATCGCGCCCAGCAGAAACCATAACAGCAACGGCCAGGAACGGGGCAGCCCGCCCGCCAGCGCTATCCCCCAAACACAGGGCCAGTAGAGCAGCCACCAGCCAATCGGACGGTCAAACCGCGCCAGCGCGGCATAAGGCCGCCAGCGCACCGGAAGAAGCGACATGAGGCCGCGGTGTTCGGTATCGGGAACAAGGTCGTCTATGATCTGCTTTGCCATTGCCGCCTCTATTGCCGGGCAGGCGGGACAGAGTCGAGAGATGATGTCACGCCAGCGTGTAGCTGGACACCGGGAACTGTCCGCAATTGTCTCTCGACTTACCGCCACGCACCCGCCACTAAGCATCATGCCCGCGACACCTGCCTGGCCACCGCAAAGCGCCCCGCGCCTTTATGTGACAACGCCGCTCGCGGACGGCGCAAGTGTCGCGGTCGACGGAAATTCCGCACATTACCTCCTCCACGTGATGCGGCTGAAGACGGGCGATGCCGTACTCCTGTTCGATGGCAGCAACGGGGAATGGCTTGCCACGCTGAGCGAGGCCCGCAAACGCGATGCCGTCCTTACCGTGGAACGCCAGACAAAGGCTCCGGAGAGCGTTCCCGACTTCTGGCTGTGTGCCGCGCCGGTCAAAAAGGCGCGGATGGAATGGCTGATGGAAAAGGCGACCGAACTTGGCGTTGCCGAAATCCATCCTGTGCTGACCGGCCGCTCGGTGGTTGACAAGATCAACCCCGAGCGGCTCACTGCACAGATGATCGAAGCGGCCGAACAATGCGGCCGGACGAGTCTGCCGCGGCTGCATGAAACGCGGCCGCTCAAGCAGTTTCTCGGCGCTTTCCCGCAAAACCGCACCTTGTTCTTCGCCGATGAACAGGGCGGTGCGCCCTTCGGTGCGGCAATCGCGGCGCATCCCGGCCCCGCCGCGCTGCTGATCGGTCCCGAAGGCGGGTTCGACGATGCCGAACGTAACGCCATTCGCGCCCACCCGCAGGCGGCTGCGATCAGCTTGGGCCCGCGTATCCTGCGCGCCGAAACAGCGGCGATTGCTGCAATTTCGGTCTGGATGGCGCAAGCTGGCGACTGGCAAGGTCTATATTAAAGCCGTCGTTATTCGCTGGGAATTGCAATGATCTTCCCGACCAGGGCTTAAGCGATTTTACATCATGTTTAGAGATTAATTAACCACACTAATCATAGTGCGGCATTCTGTAATGCTAAGGCACCTGTCGCAGCAGGCGCCAGGTTGGTTAGGAAATGTGCGTGTTCCGGTTGGTTAAAGGTCGAGCGCATCTGCTCACAGCGACGGTCCGATTCCTCCTTTTACTTGCGGCAGTGCTAGTTGCCAGCTTGGGCATCACGTCTGCGCATGCGCAGACGGGTGGGTATTCCGGCAGCAACACAACCGCGGGCGCGATCGGCAACACAACCCAATGCTCAACACCCCTGAAGCGTGCATTTGTTGTAAGTTCGTCTTTCAGCATCGCGGACGTCAACATTGGTGTTTATGCCACGCATGCGTGGCGCGGTGACTTATCCTTTACCTTGGTTTCGCCCGCTGGAACACGTGTCAACATCGTTAATGCTCCTGGTGGCAGCAACAACAGTGTTGATGATTTCAATGTTTTGCTGGACGATGAGGCCACGCTCGGATCAGTCGCGAATTACACAAGTACTGCGGGTTCTTCTGCTCCGCCCTACACCATTACAGCCCGTCCTCAGTCGGCACTTTCCGCCTTTGACGGCGAAGACGCTCAAGGTACCTGGACACTGGAAATCTGCGACCTGTATTCTATCATTGATAACGGCAATTTTGTTCGTGCTGATCTGTATATTGCTCCTGCTTCGCCTCAAGCCGATCTTTCGCTGATTAGAACAGTAAGCAATTCGACGCCCACCGCCGGCGCCGCAATCAGCTACACGCTTACCGTAACCAACGCCGTCGGCTCGCAACTCACCGCATCGGGTGTTCAGGTACGGGATATTCTCCCCACCGGCGTCACCTTCACCAGCGCATCGTCGGCTAATGGCAGCTATTCCGTGTCGACCGGTCTGTGGACATTGGCGAACAGCCTGGCGCCCGGCGCATCCGCAACGCTGACCATTAACGGTACGGTCAACGCTTCACAGGGAGCTGAGGTAGTCAACTGGGCGGAAATATGGGCAAGTGGCGCTAATGATAACGATTCTACGCCGGGCAACAACGCGGCTGCCGAGGACGACGGCGCTTCCGCTTCCTTTACGGTGGGCGGGACGCGCGTTGCAGGCATACCTCCCAATCTTGTATGCCCCGCAGGAACTGCCCTACTCGACTGGACCGGCAAAAGCTGGTCGGGATCGCCTTCGACCTGGTCACTCAACACCGTCGGCAATGTGCAGATGGACGTCGTCACGGACGCGCCCTTTGTTGCCGGCTCCCCCGCAATCAATACCTCCCTCACCGGTGGTCTGGGAGCCGGTTCACACAATGTCTACCTTAACCTGAACAACTATACTCGGAACGATGTTGCGACCATGACATTCACGACGCCGACGGCGGGCGGGGTAAGCGGCCTGCAGTTCCGCATTTTCGATGTCGATTACGTATCGGGGCAATATGCCGACCGGGTAGAAGTGATCGGCTATTACAACGGCGCGTTCGTCTACCCGACACTGACCAACGGAACGACGAACTATGTCAACGGCAATGTTGCGATCGGCGACGCATCTGCCGGTGATACCAGTTCGAGCGGCACCGTAGTCGTGACGTTCCTCAACCCCGTGGATCAAGTCATTATCAAATATGGCAATCACACCACTGCGCCTTCCAACCCCGGCAACCAGTGGATCGGCCTTCATGACATCACGTTCTGCAAACCCCAGGCCGTGATGACGACGACGAAAACGAGCACGGTTGTTTCGGATCCGGTCAATGGCACAAGCGCGCCAAAAATGATCCCGGGCGCTACCGTGCGATACTGCATTTCCTCCTCCAATGGGGGCGTCTCGGACGGAACCAACATTCTGGTAACCGACGCGCTGCCTTCGACGGTTAGCTATGTGCCCGGCTCGCTCAAAACCGGGACGAGCTGCACGGGAACACTGACACCGGAGGACGACGACAATAGCGGAGCCGATGAAAGTGATCCGGATGGCGCCTCTATAAGCGGAAATATCGTATCCGGCTCAACATCCCGGCTACCCGACGGTAGCGGCTTCGTGATAGTTTTCGATGTAACCATCAAGTAATCCAGCCGCGGCGGATTCACCCTTTTCAGACAGGCTGCGTTGTGCCTAGGGATGGCACATGAGCACGCGCACAGAATCCGCCACGGATGAACCGGTTATCGAGCATCTCGACGAGTTGCTGATTCCGATGCAGAAAGGCGAAAAGCCCAGGGATCGCTGGCGGATCGGGACCGAGCATGAAAAGTTCGTCTTTTGCACGACCGATCATCATGCGCCCTCCTATGACGAACCCGGCGGCATCCGCGATTTGCTTCTGGGTCTTACCGAATTCGGCTGGGAGCCGGTCATCGAGGGCGGCAATGTCATCGCCATGTCCGGCCGCGACGGCACGGTGAGTCTCGAGCCGGCAGGACAACTCGAGCTTTCCGGCGCACCGCTCGACAATCTGCACCAGACCTGCGCCGAAACCGGCCGCCATTTGCATCAGGTCAAGGAAATTGGCGCACGCATCGGCAAGGGCTTTCTCGGTCTCGGGATGTGGCCGGACAAGCGCCGCGAGGACCTCCCCATCATGCCCAAGGGGCGGTACGGCATCATGCTACGGCACATGCCGCGTGTCGGTACAATGGGCCTCGACATGATGCTGCGAACCTGCACCATCCAGGTCAATCTCGATTATGCCTCCGAAAGCGACATGGTGCAGAAATTCCGTGTCGGCCTTGCGCTTCAGCCGCTCGCAACAGCGCTGTTCGCCAATTCGCCTTTCACCGAGGGCAAGCCCAACGGATTCCTCAGCTACCGCAGTCATATCTGGTCCGATACCGACCCGGCACGCACTGGCATGCTGCCCTTCGTGTTCGAAGAAGGCTTCGGCTATCAGCGTTATGTCGACTATATGCTAGACGTGCCGATGTATTTCGTGTTCCGCGACGGCAAATATATCGACGCTGCGGGACAGAGTTTCCGCGATTTTCTTGAAGGCAGGCTCCCCGCCCTTCCCGGCGAAAAGCCGACCTTGTCCGACTGGAATGATCATCTTTCTACCGCCTTCCCCGAAGTGCGGCTCAAAAGCTTTCTCGAAATGCGGGGCGCCGATGGGGGGCCGTGGAGCCGCATCTGCGCGCTTCCTGCGTTCTGGGTCGGACTTCTTTACGATCAGGTGGCGCTTGATGCCGCATGGGATCTCGTCAAGGACTGGAGCATGGACGAACGTCAGGCGCTGCGCGACAATGTGCCGAAAATGGGTCTTGATGCCCCACTGGGCCAAGGCCGCACGCTGCGCGATATTGCCGATGCGGTGCTGGACATTTCGGCGAGCGGCCTTGCCGCGCGCAACCGGCTTGGCTCAAGCGGCGACAACGAAGTGGGCTTCCTCAACCCGCTGCGCGAGATTGTGGCGACCGGCAAGGTGCCCGCCGAACGGCTGCTTGACCTCTATCATGGCGCTTGGCAGGGCGATCTTGGACAGGTCTATCAGGACATGGCCTTCTAGCGGCCTCAGAGCGCGGGCGGGCCTTCCGTCCGCAGCACCGCCGTCCTTGGTGTGCGCCGGAACAACCGGTTAAGCGCGCGCGTCACCGGCGCATAACGCTCCGCCCAGTTCCAGTAGGCCACATAGGCGGGATCCGCCATCAAATGCTTTTCCTCGGTTTTTGCCCGCCAGTAATAGACCCCGCTGACGACTCCCAGCAGCACAGTGTTGCGGATCATGTCGACATAATTGCCGTTGCTGACAAAGAAAGGCAGCGTCGCCAGCCACCAGAAGCTGTTCTTGCTGATATAGGCCGGGTGGCGCACATATTTATAAGGGCCATCGGTCAGAACGCCGCGATGCGTGAGATTGGAAAAACGCAGGCCAAAGGCGATTGTCGCCCAGGCATAGATGGCGGTCAGAAACACCAGCACTGCCCCATAGGCGGTGAGCATCACCGGATGCCCCTGAAGCAATTGCACCCACCCCGTCTCGCCATAGGTCGCAAAACGGTAATCGAGCACGCCATTATCGCCCATCAAGACAAAGGGCGGGTAACAGATGAGCGCCGCGACCCAACCGCCGAGAAACGGGTTGGCCGACCGGATGTGGGAATCAAGCGGCTTCATCGTCAGAAGATAGCCAACCATCGCGACATGAACGTCAAACAGGAACATGAAGTTGATCAGCGCGTGCGTTCCCTGCACCGGATCGGACAGCGCCGCGCCAAGCGGCATATTGACGATGCCGTGAAAATTGCCGGGCACGATCGAGAGCATGAAGGCGATAAAGAAACCCTTGACCCCCCAGGCGCGCCAGTGTCGGTAGATTTCCTCGCGATCGGCATGCGCCTGTCCCATCCTGTCACCAAGCAGCCAGGCGCCGAACGCATAGGTACCGTCCTTGGGTTGCATAAGGCGCCGGTCCAGCCAGATGACATAGGGAACCGAAAGCAGCATCACGACGGGCATCCAGCCCATCAACACGTTCATCGCGAACACATAATCGCCGCGCCAGTACCAGCGCGCGATGCAATAGATGAAACCAATGATCGCCCAGGTTGCCCACAATCCCGCAAGCTTGGTGAAGCTGATGCTGCGAATGGCATCGAAGGGTCGTGGAGGCTTGTCCCAGTCAATTCCGGTGGATGGATTGCGATGGACCTTTTCGACGAAAACCGACCAACTGACCATCGGTATCGCCGCGGCAAGTACACAGGCCAGCGCCGAATAGCGGCCATCCATGCCAAAATGCCGCGCGATCGCAACCCATATCAGCAACCCAGCGACGCCGAGCCAGCCGACAACCGGACTCCACCCCGATCTGGGACGAACTGGTGAGATGTCGTCATTCCCGACAGGTCGCGACTCGTGTAAAACCGCGGAATATGCGGATTCTGGTGCTGTCACAGGAGTGACCACCTGTGTGGAATATGGCGGATTCTGGTCGGATTCCATGATCCCTATCGCTTTAGCAGTAAAGGGTAAGCGGGTTGTAAACGATAATATCTTCCGAAGTATTTTACCCGCCGATGTTGCACAGCCGGGCTTTTGTTCCTTCAGCTTGCCGCAAACCTCGCTCGGCTCGTCACAAGTCAGCAGGGGTCGATTCGGATTCTTTAACTATCATTGATAAGGGCGCCCATGATAAATTTCGCCCTAATGGGGGCAATGGGGTCGTCATAGTTGTGAAAAATTCAGGAAAGTGGGGCGCCGCCCAAGCGCGGCTGGCCGCCCTTTTTCAGGACCGTGAATTGTTCCTCCGGACCGGCGGACAAGTCAAGTTCCTGAAAATAACTGCTAGATTTCAACGTACTGCCGTTATGGTCGGTGCTGCCGTCCTGCTCGTATGGATTGCCGTCACAGGCTTCATGCTGGTGCGCCACATGATGAGCGCGGGCGAGCGCGCCGAGCTAGCGCGCAAGGAAGCGGCGGTGGAGAAATCGGCAAGCAAGGTCGAGGCCTATCGCGCCCGCGTCGATAATGTCGCGGAAGATCTCAACGCACGGCAGAAATATCTCGAGGCGCTGGTAAAGACGCATGTCGCACCGGACGCGCCGCCTGCTCCGGCATCCGACACGACGACCAAGCCCCGGTCCGACAATCGTCCGTCCGATATCGCCGACGAACTGGCGCAGCTTCAGCTGATCAAACTCCGTCAGACCGAACTGGCCGAACAACTGGTTGCAGTTGCGGCCCGCCGTACTGCGCGCGCGGAAACCGCTATCCGCCAGCTCGGCCTCAACCCGGGTACGCTTGCGAGCAATCATGAAGGCATGGGCGGTCCGTTTGTGGCAGCTCCAACCAGCACGCTGGCGAAGAAGATCAAGGATCCAGTATTCCTGCAGCTCAATACCTTGCTGCGCCGGATGACGAGCATGGAACAGGCGCTTGTCGCTCTCCCCTCCAGCAATCCCGCCAGCGTGATGATGATGTCATCGGGTTTCGGCTATCGCAGCGACCCGTTCACCGGCGAGGGCGCGATGCATGCCGGGCTCGATTTCCGTGGCCCCATTGGCACGCCAATCATGGCCTCGGCGCCTGGCACCGTCAGTTTTGCTGGCGTCAAGTCCGGCTATGGCAATGTCGTCGAGATCGATCATGGCCGCGGTATCATGACGCGTTATGCGCATCTTTCCGGTTTCGAAACCAATGTGGGTGCAAAGGTGAGCGCCGGACAGCGAATCGCGCGCATGGGTTCGACAGGACGGTCGACCGGATCGCATCTGCATTTCGAGGTCCGGCTCAACGGGGAAGCGCTTAATCCGCGCAAGTTTTTGGAGGCCAATACAGATGTTCTCACGCAGCAAATCACCGGAGACCGAGCTGCAACCCGCATCTAGGATGGCAACGGGGGCACGCAACACGACCTTTTCGATCCTCGGATCGGACGTGGTCATAACCGGCAATATCTCTGCATCGGTCGATCTTCACGTCGATGGGCGGATCGAGGGTGACCTCCAATGCGCCTCGCTGGTCCAAGGCGAAGGCAGCGCCATTCGTGGCGCCGTGGTCGCTGAATCGGCCCGCCTCGCCGGGCTTGTCGATGGGTCAATCGAAGCGCGCGACCTCGTGATCGAACGCACGGCGCGCATCACCGGCGACGTCACTTATGACAATCTTACCATTGAACCCGGCGGACAGGTTGACGGCCGCTTCTCGCACCGTGGCAAAGGCGCAGAGCTCCAGCTCGTACGCGACAGCGGCGCGGCTTGATAACTGCGCGGCGATCCGCCCGGATCGCTTACCAATGTACCGAACGCAGCCCGCGCGGACGCAAGATGTCCGGGACGGACTATCGCTATAGCGGATGCTATAGATGCATGCGGACAGAATGGCCGCTTCTCGAAAGTGGATGGTAGCGGAGGAGGAACATATAGCGAACATATAACGTTCTGACATTGCTCGTTTTTTCCGCCCAACTCTTGGAAAATACCCCCACCGATACCCCCAGAATCCCGAATTTGCGCCAAACCGTTACAAGGGTGCGATCGGCCGACTAATGTTCGAAAATCGGCAGCTCAACCGCCTCATTGAACGGCGGAAGTTGGGCCGGTAACGGACGGTCCGCTATCCGAACCGCGACGCGAAAAGCTGTCAATCGGCTAACGACCCCATTGCGGGCATTCAGGCCAGATATTTGCAAGGCCCATTTGTCGCCCCTCAACCGACCTAGGTTCCTCGTCAACTGAGGTAAGCCTAGCGCTTGGAAGTGGCGGTTGTTCAGGCCCGCGTTCCGACATTGGCTGCCGCGGGAAGACTTAACCCGCAGCCGGGTTGATGTCTGGCTCAACAAAAACCTCATCGATTGACCGCCCAAAGACCCGGGCTATGCGAAAGGCGAGCGGGAGCGAGGGATCGTGTTTTCCCGTCTCGATAGCGTTGACCGCTTGGCGTGAGACGCCCACCCTCTGCCCCAACTCGGCTTGGCTCCAGCCTCGTTCAGCCCTGAGAACACGAAGAAGATTGTCCATTTCCCGTCAGTCTTCGTCGTTTTCTTCGGCTGGCGTTTGCCACGCGAGGCACAGAACCGGCAGCATGATTGAATAAAGGATGGCGCCCCAGAACAGCCCGTTGAACTCGGAAAACGTGGTCGGAAGCCAGCCACCCCCGTCTGCTGCCACCCCAGCGTACAGGGTTGCCGACGATATCAATACTGCAAGGATCATGTAAGCTGCAGTGAATGCTCGTGAGCGCAAGCGAAGCTCATACTCGTCGAGCAGATGCGGTTGTTCCGCAACAATCCTTTGCAACGAAGTGGTCGCAAGGGCCGCGGCCGCTATCAGCGATGCCACGATCAAGCCATAACCAGCCAGGCTGGTGAAGCCCGACTCCCCCCAACGAACGACTGTCGCCCCCAGTGGGTAGGCAACCAGCGCGCCCAATGATACCAGACGGACGGTCCGCGCTGAGACATTCGTGGCGGCGATGGAAGGTCGACGATTCGACATCAGTGAGCTCCGTAAGTTATTCCTGACAATGTGTCAGGTATGACTTACACCTGAAGAACCACCTATGTCAAGTCTTCCTGACAACCCGTGAGTGGCTGGCATGCCGGTGGACGACCGCACCATGTGTTGAGAGACTCCTGTGTCGGTCGCGGGCTACGGCTGAGCGTTTGCGTCGCGTCGAGCGCGCCGGATGACGACCGGCAAGCTTGCCAGATCGGGCAATGATCAAACCGAGGATGTTAAAGGCCTCGCCGGCGAGCGCGGAGCCTTCATCGATCACCAACAGTCGGTCGCTGTCCGAGTCGGCTTAAGATACGGGGCAGGCCAACTGACTGGTTCGTCAACTCAAGAGCCTGGATGACGTGAGTCCGCTTTCCACCCCAATATCGGCCAAGGCAACCTGCGTAGGCTCGACCCTGAAGCGGTCGATCAACTTCTGCTGACCGACCGCTCCCAGAGTCAGATCTCCGTTCGCTCGGCGAGTAGGAGAGCAACCTCTACGTCGACCCCAAGGTTGCGGACGGTATTTTCAATCTTGGTATGACCAAGCAGGATCTGAATTGCCCGGATGTTACCTTTAGCGCGGTAGATCATGGCCGCCTTTGTCCGACGCAGTGAGTGCGTGCCGTACTCGGCCTTACGCAACCCGATGGCGGTCACCCATTCGTCGACCAGGCGCGCGTATTGACGGGTGCTTATGTGGCCTTGGCGATCGACACGGCTCGGGAAGAGATATTCGTTCACGGACCCACCACGCCGCTCCAGCCAAGCAATCAGAGTGGTGCGCACGTCTGCGGTAATTTCGAATTGAACCGGTCGGCTGGTCTTTTGTTGGATAACAGTCGCTCGGTTGCGGATGTCAGCCCCAACCACCGGCAGTGCCATGCACCGCTCGCCTGCAGAACCGAAGGCGGCCCCGGCCAGATCGTTGACCACCTGGTCAAGGTCCGCATCGGGCATCACCACCCCGTGGTTCTTTGCTCCACCAAAGGCCTGGGCTCGCTTGTGGTTCGCTGCAGCGCGCTGGTAGATGTAATGGGCGATGTCGCTGGAGCCGACAAAGCTGACACGCTATTCGAACGCACCCGAGAAGGCCAGGTCCTGACAGAAGCGGGCGAAGCACTGTTGTCAAAAGCCGAGGGGATGGCAGAGCTTGCCCGAATGATCGACGAGGTCGCGGTATCGCATTCCGGCCTCAGCGGCACCTTGCGTCTAAGCGTATCCGAAGGATTTGGAAGCCAGTTCCTTACGCCTTACCTCAAGGAATTTTCCGCGAGCCATCCCGCACTGACCATCGAACTGGTCGCCAACAGTGGTTTCCTGAGCCCATCGCGGCGCGAAGCCGATATTGCCGTTATGCTCTCTCGTCCCAAGGCAGGCCCTGTCCTGTCCCGCAAGCTGTCCGATTACCGCCTCAAATTGTACGCAAGCAAATCATACATCGATCAGCGTGGGATGCCAGAAACGCCCGCAGAACTCGCCACGGGACACACGCTGGTGAGCTATGTCCCCGATCTGCTCTATGCGCCGGAGTTGAACTATCTGGACGACTTCCATGCCGGCCTTGAGGCGAAAATTCGATCTTCCTCCATCAATGCACAGCATCGCCTTGTTGTTGGCGGTGCCGGTGTCGGTGTCCTGCCTTGCTTCATTGCGGAAGGATCGAGCAACCTCAAGGTAGTTTGCCCACAAAGGGCAATACAGCGCAGCTTTTGGATCGTAACGCACCGGGACACGCAAAATCTCGCCAGGGTCAAAGCTGGCAAAGAATGGCTGCTACAGTGCGTATCGCTCGGCAGGGAACGACTTCTGCCGCCGAATTAGCCTTTTCGGGGGGCTCTTCCTTTTGCCGGACCGGCAACCGCCTCTCCCTATCCATTGAAAGGTGGCCAGCCCCACAAGCGGGCCTATCGGTGCAATTGTGGAACTAGGAGGATTGTTCCTTCTTGGAAGACACTGGGGAATATTTGTGATCGACGCCAAGTCATTGAGGAATGCGCTGGGAAATTTCGCCACCGGAGTTACCATCGTCACGACATGTCATGACGGGCGAAGAATCGGGCTGACGGCAAACAGCTTCAACTCGGTGTCGCTAGACCCTCCGCTGGTGTTGTGGAGCCTGGCCAAGAAATCATCGAACATTGATGCCTTCATGAATGTCGATGCCTTTGCGGTACACATCCTTGGCGCCGACCAGGAAGCCCTTTCCAACCAGTTCGCCACGCCCGGCATCGACAAGTTCGAAGGCGTGGATATCAATACTGGCGAGGCCGACGTGCCGTTACTGCGAGACTGCGCCGCGCGCTTCGAATGTCGCACCGCCTACCGTTATGACGGCGGAGACCATATCATCTTCGTCGGCGAAGTCCTCGATCTGGAGCAATCGGAAAAGGAACCCTTGCTATTCCACCGCGGCAAATACGCCCGCAAGACTATGCCAAAGACAGGCGATGGCGCGGAGAACGCGCGCGATCTAAACTACCTGATTGCCCGTGCCTATTTCATGCTGACCGATGGCGTGCGCGCGCAGGCGACCGAAGACGGACTGTCGCAGGTCGATCACTATGCGCTTTCAGTCTTGCTGAAAGCCGGGCCGACCACATTGTCGGAAGTGAATGGGATGCTCGGCACATCAGGCTGGCAATGGACCGACGCAGACGTTGCGCGGCAGGAAGATGCCGGGCTCGTCCAGTTGGCCGACGATGGCAAGGTTTCACTCACGAAATCTGGGCGCGAGACGATGATCGGCCTGTTCGCGCAGGCAAAGGCGGTGGAGGCAGACGCGCAGAAGGCCTTTTCGCCAGACGAGCTTGACCAACTCCGCTCGCTGCTTTCGCAGCTATTGGAAACGCTGGACGGACAGGATGCCAAGGGCACGGCGCAGCATCTGGAAGTGATGAACGCGCTGCAAGCGGACCAGCATGCTCAAGACGACCGCGATAGCTAGGTTTCGTGGACAAAGGGTATCCATAGTTTGACTGAGGCGAGCGCGACGAAGCCGAGGTATGATTCCTTGGTCTTGTCGTAGCGGGTAGCGACGCGCCGCCAGTTCTTGAGTTTGTTGAAGAG
>JAEXAY010000041.1 GCA_023457895.1 Pseudomonadota bacterium
GCGTTCAACCTTGCGTGAAGGGAAGCCTTGGCGCTTAAAATCTTCGAAAGCAGCGTCACGAACGTCGTTCATCACGGGCGAACCATGCTGAAAAATCATGGATCGGGCATCCGCATACAGGTCGACATATTGTTTCTCACTGTTCATCATTCTGCCTCCGCCTTAATCCAGTCGTACCCCTTGTCTTCGATATCCTTGGCCAATTCAGGCCCTCCGGTCTTCACAATGCGTCCATTGAACAGCACATGAACGATGTCGGGCTTGATTAAATCGAGCAAACGGTCGTAATGTGTGATGACAATGGTGCTGGTATCGGGCCGCTTGAGCTTGTTGACACCTTCGGCAACCACGCGCAGCGCGTCTACATCCAAGCCCGAATCCGTCTCATCAAGAATGGAGAGCGTGGGCTCGAGCATCGCCATTTGGAAGATTTCGTTACGTTTTTTCTCTCCGCCACTGAATCCCTCGTTCACGCTGCGGTTGGACAGTTTGCTGTCTAACTCAACCACCTTCCGCTTTTCCTTCATCAACTTGATGAAGTCGCCGGCACTCATCGGCTCCTGTCCTTGATACTTTCGCTTCTCGTTGATGGCTGCCCGCATGAAATTAGTCATGGACACACCAGGGATTTCCACGGGATATTGGAAAGAGAGAAACAATCCCTCGTGTGCGCGATCTTCTGGCGCCATGGCCAACAGGTCTTTGCCATTGAACGTCACTTCGCCCTGTGTAACCTCGTACATCGGATTGCCCACGAGCACTGCGCTCAAGGTACTCTTGCCCGAACCGTTGGGTCCCATGATGGCATGTACTTCTCCTGTCTTGATGACAAGATTGATTCCTTTCAATATTTCTTTGCCGTTGATGGTGGCATGCAAATTCTTTACCTCTAACATAATGATTCTTTTGATATAAATCGGTTTATCCAACGGTTCCCTCCAGCGAGACGGAAAGCAACTTTTGCGCCTCGACAGCGAACTCCATCGGCAACTTGTTTAATACTTCCTTGGCATATCCATTGACAATCAGGCCAACGGCATCTTCCGTAGGAATGCCTCGTTGATTGCAATAAAACAGCTGGTCTTCACTGATTTTGCTCGTCGTGGCCTCATGCTCAACGATGGCACTGTCGTTATGAATGTCCATATAGGGGAACGTGTGAGCACCACATTCGCCTCCCAACAGCAGACTGTCGCACGAGCTGTAGTTGCGCGCATTGTCAGCATTGGCGGTCGCACGAACCAATCCTCGATAGGAGTTTTGGCTGTGTCCGGCACTGATTCCCTTTGAAATGATGGTACTCGTGGTGTTCTTTCCCATGTGAATCATCTTCGTACCCGTGTCGGCTTCTTGATGATGATTGGTCACAGCCACCGAATAGAACTCGGCCTGCGAGCCATCTCCACGCAAGATACAGGATGGATATTTCCATGTAATGGCACTACCTGTTTCGACTTGCGTCCACGAGAGCTTGGAGTTGACTCCCCGACAATCGCCCCTTTTGGTGACCAAGTTGAGCACTCCGCCCTTACCATGTTCGTCTCCGGGGTACCAATTCTGAACAGTTGAGTATTTTACCTCGGCATTGTTCATCACGATGATTTCCACGATTGCGGCATGAAGTTGATTCTCATCGCGCATCGGAGCGGTGCAGCCTTCGAGATAACTCACATACGCATCGTCTTCAGCCACAATCAACGTTCGTTCAAACTGTCCGGTATTGCGCGCGTTGATGCGGAAATACGAACTTAACTCCATGGGACAGCGCACGCCTTTGGGGATGTAAACGAACGATCCATCACTGAAAACAGCGCTATTCAGGGCTGCAAAGAAATTGTCATGATAAGGAACCACCGTGCCTAAGTACTGACGCACCAAGGCAGAATGCTCCTTGATGGCCTCGCCCATGGAACAGAAGATGACGCCTTTCTCCTTCAGTTTTTCCTTGAAGGTGGTCTTCACAGACACAGAGTCCATGATGGCATCAACGGCCGTTCCACTGAGTGCCAACCGTTCTTCCAATGGAATACCCAGCTTGTCGAACGTTTTCTCCAGTTCCGGATCAAGCTCCTTGTTGGTCGGTTTCTTCGCCATTGGGTCGGCATAATAGGAAATTTCTTGGTAATTAATGTCGGGCAACGTCACATGTCCCCATGAGGGTTGTGTCATTGTCAGCCAATGTCGATACGCTTTCAGGCGAAATTCGAGCATCCATTCAGGCTCTCCTTTCTTGTCAGAAATGAGCCGAATGACATCCTCATTGAGCCCTTTCTCTATGATCTCGGTATGAACGTCAGTGGTAAAGCCAAACTCGTACTTCTGTTCGGTCAGCTTTTTGACGTATTCGTTGTTCGTGTTATTTACTTCTTCCATAAATGTAAATGCAGGAACTCCCTGATGTTTCATGGACGCCCCTGCAATAGATGATATGATTAGTTTGTTAGTTGACGAGTTTACAAGTTAACGAGTTGACGAGTTGTTGGTGGTCAAGGGTTCATAAACTTAAATGCTTACGAACGCAAAGACTTATCAACTCAAAAACTTACCTACTCAAAACTCGCGCGCTCAAACTTACAACGTTTGCTTTACTTCTATTTCTGTAAAGGTTTCTATGATGTCACCTTCCTGGATATCATTGAAATTAACCAGACTGATACCACACTCGAAACCGGTTGCCACTTCCTTGACATCGTCCTTATACCGCTTCAACGCATTGATAGCAGCGGTGTGAACGACGATTCCATCGCGAACAACTCGAGCTTTGTCTGAGCGGTGTACCTTTCCATCGGTAACCATGGCACCAGCTACGGTTCCCACCTTTGAAATCTTGTAAACTTGCTTCACCTCAACCTCGCCAGTGACTACCTCCTTGGTTACCTTGTCAAGCATGCCTTCCATAGCCGACCTCACGTCATCAATGGCGTCGTAGATGACGGAGTAGGTGTTGATTTCAACACCGTTCTGTTCGGCCAGTTTACGGGCAGAAGCAGACGGACGAACCTGGAAGCCCACAATAATAGCATCGGAAGCATCTGCCAAGGTAACATCGCTTTCACTAATCTGACCTACCGACTTGAAGATAACATTGACGTTAATCTTCTCGGTAGACATCTTAATAAACGAGTCACTCAATGCCTCGATACTACCATCAGTGTCACCTTTGACGATAATGTTCAGTTCTTTGAATGAACCAAGAGCAATACGATGCGAGATGTCACTCAGCGTGAGGCGCTTCTGTGTACGCAAGCCCTGCTCGCGTTGCAGCTGCGTACGCTTGTTGGCTATGTCACGAACCTCTTGTTCCGTTTCCAGCACATGGAACTGATCACCGGCCGTAGGCGCACCATTCAGTCCGAGGATGATGGCAGGTTCGGCAGGTTTGGCCGATTCAATACGCTGGTTGCGCACGTTGAACATGGCCTTGATGCGTCCCCAGCTCGTCCCGGCGATGATGTCATCACCCACACGCAGCGTACCATTGCTAACCAAAACCGTAGAGACATATCCACGTCCCTTGTCCAAACTCGACTCGATGACGCTACCCGTCGCCCTGCGATTGGGATTGGCTTTCAAGTCAAGCATGTCGGCCTCGAGGAGTACTTTCTCCAACAATTCGTTGACACCAATACCTTTTTTCGCACTGATTTCCTGACATTGGTATTTTCCACCCCACTCTTCAACCAGCAAGTTCATTTGAGCCAAGTCTTCACGAATCTTGTCTGGGTTGGCTCCGGGCTTGTCAATCTTGTTGATGGCGAACACCATGGGCACGTTGGCAGCCTGTGCATGCGCGATGGCCTCCTTGGTGGTAGGCATCACACTATCGTCGGCTGCGATGATGATGATGGCGATATCCGTCACCTGCGTACCGCGAGCACGCATGGCAGTGAAGGCCTCATGACCAGGAGTATCCAAGAATGTGATGTACCGTCCATTCTCCAACTTTACGTTATACGCGCCAATGTGCTGGGTAATGCCACCGGCCTCGCCTTCAATCACATTGGTGTTTCGGATGTGATCCAACAGAGATGTCTTACCATGGTCTACGTGTCCCATCACGGTAACGATGGGTGCGCGAGGCAACAGGTCGTTCTCGTCGTCGATTTCTTCAGCGACAGCCTCTTGAACCTCTGCACTCACATATTCGGTCTTGAAGCCAAACTCATCGGCAACCAAGTTGATAGTTTCGGCATCCAACCGCTGATTGATAGATGCCATCACACCGATGCTCATCAAAGTTCCAATCAGTTTGTTGACATCCACATCCATCATGGTAGCCAATTCGCTGACTGTCACGAATTCGGTAAGCTTCAGTGTCTTGCTTTCCTTACG
>JAEXAY010000042.1 GCA_023457895.1 Pseudomonadota bacterium
CCATAGCCCTTGGGCGCATCGCGCCACATCAAGCCATGTTTGATAACGTAGATGATGCCCGACACGATCCGCCGGTCATCCACTCTCGGAACCCCATGCGACAGCGGGAAATAAGGCTCAATCCGACGCATCTGCGCCTCGCTCAACATAAACGGTACATCCATACACAACGCCTCCTCGACGCTGCCATTGAATCAACCTAACATACCGCTGGCAAGCAATTTAATAGGTCTTGACCCTAAGGGGCGCCTAATGGCTTGACGTGCTCCGCTTCATTCTCGTCCGACTCCTTTGCGTCGGACTCTACTCAAAATCGGTCACATTTCAGGGGAGCACTTCACTGCGCACCCGGCGGCTGAGGCAGGAAGGGGGTGCGGATCGGGTTCTGCGATGGCGTCAGCGGGGGTGATGGCGGCGTATCCGGGATTCTGATGCGCGGGCGGCTCTCGGTGCCAGCCATCCTTGAAGCCAACCTGAAAATTGACCTTTTTTGGAGTTAGGGGCGAAACTGGAGCCCAGCGAACCTTAGTTCTGTTTCCAGCCGCCATGTTGCGAGGATCGCACCATTCATCAGAACAAAAGCACCTGTTTCTTTGGCCCAGCTTTTTCGATTCACCGGTGCCTGAGGGATACTAGTTCAGTGTCCAGAAAAGAATTTTTCTGAACTCATATGGGTGGATTGCATGATCAAATTCCAATGGAACGATGCGCTTTCGATAGAGGGCCAGCTCAACGATGAGGAGCGAATGATTCAGGATGCGGCGAAAGCTTATGCGGAACACCGGCTCGCGCCCCGCGCAATAGGCGCATTTGCCCGCGAAGAGACTGATCCGGAAATTTTTCGCGAAATGGGCGAACAGGGTTTGCTCGGCGTTACCATTCCCGAAAATTACGGCGGCGCCGGCGCGTCCTATGTTGCCTATGGCTTGGTAGCGCGGGAGATAGAACGGGTCGATTCCGGCTATCGTTCGATGATGTCGGTCCAATCGAGCCTCGTTATGTATCCGATCTATGCTTATGGGTCGGAGGCGCAGAAGCGAAGCTATCTGCCTCGCCTTGCTTGCGGTGACATGATCGGATGTTTTGGGCTGACCGAGCCCGAAGCAGGATCCGATCCGTCGGGAATGCGGACGCGGGCCGTTGCGATTAATGGCGGATATCGGCTGGATGGGTCAAAGACCTGGATATCCAACGCGCCGATTGCGGACTTGTTTGTAATCTGGGCAAAATCACAAGCTCATGGCGGCGCGATCAGGGGGTTTTTGGTCGAAAAGGGAGCAGACGGGCTGACCGCGCCCAAAATCGACGGCAAACTGTCCTTGCGCGCCTCGGTTACCGGAATGATTCACCTCGACGGGGTTGAAGTCGGTGAAGAGGCGTTGCTGCCCGATGTATCCGGGCTGAAAGGTCCGTTTGGATGTCTCAACCGCGCTCGCTATGGGATCAGTTGGGGGGCGATCGGTGCTGCCGAAGCCTGTCTGGCCGCTGCAAGACGGTACGGGCTTGATCGCGCGCAATTCGGCCGCCCGCTCGCAGCAACGCAGCTTTACCAGAAAAAACTGGCCGATATGACGACCGAGATTGCGCTCGGACTGCAGGCGTCGCTGCGGGTTGGACGATTGATGGACGAGGGCGTTTTCGCTCCGGAGATGGTTTCGCTGGTCAAGCGCAACAATGTCGGAAAAGCGCTGGAGATCGCCCGACAAGCCCGGGATATGCATGGGGGCAACGGAATTTCGGGTGAATTCCCCGTCATCCGTCACATGCTGAACCTTGAAACCGTCAACACCTATGAAGGGACGCACGATGTGCACGCGCTGATCATCGGGCGTGCGATTACCGGTATTGCGGCATTCTGAAAAAAAGCTTCGTCAGAAGGAGAAGATCGCGTTCAGGCGAACGCGATGGCGCCAAAAATCGGACCGGTCGGACGGTATCAGGTGACGGTAACGGTAAAGTGTCGCATTGAAAACGAGCCCGGCGCGCGCGGTATAATCAGCGGCAAACTGGTGCAGGCGATAATTGCTCGAAATCGCTATATTGTCATGTGAGAAAGCGGCGAACACGGCATCTTGGCCTGCTTGCATATACCCATAGGCGAAACGCCAGTCGCCCGCTTCGTTCGCCCGGCCGATGGCAATTTCCCCCAGCCACCCCTCATTGATGGCGGACGGCGCCCCAAGATTGCGGACATAGTCGCCAGTGACCGTGATCGGCCAGCGCTTATCCCGCGTTGCGAGCTCCCATATCGCCGAGGCGTTGAGGAGGTTATAATCGGAAAGATAATGGGCGCCTTCGAAGCGGTTGCCGCGAATATCGCCGCTGTCGGCGGCCGCCGTACTGCTCAGGCGGTAATCATAATAGGCCCCGGCAAATTTTAGACGGCCCCTTGACGCCAGCGGGATAGCGACCACAGCCTGCCCTCCGATCATCCGGCTATCCTTGCCGCCCACCGATTCCTCAATGGGGGAAAAGATCAATCGGGCACCGAGCGCCACGGGGCCATTGCTGTGGTCATAGGAGACGCTCAATCCTTGAGGATTGACATCGCCGTCCCATACCAGGTCGGAGCGCTGGAAGGGGACCGCGAACTTCCCGCCTGTAACGGTGAAGCCACCGTGACTTGCGGAGACGTAAACCTGGTCCAGACTGACGGGAAAATCATCGAGAAAAGTACCGAGCGTTACATCGCTGCTATTGGGGTCGCCCGCATCGCCGGTGGTGATCTGCGCGCCCATCTTCAACCAGTTGCTGGGCCGATATTGTGCGCGCAAGCGTCCGCGAAGCGCCCAGCGATGGCGGTCGGGCATCGACCGGTTGCCCGGGTTGATCTCATAGCGCAGTCGAAGATCGCCCGATACCGCGAGGCGGTCCGGCGCGGCAGGGACCGCCGCCGCCGTTGCCGTGGACGCAGGGGCAACGGGCTGGGCCGACGCCTGCGTCACCGGCCGTCCAGGTTCTGATCGAGCGGTCTCGCTCAACCGTTCGATCTCGGCAGCCAGCTGATCCTGCCTTTGGCGTAGCGCTTCCAGTTCCGCCTTGAGCGCGGCGATGTCCGGCGGATTGTGGCTCTGTGCCAGCGCCGGGGTTGTCCAGGCCAGACCTGTCAGGATGGCGAGACGCGCATGTCCGGCCACCCTCATTTCAGCGCGATGCCAGAACGGCGGCGGTCTCGTCGAGGCTCTGCTGCGCTATCCCCATCAGTTCATCAACTTCGGCCCGGCTGATCGTCAGCGGAGGGCAAATGACCATGGTCGATCCGACCGCGCGCATGATCAGGCCTTTTTTTAGCGCGATCTCGCGGCAGACGATGGCGGCATCATCGGCGGGGTCGAAGAATATGCGTTCTTCGCGGTCCCGCATGAGCTGGAGGCCGGCAGATGGCAGGGGCGCGCAAGCTGACGGCGCGTGGAGCCTTCGATGCGACCTGGTCGCAGGATTCGCGCCGCCTCAACTGGGTGCTGGGCAACCAGCTCAACACCTATGCCACAGGGTCGCAAGAGGCACCGGAACAGCGCACCATTGTCCTCAGCCGTCCGGCGGAGCGCGCGCGCGAGACGATCGCTTTCACCGGCGCTCGCATTCTACCCATGACCGACGAGGATGCGGTGATCGAAAACGGCACGATCCTGATCAGGGGAAACCGGATCGCCGCAATAGGGCCTGCCGCCGATATTTCCATCCCGGCGGATGCGCGGCGCATCGATGCCGCCGGCAAGACCATCATGCCGGGGCTGTTCGATGCGCACGGGCATATCGATTGCTGCTTTGGCGCAGGGGTGATGCCGGTCAAGCAACCCACCCGTTATGCCGCGCTCGCTTTTGGCATTACCGCCAACTTCGACCCTTACGCCAACGAGATGACCGGGTATGAAAGCGCCGAGATGACCAATCTCGGGGTGTTGGTGGGGCCCCGGTGGCTCAACGCCGGACAGGTCGCCTATGGCCGGGCAGGAAAGCCCGACGGGCCCTATGAGCCACTCGACAGCCTTGAAAAGGCCCGCGCTTATGTTGCCCGCAAGGTCGCGCTCGGTGGTCCGGTGATCAAAAGCTATAAGTTGATGACCCGGGCCCAGCGGCAGTACCTCCTCCATGCCGCACGCGAAGCCGGCGTAATGGTCGATGCGGAAGGCGCAAGCTTCATCGCCGATAATATCGGCATGATCCTGGATGGTCATACCAATCTTGAACATAATATTCCGGTCGCGCATTATTATGCCGACCTCAAAGGTCTGCTGGCGGCTTCCGGGATGTCCCACACGCCCACGCTGATCGTCACCTTCGGCGAATTGTTCGGTGAAAATTATATCTATCAGACGACGAAAAGCTGGGACCACCCCAAGGTCGTGAGCTTCGTTCCGGATGTGAATTACGCTTACAACCCAATGGCACAGGCTGGCGAGGGGTCGCCCTTGATGCGCGGCTCGCACACCATCCATTATGCCGACGAACTATATAATATCGGGTGGCGGTCGGTCGGGCGGTCGATGGTCGAACTCGACCGGATGGGCGTCCCCATCAATGTCGGATCGCACGGCCAGGCTCCCGGGATCGCAATGCATTGGGAAATGCGCCTGCTGGCAGAGGCCGGTATGCCGATCATGAACGTTTTGCGGAGCGCGACCATCGTGCCGGCGCGCACCTATGGGTTCGATCATGCGCTGGGCACGCTGGAACCGGGCAAACTGGCGGATCTGATCGTCCTTGATCGCAACCCGCTCGAAAATATCCTCAACACGGACAGCGTGCGCTACACGATAATCGATGGCCGGCTTTATGACGCCTTCAGCATGGACCGGCTGGGTTCTACCGCACAAAAATGCAGCAAATTTTATTGGGAAACCGATCCCAAGGGACCGGTAGACTGGAAATCGGCATGGGAGAAAAAATGATGATGATGCGGACGCCCGCCTGGATTGCCGTCATGATCGTGCTGAACGGATGCGCACATCGATCTGTCGTGGCAGAAAGCGTCGATGCCCCCGCTCTGGTTGCCATCCCTGGCGGAACCTTCGACATGGGCAATACCGTGGATTATGGCTATGGCCCGATGGACGGCCCGCGCCATGCGGTCACTGTCGCCCCGTTCGCCATCGCCAGCCACGAGGTGACGCGCGCTCAATATGCCCGGTTCGTGCGCGAAACCGGCTATAAGGCGCAACCGGCGTGCAATGTGTACAGCGAGGGCAACCCGGAATGGCATATGGATCCCTCGCGCAGCTGGGAAAATCCGGGGTTCCCCCAGGCCGATAATCATCCGGTCGTGTGCATCACCTGGAATGATACCCAGGCCTATATCGGCTGGCTCAACCGCAAGAGCGGAAAGACCTATCGGCTCCCGTCCGAAGCCGAATGGGAATATCTCGCGGTCAAGGGCGGACTTGGTATGCCGACTCACCAAACCGCCAATATGGGCCGCGAGCCTTGTTGCGGCGGCCGTATCGAAGGCCGGGATATCTGGATGTATACCGCGCCTGTCGGCAGCTATCGGGCGGACCGTTTCGGCCTTCATGATATCCGCGGTAATGTCTGGGAATGGCAGGGGGACTGCTATCATCAGGACTATGAAGGCGCTCCGCTCGACGGTTCCGCCCGCACGACCGGATGCGAGTTCCCGGCGCATAGTCCCGTCCGCGGGGGTTCGTTCGGCGATGCAGCCTATAATTATGGACCGACATTTCGTCTGCGGGGTCCCAAAGCAGAAGGTTATTTCACCCTTGGTTTTCGTATCGCATCCGACGCCGCGCCGAAACCACGCAGGAAATGAGCTTGTTCGCCTTATGGCTCGTGGCGAGCGCTACACCGCTTTCCGCGACCGACCCGTTCGTTCCAACCCGCCAAGAAGCACAGCGCATCGAATTAATGAACCGGCCGGAAACCTGGTTCGAGCGCAATCTTAAAGGACCGCCGGTCGTGATTGACGGCCAGCACCTCGACCCAAAGCTGCAATATTATTTGGAAAAGGAAAAGGAGCGCCTCACGCCCGACGTTGCGCAACAGGAAGCGGCCCTTTTCGCCAGTGCCGAGGGCCGCAGCGTTATCCGCGATGTGCTGACGCGGGAATGGGCGATGTTTACGCGCAAGACCGCGCCCATGCAAAGCGTCGAGGCGCGGCAGATCGATAGCCGCGGCGGCAAACTGGATCTGCGCATCTACCGGCCGGCGCACAAGGCGGATGAAAAGCTTCCGGTCATTGTCTATTTCCATGGCGGCGGCTGGATCTATTCCAATGTCGAAGCGGTCGACCGCACCGCTCGCCTTATCGCCAACGAAGCGAAGATGATTGTCGTTTCGGTCGACTACCGGCTGGCTCCTGAACATACATGGCGGGCATCGCTGGACGATGGCGAAGACGCCTATCGCTGGACCCGCGCAAATGCCGAATGTCTGGGCGGCGATCCGACGAGGATCGCCGTGGGCGGCGACAGCGCCGGTGGCACCATTGCTTTATCGGTTTCGCGTCGCGCGGCATTGAAGGCCGAACCAATGCCGCTCTATCAACTACTATATTATCCGGGTCCCGATTTCAGCGAGCAATACCGGTCGATGAAGCTGTTCGAACAAGGATTCAGTCTCGATGCCGGCTTTATCGATCTGATGGACGCCCTCGCGTTCGATGGCGTCATTCGCAGGGGAGCAAATCGCGAGGATGCCGAGATGCGCCCGATGGCGAGTCAATCGCTCGCCGATATGCCTGCGACTATTATCGCCACCGCCGGTTTTGACATGCTGCGCGATTCCGGCCGCGCGTTCGCCTCGCGCCTTGAGCAGGAAGGCGTTGCGGTGACCTATCTCAACTATCCATCGCTCATCCACGGTTTCCTGCAATGGAGCGGTCCGGTCGCCGATGCCGACCGCGCCGCAACGGATACGGCGCGGCTGCTGGGAACTGCAATCCGGAGTCGTGCAAATCAAGATTAAAAAATTGTCAAAGCTCGACCGTAACGCGGGTCACACCAGAAACCGTGCCTTTATCGCATACGACCGATTAGAACTTTCGCGCAACGCATGGATTGCCTTGCCGACTGCATCCACCCATGCTTCCATTTGTTTCGGGAGAAGTTGTTCGATCCGCGGTGCCGACTTTCCATTGACGGCGATGCACTTGTGGTTGGCTGATCGATCACGCTACCGCCGACGATCTGGGCAAGAGTATTGAAATAGGGACGCCATATATATTCGGGCACATCCCAGGCGAACTGGTTTACGCATAGCTGGCCATTTCTCGTGATGTAGCCGAAATTGATTGACTTGGGGAGATCAGGCCAGTCGAGCTTCAGATTGAGACTGGCCCTGAACTGCGCGTAAACGCCAAACGGCTCCAACGCCTCCAGAAATAACTGGATTGCTGCCGGCAGGGAAGGATTTCGCAGGGCGATCTCATTCCAAAATTCGGTCGAACCGATGGTTTGAGGTCCTTTCCGGGCGGTGACACGATCGCCGCTCCGTTGTCAATGCTCACAATACCTCGCTCGATCATGACAGTGCGGGCGAGAGTATTGGGAATGGCCACAATGTCGCCCTCAGCCGTTTGCCAAGTTGCAAGCTCAACAAGGGCAAAAGTGAAGTGAGCGCCTGCATGGCTCTGAAGAAGATCGCTCAGGTTGACGCCAATTGCGTCGATGTTCCGCTTCGTTACGTATTCTACAACTGCTTGCGCCAAACTTGGGGCGGGAAAAGCCGCATGGTCGAAAAATTGACGACTATCCACGCTGACATTGAAGGCGAGCTAGGTCAACCACTCTCGACTTTTGCTTGCAAACTGCTTGCAACGACAATGACGACCCGGAGCAAGTCCGGTTAGAAAACGCTTAATTTTCATGAGGTTGATGGCGCACCCGAGAGGATTCGAACCTCTGGCCTCTGCCTTCGGAGCAATTTGGGCTGACTATCCGAATTGCACGCTAGGACACGCTATGGCACGATATCCCACTGAAACTAATAGACAATTACTCTCGCCTCACCGAAATTCATATCCGAAGCTTCGCTCTGACTTTCCTCCTGCTGCTTCCGTGGCGCTTCCGCGGAAGCAGCGGGTTCACCAAGGAGGTATCGCATAATGGCCAAGCTGACGAAGCGCGTCGTGGACGCGGCAGCAGTCCGTGAGAAGGACTATTTCATCTGGGACGACGAACTGCCAGGTTTCGGCCTGCGCGTGTTCGCATCCGGCAAGCGCAGCTATCTGATCCAGTACCGGGCGGCAGGTCGAACCCGACGCTACACCATAGGTCTTCACGGAATCTGGACCGCAGAAACTGCGCGGCAAGAAGCCAAGGTGCAACTTGGCCGCGTAGCACAGGGTGACAACCCTTCAGAAGAACGCCTGCTCGACCATCAGGCGCTTACCGTGAAGGAGCTGTGCTCCATGTACCTGAAGGATCTCGACGCTGGCCTTATCCTCGGGAAAGGTGGTCGGCCGAAAAAGGCAACGACCATCATCACCGACACCGGCCGAATCCACCGACATATCACGCCCCTCATCGGCAACCGGCGCGTCAAAGATCTCACGAAAACCGACATCACCAAGGTCATGAAGGACATTATGGCCGGTAAAACCGCCGTGTCCGTCAAAACCAAGAAACTGCGTGGCAAGGCCGTCGTCACGGGCGGTGCCGGCACCGCCACGCGAACGATCGGGCTTCTGGGCGGCATCTTCACCTACGCAATGGAAGCCGGGATCATAACGACCAATCCGGCACATGGCATCCGCAAGCCGAAGGACAATGTTCGTGACCGGCGGCTGACGGAAGCCGAGTACAGGATTTTGGGGGAGATTCTTCGCGCAGCAGCCGAGAACCCAAAATTCACAATGACAGTCGATCTAATTCGTCAGATTGCGCTTACCGGATGTCGGCGAAGTGAAATTATCGGGCTCATGTGGCGCGAGGCCGACACCGACGCGAGCTGCCTGCGCCTGACAGACAGCAAGGAAGGTGCGTCCGTTCGCCCTGTCGGGCTTGCTGTCGTCGAATATCTGGAGGAGCGTCGAAAGACTGCGACGGGATCGTACGTCTTTCCCGGCCAGGACGAGGACAATGCATTTGGCAGCTTCCCAAATCATTGGAAACAGATTTTCAGAACCTCTCAGCTCGCCGATGTAACCCCGCACGTCCTCCGTCATAGCTTCGCGAGTATCGCCAATGACCTTGGGTTTACCGAGGTCACAATTGCCGCATTGGTTGGCCACTCTAAGGGAACCGTTACGAGCAAATATATCCATACTCTCGATACAGCCCTGATCATGGCTGCCGACACAATTTCTGGCTACATTCAGGGACTACTTGATGGGATTGAATTCAAGCAAACCGCCTATGCGCTGGATCGGAAATCGCGAAAGGCCGCACTCTCTCATTTCCTAGAAAAAGCCGTCAAATCTCCCAGCGTGGGTGAAGAGGATTTGAGCGTCGTTACCTAGATCGACGACCAGAACTGTTGCTCCGTAGTGAATCTGATCCGGCTTCACATTGTTGGCGATCTTATCGACCGTAGCGCATAGGCGTTCGGCGAGAGGCATTCCCGGAAGCGGCCCTGAGATTTCCAACGGATTGCCGAAATGAACTCCCGGCACGCGCGCGCTGGTCAAGGTCCGCTGCTATCTCCAGTGCCTGATGGGCGATCTCTTTATGGCGCGCTATTGGCGCCGCGATCTCAAGCGCTTTCACCTCGAAGTAGATGTCGCCGTTTCCATGATGGTGTACGAAGTCGGGTCGCTTCTGATTTAGTTTCCCGGTGCCAGGCGTCCGCTCAAGCTGCACGCCGCGGTCAGCCATAACAAGACAAAAAGATGCCTCCGCATATGCCTCATAGGCTTGGGCCATCTGCGTATATATTCCTGATCTGAACACCGATACTATCAAGATGAAAGCTCGAAATTTTTACTGATCCTCTGGGGGGGGGATATGAAGCAATCCGACGACGTGGACCTAGTAGAGCCGCCAATCACTGCTGCAACGGCGACGCCGTCATTGCTTACTCAAACCGTCTCGATCGACGCCGCGTGCGTTGGCGACCGCTGGACAGCACAGGACGAGCCAACCCTTTCAAAGCTGATCGCGATCATCGCCATGGGTCAGGCAGCCTACGCCGCCTATGTTTTAAGAGAACTCCTTCCCGCCGCTCCAGCCTTCTCGGATGCAGATCTTTGCACCGAAGCGCGCATCAGGATGACCGTCCAGGAAGACGGTAAGAGTCCGCGTACCGGCTACCCGCGATGGCAGCGAGACGGTTTCATGTTCGAAGCCATCTCCTGGATCGCCGCGCGACAGGCCTATGGCCGCGATGTGCTCCTGAAAGACCCGCATGTGAGCGCCACATCCCAAGGGCTCGACGGCCTGATGATCGAACTTGCGGACGACAAATCTAAAGTCGTCATGACGACGGTCTTTGAAGACAAATGCACTGACAATCCCAGAGACACATTTCTTAAAAAGGTCATACCCGCTTTTCTTGATCGCCATCGCAACAAGCGCGCAGCCGAACTCGTCGCCACGGCCTCCGCGCTGCTCCGCATGGGGGGTATTGACGAAGGCGACGCCGCCAAGCTGGCGGCGAGTGTCATGGATCGCAGCCAACGGCGTTACCGAGCGGCCTTCGCCCTGCCCAAGGGCCAGGACAGCGAGGCCGAGCGGCAAAAGCTCTTTAAGGGTTACGATGCGCTGGACGGCCTCAGTCAGGAGCGCCGTGTGGGTGCCAGCCTGATAATCGAGGGCAAGGTCCGCGACTGGTTCGACGCCCTCTCGATCCAGGCGATTGCTTATCTCGGCGAACTCGAAGAGCAAGAGGCCTGAATGTTCGACGCAACCACAGCCCAGCTCTTGCGATCGGCGCCGCCTGTGCCGGGACTTGATCCTGACGACATACCGGCCCTCCTGACCAGCCACTTCGCCAATCTGGTATCGGCGCGATTGGGCGGCACGAGTGGCGCGCCCTCGGGCGATGAGGATTCCGGATGGTCGCTCGAGCGTATCTCGGACACTTATGAGCTGGTCACGTCACTCAATACCGACGGCACCTTGCGCAGGGCCGCTGCATTTGTCGCAGGCACGGCCCAACAGCTTCTCGCTCGCAGGCAAGTGGCTTCCGCGCCCGACGGACCCGCAGTGGCAAATATCGACCGGGATCGTGTCGACCCAACCATCGCGGCGTCACTGCTTTTCCTGGCCGCAGAGCAATATGCCGACGCCAATGAGGCTGCGGCCCAGATTCATGCTAGGCGCGAAGGCCAGTCGTATGAGGCGACAATTCTCGCCGAACACATCGCCAACCTTGCCCGTGGCCAGCTCAACCACATCGTCGAGCGGGCTGCTCGCTGGCGCACGCACCGGGGCGAACGAAGCCTGGACGAGCGAGCGCTCGCCGCATTGTTCGAGGCTCTCGCCACAGGTATCGAAATGCTTGCGGCCCGCTTACTCAACCTTCCGGTTCCTGAGACCGCCGCCGGTCGATTTGAAGCCCCGCGTCATGCCTTTCAGAGGGTGCTTCAGCTTTCCGCTGTGCTGGACGACCAACATAGTGATTTGCTCGGCGGAACTCTTCTGAACGCTTTCGCAGGTCCCCATCATCTGGCTGCGCTCCTGATCGCGGCGCACGACGGGATCGCGCAGGCTGCTTTGGCCGATCTGCCGCCTCCCGATGGAGCCGACGCACAGTTCTGGGCGAAGTGGATCCACGCCAGAGCCAGCCTCTTTCCCTACCTGTGGCCAAACCACCGCGATGCCATCGCCGTGGGCTTCCACCAGACCGGCAAATCCGCGGTCGTCGTCCTGCCCACCGGCGCGGGCAAGACGACGGTGTCGGCGCTGAAGCTGGCGGGCGCGCTCGCGCGAGGCAAGAAGGTCGTGTTCCTGGCGCCTACACATGCGCTTGTCGAACAGCTCACGGGCGACCTGCAGGAGATATTCCCCCAGGACCTCCTCGGCTCCGTCGTTTCCAGCGATTTCGATCTTCTGTTCCAGCTCGACGCGCAACTACGGGAACCCGCACTATCGTGCCATCGGGAACCGGCGGCTCGTGCTATCAGGAACCCAAGCAGCTCCTATCCTCCGGGAATAAAAGCGAAAATCGCGCCCTTAACTTAGAGTCTAACACAGAATCTAACTTTGAAGAGCGCCGGCGCGATGTGGAAATGCTCATCGCCAGGGCTGGAGCGGCCCTCAGGTCGGGTGCCCGCAAAGGCGAACTGACACGCCCAAAACAAGGATCTCTCGCATCGGGAAGCGCGTCTGAACTGCCTCTTGGCAAACCGGGAGGCCAGCGATGATCGTCGCACTCCTCAACCAGAAAGGCGGCGTGGGCAAGACGACGCTGGCCCTGCATCTCGCCGGGGCCTGGGCAGCGGAAGGCAAGCGCGTCATCCTGATCGATGCTGATCCGCAAGGCTCCGCACTCGACTGGTCGCAGCGACGCAGCCATGAAGGGCTGCCAAGGCTGTTCAGTGTTATCGGTCTGGCCCGCGATACGCTACACCGGGAAGCGCCGGAACTGGCGCGTGACGCCGATCATATCGTCATTGATGGTCCGCCCCGTGTCGCCGGTCTTATGCGCTCTGCGCTGCTTGCCGCCGATCTGGTGCTGATCCCGGTACAGCCGTCGCCCTTCGACGGCTGGGCTTCGGCCGAAATGCTGGCGCTTCTGGGCGAAGCACGCATCTATCGCCCCGAGCTTGCTGCCCGATTTCTGCTGAATCGATGTGGTGCGCGCACCGTCATCGCCCGCGAAACAGCCGAAACGCTGGCTGACCATGATCCGCCCTTGCTGGCCGCGACCATCGGCCAGCGCGTCGCCTTCGCCGAAGCCGCACAGACCGGGCGGCTGGTCTTGGAGACCGATGGCGGCGAACGGGCCGCACAGGACATCACAGCGCTGGCGACCGAGATCGATCGCCTCGGAATCGGAAGGGTTGTGCCATGATACGTCCGCCCGCCAGATCTGGCTTTGCGTCGCGTCCGGGCAATCCCGATAGCTGGGTCAGGGCTGCCGATGTACCGGCAACCGGCAAGACGATTGGTGAGGCGTTCACCGCCCGCCTGACTATCGACATCACGCCCGAGCTGCGTGGACGCATCAAGGTCGCGGCCTTCCGGCGCGGCGTCACTGTCGCCGTCATGCTGCGCGAGATGCTCGGCAGCGCGTTTCCACCCAGCGAAGAAGATCCGTCATGAGCGGTGGAGCGACACGTCCTGTGCATGGCCGTCTGCAATCAGACGGGCCAGCCCCCTTCACCACGCTGGTTGAACTGACCTTCCAGAAGCAGAAGGTCGAGCGATGGATACGCTTCGGCCACAAGAGCTTCGAGCAGATCATCGATCGCCGTCGCAGCATTGTCGGCTTTGCGCCGGGCAGCGTCTTCGCCTTCGTCCGTTGGGCCTCCAATGATTACGGCACCATCGTTTCCCGGCTCGACATCCTGCGTGCGGTCGGGCGCGGCGAACCATTCCAGACCGTGCCCTTCGTTCGCCCCGGCGGCGAAATCCTGTTGCGTATCGATGGCTGGCCAAAGGTTCAGCGGGCACTCGCCCTTATCGACACCATAGACGCCCTCGGAGTCGATCCCGCGGATGTCGCGCCGGATTACTGGCGACATGTCCACAACCGGCAGAGCGCCGGTCAGGAACCCAATCCCTACACGCCCGAACGTCATGCCGCATGGATCAGCCGCCGGAGGATCGCGCCATGAGCCGCCGTCATATCCTTGCCGCTGCGATGATAGCTGTCGGCACTCTCGTCACTACGGTTGTCGTCGATCTCCCGACCCGGCTGATCTGGAATGCTACCGCCAGCGCGCCCATCGGTTTCTACACCGTCGAGACTGCGGACGCGCTCGAAGTCCCCGAACTGGTCGCCCTCATGCCGCCCGAACCACTGGAGCGCTTCATGGTCGAGCGCGGCTATATCGGACGCGGCGTGCCGCTGCTCAAGCGCGTCCTCGGTCTGCCGGGACAGCGCGTCTGCCGCAGCGGCGCGACCATTACCGTCGATCATGTCGAGATGGGGGACGCGCTGGAGCGCGACCGCATGGGCCGCGATCTGCCGGTCTGGCAGGGCTGCCGCATCATCGGCGACGGCGAACTCTTCCTCATGAATTGGAAAATCCGGGACAGCCTCGACGGCCGTTACTTCGGACCTCTTCCTGCCAGTTCCGTCATCGGCCGGGCGCTCCCTCTCTGGACCGATGAGGAAGGCGATGGCCGCTACGAATGGCGGGCGGCCACGCATTGAACCCAAGCCAAACTTTCAAACACAGGAGACCTACCATGCCACAGATCGGTCAATTCTCGCGTGACGCATCCGGCTTTGCCGGTCAGCTCGTAACGCTCACCCTGAAGCGCGACCTCGTCATCGTTCCCGCTGAACATTCTGATGCGGAGAATGCACCGGACTACCGCGTCCATCACGTTGAACAGGACGGACCGGAGGTCGGCGCCGCATGGAAACGCACTGGCGAGAAGGCTGGCGAATATCTTTCGGTGCTACTCGACGATCCCGCCTTGCCGCAACCGATCCGCGCCAACCTGTTCCGCGACGACGATGCTGGCTCGTCATGGTCGCTGCACTGGAGCCGCCCACGCCCCCGCGAAGATCGGGACTGACATCATGCGATCCCGCACCCTGCTTCTCTTCACGGCCCTGCTGTCGGCGGGCGACGGCTGGACGGTGGCCATGGCGGAAGTGACACCGCAATCCGCGCCTGTCACAGTGCACCCCCATGCTGCTTTCATTGCCGAGGCATCACAGCGCTTCGGTATTCCGGAGCACTGGATTCGTGCCGTGCTGCGCGTGGAAAGCGCGGGCGATATACGCGCCATCTCATCGGCGGGCGCAATGGGACTGATGCAGGTCATGCCCGATACCTGGGCGGGCCTGCGCAGCCGCCACGGCCTCGGGCGCGATCCCTATGACCCGCGCGATAATATCCTCGCAGGCACAGCGTATCTGCGCGAGATGTGGAACCGTTACGGCAATGTCGCAGCCATGCTTGCCGCCTATAATGCCGGTCCGGGTCGCTATGACGAGCATCTGGCGACCGGCCGCGTTTTGCCCGCAGAGACGCGCGCTTATGTCGCCACGCTTGCGCCACTTCTCGGCGGCGTAACTGCGCCAGGCGCACCGACCATCGTACCGCCGCCGCCACCGGATTGGCGCGAAGCTCCTCTCTTTGTTACGCAATCCGGCGGCATTTCAGCGGCGGCCGATCAGCCGCCGCGCGATAGTCGCGCAACCGTTCCTCTGCACCATCCCGTCGACCAGGAGCCGCAGGACGGAGGCATATTCGTGGCCCGTTCGAGCGATGGAAATTGGCCATGACCATGACGTTTGCGCGCTCTTTCGGTCCGGCTCCGGTGTGCAGACAGGCAGGATTGCGCCTGACTGCATTTCCGGCAGGAGGGGCAAAAAGGGAAAGAAGGGCGGAGGGCAAGATAAAGGAAACCGGCACCCTATCTGGCCGGTTTCTGGGCAAGCCCTTGTCTGCACACTATTTTGGGGCGCGGCGCACGGCACCCTGCTTTTGGGTCTCGCGTGCCGCGATATGGCGCAACGCCTTGGTTTTGCTGAGTTTTGACCGGCACTCTAGCCGAATATCTGCAGTTTGCATGCCTAAGCGTCATGGAGTGCGCACATGAGCGCCGATGACGAGAACCGCTTTCGCCCCAGGCCGGGTCGGATCAAATCCGACGTGCCGAAGGTGGGCAAGGCGAAGTGCTTTCTGACGCAGGCGAAGAAGCTAGCGCGTCAGCATAGCAACAGCTCCGGCAGATCTTCATCTTTCGCATCACGGACTTCCTCGTCGGTTTCATCTGGTTCGGCTGGAAAGAGGGGGGAGGCATCGCGCACTGGCAAAGGTCCGGGTGTCAAGCGTGGCCGTGGCGCGGCCTTTGTCCGCGCCCGAACCCTGTCGGGCGGTTGGCGTCACAGTACGGCCGGAGCGCGCCGCGTCGTCGTCAAAACCCGTTATGTCCAAGGCGCGGGAAAGAATGGCAAAGGGGCTGCCCATCTGCGCTATATCCAGCGAGACGGGACATCGCGTGATGGCGAGCGCGGCCAGCTTTATTCGGCGAACGAGGACGGCGCCGATGGAGATGCGTTTCTTGACCGCGGCAAGGATGATCGCCACCAGTTCCGCTTCATCGTCTCGCCGGAAGATGCCGCCGATCTTTCCGATCTCACCGAGCACACCCGCGATCTGATGAGCCGCATTGAGGGCGATCTTGGCACGAAGCTCGATTGGGTGGCGGTCAATCACCACAATACCGGCCATCCCCATGCCCATATCATTGTTCGGGGCAAGGACGATCTGGGCGAGAACCTGGTCATCAATGGCGATTATCTCGCAAATGGTATTCGTGAGCGGGCCAGCGAACTGGTCACGCTGGAACTTGGACTCGCCACCGAGATCGAGCAGAGCCGCAAGTTGACTGCCGAAATCGACCAGGACCGCTTCACCCGGATCGACCGGGCAATGACCGAAGAGGCCGATGAACGGATCCTCGATCTGCGCCATGATCCCGACGACACGCGCCGCCAGTTCAACCGTACGCTTCGCCTGCGCCGTCTCGCCAAACTGGAAAAGATGGGGTTGGCAACGGAACATGCACCCGGCATCTGGGAGCTTGGCGCGAAGATGGAACCAGCGCTGCGTGAACTCGGTGAGCGCGGTGACATCATCCGCAACATGCACAAGGCGCTGAAGGCTGATGGGCAGGAACGTGATCCGATGACCTTCCAGCTTCACGACGGCGCGCCCGCGATGCCGATCACCGGCCGCGTCGTGGACAAATATCTCACCGACGAGATGGGCGAGAACCTGACCCTCGTGGTCGACGGCATCGACGGGCGAACACATCATCTTCCCGGCATTGATCCGGCCCGCGTCGAAGACGCCCGGATTGGCAGCATCGTGGAAGTCGGCCCCGCCGATACAGCACAGCGCCCATCCGATCGCACCATCGCTGCGATCTCGGAAAATGGTATCTACCGACCGAGCCGCCACCTCGAACAGGCGAAGTTCGAGGGACGTGTGCCGGGTGGCGACTATGAGGGCTATGTCGATGCCCATGTCCGGCGATTGGAGTCGCTACGCCGGGCCGGGATTGCCGAGCGGATCGACGCCGACCAGTGGCGCATCCCCGAAGACTTCGAGAGCCGCGCCACCGCCTATGATGCCGGTCGCAACCAGCAGGCCAGCATCCGTGTCGTGTCGTCCTTCGATCTCGAAAAGCAGATCGGCGCCGATGGTGCGACTTGGCTGGACCGGCGACTCGTTACGCCACACGCTTCGGATCTTACTCCGGCAGGGTTCGGGCAACAGGTGCGCGAGGCTATGGACCAGCGCCGCGAGCACCATATCGCTCAGGGCGATGCCACGCGGCAGCAGAATGGACGCATTCTCTATCGGCGCAACCTGCTCGCCAATCTGCGGGAACGGGAAGTGGCCCGCGTCGGTGCGGAAATGGCCAGCAGCAAAGGCTTGCCGTTCCGGGCGGCTGCCGATGGCGAAAATATCAGCGGCAAGTTCACCGGGACCGCACATCTATCGAGCGGCAAGTTCGCCATTGTCGAAAAGAGCCACGAGTTCACTCTTGTCCCATGGCGGCCAGTGATCGACCGCCAGCTCGGCCGCGAGGTTGCGGGCATCGTGCAGGGTGGATCG
>JAEXAY010000043.1 GCA_023457895.1 Pseudomonadota bacterium
CATAGTAATAAGGTGTTTTATTTTTTAATAAATCAGCAGGAAGGATACCGGCTCAAAAAATAAATTCTCAAGAGGCTTTGAAGTATTGCGCTATCAAACAACTCCCTGCAAACAAAGATACGTAAAATCTATGGAATAACCGAGAAAAACGGGATAAATGACGCTAAATAACTTAATATCAATGTTGTTACGGTGTCAAACGATGCCAAGCCGAAAAAACGAAAAACGCAAAGAAAAGCGGATTTAAAAAAGAGAACGGTTTGCTAATCATTACCCGATAAAAAGTGAGATTTAACATATGCCGGATGCTATTTCACCGTTTGTCACCGATTTGCGTATCAAGGTCTAACTCGTTGATATTTAACTTTGCGAACAAAAAAACGAGTATGGCAAGAAGTACATTCAAGGTGCTGTTCTACGTGAACGGCAGCAAGGAGAAAGACGGTATTGTCCCCATCATGGGACGAGTGACAATCAACGGGACTGTAGCGCAGTTCAGTTGTAAACAGACCATCCCGAAAACCCTTTGGGATGCGAAAGGCAACCGAGCCAAAGGCAAGAGCATTGAGGCACGGGACATCAACCACACTTTGGATAACATCAAGGCGCAAATCATCAAGCACTACCAGCGCATATTAGACTGAGAAGCATACGTTACGGCTGAAATGGTGCGCAATGCCTATCAAGGGATAGGAAGTGAGTATGAGACACTGGTAAAGGCTTTCGACAAGGATTGCGCCAATTTTCTGAAACGTGTCAGCAAAGACCGCATACAAGGTCAAGGTAAGGGCAAGAAATTATGTCGCAGCCTTTATCAAGTCGTTCTGCAAACGGACGGATATGTCCATGTTGGAACTTACACCCGATTTTATCAAGGAGTTTGCGGCTTATCTTACCGCCGAACGGGGACTGAAAAACGCTACCATTTGGCTGAAAGGTGTCGTGATGCGTGCGCATTATAACGGACTGATACCGAGAAACCCGTTTACGCAATTCTACATCAGCCCGAATGTAAAGGAGCGTGAGTTTCTGACAGAGGATGAAATCAAAAGAATCATGGCGTATGAGTTTGACAATCCCACCCTTGCATTGGTGCGAGACCTACTCATATTCGCCTGTTTTACCTCCTTGTCTTTCGTGAATATGAAAGAGCTTACGACGGACGAAATAGTGGAAGTGAATGGTGAGAAATGGATTATCGCCAAACGCCACAAGACGAATGTTCCTTTCCAAGTGAAGCTGCTTGATATTCCCTTGCAGATAATCAAACGGTACAGACACCTGTCGGAAGATAAGTTGGTTTTTGGAAAAATCAACTATTGGACGATGTGCAAGCAGCTAAAAAAGGTGATAACGGAATGCGGAATAGAAAAGCGAATCTCTTATCATTGTGCACGTCATACCTTTGGAACGTTGGCTCTTAGTAAGGGGATGCCCATTGAAAGCGTGAGCCGTGTTTTGGGGCATACGAACATTCTCACAACTCAAATCTATGCGAAGATAACCACGCAGAAACTTGACAATGACCTCACGATATTCGGAAACAAGCTGAACGCATCATTCGGAAGTGTACCCCATAACCAAGCGAAGCCATGAAACGAAACATTATCTCAACGGACAATAACGGCAACATTGTCATGCTGAACGATATAGGCACAACCGCCATGACCGAGTGGGAAATCTGCGAATTATTCGGAGTAACCACCCCGACTTTCCGTGCAGGAGTAAAGGCACTTTGCAAGAGCGGAGTTTTAAGGGAATGCGAATAAAGCGCACTATACGCATATCGTGCAAATGCAACATGGAGGTTTACAACCTTGAAACGATAATCGCCCTTGCTTTCCGTATCGGTACATTCGGAGCGGAGAGGGTGCGCAATACCGTTCTTGAAAGACTGTACTTGCGAAAAGAAAAACAAACCATCTTCTTTTCGCTGAATGGTACAGATACAGCCAAGACCGAATATCTTTCGTAGAGTTTGAACACAGTACTGGCGTAATGAGGTCAGCAAGTCAGTAAGTATGTACGACAGGCATTCTTGTTTTCTCCTGAAAAGCGTAATCCGACATTCGTTTTTCGGGAGTTTTTCATTTGCACAATCCATTTTTACCTCAATTCATTGAAAGTTGTTGGCAACCTATTCCAAAATTGGTTGCTTCTTCGATAATGACACGGCAGGACAGACAGTTTGTGAGCACCTGCAAGCAAAGTTCGGTGAATGTCTGCTTGACAAGTCGCTGTACTATCGTGAGTATAAGGACTTGAATGACTATTTGTGCGGCAAACCTTTGTCTCAATCGGTAGAACCCATAAAGCAGGAACGGCAAGTTCAATCCGCAAGACGGATGATGCAGCCACCGAAAAAACGAGGGCTGAAGATGTAGGGCGGGTGAACGCTTGTAGCCACACGGATATTTGCCAACGGAAAATATCGTAGCTTATTAGGAAATTTTCCGAGTCGCAATACTCCGTATCGCTGAAAATTTCCCAATAGGGCAAGGGGCAAGCCCTTCTGCACACCCCATCGGGGACGCCTCTTTGCCGCTCCCGAAGATAGTCGAATTTATTGTTTCACAAGCCAAAAAAGAAAGGAAAAATATATGGGATTTGTAGTATTACACATGGAAAAGACACACGGTTCCGACAGCGGAACAACCGCCCACATCGAGCGTTTCATCATCCCGAAGAACGCCGATCCGACACGAACACACCTAAACCGAAAACTCGTTGCGTACCCCGACGGCATTAAAGACCGTTCGGCTGTTAGTTATTCAGAAAAGATTGGAAGAAGCGGGACTGACACGTAAAATCGGCAACAACCAAGTACAGGCAATCTGCATCAACGTATCGGGAACACACGAGGACATGGAACGCATCGAAAGGGAGGGCGTTGGACGAGTGGTGTGCCGAATATGAAATACTTTGCCGACACGTTCGGAAAGGAGAACATCGTAGCGGCGCACCTGCATCGGGACGAGGAAACACCGCACATACACGCCACGCTCGTCCCCATCGTCAAGGGGGAACACAAGCGCAGGAAAAGGGAGGAACAAACGAAGAAGCGATACCGCAAGAAGCCGACCGACACCGTAAGGTTGTGTGCCGATGATATCATGACACGCTTGAAATTGAAGTCCTACCAAGACACCTATGCTATTGCGATGGCGAAGTACGGATTGCAGCGTGGCATAGACGGCTCGAAGGCATGGCACAAGTCCACGCAGCAGTATTACGACGAAACAACGAAACTCGCTGACAGCCTCAAAGTGGAAGTGGTGGATTTGCAGGAGCAGAAAGAAGCAGCACAGCAGGAACTTCGCCAAGCCAAGAAAGAGGTGCAGACTGAGAAACTGAGAGGAGCAGCCACTACCGCAGCGACCAACATTGCAGAAAGTGTCGGTTCTCTTTTCGGTAGTAACAAGGTCAAGACGTTGGAGAGGGAGAACAGGGATTTACATGAGCGTGTATCTGAACTTGAAGAAGAAGTCCGACAAAGGGAACAGCAACAGGCGAAGCACATGCAGGAGATAACGTATACTTACGAGCAGCGACACCGCAAACTGTCCGAGTTTACGGACTTTGTCAAGCGTTATTTTCCGTATGTGGAAAACCTGATACCGACAATAAATTTCCTACGTGACCGCTTGGGTTTCGATGACGGTATTATCCGAAGGTTATGCACATTCAAGGATATTACTATAAAAGGCAAACTCTACTCTTCGGAGTTCAACCAAAGTTTTGATACCAAGCATTCCGTCTGCTCCATCAAGGAGGACGAAAACGGGAAGTTCGATTTTAAGATTGACGGGGTATCACACGTAAACAGGTTCAGAAGGAAGATGAACGAGTTTAGAGAAGCTATCGGAATACCGAAACCAAGACAAAATAAAGGTATGCAATTGTAAATCAAAATAAAGTCCGTGATAGTAGAATGACATATAACGGATTTTTTGTACTTTTGCAGTCGGATTGAGACAACTTGATTTTTTATAAAAAACTCTTAGCAAAAGATATGTTATGAATAAACGGTTTCTCTTATTAACGATTCTAATATTGATGACCATTAATTTGAACATCTATGCGTAACAAGACTTACAGAAACTTATAAATGAATTCAAATCATCTATAGAGTTACCCGAATACTACAAGGGAAAACAACTAATGAGTAGAACTCCATATGAAGTGCGAAATATGCATATTGAAAATGGTATTTTAATTTTTTAATATACATCTGGAAATCAGTCGTATAAAAGTTATTATTCTGTTGAAGTAAATTAGAGAAAGGTGAAAATAGAAAAAGGAACGGGGTATAATTACAACACTTGGTTTGCAAGCCTAGGAAATATTGTTGTTCGTAAAACAGGTAATGAGTCAGAAAATATATTAGTGGACTGGTTTACTTTTGCCTGCAAATCAGAGAGCATGAGAGCGCGCGTATATAATGAATTGGTATCTATGCAAGCTCCTTTTAAGCCTCAAGCAAAGACGATTTCAGAGCAAAAGAAATCATCAAACACCCCATTAAAGAAAGACTCGCAAACTCGTTCAGTTCCCAAAAAATCAAAATTTGGAAAATATGTACAATAAAATTCTCTATACACTTTTGATGGTATTGCTGATTGGTTGTTCGTCATGCAACAATGGCAATACTGCGTCAAAATGTTCCAAGTCTATTATTGGATTTGCAACTGACACATTGTCAATTGATCATATATCAAATAAAAATATCTCCATATCTGTACAAAATGAAAATGTTATGTTATTTAATGGGGGTAAAGAGAATTCTATTTCTTTATCGTTGCTTGATATTATAAGAAAATGTAAAGATAAGAATGAAACTGCTCTACGAGCTTTAAAGAATAATAATGTGCTGCAAATTAAAGTCGTTGTTGAAAACGAAATAGATACAGCCTACAATTATAATATTTCACCATACTACGAGGAAGATGCTATATTTTCAATTTTAGGGCAATGTGCTCCATTACTGTCTAAATTTTCCAACCCTACGCAAACTGTTGATATTAAAAAGTGGCTATTTAGAAAGAAAGAATATTTGGATGATGTAAACATACATTTGTTACGTGGGTTAGTTAATCAATTGTCCAAAACTAATACGATAGAATATGTAACAAATTCAACTATCCCAGTCATTCATGGTTTCTCTGGTTTGAAGTACAAAGTCAATTCTTCTATTGTGGCAGATTATTATGTGTTGTACGCTTGTTCTTCCGCAAAAGAAATTGAAGAATTTGTAGAAGATATCATATCTAATGATTTTGACTTGTGCTCAAAAGTTCTTGGAGGTGGTATGGATTGTTATCGGAAATCTAATAGTAATGGATATAAATGTATATGTTTGGTGGCCATAAACAATGATTGGAGGTACAAAATACAACCGTTGGGTCTTGTAGCAATAGATAATTTGGCTCCTAATGAAGGTGAGAATATTAATGATAAAAGTATAATCTCTTTTGGAAACGAAATACGAATAAAAATACCACCCAAAAAGCCTCTTATATACGGACAATGTAATGTTTATGTTGCGGATTGGGATGGCAATGGACTTGAATGCAATGTAAGTTTACATATATCATATAACGGTGATGTCCAAAAGGTTATTGTATCCAGAGAAGGGATACTTGCAAAATGGCTGTCAACTAAACAATTTATATTTGACTTAACAAAAGAAAAAAATCCATTACAAGCTACGGTGAACATGCACTTAGAAGATGGCGATAATTTTATCCCTGTGACAATTGTAGATAATCATGGAAATGAAAAGAAAGAAAAGTTAAAGATACGAGCTCGTTTTGTACGAACAGATACACACGATATTAACATAGATAATAACATTACAATTGATAATTATTGATGTGATATTTGAATATCAAGACCTTAAGAGTTTAAATAACGGCATTATTCTATGAAAAATATATGTCGTTATCTTAATTTTATATTCAAAATATATTTGCTTTACTTTTAAACTGCAATAATTATGAAGTGGCGTAAATTCTTATATGATGCATGGAACAGTTTTTTCGAGAAGAAAAAGAATAATGATGAAAATTTTATGCCATACCTTAATTCTTTTACAAAGACCTATAAAACAAGATTAGCAGTTATAGAACGACATCTTCAACGGAAAGATTATAATTTTAGTAAATGGAAAGCAACTCTAATTCCGAAAAAGGATGGAGGTTATAGGCCGCTCATCATTCCAAAAACCATTAGAGATAAACTCGTATTAAAAGCTATGAGTGACTATTTGTCAGATTCTTTAGCACCTGTATTTAATCGTGTTAGCTCTGTTAGTTATGCTTATCAAAAAGGGAAAAGTACTAGAGATGCTCTAATTCGATTAAAGAGGATGCATAATCCAGAAAACATCCTGTTAAAAATAGATATTAAGCATTTTTTTGATGAAATTGACAAGAGAATTCTTACTCATTTGTTAAGTCAATATCCAATAGATGAATATGTGAAGAGCTTGATTTACAAAAGTATTAATCCTATAGTTGACTATTCTGCCCTTAAAAAAAGCGATATTGATAAATTTCCTAAAGGGGGAATACCTCAAGGAAATCCCATTTCAACGATATTAAGCAATTTGTATCTTTATGAATTAGATAGATTAGCCATATCTAATGATTGGAAGATGGTTAGATATGCAGATGATATAGTATTCTCTGTACCTAATATTGAGGAAGCTCAGCTTATATTATCTCAAGTTGAGAAATACTTATTGGATACTCGAAAATTAGTCATACATCCTTTGAAAAATTCCTCTGATGCAAAAACAGCTATTTTTTTAAATCCAAAGAATAATAGTATGAAATATTTAGGTGTAATCTTTGATGGCCAAAATTTATTTCCGACAAAAGAATGTTGTTATCAGCTAATCGGGAAAATTAAAACCATACTCAAATGCACATCGACTTCTGAAGAAAAAGAATTTTTTATTAAAAAAGCTATTGCCCAATGGTGTGGTTATTATGCATTTACTGACATTCCCAATAGTCAAATCAAATGGATGAATAATGCAATTAATTATCAAATAGGCAAATGTAAATTAGACATACCTAAGGTAAATATTGCTAATGTTGTTTTGAAGACAAGGAAACGTCAAAACAATCGACTTCTTAAACTGTTCTATCCTATACAAATAGGAGAAGAGTATAGGTGGTTGAATATTTATGGCTAAAAAGTCCTCGTGAATTTCAGATTTATTTTGTACTTTTGTATTCAATAGAGTTACTTGAAAGCATTTCAAGGCAGAATGCGTTAAATAGCACAGTTGCTAAGTCATTACCTCAAAAATGGGTAATTCTCCCAAAGTCCTTTGTATAAGGCTCTAAGAAAAATCTTCCAGAATTACGTAAAAATTCTGAAATGCAAAATAGGAAGAGTGGTTTATTGTCCATTCGTTTCTTTGTCCTTCTTATTCTTTCATTTCTTGCGTCTGAATCTGCAACTGCCCCATGCGCGAATCTGTCTGAACTGTTTTGTACAGTTTTAAATGATTCGTACATGAGGCAGGGATCATCTTTAGCA
>JAEXAY010000044.1 GCA_023457895.1 Pseudomonadota bacterium
CTTCAAACTCCCGAAAATGTGCACCAAATCGAAAATGTAAAATATAAATCCTATAAACGAAAAAAAATCCTAAATTTAACCCAACAAAATAACTGAAAAATGTGTCAACTATTTCAGGATAATACACAAACATTGTGTCAATGAGATTGTTGATAACTAAACTTGACATTCATAAATTTTAAATATATTTTTGAAGAAAAATGATTTATGAAAAGTGATTTTAGATACATCGGCAAAATAACAATCAAGAATTTGAGAGATGCAATTTTAGATTTAGAGATATCCGAAGATGACATTATTGCATTAAACACTTATGATTTTGATAAAATTGTAGAAGAATATAGGGAAACTTATAAAGTTAGTATAACTATTCCATATTTTCTTCTTGGAGTTTTAATTACTGAAGATTTAAAACCTGAAAAAATTCCTTGTGGAAGAATTAAAATAATCACTGAAGAACATCCTGAATATGAATATTACTACGTTGAAAAAGAAGATTAAAAAAAGTAGAAAAAATACTCAACTTGAATCTGAAGGTGCAGAATTTTTAGTTCTTGGAAATTTAATGATAAAAGGTATTTCAACTTACAAAACTTACCAAAATTTTAAAGGATATGACTTGGTTTGCGTAAATCCTGAAAATAACACTTCTGCCAGAATACAAGTTAAAAGCAGATTTAGAACTGATTGGGATGGATTTATAATAAATGATTTAGGTTGCGATTTTGTAATTTTTGTTGCTTTAAATAGAGGCTTTTCAAAAATCAAAAAGAATGGAGATTTAGGTATAAAAGAACCTGATTTTTATATATTTCCAATAGACTACATTAAGAATAAGGAAAAAAGTAATTGGGGTAAAATAACAAAATCAAAAATTAGAGATTTCATTGAATATAAAGACGATTGGAATTCAATAAATGATTTTCTAAATAAAAAAACCTGCACATAACATAGTATTTGCAAAAGGCGGGGTTGAATATTTAATAGAAAGACCCGTTACATTTAGTCGCGCCTGCTTTTCCACTTCACATTATTTTTTGTAATTTAGTTTCGTGGAAAAAGCATTCGCTTCGGTTGGTCGAAATTGAACTTTTCGTCCAATTTAGCCCGCCCTTCGCAAATACTTTTTCCGTTAGCAGAAATATCAAATCGAACCGCTAAAATGTATCGTATATTACTCTTTTTACTTCTCTTATCTATAAACTTTGGCAAAGCACAAAATTATATAGAATACCACAAATTAATAAACGAAGCTGAAATTTTATCGTTGGATAAAAATTTCCAAAAGGCTGATTCTCTTTATCAAAATGTATTTTCTATTGTAAAAAGACCATTTAATGAAGATTATCTTTTTGCAGGATTAAATGCTGAAAAAATGGATAAAAATGAAAAAACTTATCTATACTTTAAAAAAGGAATTCAGCAAGGTTTGAATTTAAAAAGAATCAAATCAAAAACAACAAATTTCAAAAAATCTTCTTACTGGAAAACATTACAAAAAGAATACAAAAGCCTAAACAAAGAGTTTCTACACTCAATTGATATTTCTCTTAAGAATCAAATTAAAGAAATGATTAATAAGGATCAAAAAGTAAGAAATCCAATTTTTGGAAGCGCAAAAAAAATGAAAAAAACAGATACTCAAAATTTCATAAAATTGAAAAATTTGATAAAGGAAAATGGAAATAAATGGCTTGGATTTTCAACAATAGGAGAAATAAGTCCAAAAGGAAAATATGATGTAACTGACAATATTGTTTTACTAACTCTTCATTTTACGAAAAATCAAGTTGAAGAATTAAAGCCTTTTATGCTGGAAGCCGTTTTGAATGGAGAAATGTATCCTTATCAATATGCAAGAGTGCTTGACTATACATTGGAAAATAATAAAGAAAAAGTCGTACAAAATTTTATGAAAAACGAAAAGGTTGAAATTTGTTTTTCGTATGGAACTTATTTAAATTCCAATATTTGCGATTGTGATAAAGCCGAAAACTTACGAAAAAAAATAGGTTTTGAACCAATTAAAGATTTTTATAGAAAAGTAAACTCTAATTACAGATGCTTAAAATAAAGATACTTCTGCTAACATAGTATTGGCAAAAGACGGGGTGAATATTGTCTTTGAGAATTCAGTTGACAATATCCGCAAAAATGCTTTTCATATTTCTTTTTTCCTTAATTTAGAAATCTGAAAAAGCATTTTGCTTTGGCTCGGTTTTCCTTTGAAATTGTCTGCAAGGTAGCCCGCTCTTCGCAAATACTTTTTCCGTTATAGCCAATTGTAGAACGACACCGAAACACAAACGAACAAATTGAACTGGATAGACAAAATAAAAGAGTTGACAACTAAGCAGGACAAATCATCCGAACTGAAAAAAGGAGAGATTAAACAAATTCTTATTCAGACGGCAAGTGAATTTTTACCTGACTTTGAGTTTTTAGCATATAAAAAAGGTTGTTACTCATTCCAACGACAAAGACAAGTAAACAGTTTGACAGTGTATGAAATACTTCACGTAATCTTTACGCTTAAAGACAAAAACTTTGCTTGCTCAATTTCTTCAATACTAAATCCAGATTACATTTTTTCAAACCATTACAATACGGGATTTTTAAATCCACATAAAGACTTAAAAGTGTTGAAACATAATTCAGGTGCATTAAATATTCAAGATGCTTACTATTTTCATAACGGACAAGTTGAAACAACCACAAAAACCGTAAGGGAAATTTTTGGAGACTTCAAAAAATACGGACTTCCATTCCTTGACAAACAAATTGAAAGTATTAAAACAAACGAAATCGTTAAATGCGGTTTTGAATATATCGACAAATTACAAACTGAAAAGGACAAACTGAAAAAGGAAATAGCAGAAGAACTCAATAAAGGTGGACTTTTAGTAACAAGTATAAAGCACCCGATATATATTGACCTTAAAGAAAAATTATTCTCAGTCAATGGACTAACCAAAGACGACCGTAGAGTAATATCTAAGACAGCACACGAATTATTAGAAATATACTGGACGAGATGAAAAGAACAACTGGCTATAACATCGGTTTGGCAATATGGCGGCTGAAGTGCTTCTATGAAACATTTGTGCAAGGTTCAACGGCAGTAATTCTATTGAACTTTTGTGCTAATAATCCGCCACATCGCCAAGCCGAAAACCGTTGGCTATAATGGTAAAAATACATACCGTTAAATACAACATTAAAAAAATGATTAACTTAAAATTTAACGTGTATGGCAAAAAAATTAATCTTTACAATTATAGGATTTCTTTTCTTAATTGCTTGTAGAAATGAATTTCTAGATGAAAATTTACTTACGAAAAAAAACTTTGACACTAAAAAATCAACTTTTAATAGTTTAATTCTCTTACCTTATCATATCGATTGGAGCAATGAAACATTAGGCTATTCTGAACATCTTAAATCTGAAATTAAATCTTACCCTATTTTAATTGATATTCAACAAAATCCTGAAAATAACGATAGCTATCAACTTATTGTTTCAGGAGATGAAAAGCAAGAGCTTTATCTGCTTAAAATAAGTCCTAATCAAAACTCCATTAATCAAAAAGCAAGTTTACTTAATCAAGATAAATTTACAGGACAATTAAAGTTATTTGATGTGGCTAAAAATTTAATTGTTGATAAAAAATTCAGAAATGGGGTTGAAAGTATAGACAATAATCACAGTGTTACCCAAAAACTCGATCAAGTCTGTGTAACAGAAACAACCTATCATTATACCGACTGGTATAAAAAAATGTCTGATGGAAGATTAGTTTATTCACACACCACTTTAGATGATATTACCTATGAAACAGATTGCTATTTAATACCCGGTGGCGATAATACTACAAGCAACACTTTCACAAGTGATACCAAATATCGAGAAATTTCTAATCAGTTTTTTGATGATTCAATGGATGAAGTTGATCTGTGTGGTAAAGCAAAATTACCTTCATATACTGCAACACAAAACTCTAAATCTGATGCATTTTATGGTGCTAAAACGTCTATAACAAGTATGAATAATGGTAAAGAGAATGGTGTTGTATTAGGAATTGTTAATAATAAAGTCCAATCTACGACAGTTCAAACAGGGAATGAATATTCTATTGGTAATCTAACTAGTAGTTTTTTAAATCCAATTGGTGATATACACAACCACCCTAATAACAATCCCCCATCTCCTGGAGATTTCTATTCTTTGATAAATGCTAGAAACCAATATAGCAATTATAACACTAGATATGTAGTTACACAAGACGGCACAACTTATGCATTAGTGGTTACAGACCCTAGTGCTATGAATACTTTTTTACAAAATTATCCGCCTTCTATCACGCCAAACCCTAATGGTGGAAATTATATAAATTTCCCACAGAGTCTTTTTGAAGAATGGACTGATTTAAAATTAGATTTTTCAGAGTCTGGTGCTTTAGCATATATTTTAAATAAATACAATTCTGGAATCACGCTTACTAAAATGGATGCAGCAGGTAATTTCAGAGCAGTAAATATTACCACAACTCAAAATGCTGACGGAACAACAAGCTATAACTATTCACTATGTCCTAATTAAATATATAAAAATGAAAAATCTAATTAAAACCCTAACATTAATATCTTTTTTGATTTTTAATCTTTCGTGTGCACAAACTACTATGAAAAAAGTTGCTGATGCTAAAAAAATGGAACTTAACAAAAAAGAATTTATTGGTAAACCATTGAATTACTTACTATCAAAAATGGATGTGGAAATAAAGTCTATAAAAGCCTTCCCTAACAAAAATGTAAATCAGGTGAACAGAATTACATTTAGATATGTAACAAATTACGAATATAGAAAAACTAGTAGTAAAGAAATAAAAAACAGACCAACACAATTAACTGTTGTATTTAATCAAAATTGGGATTTTGCTGGTGAAAAATGTATGACATCAAATCCAAAATGTGTAGAATGGATAAAAGAAGACGAAAAAAATCTTGGAAATTTAATCGTATATGATATTTATGTTTTAGGAAAAGACTAAAAACCACTACAGCCAACATAGTATTTGCAAAAGGCGGGGTTGAATATTTAATAGAACTATTAGTTGCATTTAGTCGCGCCTGCTTTTTCGTTCCACAATTTTTTCGTAGTTTAGTTCCACGAAAAAAGCATTCGCTTCGGTTGGTCGAAATTGAACTTTTCGTACAATTTAGCCCGCCCTTCGCAAATACTTTTTCCGTTATGTGCAATTTTATCAAAAAACCGTACCAAAATTGAGAAATGAATAAAATCAGAATTTTAGTTTTTGTATTTTCAATTATTCTTTTAGGATGGCTTTTCGTAGGAAATCTAAATGAAATTGACTTCGCAAAAACAAAAAATGACGCGGAATTTTACAGAACACCAATTTCAAACGTTGAAAATTCTAAGGATTTAGAAGAATTAAAACCTATTGCTATTCAACAAATTGAATATCTGAAAAAGAACAGGGAAATTAATTCCGAAAACGCCATATTTAGAAATTGGTTAATTATTGGACTAACTATTTTAAATATTGTTTTATTTATATTCCCAAAAAAACTGAATACAAAATGAAAGCAAAATATTTCAAAATCTTAATTATTATTTTGATCATTTTAGTTCCAATTTTTGTTTTTGGAATTGTGAATACAATGGTGAGTTTAAAATATGAAACAGATAGTCCAAAAGATTGTATATCAAAAATTACCGGAGTTAATTTATGTAACTCAATTCAAAATATTAAAATCTATATTGCGTTAGACATAATTTTAATCTTGCTTCTTATCCTTTTTAAAAACAGAATTATTAAGAAAAACTGCACATAACATAGTATTTGCAAAAGGCGGGGTTGAATATATTCTGTGAAAATTAAGTTAGCAAAAGCCGCAAAAAATTTTTCCACTTCCTGTTTTTTTGTAATTTAGTCAGTGGAAAAATATTTTGCTCCAGGTGGTTTTTCTTTCCACTTTTTGTGCAAA
>JAEXAY010000045.1 GCA_023457895.1 Pseudomonadota bacterium
AACACGCCCCGACCGCTGCATGTGCCCCCGGCATGGACCGTAGCGCGCGGCGGCACTCCTGCCGGCACGCCGACCGGCCGCGTCGAGAACGCCAATGCCGCCGCCCGCGTCGAGCCGCGCCGGGAAGACTACTACAACGCCATCCAGATTTATCCGTGGTCGGAAGGCGCGCTCTATCAGGTCTATGCCGCAGTCGGGCAGATCACGACCATTGCGCTGGAGCCGGGCGAGAGCCTGACAGGCGCGGGGCCGATCGCGGCCGGCGACACCGCCCGCTGGGTCATCGGCGACACGGAGAGCGGCAGCGGAACGTCGCGCCGCGTCCATATCCTCGTGAAACCGACGCGACCGGACATTTCCACCAACCTTGTCGTCACCACCGACCGGCGCACCTACATGATCGAGTTGCGCGCGCGGGAATCGCTCTACATGCCCGCCGTCGCATGGGCCTATCCCACACCGCCAGCAGGCCAGCGCCAGACCGTTCCGGCAGCGCCGGTTATCCCGGCAGAAGCGGCGCGGAACTATCGCTACGCCCTGCAGGTGCAGGGCGACATTCCGCCATGGCGGCCGGTTTCCGTCTTCGACGATGGCAGGCGCGTCTATGTCGTTTTCCCGGCCGGGATCGTGCAGGGCGAAATGCCGCCGATCTTCGTGCTTGGTGCGAACGGCGAGCCGCAGATCGTCAATTCCCGCATACACCAGAACGTCCTGATCGTGGACCGCCTGTTCGGCGCGGCCGAGTTGCGCCTTGGCAGCGGCAACCGCCAGCAGACGGTCAGGATCGTCCGCACCAATCCCACGCAGGCCGCCGCCGCGCAGCCCGCCAGCGCGACCGGAGACACCCCGTCATGACCGACAACACCATCACCGACACCGCCGCGCCCATGCGCCTGCGCGCCGAGCCGCCCCGTGTTACGCGCCTGTCCCGCAAGATGCTGGCAGGCGTCGGAGCCGTCGCTTTGCTCGGCATCGGCGGGGCGCTGATCTACGCGCTCCAGACCCGCGATGCAGGACCGGGCGGCGACGAACTCTATTCGACCGAGAACCGCCCCACGGCGGACGGCCTGTCCGGCCTGCCGCGCGACTATACCGGCCCCGTCCTGGGGCCGGCGCTGCCGGGCGACCTCGGCCGTCCGATCCTCGACGCGCAGACAAGGGGGCAGCCGGTCGCACCGCCCGTCATGACGACGCCCGCCGTCGATCCCGAGGAAGAACGCCGCAGGGCCGAGGAAGAAGCCGCCCGCTTGAGCAACGTCTTTTTCCAGTCCGGCCCGCGCACGGGAGCGCAGGCAGTAACGGCCATGCCCGGCCTTGCCGGGCTTGGCCTCGGCGGGCAGCCCGCGACACAGGATCGCCACACGGCATTTCTCAATGGACCCGTGGACCGGCAGACCGTCGCCCCGGATCGCGTCGCGCCGCCGGCATCGCCCTACATCCTTCAGGCCGGGGCCGTGATCCCGGCCGCGCTCATTACCGGCATCAGGTCCGACCTTCCCGGCCAGATCACGGCACAGGTGACGGAGAACGTCTATGACAGTCCCACCGGCTCGCTGTTGCTGATCCCGCAGGGCACGCGCATTATCGGCCAATACGACGATGGCGTGACCTTCGGCCAGCGCAGGGTATTGCTGGTCTGGAATCGCCTGATCCTGCCGGGCGGCCGTTCCATCGTGCTGGAGCGCCTGCCGGGCGCGGACGCTTCCGGCTATGCCGGGCTTGAGGATGGCGTCGATTATCACTGGTGGGATCTGATGAAGGCCGCAGGACTGTCCACGCTGCTCGCAGTCGGCACGGAGCTGGCGACCAGCGACGAGGACCGGCTGATCCGCGCGATCCGTGACGGCGCGCAGGATACCGTCAATCAGGCAGGCCAGCAGATCGTCCAGCGCCAGTTGCAGGTCGCGCCGACGCTCACCATCCGGCCGGGCTTCCCGGTCAGGATCATCGTCACCCGCGATCTTGTGTTCGAGCCGGCAGGAGGTTGACCATGACCAAGCTGAAACTCGGCCCGCTGCCCGACGACAAGCCCGTCAAGGTGACGGTGGAGCTTCCCGCGCCGCTTCACCGCGATCTGGTCGCCTATGCCGAGGTGCTGGCCCGCGAGAGCGGCCAGCCTGCCGCCGATCCCGGCAGGGGTGCCGCCAGCGCATAGGTGCAAATGCGGCACGCTACAGGCCGCCGACTGCCCTCCATGGTTCGCCTAATTCCGGGGCCTTGAGCGCCCCGGAATCCACCAGAACCAAGGAGGATTCCATGTGCGCAGAGCGACGCCGCGCCCGCAAAGGGCGACCGCGACACCCGGTCCCCGAAGCACTTCCTGACGATCTTTTCGACTACGCCGACGAACCCACGCCAGACGGCCGGGAACGCCGCAGCTCGCCGCTTCGCATCGTCGATGTTGAGACGCTGCCGGTCTTCGACGACTGGCCCGAAAAGGTGCCGATCACCGAGGAAGAACTGCAAATCTTCGAGCGGTATTTCGGCCATGTGCTCGACCGGCTATTCGGCCCCATCGACCTTGATCCCGACAATCAGGACTTGTCATCGTTATCTCCAGATGATAACAGTAAGTCATGAGCGAGGATCGTGACCAGAGCCTCGACACGCTTCTGGACCTCGATGGTCAGGTGCTTGTCGTCGATCCCGAGGGCGGCCATTGGGTGAAGTTCATCGTCACCCGCGTTCCGGCATCGCCGGAGAAGCCGCACGGCCTCGATTATTCGCTCACGCTTCACGGGCCTTCGGGCGAACGGCTGGTCGGCTTCGACAACGCCCATCCGGTCGGCCGGGGCAGACGCGGCGAGCCGATGGACCATCGGCACCGCCTCCAGACCGTGAAGCCCTATGCCTACGAGGACGCGGCCACGCTGCTGGCCGACTTCTGGCAGGCGGTGGACGCGGTGTTGAAGGAGCGAGGCGTAACATGACCACATTGAAAGTCGGGATTGCCGACTACGACGAGATGAAGGCCCGCACCATGCGGATCGCCAAGGGCGAGGAAAAGCCGGCGGCGGGCGATCCGAAGGTGTGGTTCACATCCATGGAATCCTTCGCGCAGCTTCTATCCAGCGGGAACCGCGAGCTGCTGCGCGTCATCGACGAGCAGTCGCCCGGCTCGCTGGAGGAACTGTCGCGGATCACGGGACGGGCAAAGCCCAACCTGTCCCGAACCCTCAAGAAGATGGCGAGCTACGGCCTTGTCCGCATGGACCCCGGCGAGGGCCAGAAGCTCGTGCCAAAGGTGCTGCATGATCGCGTCGAGCTGGCCTTGCCCTTGCTCGAACGCCGCGCGGCGAAAGGAGGCGCGCTATGAACATTCATTCCCCGCACGTTGCCCTGCGCGCCGCGCTCTATCTGCGTGTCTCAACTGCTCGGCAGGCCGAGCATGACGTGTCGATCCCTGACCAGAAGCGGCAGGGCGAAGCCTATTGCGAGTCTCGTGGCTATCAGCTTGTCGAAACCTTCGTCGAGCCGGGCGCATCGGCGACCAACGACCGCCGGCCGGAGTTCCAGCGCATGATCGAAGCCGGCACGTCCAAGCCGCCAGCGTTCGACGTGGTGGTGGTGCATAGCTTCTCGCGCTTCTTCCGCGACGAATTTGAAATGGAATACTACTACCGGAAGCTGGCGAAGAACGGCGTCAAGCTCGTATCCATGACGCAGGAACTTGGCGACGATCCGATCCACCAGATGATGCGGCGGATCATGTCGCTGTTCGACGAATACCAGTCGAAGGAGAACGCCAAGCACGTCCTGCGCGCCTTGAAAGAGAACGCGCGGCAAGGCTTCTGGAACGGCTCGCTGCCGCCCATCGGCTACCGCGTGGTCGATGCCGAGCAGCGCGGCACGAAGATGAAGAAGAAGCTGGAAATCGATCCGCTGCACGCCGACACCGTGCGGCTCATCTTCCGCCTAGCATCGGAAGGCGACGGCACGTCCGGCCCCATGGGCGTCAAGAACATCGTCAGCTACCTCAACAGGAACCGCATGTTCACTCGCAGCGGAGGGCGTTGGGGCATCGGCCAGCTTCACCGCGTCCTGACTCGCCGCACCTATATCGGCGAACACCGCTTCAATCGCCGGTCCAAGAAAGGCGAGGTGAAGCCCGAGGAGGAAGTCGTCACCGTCGCGGTGCCGCCGCTGATCGACCTTGAGATATTCGAGGCGGTGCAGAAGCGGTTGCAGGTCAACAATCCGAAGGTGACGCCGCCGCGCGTCGTCAGCGGCCCGAACCTGCTGACCGGCATTTGCTATTGCGGCAATTGCGGCGGGGCCATGACGCTCCGCACCGGCAAGAACGGGCGCTATCGCTATTATGCCTGTTCGATCCGGGCACGGCAGGGCGAAACCGGCTGCAAGGGCCGCGCGATCCCCATGGACAAGCTCGACCGCATGGTGGTCAGCCATATCGAGGAAAGGCTGCTGGACCCCGAGCGGATCGAAGACGTGCTCGCCTCGCTATTGGATCGCCGGCAGGAAAGCGTCGAGCGGCGCAGCCAGCACATCGCCGAATTGAACCAGCGCGCGGCCGAGGCCGATATGCGCCTCAAGCGTCTTTACGAGGCTATCGAGGCTGGTTCGCTCGATCCGGCCGAATCCGCCCTCGGCGAACGCATCGCCGGCCTGACGGCGATACGGGATCAGGCACGGGCCGACGCCGCAAGGACCGAGGCCATGATGAAAAGCTCGGCCCATAAGGGCCTCACAGGGGCGGCCGTGCGGGAACTGGCGAGAGAAGCGCGCACCGGGCTTCGGCTCGGAAAGGGCGGCTATCGGCGGGAACACGTCCGGGCTTTCGCCCAGCATGTCGAGGTCGCGGACGATGCGATCTACATCAACGGCAACAAAAACACGCTGTTGAGAACGCTCATAGCCACTAAGGGAGGGAAATCGGCGGGAATCGGCGTTCCCGGTTTTATACCAAAGTGGCGGAGAGGGTGGGATTCGAACCCACGGTACGGTTACCCGCACACCGCATTTCGAGTGCGGCGCTTTCGACCACTCAGCCACCTCTCCGCAAGGTCGGCGCGGGATAATCCGGCACCGGTTGGTCAGAAGCGGCGCCCTTAACGAATGATCGAAGCCTTGCCAAGCCCCTGTCTGCGCATTTTCTGCGATTATGCTTGCGGTTGAACACCAACCGCCTACATTGAGGACATGATAGATTATCCTCACCGCCTCGGCGCCGATATGTCCGCTTCATCCGCTCCTCCTCCTGTCGTGCGGACGCAGTTTGCAATCGGCGATGTGGTGCGTCACCAGATTTTCGATTTTCGCGGCGTTATTTTCGATGTCGATCCCGTCTTCGCCAATGATGAGGAATGGTATCAATCTATTCCGGAACATGTCCGCCCCGATCGTGACCAGCCCTTCTATCATCTTCTCGCAGAAGGCGACGAAGGCAGTTACACCGCCTATGTGAGCCAAGGCAATCTTGTTCTCGACCCGGATGCGGGGCCCATCCAGCACCCCGAGATCAAGGCGCTGTTCGAGCGGTTTTCAGACGGACGCTATGCGCTGAAAGCCATTTACAAGCATTAAGCCGAACCGAATGGGCTAGGCCTTCAGTTTCCAGCCCGACCTGAGCAGCCCATAGCAAATTGCGGCAAGCGCAATATTGAGAGCAAGAAGCACGATAAAGCCGAGTTCCACGCGCGAATCCGCAGTGCCGATAAAGCCATAACGAAAACCTGATATGACGTAGAAAAACGGGTTGGCGTGGCTGATCGCGGCAAAAGTTGGCGCCAGGCGATCCACCGAATAAAAGGTACCCGACAAGAGCGAAAGCGGAGCTACGATAAAATTTGACACCGCCGCGGCGTGATCGAATTTTTCCGCCCATATCGATGTAATCAGTCCCAGCAGGCCAAGCATTGCCGATCCGAGGAGGCCAAAGCCAATCACCGCCCATAAATGGGTGATCCCGACATGGACTCCGGGCCAGACCAGCATGACAGCCCATACCGCGAGGCCAACCAGAATGGCGCGCGTAACTGCCGCCGCGATCAGCGCCGCCATCAATTCACCGACCGAAACCGGCGGCATCAGATAATCGACAATCGTGCCCTGCATCTTGCCCACCAGCAACGCGAAGCTGGAATTTGCAAAACTGTTCTGCATCATTCCCATGACGATCAATCCGGGCGCGATGAAATCGGAAAAGGGAACGCCAAGGATGGCACCGCCGCGATGACCCATGGCGACCGTGAAGATAACAAGATAGAGCAGAGTCGTGACCGCAGGTGCCCAGATCGTCTGTAGCTGCACCTTGAAAAACCGGCGGACTTCCTTGCGATAGAGTGCAAACATTCCCGGCCAGTTGATCGATCGGATGATCGGGACGCCGGGTTCCGCGCGGATACGAGATGCCGGAGAAAATTCACGTTGGTCAGGCTCGGTGATCATCACTGGCGTCCCTATAGATTGCACATATCGACTGCAAGCATGCTTGCGCTTCAAGAATTGTAGACGATGCTGGAAATTCGGGCAAAGACTGCCTATATCGCGCCAATCCTTTTCCCCGGGCAGAATATATGGCGATCTCTTCGCCTGTTCCGGCCCGTCTATGAATGAAAGCATTTTCGCATGTCCTGGACCGACGAACGCATCAACCAGTTGAAATCGATGTGGGAGAAAGGCCTGACAGCTAGCCAGATTGCCGAAGAACTGGGAGGCGTCAGCCGCAACGCGGTGATCGGGAAAGCACACCGCCTTGGCCTCAAGTCGAGACCCTCCCCGGTCAAGGCCGCAGATGCGAAGAAGAAGGCCGCCCCCGCAGCGCCAAAAACGACCACCACCGCAAAGGCAAAACCTGCGGTGCGGCCGGTCGAGGCGCGTGAACGGGCCGATAGCACACCGTCTGCCCCCGCACCGGCTGCCACGTCCGACAATGTGCAGCCCTTCCCGTCGGCGCGCTCCGATATGCCGCGGATCGTCTCGGTAGGTCCGGGGGGCTTTCTGCGTCAAGGCCCGGGAGAGCAGCAGGCTCCGATCCCGCCCGCTCCGCCGCGCCGCCTTGTGCCCGCCAAGCCATCGCCCGAAATCGCGGACAAGACGAGCCTCCTCGATCTCACTGACAAGATCTGCAAATGGCCGATGGGACATCCGGGCGAGCCGGACTTCCATTTCTGCGGCGAAACGGTGAATCCTGGATTTCCTTACTGTGTCGAGCATTGTGGCCGGGCATATCAGGCACAGTTGCCGCGCGGCACGCGCCGCCCGCCTCCGCCGATGCCGTTCGGCGGTCCGCGCGTCCGTTAAGTTGCACTCCGGGGCGGAAAGTTTCGCTTTCGTTCTTGCCGCTTGCAGGCCGGTAGGCAGCGGCTTATAGCGGCGCCATGTCCGACGACCTGTTTGCTGCAACACCTGTCACCATCGCCAATTATGACGCTTCGGCGATCGAGGTGCTCGAAGGTCTGGAGCCGGTCCGGCGCCGGCCGGGCATGTATATTGGCGGGATCGATGAACGTGCACTGCACCATCTTGCGGCCGAGGTCATCGACAACAGTATGGACGAAGCCGTCGCTGGCCATGCGACACGTATCGAGATCAGCCTGGAAGCCGGCAATCGCCTGACGGTGGTTGACAACGGACGCGGCATTCCGATCGATCCGCATCCCAAATTTCCGGGCAAGTCGGCGCTTGAAGTCATCATGACCACGCTCCATTCAGGAGGCAAATTCGAGGGCAAAGCTTATGCGACTTCGGGCGGTCTTCACGGCGTCGGAATCAGCGTCGTCAACGCGCTGTCAACCGATACAACGGTCGAGGTGGCCCGCAACAAGGAACTGTTCCGGCAGCGTTTTGCGCGCGGCACGGCGGTTGGTCCGCTGGAAAGGCTGGGTGCCACGCCCAACCGGCGCGGAACCAGCGTCAGCTTTGTACCGGACGCGGAAATCTTTGGCGAAACCGCGCGTTTCAAGCCGCAGCGGCTCTACCGCATGGCCCGGTCCAAGGCCTACCTGTTTGCGGGCGTTGAAATCCGCTGGAAATGTGCGCCGGAACTAATCGGAGACGATACGCCCGCTGAAGCGGTCTTCCAGTTTCCCGGCGGACTTTCCGATCACCTCAAAGATCAATTACAGGGCCGTGAAACCGTAACGGCAGAGTTTTTCGCTGGTACACAGGAATTTCCGGACGGTGCCGGACGAGTAGAATGGGCGGTTTCTTGGCCGTTATGGTCCGACGGTAGCTATAGCTGGTATTGCAACACGATCCCGACACCTGACGGAGGGACGCATGAACAGGGATTGCGGGCTGCCCTGACCAAGGGCGTACGCGCGTTTGGCGAACTGATTGGACAAAAAAAGGCCAAGGACATTACCGCCGAGGACATGATGACCGGGAGCGAACTCATGCTTTCGGTCTTCATTCGCGATCCGCAGTTCCAATCGCAGACCAAGGACCGGCTGACCTCGCCGGAGGCCGCGCGCCTCGTTGAAAACGCGATCCGCGATCATTTCGACCATTATCTGTCGGATAATATGGAGCGTGGCAAGGCGCTGCTCGGTTATGTGCTCGAACGCATGGATGATCGCCTGCGCCGCAAGCAGGAGCGTGAAGTCAAGCGCAAGACGGCTACTTCGGGCCGTAAGCTGCGCCTGCCAGGCAAACTCACCGACTGCGCTGCGGATGATCCGGAAGGCACCGAACTGTTCATCGTCGAAGGCGATAGCGCAGGCGGCAGTGCCAAGCAGGCGCGCAATCGCAAGACGCAAGCGATACTGCCGATCCGCGGAAAAATCCTCAATGTCGCCTCGGCCAGTGCCGACAAGATTCGCGCCAACGCGGAAATCGCCGACCTGATTCAGGCGCTCGGCTGTGGCACGCGTAAGGACTGCAACCCCGATCATCTGCGCTACGAACGGGTTATCATCATGACAGACGCGGATGTCGATGGAGCGCATATCGCCACACTGCTGATGACCTTCTTTTTCCAGGAAATGCCTGAACTTGTGCGGCGCGGTCACCTTTACTTGGCCCAGCCTCCACTGTATCGCCTCACATCGGGCACCCGGAGTCTGTACGCCCGCGACGACAACCATCGCGCGGAGCTCGAACAAACGGTGTTCAAGGGGAAGAAGGTCGAAGTCGGCCGTTTCAAGGGCCTCGGCGAAATGATGCCGCAACAGCTCAAGGAAACGACGATGAACCCGGACACCCGATCACTGATAAAGATAACATTACCCAAGGAATATGAGGAGCGCGCCGGCGTACAGGATCTTGTTCATCGGCTGATGGGTAAAAATCCTGAACACCGGTTTCAGTTTATTCAGGCTAATGCCGCAACGCTCGATGAGGAGGCGATTGACGCATGAAATATCTTCCCTTGTTACTGCTCCCCCTGACCCTCGCCGCCTGCAGTTCACCCGCGCCGGAAAATCCGGGGACAGACACTGCAGCGACCGATACGACCCCGGCCGAAGCGCCGGCGCAACCCGCAACGGATACCACCACGGCCGCTCCGGCTCCCGGAGGGGCCACCAGCCTGGCCGCTTCCGCACCGCCGGCTGCCAAGATTTGCCTGACCTGCCACAAGGTCGACAAGGGCGCAGGAAACACCATCGGTCCCAATCTTTTCGGGATGTTTGGACAAAAATCCGGACAGGTGGCTGGCTATGCCTATACGGAAGCGAACAAGAACTCAGGCCACGTCTGGGATGAGCCCACACTCGACAAATATCTGACCGCGCCGATGAAGGACATGCCCGGTACCAAGATGGCTTTTGCCGGTTATCCCGATGCGGCGAAACGCAAGGAAGTCATCGATTGGATGAAAACCTTGAAATAAAAGACAGGCTTATATGAAGATATCCCGGCCTGCACTGCTCCTCCTGGCTCTATTTAACCTGGCGAGCAACTGGCCGGGCATCGCCTCTGCACAATCCGCTTCTGCTGCCGCAGCGATAGCGGACGAGGCCGCTGATATGCGCGGGCAAGATCTGCTCGCGGTTTTGCGTGGCGGAGATGTCGGCCCGCAGGTTTTCCATCCGACATTCCTCAAAGAAGTACCGGCAAACAAGGTGCGGGAAATTGCCGATTCCATGCGCGCCCAATATGGGCAGCCGATCAAGATCATTCGTACGGACCGGAAAAACGCGCATCAGGCGAGCATTTATGTCGAGTATGAAAGAGCGACGGCGCGGCTTGATGTGACCTTATCGGATGGCACTGAGGGATCGCGCGTAACCGGGCTTTTTATCAGCGACATCCAGCTCAAAGGCGACAGTATCGACGCGGTCCTGAGGGATATGCAGCAGTTGCCCGGAACGACTGCGATCGGTGTGTGGCGCGTGACGGCGACGGGGCTAGAACCGCTCTCGACCTGGAATGCCGGAAAAATGATGGCAGTCGGATCGTCCTTCAAACTAGCCGTTCTCGCAGCGCTCGATGCCGATATCCGGGCCGGAAAGCGCCGCTGGAGCGATGTCGTGCCGCTCACCCACAAGTCGCTGCCGTCGGGTCAGACCCAAAATTGGCCCGATCGCGCGCCGATGACGTTGCACAGTCTTGCCACGCTGATGATTTCGATCAGCGACAATAGTGCGACCGATACCCTGCTACATTATCTTGGCCGCGCGCACGTCGATGGCTTTTTAAAGCAGAACCGCATTGTTTCCGAATTGCGCCACCCGACATTATCGACGCTTGAAGCTTTCGTGCTGAAAGAGCCGGGCCAGGCCGCGTTGCGCCGGCAATGGGATACGGGGGACTACGCTAGCCGCGTCAAACTGCTTCAGGAAAACCAGCAACTCTGGTCGCTTGGCAGCATCAAGGCCGCGATGATGGCGGGCAAGCCTCAATCGATCGCTACGGTAGAATGGTTTTATTCGGCCGAAGAAATGGCGCACCTTCTCCAATGGTTGTCCGTGAACGGTAGTCCGGAAGCATTGGCGATCATGGCAATCAATCCCGGCATCGCCCCCAGCCAGCGCTCAGACTGGGAATATGCTGGCTACAAGGGCGGATCGGAAACAGGCGTAATTGCGATGAACTACCTGCTGACCGACCAGCGGGGGCAAAAATTTGCGGTTTCCGCAGCCTGGAATAATTCTGCTGCGGCTGTAGCGGACGATACATTCTTTCAACTGGTGGGCCGGGTGACCAGTCTTTTGATAAAACGCTGATCAGGCCGTCATCGCGGCGACGAACGCCTGCACCTTTTTCTGCCGCCATTGGGGTGTCGGCGCGATCAGCCAATAGGCGAGTTCGTGCGGCTGGCCGTTGTCGAGCGCCTCCACTCTTCCGCTCGCGATGTCCGCTTCAGCAAGTAAATGCGGGACAACCGCCCTGCCCAGGCCATTCGCGGCAGCATCAATCGCCAGCCCTGCGTCGGCAAGCCGGAGCGATGCGGCATCGCCATCGCTGGACGGCGATCCAGGCCAGCCGATCAATGTGCCGCCGGCTGCACCCGGCGCCGCAACTGTCACGAAGGCACCGTCGGCCAGCTTCACCCCTTCATGTTCGCCGGGCCCTTCCGCAAGCCGGATGGCAATATCGAGGTTGGCTTCGGTAAAATCGATCGCGCTGTCGCCGGAAAGCAGGTGAAACCGGACATCCGGATCTGTCCGCCCAAAGTCGGCGAGGCGGGACGCAAGCCACTTGGCGGTAAAGTCGCGCGGCGCGGCAATAGTCAGCGACTTGGAAGACTGCCCCGCCTGGATCGCACGAACCGACTCCTCGAACATCAGGAATCCAGCCCGGAGCGGGTCGAGCCCAGCCTCGGCTTCCGGGGTAAGCTCAAGCCCCTTTGTCGTCCGGCGGAACAACACCACCCCCAGCATGTCTTCCAGCGCACGGATCTGCTGACCGACCGCAGCAGGAGTCACCGCAAGTTCATCAGCCGCCCGCGTGAAGCTCAGATGCCGCGCCGCTGCATCCAGCACGCGCAAGGCGTTCAGGGGGAGCATGGTCCTTTTCATGGGAAAAGCCCTATTGCGCGACCAACGGTGCAACCAGCGGAAACTGCGGGATGATCACCTCAAACCGCTCGCCATCCTCGCCCGCCATCATGTAGAAACCCGCCATCGATCCACTAGGCGTCGCAAGCGGGCATCCCGACACATAGTCATAGGCCTTGCCCGGCATGATCACCGGCTGTTCGCCGATAACCCCTTCCCCTTCGACCAGATGCAGCGCGCCCCGTCCATCGGTAATGCGCCAGCTGCGCGTGAGCAGCTGGATGACGTCATCCCGCTGATTCTCGATCCGGATATGATAGGCCCAAAACCAGCGGCCCTTGTCCGGCTCCGACTGATCGGACAGATAGCTCACCGATACGCGCACCATCACGCCCCCGGTTTCGGCCGAGAACGGAAAAAGTGTGTCAGCGTAGGTCGATGATTCCATGCTCCAATGATGACCCTAAAGGCCGATGCGCGTCAATGCCTGATCCAGATCGGCAATGATATCTTCCGGGTCTTCTAAGCCTACATTGAAGCGCAACATATCTTCGGTAATGCCGACATCCAGCCGTGCTTCTTCACTCATGCTGAAATGGGTGGTTGAAGAAGGATGCGTCATCAGGCTGCGCGAATCACCGATGTTGTTCGAGATGTCGATAAGTTCGAGCGCATCGAGCAGACCATGAGCTTCCTTGCGCCCGCCGCCCAGAAGGAGCGACATGATAGGTCCGGCCGCGGCCATCTGCCGCATCGCCAGTTCATGATGTGGGTGGCTGGGTAGGCCGGGATAAAGTACCGATCTGACCCGCCCCTCCAGAAATTGAGCTACTTTCAGCGCATTTTCACTCTGCCGTTTTGCGCGCAGGTCGAGCGTTTCCAAACCTTTCAACACTACCCAGGCATTGAACGGGCTGAGATTGGTGCCGACATTGCGGTGAAACGGCAGGATCTTTTCGGTCATTATCTGTTCACTCGAACAGATGGCTCCCGCCAGCACCCGCCCCTGGCCATCCATCAACTTGGTTGCGCTGTAACAGACGACGTCGGCGCCAAGGTCCATAGGTCGCTGTAACGCGCTGGTGGCAAAAGCGTTATCGACCACCGACACGATCCCATGTTGCCGTGCAATCGCACAGATGGCTTCGATATCGGCAATCTGCATGGACGGGTTGGCCGGTGTTTCAAAGAAAAACAGTTTGGTGTTGGACCGGACAGCATCTTCCCACTGCTGCGTATCATGCGCATCGACCAAGGTGACGTCGATCTTGTAGCGGGGGAATAAATTGTCCGTGAGCCAGCGGTTGGAACCGAACATGATCTTGCCCGCGACAAGGTGATCGCCAGCGGAAAGCTGCGACAAGAGCGCAACGGTCATTGCCGCCATGCCCGTCGCGGTAGCGCGGCACGCCTCGGCGCCATCCATCAGCGCAATGCGCTCCTCGAGCATCTGCGTGGTCGGGTTCTGTAACCGCGAATAGGTCATGCCCGGCTGTTCACCGCGAAAGCGCGCGGCGGCATCCTCGGCGCAATCATAGCTGTAGCCCGAAGTCATGAAGATCGCTTCGGACGTTTCACCATATTCGCTGCGCGCGGTTCCCCCGCGTACGGCCAAGGTCGCCGGTTTCCACTTGCGGGTGATGCTGCGGTCCTGTCCAGTTCTGCGCTTCATGCGTTCAGCGCGGCAAGCACCGCGTCTCCCATTTCAAAGGTTGAAAGGTTTCCTCCGAGGTCGCCACTGCGCGCCCCGTTGGCAAGCGCCGCCGAAACCGCCGCTTCGACACGCGCGGCGGCCTGCTCCTGTTTCAGCGAATAGCGCAGCATCGTCGCCAACGACAGGATCATGCCGAGCGGATTGGCCTTGCCTTGACCGGCAATGTCGGGCGCGGACCCGTGAATGGGTTCATAAAGCCCCTGCCCCTTGCTGTTGAGCGACGCGCTCGGCAGCAGGCCGATCGAACCAACGCACATGCTCGCCTGATCGGACAGGATGTCGCCGAACAGGTTGCCCGTGACAATCGTATCGAACTGGCCGGGATTGCGCACCAACTGCATCGCCGCGTTATCGACATACATGTGACTCAATGAGACATCGGGATAATTGCGCGCGGTTTCGATCATCACGTCGCGCCATAACTGCGAAGTTTCCAGGACATTGGCCTTGTCGACCGAGCATAGCTTCGGCTGTTTGGCCTGACCGGCGCGCGAAATCGCGGTTTCGAAGCCAATCTTCGCGATAGCCGCGACCTCGTCCTCGTCATAGGACATGACGTCGTAACCTTCACGGCGGCCCGAAGCGGTGGTGCGCATCCCCTTTTCGCCGAAATAGACGTCACCGTTCAGTTCGCGCACAATCACCATGTCGATTTCCCGCGCAATCTCGGGCCGTAGCGCGGATGCATCGGCCAGTTCGGGAAAGAGCTTGGCAGGGCGCAGGTTGGCAAAGAGGCCCAGCGCCTTTCGCAGGCCAAGGATCGCCTGCTCAGGACGCAGATGCCGCTCTAGTGCATCGCAATCGGGATCACCCACCGCGCCGAACAGGATCGCGTCTGCCCTTTCCGCGATCGCAAGCGTTTCGGGTGGAAGCGGGTGCCCTTCTGCCTTGTACGCCGCGCCACCGACCAGCGCGCTTTCGGTTTGCACGTCCGGCAGTCCCAGCGCATCCAGCACCCGCACCGCTTCGACCATGATCTCCGGCCCGATGCCGTCCCCCGCGAGCAAGGCTATCTTCATCTCTATCCCGACTCCAATCCTTCAGTGACGCCGCGTGCCTAGCCGGAAATGCTATATTTCCCCAAGCTATTTTGCACTGCAATATGATTTGGATACCAGACTCAACCAAGTGCGCGGCGGAATCGGTCGACGAGCCGTCCACGCGCGTCGAACAACGGCGCGGCGCGTTCGTTGAACAGGCTCGCTTCGAGAAAATGTCCGGTGAGCCGAAGGCCGTCGACAATATCCGGCACGCGCGCCGGAACGGTAGCGGTCAGAAATGCGGGAAGCGGCAACAGGCGCTTTTCGTAGCCTCGTGCAGCAGCTCGTGATACCGCCTGATGGCTCTTGGGGCTGACATAGGCGAGGTCCTCCTCGCTGCCGGTTACAACGCACTGGCTCAAATCAGGCGCAAAGCCGAGCCGGGCGAGCAGCAGATATTCGTAGCGCACCAGCGCGGCGCCCCACCCCCGCGCGGCGGGCGCAGCCTCAATTGCATCGAGCAGGCCGCCAAGCGCATAGTAAAGACCGGGATAGGGCTGTTCTTCCGGAAGGGCCGCGGCAGTCAGTGCGCACCCCCAGGCAATCGCATCGGCCGCAATCGGTTCGCCAAGAATTGGCGCGCGGCTGTGAACAAGTTCCACTGTCAGCGCCGCGAGCTGCTCAGCGGTGCGGGCGCGAAACTCAGCCTGGACGAGGTTGGAGGGGATCAGCACCGGACGCAACGCGCGCGATCGCCCTCCCCGCACATAACCAGCTATCAGACCTGCTTCCTCGGTCAGCGCGCGCACGATCGCGCCATGTTCGCCATGGCTGCGTACCGAACAGATGATGGCCCGCGCTGCGAGGCTAGCCATGATAGAAGTCGTACACGGTCTGGGCCACCGCCGCCGAGACTCCCGGCGCCCGCTTCAGGTCATCCAGACTGGCATCGCGCACCGCCCGTGCCGTGCCAAAATGCATCAGCAGCGCCTTCTTGCGGGCAGGGCCGATACCCGGCACCTCGTCGAGCGGGCTCGTGGTCATCGCCTTCGCGCGCTTCTGGCGGTGCGCACCGATGGCGTAGCGGTGCGCCTCGTCGCGCAGACGCTGGAGATAGAAGAGCAGCGGCGAATTGACGGGCAATGTCAGCTCGCGCCCATCGGGGAAATGGAACACCTCGCGTCCCTCGCGGCCGTGATGCGGCCCCTTGGCGACCCCCACCAGCGGAACATCCTCGATCCCCAGTTCCTCCAGCGTCGCGAGCGCGGCATTGAGTTGTCCCCTTCCGCCGTCAATCAGAACGAGATCGGGCCAGTCGCCCTGATCCCGGTCGGGATCTTCGCTCTGTGCCCGTGCAAAGCGGCGCGCCAGCACCTCGCGCATCATCGCGAAATCGTCGCCCGGAGCGGTCTCAGCGCGCTTGATGTTGAACTTGCGATACTGGTTTTTGACGAAGCCTTCCGGTCCCGCCACGATCATCGCACCCAGCGCGTTGGTTCCCTGAATATGGCTGTTATCGTAAACCTCGATCCGCTGGGGCGGTTCGGCGAGATCGAACAGGTCTGCGACGTCACGCAGCAGCTTCGCTTGCGTCGTTGATTCCGCCTGATGCCGGTCGAGCGCTTCTTCCGCGTTGCGGCTCGCCTGGCGGATCAGCTTCAGCCGCTCACCGCGTTGCGGAACCGACAGGCTGACCTTGTGGCCAGACAGCACGCATAGCGCCTCTTCGATCACACTGGCTTCAGCGGGCTGACGGTCGAGCAGGATGGTCTTGGGCGGCGGGGCGCTTTCGTAGAATTGCATGAGGAAATCGCGCAGTACCTCGTCCTCGGGCACATCGGCGGTATGCGCCGGAAAGAAGCTGCGATGCCCCCAATTCTGCCCGCCGCGAATGAAAAAGGCCTGGATGCAGATATGGCCCGACTTGGCGGCCAGCGCAAAGATATCGGCATCGCCCAGTCCTTCGGCATTGATCGCCTGGCTGCCCTGGATGAAGGTCAGCGCCTTGAGCCGGTCGCGCAGCAAAGCCGCCCGCTCGAAATCGAGCGCCTCGGCCGCCTCCTGCATCTGCGCGCCGAGCTTGCCCTGCACCCGCGTCGATTTGCCGTCGAGGAAATCCTGCGCGTCCCGCACCAGCTCGGCATAACCCGGCGCATCGATCCGCCCCACGCACGGCGCCGAGCAACGCTTGATCTGGTAGAGGAGGCAGGGGCGGTCGCGATTGGCGAAGAAGCTGTCGGTGCAGCTTCTCAGCAAAAACAGTTTCTGCAGCGCGTTGAGCGTACGGTTGACCGATCCCGCGCTGGCGAAGGGCCCGTAATATTTACCCTTGGCGCGCCGCGCCCCGCGATGTTTCTGGATGCGCGGAAAATCATGGTCCGCGCGGAGCAGGATATAGGGGAAGCTCTTGTCGTCGCGCAGCAGCACATTGTAGGCGGGCCGATAGCGCTTGATCAGCTGTGCTTCCAGCAGCAGCGCCTCGGCCTCGTTGTTGGTGGTGACGATCGTCATCGAGCGGGTCTGCGCGACCATGCGCTGCAGCCGCTTGGGAAGACGCGCGACCTGCGTGTAATTGGTCACACGGTGACGCAACGCGCGGGCCTTGCCGACATAGAGCACGTCTCCGCGCGCGTCATGCATGCGGTAAACTCCTGCCTTGGACGGCAAGGTTTTGAGCACGTTGCGGATCGCGGCCACGCCGGCCTCAAGGTCGGGCTTGTCCGATCCCTTGATTGTGTAAGTCGCCTTTTCCTCGTTGAAACGATCCGGAGCATCTGGGCGGGAGGGGGGACGGGACATGATCATTATCTAGGCAGGGCCGAGCGGAAACGAAAGACGGCAAAACAAAAGGGCCGGGAAACGCGCCCGGCCCCCTTTCAGGATTGTAATGCAGTCAGTTGAACACTTCAGTGACCGACTGCTTGGGATCCGGTCCAAACCGGTTAGGCCCCCTTGTGCCTTCGAGGAACATGAACACCAGCACGATGATGCCGCCGATATAGGGGATAAAGCTGAGCAGCACGAACCAGCCCGACTTGTCCTGATCGTGAAACCGCCGGACCGTCACGGCAATTCCCGGAACGATGATGGCAAGCCAAGCAATACCGAAAATCGCCATCGCGACGGTTGAAAGACCGGAGGGGCCTTCAGAAAATCCGCCAAGCAGACCTACCAGCAAGGCGAGAACAAAAAAAACAATTAGCAGGAAAAGCTGGAACATCCAGTATTCCTTGCGGCGCGAACGACCGCTGAAATCCGCATACCGCTTGAGCGGCATCAACATCCATTCCATCCTCTGTCTCCCCATAATGGAACACTAACAAACAGTTAATGAGCCTTAGGGGATCGTTGAGGGTTGGGAAAGCGGATTTATGTTTCCACTATGGAAACAAACGTCTCCGGTTGAGACATCGCCAAGCCAATGTTTACCGCTGATCAGGCGTTTCCCACTGTCGCGATAGCCTTGTCGATCAGCGACTTGTCGGCCGCCGCATCGTGCTTTTCCGCGATCAGGGCAGCGGCTGCTGCAGTCGCTGCCTTGGCTGCCTTTTGCGTGACTTCCGCGACGGCAGCGCGTTCGGCCGCCGCGATGCGGTCTTCCACCATCTTCTGCCGGCGGGCAATGAGATCGCTGGTATCGGCCTTGGCCTTGGCGAGGATCGTTTCGGCTTCCTCTTCGGCACGCGCCCGCATTGCCGCGGCTTCATTTTCCGCCGCCTTGATCTTGGCCTGATATTCGCCGCGCAGCTTTTCCGCTTCGGCGCGCAAGGCCGACGCTTCTTCCAGCTGCGAACGGATATCGGCGATCTTCTTGTCGAGCCCGGCCCCGATCATCGCCGGCACCTTTTTCCAAAGCATGATGCCCAGTAGCACGAGCATGGCGACCGAAACCCAGGTGGTCGGGTCCGCGAGCAACGGAGGCGCAGCATGGTCTGCCGACGGAGCGTGCGCTTCGGTGGTCGCCACCATGTCCTGCGCGGCGACAGGCGCCGCGGCGTTATTCACTGGAGGATTAGCCATGGAGCACCGCCTTTACTGCCTTGCCCGCCTCTGCCGCCGTTACCTTGGCCCCCGACAATTTGGAAACCAGATCCGCTGCAGCATCCGCCGCGACATTTTCAATTTCGGAGAGCGCCTTGCCGGTGGCTTCGCGAATGGCACTTTCCGCCGCCGTCAGCTTGCCTGCAATTTCACTGTCTGCCTTGGCAACGCGAGCTTCATTGTCCTTCGCGCCCTTGTCCTTGGCAGCCTGCGTGACTTTCTGAGCCTCGGCGCGCACCTCATTCTGACGGTTGCGATAATCTTCTTCGATCCGGTCCGCTTCATCCTGTGCTGCACGGGCAGCCGCAAGATCGCCGGCGATCTTCTGGTCACGCGTCTGCACCGTACCGTTGATCTTCGGCACCATTCCCCGTCCGACGACGAAGAAAAGGAATCCAAAGCATAACAGCGTCCAGAACAGCTGCGAGGCGAAAATGTCGGAGGCTTGCGCTAATTGAGGCATGACGACCTTACCGGATCAGAAAACAGGGCAAGGCTTCCGCCTGCGCGGGAGCCTTGCCAGACATTTTTGTGGCTTAAACTGCGAACAGCAGGATAACGGCGACGACGAACGCGAGCAGGCCGAGAAGTTCCGCCGCCGCAAAGCCGATCATCACGCGGCCGAACTGGCTGTCCGAAGCCGCCGGGTTGCGCAGCGCGCCTTCAAGGAAGGCAGCGAACACGTTGCCCACACCCATTGCAGCGAGACCTGCACCGATTGCTGCAATAC
>JAEXAY010000046.1 GCA_023457895.1 Pseudomonadota bacterium
GGCAAGCCGATCAAGTTCGCCGGCACCGGCGAAAAGATGGACGGGATCGAGCCATTCCATCCGGCGCGCGTTGCTCAGCGCATCCTCGGCATGGGCGACGTCGTCAGTCTCGTCGAAAAGGCTGCAGAAACCATCCAGGCCGAAGATGCGGAAGCGATGGTGCGCAAGATGGCGCAAGGCAAGTTCGACATGAACGACATGCGCTCGCAGTTCCAGCAGATGAGCCGGATGGGCGGGCTTGGCGCTCTTGCAGGTATGATGCCGGGCATGAAGAAGGCGCAGGCCGCAATGGCGTCGGGTGCGGTCAATGACAAGACGCTGGTTCATCTCGATGCGATGATCAGTTCGATGACCGCGAAGGAGCGCGAACGGCCCGAGATTATCAATGCCAAGCGCAAGATCCGGATTGCCAACGGTTCCGGCACCACCGTGCAGGAAGTGAACAAGCTGCTCAAGATGCATCAGGAAATGGCGAATGCCATGAAGAAGCTCAAGAAGATGGGCGGCATGAAGGGGCTGATGGGCATGCTCGGCGGCGGCAAGGGCGGTCTGGGGGGGCTGCTTGGCGGCTTGGGAGGGGCTAACAACGCGGCCATGCCCGATCTCAAGGATCTCGAAAACCAACTCGGCAAGTTGGGCGATGGCGGTCCCGCCTTGCCCGGTCTTGGTGGACCGGGGGCACCCAAATTGCCGCCCGGCTTCCAGAATTTCATGAAGAAGAAATAACCTCACTAAACTGTTTTTAGAATTTGATTTGAAAGGAAAATAATAATGGCAACTGTTATTCGTCTGTCGCGTGGCGGCTCCAAGAAGCGTCCCTATTACCGTATCCTCGTGACGGATTCGCGCAGCCCGCGCGATGGCCGTTTCATCGAGCGTATCGGCAGCTATAACCCGCTGCTCGCCAAGGACGATGAAAAGCGCGTCGTGCTCGACGTGGAACGCGCGAAGCACTGGGTTTCGGTGGGCGCGCAGCCGACTGATCGCGTCGCCCGCATGCTTGATGCGGCTGGCGTCAAGGAACGCGCGCCCAAGAACAACCCCAAGAAGGGCGAGCTCGGCGCCAAGGCCAAGGAACGCATTGAGGAAAAGGCGATGAAGGCTGCGGAAGCCGAAGAAGCGGCCAAGGCTGAGGCCGAAGCTCCGGCTGAAGAAGCTGCTGCTGAAGCGGACACCAATGAAGCTACCCCCAATGCGGATGCCGGCGACACCCCGGCCGAAGCTGCCGAAGGTGGCGAATCCGCGCAGGAACCGGCTGAAGGCTGATGTCTTCAGCACCTCGCACCGTCACGCTGGCCGTCATAACGGGCGCGCATGGCGTGACGGGCGAAGTGCGGTTGAAGCTGTTCGGCGAGGGTCCGGACAGTCTTAAACGATATAAAAGCTTTGCAGCGGGTGAGCGCAGCCTAACGCTCAAGCAAATCCGTCCAGGCAATCATGGAGCGATTGCGCGCTTTGCGGAAATCCCGGACCGGAATGCCGCGGACGCGATGCGTGGCACCGAACTTAGCATTGATCGCGATCAACTGCCTCCCCTTGAGGAGGGCGAATATTACCACGCCGACCTGATCGGCCTGATCTGCGAAACGCCGGACGGCCAGCTCATCGGCACCGTCGTCGCGGTGGAAAATTTCGGCGCCGGTGACATCATCGAAATCGAAAAGCCGGACGGCAAGCGCTTCATGGTTCCGCTGCGGGCCGAGGCGGTGCCCGAATGGGACATGAACCACGCGGTGGTGAACTCCGAGTGGATTGCGTAAGGTCCGGCCATGACATCCGTCGCCGTCCTCTCCGACATTCACGGCAACCTCGCCGCGCTGGAGGCGGTCGTGGCGGACGCCGAACGCGCGGGATGCACGGCCTTCGTCAATCTGGGCGACATTCTTTCCGGACCATTGTGGCCGCGCGAGACGGCGGATTACCTGATGGCAAGAGACTGGCCGACGCTGGCGGGAAACCATGAACGGCAATTGCTGACCCAGGCGCACGACGTGATGGGCGCGTCGGACCGCTTCACCGCGGCGCAACTGGACGACCGCCACTGGCGCTGGCTTGCCAGTCTGCCGCCGGTGCTCGACTATAGCGCCGATATATTTCTCTGCCACGGCACGCCGCAATCGGATCTCGCCTATTTCCTCGAAACCGTGGACCCGCAGGACGCCCGCGCCGCGCTGCCGAGCGAGGTCGAAGAACGGCTGGGCGCGATCTCGCACAGGCTGACCTTGTGCGGCCACACCCATATGTCCCGCCAGATGCAGCTGGCCGATGGCCGCAGCGTCGCCAATCCCGGCAGCGTCGGTCTGCAGGCCTATGACTGGGATGTGCCGTTTCCGCACGTCATGGAAAATGGCGATCCCAAGGCTCGTTACGCGATCGTGCATCCCGACGGTGTGGTCGAGCTGCGTGCGCTCGATTACGACCATCACGCCGCCATCGCCAAGGCCCGGAGGGAAGGGCGGGAGGACTGGATCGCGCCGCTCGGACGGGGGCAGGTGACATGACGTTCCGCGCACAGCTGGTCACGCTCTACCCCGACATGTTTCCGGGCCCGCTCGGCCATAGTCTCGCCGGCAGGGCGCTGGCGGAGGGTCGGTGGAGCCTCGACACTGTCCAGATCCGCGACTTCGCTACCGACAAGCACCGGACCGTCGATGATACACCCGCAGGCGGCGGGGCAGGGATGATTCTGCGCGCCGATGTCGTCGCGACGGCGGTGGATCATGCGGCGGCGCGGATGGCGGAGCTCATGAAAAACCGTAGGCCTGAGTTTGTCGAAGGCCGTTTGTCAGTCGAAAGACGCCCTTCGACAGGCTCAGGGCTTGCGGAGAAAGGGACGCCGCCAATCCTCGCCATGACCCCGCGCGGCACCCCGATCACGCAGGCGCGCGTGCGCGAACTGGCCTCCGGCCCCGGCGTCACGATCCTTTGCGGTCGCTTCGAGGGCTTCGACGAACGGCTGTTCGAGGCGCGCCCCGAAATCGAGCAGGTCAGCATGGGCGACATCATCCTGTCCGGCGGCGAAATGGGCGCGCTGATGCTGCTCGATGCCATCATCCGCCTGCTGCCTGGCGTGATGGGATCGGACTTGAGTGGCGAGGAGGAGAGCTTCGAAAGCGGCCTCCTCGAATATCCGCACTATACCCGGCCTGCGGAGTGGGAAGGGCTGGCGATCCCCGATGTGTTGCGCTCCGGCAATCATGCGAGGATCGCGCGCTGGCGCAAGGAAAGGGCCGAGGCTGACACCAAGGCGCGCCGCCCCGACTTGTGGGACAAGTATCGGGCGCGCTGAAACTGTCCGGCAACCGTCATTGCGAGCCAGCGAAGCTGGCACGGCAATCCAAGGCTATCTCGCACAACAACACTGGATTGCCGCGCGCATGCGGCGCTCGCAATGACCTGTGGCCGCGATAAGGCATTTCCATCGCTTTCTCCTTGCATCTATTCCCCTTTCGGCCTAAGGGCCGCGCTTCGCCGGTCGGGTCCGCCCGCTGGCTGCTGCCGTTTCTGAACCGTTGCGATCGGGAAATGGCGATGTGAACAATCGGTTATGCAGGCCGGATTGAAGAGGGCGCCATTTCGGGGTCCGGGTCCGTCTGCCTCTGACGCGCAACGACAGCTACAGGAGTCATGAGGGTCATGAACCTCATCCAGCAGATTGAAGCCGAGCAGATCAAGAAGCTCGACAAGACCATTCCCGAATTCCGCCCCGGAGACACGCTGCGTGTCGGCGTGCGCGTCGTCGAAGGCGAACGTACCCGCGTCCAGAATTACGAAGGCGTGTGCATCGCGCGTTCGAACAAGGGCATGGGAGCGAATTTCACGGTGCGCAAGATCAGCTTCGGAGAAGGCGTGGAGCGCGTGTTCCCGCTCTATTCGCCGAACATCGACAGCATCACCGTTGTCCGCAAGGGCGTTGTGCGCCGCGCCAAGCTTTACTATCTGCGTGGCCGCACCGGGAAGCGCGCGCGCATCGCCGAACGCCGCGACAACCGTCCGGCGGAAACGGCTGCCGCTGAATAAGCGCGGCACGATTTCACCGTTCACCCTGCGCTTGTCGAAGGGCGGACGGAAAGAGGATAGACGCCGGGGCGCAAGCTCCGGCGTTTTTTGTTCTGTCGCGAATCTTCTTCGCCGTCCCGAACCTGGGGTCCTGTTGCCTGCGCCCATGAAAGTCGGCCTTCCTTTCCGCGTTTCCCACGCTAAAAACGGGTCCAACGAAAAACGCCTGAGGATTGCCGCCCAATGAAACCGATCGCCCTTTTGGGGAGCGCCGCGACAGCCGCGCTGCTCCTGTCTGTTCCTGTTCATGCGCAGAAAGGAAAGTCCGTGCGACAGTCTGCCGCGACCGCCCAGCCAACAAGGGCTGCCGCCCAGGAGAGCGGAACGCTCACCCTGGAGCGCATCTATGAAGGCGGCAGTTTGTCGGGCGCGACGCCGGTGCAGCTCAAATTTTCCCCCGACGGGAAGCTCCTCACCTATCTGAAGCCGCGCGCGGACGAGCGCGAGCGCTCTGACCTGTGGGCGATCGATCCGGTCACGGGAGCCGAGCGCATGCTCGTCGACACGAAGGTGATCGGCAGCGGCGGCGAACTCAGCGAGGCTGAGAAGATGCAGCGCGAGCGGCTGCGCCTCGGCGGCTCGACCGGGCTCATCAGCTATCAGTGGACGCCCGACGGGCAGGCGATCTTCGCGCCACTCAACGGCGAGCAGCTGCTGGCCGGGCTCGACGGCAAGGTGACCAGGCTTCCCGCCGCGGCCAATGGCGCGCTCAATCCGACGGTCAGCCCGAAGGGGCGGTCGCTGAGCTATGTCAAGGACGGCGAACTCTTTGTCGCGCCGATCGCGGGCGGCACGGCGGTCAAGCTCACCGAGGGCGCGAGCGACACGGTGCAATGGGGCGTCGCCGAATTCGTTGCGCAGGAGGAGATGGGGCGACTCACCGGCCACTGGTGGGCGCCCGACGACAGCCGCCTCGCGGTGGCGCGGGTCGATGACGGTCCGGTCGGCATCGTCAGCCGCGCGGCGATCGGCGCGGACGGGACGAAGGTCTTCGCGCAGCGCTATCCCAAGGCAGGCACGCCCAACGCGATCGTCGACCTCTATCTGATGAACCCGGACGGGAGCGCGCGGGCCAAGGTCGATCTGGGCCCGGACAAGGACATCTATCTCGCGCGCGTCGACTGGGCGCCGGACGCGAAGACGCTCTATGTCCAGCGCCAGAACCGGCTGCAGAACCGGCTTGACCTGCTCGCCGCCGATCCCGCCACCGGCAAGACCCGCATCCTGTTCAGCGAGCGCCAGCCCAACTTCGTCAACCTTTCGAACGACCTGCGCGTGCTGAAGGACGGCAGCCTGCTGTGGAGTTCGGAGAAGACCGGCTACAACCATCTCTACCGCATCAGCCCCAAGGGCGGGTGGACCGCGCTCACCAGCGGGGCGTGGGTGGTCGACAAGCTGCTCGCGGTCGACGAGGCGGCTGACGGCGGCAAGGGCCGGTTGTGGTTCCGTGGCAACAAGGACAGCGTGCTCGAGCCGCAGATCTATTGGGAGCCGCTCAGCGGCAAGGGCGCGCCGGTCAGGGTCAGCGAGACGGGCTTCAGCAACGACGCGGTGGTCGCCGCCGGAGGGCGGATGATCGTCACCCGCTCGTCGGCCACGCAGCCGCCGCAGGTCTATGTCGCCGACGCCGACGGCCAGCGCATCCGCTGGATCGCCGAGAACCGCGTGGCGGGCGACCACCCCTATGCCCCCTTCATGGCGGCGCACCAGCCGACCGAGTTCGGCACGATCAGGGGGGCCGATGGCACCATCCTCCATTACAAGCTGATCAAGCCGCGGGGGTTCGATCCGGCGAAGCGCTACCCGGTCTATGTCCATCATTATGGCGGCCCCTCGTCGCGGCAGGTCGGCAATGACTGGGGCACCGCAACGCCGCTCCACCAATATTATGCGCAGCATGGCTGGGTCGTCTTCACCCTCGACAATCGCGGCTCGCCCGATCGCGGCAAGGCGTTCGAGGATGCGCTCTACCGCCGCATGGGAACGGTCGAGGTCGAGGACCAGATGGCCGGTGCGCGCTGGCTCAAGCAGCAGCCCTTCGTCGACCCGGACCGCATCGGCATCTATGGCTGGAGCTATGGCGGCTACATGACGCTGAAGCTGCTCGAGGCCGCGCCCAAGGGCTTCTACGCCGCCGGGGTTTCGGGCGCGCCGGTGACCAACTGGGAGCTCTACGACACCCATTATACCGAACGCTATATGGGCCTGCCTGCGGGCAAGGCGGGGAAGGCGGCCTATGACGCCTCGAGCACGCTGCCCGATGCGGCGCGGATCGCGACCCCGCTGATGCTGATCCACGGCATGGCGGACGACAATGTCGTGTTCGACAATGCGACCGCGATGATGGCGCGGCTCCAGCGCGAGGCGATCCCGTTCGAGACGATGCTCTATCCGGGGCAGACCCACCGCGTCGGCGGGCCGGGCGTCGGGCTGCACCTCGCCCGCACGATCGAGAATTTCCTCAACCGCACGGTACGGGACAAGAAATAATGGCGCTTTCCCGCCGCCGCTTCCTCGCCGGGTCGGCCGCGCTTTTCCTCACCGCCTGCGGGGAGAGCGAGGGGGCGGCGCAGCAGGCGGTCGAGGGGGCGGCCCGGGCCGGTCGCGCCGCGACGCCCGATGCGACGAAGCTCATCACCGCCGCCCGGCAGCAGATCGGCGTCACGCTGGCCTATGACCCCGCCTATACGCGGCTCGCCTTCCCCAATGGCGATGTGCCGCGCGACAAGGGGGTGTGCACCGACGTCGTCATCCGCGCCTACCGCGACGCGCTGGGGATTGACCTTCAATCCCTCGTCAACGCCGACATGAAGGCGGCGTTCGCGGCCTATCCCAAACGCTGGGGCCTCAGGCGCCCCGACGCCAATATCGACCACCGGCGGGTGCCGAACCTTGAAACCTTCCTCACCCGCAAGGGCGCAAGGCTACCGCTATCGACGCGGGCGGGCGACTGGCAGGCGGGCGACATCTTCACCGCGCTGGTCGGCGGCAAGCTGCCGCATATCGGCATCGTCTCGGACCGCATCGCGCCCGGCGGCAATCCGCTGGTGATCCACAATATCGGCGCGGGCACGCAGGAGGAGGACGTGCTCTTCGCGCATCGCCTCACCGGGCGCTTCCGCTGGCGGGTCTGACGCGCCGTCCGCCTCAGGCCCCGCCCTGTCCCGTCCGGTGACGGAGAGCGGCGAAAGGTAATGAAGGTAAGGCCCATAACGGCATCTCCCGCTTTCACGCGGCGGCGCGGTCCTCCTCGGTTTCCAGTTCGGCGGTCAGATAATCGAGCAGATGCGCGTTGGCCGCGTCGTGCAGAAAGGTCAGGCTGGTGTCGCGTTCGATCGCCCAATGTTCGGCGAGGGCGAGCAGTTCCAGTTCGGTATAGGGCAGCGACTGGTCGTTGCGGCGCTGGCGCGCGGGCTCGCCGGTGAGGAGCCGGCGGGGCTGTTCGCCGCGCGCCTCGGCGATGCGGGCCGCCGCCATTTCGGCATTGAGCCAGGGAAAGAAGCTCTTGAGCATCGCGCGGGCCGTGTCGCGGTCGTGGAGCGCACGGCGGGCTTCCTCCTTTCTTCGCCGCTCGCGGCCCGCGATGAGGCGCAGGCCCGCCTGATTGAGCTGGAGCCCGGTGAGCGGTTTCATCGCCGCCATCACCTCGGCGACGGCGGCCGGATCATGCGGGCCGGGCGCCTCGCCACGCTTTTCCGCCTGCTTGTCGAGTTCCTCCTCGGCGAGGCATTGCTGGACGATTTCGGTCAGCCGCGCGCGTTTTTCGAGGCCGGGATGCGTGTCCGGAGCGGTGGTATCCTGCGCTGCGGCGGCGGGTTCGGGGGCGGGTCCGGCTTCAGGCGCTGCGCTGCTGTTCTCTGCGCTGCTATCCTCGGCGCGGCTGCCCTCAGCGATTTCGGCAGACGCTTCCACGGCTGTTTCCAAGGCGCCGGGGCGGGCCGTCACGCTGTCGCCCGGTTCCAGCGCAACGTCCGCTGCGATTTCGGCTTGTTCCGCTACCTCGGCCTTCAGAGGCATAGCGGGCGGCGCTACCCCGGCGTGTGGCAGGTCAGGCGCTATCTCGGGCGCGCGCGGCATCGGCGGCGGCACGGGAATGTGCGGGAGGTCGGGCAGGTCGGGCAGGCGGGCAAAGTCCGGCGCGGCGGGGAACTGGGTGTTGCCGGTGCGCGCATAATAATCCTCATAGACCGCGAGCCGCTGCGCATAGCTTGAATAGACGGTCGGCTTGTGATGGCGCAGCAGGAACATGAGCAGGCCGTTTTCCATCCGGTCGCGCACATAGACGACCTCGCCCGAACGGTTGACCACCGGATGCGGGCTGCCCTTGACGGCGCGCTGGAACAGCAGCGATTCGACCAGCGCCACGCCTTCGCCCAGCGCCTCGTCCCAGGCGGCGCGGAAGCTCGCGGCATCCTTGCGGTTGCGCAGCGCATAGGCGGACTTGACGCTCTTGCCGACCGCTCGCGCGGCGCTGACGATACAGGCGCATTCGGCCAGCGTCGCGATGAAGCGGCGCTGGCGCTCGGGCGTCCAGCCATCATGGCGCGCGCGGACCGGGACGGGATCGAAATCGAACCGGGCGGCAGCGGCGTTTTCGGCTTCCTCGTCATCTTCGGGCGCAAGCGGCTGATATTCACCCGCCTCGCCCGGCCAGTAGCCCGGCCGCCGCGCAGGCGTTTCGCCGTCGCCCTCGCTGCGGTTGAGCCAGGTCCGGGCGGCGGGATCATATTGGTCCCAGCCGCCGCTGCGATAATCATCAATGCCGGTCATGTGCATGTCTCCTGCTGGGCCCCACGAGGGAGCGATGAGCGGCATGCAAGCATGAGTCGCATCATGTAGGACAGCCCCGCTGGCTTAACCTCGATCAACATGATTTTTGCGGAACGAAAGGGGGCGGCTGCGGGTTGGTCAGATCAGGTGGGCGGGCTCCGCTAAACCAAGGAGAATAAAGATGGATTGGGATCGCATCGAAGGCAACTGGAAGCAGTTCAAGGGCAAGGTCAAGGAAAAATGGGGCGACCTTACCGACGATGAAATCGATCAGATGAACGGCAAGCGCGAAAATCTCGAAGGCCGCATCCAGGAACGCTATGGCCGGACCAAGGATGAGGCGCGCGACGATATCGATGCATGGATGCGCGACACGCGGTTCGATTGATTCCGCTGGCGTTCAACGAAACTTTGGGTTGAACACCCCCAAAGGAAGCGCTCCGGTGAAAACCGGGGCGCTTTTTTGTTGCCCGCGGTTTGCTGGCTGTGCTTTTCGTTTACAAATGCGTAGCGATGGTTAGTCCTTGCATTGCTGCCAATTATCCAAAGGGGAATTCAGGTGATATTATCGAGCCGCATTCGGGGCGTTGTGGCCGCGCTGCTGTGCGTATTTGGTGTTGCGCTCGCTACACCGGCCGCGGCGCAACATGCCTGTACCGGCGCTCCAGGCGAGCGCATGGTCGCGCGGACGCCTGCGGGCAACGGCATCGCATCGGTTCCGCTGTGCGTGAACGACGGAGTCCCGCAACAGCCGCAATATGCCCCGCCGTCGCGCCCGCTCGAACCGATGATGCGGAATAATAATTATGCCGCGATCGTATGGCATCCCGATGTGCGAACGACGTGGATCGGCAAGGATTACCGGCGGCGCAACGATGCAGAAGCGGAAACGCTGCGGGCGTGCAACAACAAGATGAAGGGGGGATGCCAGCTGTTTACGACGGTGTGGAATACCTATTTTGTCGTGGCATCCGAACCTTATGGCACTCTGGTTTATGGTGTGGGCGATAGCCGCAAGGCCGCAGCCGCTGATCTCGCAGCGGCTTGCACCGCCAACAAACTCAGCAATTGTACGATCATCCAGGACGGTCTGGTTTCGCCATTCCTCGATTTTGCCAGCGTTTCCAGTCCGATAGAGCCGAGCCTCGTGGAACCGCAAGGCAATTTCCGTCGGCGCTGGGCAGCGGCCGCGATGTCGGAGGGCGAGACGCCATACCGCGCGGATGGGGACAGGATGTGGATACAAGGCGGCTTTCTCTCCAAGGCTGAAGCCGAAAAGGCCGTGATTACAGCGTGCGAGGCGACCGCTAAGGTCAAATGCCAGATTGAACAGACCGCGATGGACATCACCCTGTTCGCTGGACTCGATCAGAAGAATTCGCGCCGCGTCTTCATTGCTCCGTCCAAGGATGGTGCTGGCAAGCTTAAGCGGGCGTGCGACGAGAACAAGGACCAGTGCCAGATGGTGGTCGACTATCCGAGCGAGCGCACCGATATGCTGGTCGTTCAACTGGGCGAGGAAGCGTGGAGCAGGTCGAAGGGCAAGATCGGCTACCAGATTGGTCCCAATGGGGAGGCGATCTGGCCGCAAGCTCCAAAGAAATAGCGGTGGCAACTAGCGGGATGTCCCCCGCGTCCCCATATCGGGTATGAATGGAACCCGGTCATGGCGTTTGATCTTGGCGCGATGCTGCGCCGCAAGGGCGAGTTTGAAAGTGCGCGGCTCGATGATTTCGAGTTTCGCCAGCGCGCGCGGACGGTGCGGCTGTTCGCGGCGCAGCGCGGGGTGGAGGCGGAACCGCTGCTGCGGCTGACTGCGCTTGGCGACGATGAAAGGCTGCTCGCGGCGCTGGTCGAGGGGCTGGATGAGGCCGCGGCTGAAGCGCTGGTACGCGACTGGTTCGCCGCGCGCGCCGAGGCCTACCGCCAGCTCGTCGAGGAACTGGGCGATCCGACCCCGATCCGGATGGCATGACGGCGCGGGAGCCGGCGCCCGCCCGGTTTATCCGCAGCCCTGAGCCTGTCGAAGGGCGTTTCGAAAATGCAGCTGGCGACGGATGGACGCCCTTCGACAGGCTCAGGGCTACGGACTCGACAGGCTCAGGGCTGCGGGCGGTTTGAGGATTCAAGCCATGTCTGCACATGTCCTGCCCGGCAGCCTCGCCTGAAGCGGGAGGCTGTTTGCCGCACTGCAACATAGGTTTGCGCAAGGCTGCGCAATCCGCTACAGCCGCGCACGGATCGCTATCCACCTCCACCACAGGAGAAGCTTAATTGGGTTATCGTGTCGTTGTCGTCGGTGCGACCGGGAATGTCGGTCGCGAAATGCTGAATATCCTCGCCGAGCGCGAGTTTCCGATCGAGGAGCTGGCGGCGGTTGCTTCGCCGCGCTCGACCGGCAATGTGATTGATTTCGGCGAAACCGGCAAGACGCTCACCGTCAAGAATATCGAGCATTTCGATTTCACCGGCTGGGATATCGCGCTGTTTGCCGCCGGTTCCGGGCCCACGAAGATTTATGCGCCCAAGGCGGCGGCGGCAGGCTGCATCGTGATCGACAATAGCTCGCTCTACCGCATGGACCCCGATGTGCCGCTGATCGTGCCCGAGGTGAACCCGGACGCGATCGACGGCTATACCGCGCGTAACATCATCGCCAACCCCAATTGCTCGACCGCGCAGATGGTCGTCGCGCTGAAGCCGCTCCATGATGCGGCGACGATCAAGCGCGTCGTGGTTTCGACCTACCAGTCGGTTTCGGGCGCGGGCAAGGAAGGGATGGACGAACTGTTCGAACAGACCCGCGCGATCTTCGTCGGCGATCCCAAGGAAAACAAGAAGTTCACCAAGCAGATCGCGTTCAACGTGATCCCCCATATCGACTCCTTCCTCGAGGACGGATCGACCAAGGAAGAGTGGAAGATGGTCGCCGAGACCAAGAAGATCCTCGACCCCAAGATCAAGGTGACCGCGACCTGCGTTCGCGTCCCCGTGTTCGTCGGCCATTCGGAATCGATCAATGTCGAGCTGGAAAAGGAGCTTTCGGCCGAGGACGCGCAGAATATCCTGCGCGAGGCGCCGGGGGTGATGCTCGTCGACAAGCGCGAGGACGGGGGTTATGTGACCCCGATCGAATGCGTCGGCGATTATGCGACCTTCGTTTCCCGCGTGCGCGACGATTCAACCGTCGACAATGGCCTCAACCTGTGGTGCGTTTCCGATAATTTGAGGAAAGGCGCGGCGCTCAACGCCGTGCAGATCGCGGAGCTCCTCGGGCGGCGGCACCTTAAGAAGGGCTGACACGCGCTCACCCTCCCTTCCAGGGAGGGTCGAAAATTGCGCAGCGATTTTCGGGGTGGGTAAAGCATCTATGTAAAGTCCATACCCACCCCAAAAGGCGTGCCGCCTTTTGACCCTCCCTAAAAGGGAGGGTGGTGGTGAGGTTTACCGCTCGACCATCCGCAAATTGTCGAGCAGCAGTTCGAGATGGCTGCGGCCCATCTTGCTCCACACGTTGTAGAGGCAATCCTGCCCGCCGATGCGGACATAGGCGAGGGCGTTGGCGATGGTGCCGTCGCTTGGCATGTCGAACGACTTGGCGCCTTCAAGGCCGTAGCCCGCATAGGCAGGCTGCGGCAGCGCGCCGAGATCGCGGAAATAGGGCCATTGCTTTTGCAGCTGCGCGCGCTTGGCAGGAGCAGCGTCGCCATCGGCGGGGAGATGGCCGGTTCCGGCGATGCCCCACGCGCTGCGCAGCTCTGGCATATCGAACGCGACCGACCAGCCGCCGGCGAAATTGGCGCGGCGTGGCTTGGCCGTGAAATCGCCCGTCCTTGCAAAGCTGGCCGGTGCGCAGAAGGCCTTGTTTTCGGCCTTGCGCCATTCGGCCAGCACCAGATCCTGTGCAATCAGTCTGCCACTGGGACCATCGTCGAGCGCGGGGGCTTCGATTTCCGGCGCGTTGACCGCGTTATCTTGCCCGTCCACGGTCTGCACCGAAGCTTCAGATGGCGATGCTGCCGAAGGGGCCGAACTCCTCGGTTCATCGGCCATGTCTGCCTGCGGGGCGGGTGCATTGCAGGCGGTGAGGGCGAGTGCAATGGCGGTGGCGAATGAAATGCCGGGCCATTTCGGGCTGGGCCATTTCGGGTAGGCTGTTCCGATCATGGGACAGCGAACGCGCCGCGGCGCTCCGGGGTTCCCTGCCGGGGCCAGGGCGCCCTATTCGGAATGCACCGCGTCGAGTTTACCTTTTGGCTTTCGGAACAGGAAAACCAGGGGAATCGCGAACAGGCTGATGATCGCCATCATATAGAAATCGTTGAGATAGGCGATCATATAGGCCTGGCGGGACACTTCGGCATCGACCATGGCAAAAACCGCTTCGCCCGGCTGGCCGAAGCGGGTGAGGTCATGGACGTTGAAGTTGGGCAATGTCTGTTCGGTGACATTGGCGCCGATCTTTTCATGCGCAATCTGCGCGTTCTGGGCGAGCAGCGTCGTGGCAATCGAAATGCCGATCGAACCGCCGACCGAGCGCAGCAGGTTCATCAGGCTGGCCCCGTCGGTCCGGAAGCGCGGATCAAGCGTGGCAAAGGACAGCGCGTTGATCGGCATGAAGGCAAGACCCATGCCGAGACCCTGGAGGAACCCGGTCAGCATGACCTGCGTGGAACTGACCTCCAGCGTCCAGTGCGCCATCATGTACATCGAGGTCGCGGACATCAGGATACCCAGGGTTACCGCATAACGGACATCGATCCGTCCCATCGCGAAACCGGCGATGGCCATGGTGAGGAACGTCCCGACCCCGCGCGGCGCCAGGACCATCCCGGTATCGATCACCGGATAGGCGAACAGCGTCTGCAGCATCGGCGGGAGCAAGGCCATCGGCGTCATCACCGTCATGCCGATCAGCAGCATGAGAAAGCCGCCGACCACGAGATTGCGGTCGCGGAACAGTTCGCGGTGGAACATCGGGTTCCTGGCGGTGGCGAAATGAACCAGCGCCATCCACAGCATCGCGATCATCACGGCGCATTCGATCAGGATCTCGGTCGACCGGAACCAGTCCTCGCTATGGCCGCGGTCGAGCATCAGCTGCATCGCGCCGAGCCCCACCGCAAGCAGGCCGAAGCCGACGCCGTCGAACCCGCGATGGATTTTCGGACGGCTTGGCAGCATTGTGACGAGGATCGCCATGGTGAGGATCCCTACCGGCACGTTGACGTAGAAAATCCAGCGCCAGTTGTAATTTTCGGTGAGCCAGCCGCCCAGCAACGGTCCGACAACGGGGCCGATCATCACCCCCATGCCCCAGATCGACATCGCCTTGCCCTGCCGCGAGGGCTCGTTGATGTCCATCATCACCGTTTGCGACAACGGGCCGATGAACGCACCGAAAATCCCCTGGAGAACGCGGAACAGCACCATCGTCTCGAGGTTGGGCGCCATGCCGCACAGCATCGAGGCGATCACGAAACCGCCGACCGAAATCAGGAACAGGTTGCGGCTCCCCAGCCGTTCGGCGAGCCATCCGGTGATTGGCGTCGCGATCGCCGACGCGACGATATAACTCGTCAGCACCCATGTCACCGTTTCAGACGTCGCGCCAAGGCTGGTCTGCATGTGGGGAAGGGCAACATTGGCGATGGTCGAATCGAGGATCTGCATGATCATCGCCGCCATCACGCCCATCGTCAGCAACCAGCGGTTCTCGACCGGAAGCGCGGGACGATCGCCGGTCCAGTCTGCGCGCGCGCGCGGTGCTTCGGCAGCGGCTGGGGCAGCGGTCGGGGCGGCGCTGGCCACGCGGACGTTTACCGTTGCGCGCCGGTTTCGAGATCGACTTCGACCTCGACGCTGAGACCAGCGATCAGCTGGCGCGGCGATTTTTCATCGATCGCGATGCGGACCGGAACGCGTTGCGTCACTTTCACCCAGTTGCCGTTGGCGTTCTGCGCCGGGAGGACCGAAAACTCGCTGCCTGTGCCCGCGCCGATGCTTTCCACATGGCCCTTCAGCTCCACGCCCGGATAGGCATCGAGCCTGATGCGGGCGGGAAGGCCCGGCGCCATGCGCTTGAGGTCGGTTTCCTTGAAATTGGCCTCGACCCAGGCGTTGCCGTTCTGGATGATGGTGAGCATCGGAATCCCGGCCTGGGCCATCTGCCCGACCTGGAGATTGCTGGTCTGCGTCACGATGCCGTCGAACGGCGCAACCACGGTCGTGCGGCCGATGGCAAGCTGGGCCTGCGCGATCTGTGCACGCGCGGCCGCCAGCTTCGGATTGACGCCGCCCGCTGCCGCGGGTGCGATGAGCTTGGCACGGTCGACCGCAGCCTCGGCCTGCGCTTGCGCAAGATGCGCCTTGGCCTGCACCAGCTGGTTGTTGGCAATATCCATGTTGGCACGGGTATTGAAACCGCGCGCCATCAGCGCGGCGTGGCGGTCATAATTGGCCTGCGCATATTTGACCGCCGACTGCGCCGCGGCGATCGCGCCCGCGTTGGTTTCGACCGTCGCGCTGAGGGTCTTGACGTCAACCTCCGCATTGGCGAGCGCCGCATTGGCCTGTTCCATCTGCACGCGGTAGCTCGACGGGTCGATACGGAAGAGCAGCTGGCCGGCCTTTACCTGCTGGTTTTCATGGACATAGACGTCGAGAATCTTGCCGCCGACCTCCGAGGTTATCGAGACACGGTTTTGATGAATATAGGCGTTGTCGGTCGCTGCGGTGCGCCCGCTCGTCATCCAGTACCACAGCCCGCCCAGAATGAGCAGCAGCGGCACGCTCGCCATCAGCGCATAGCGGCCCCACGGCCGTGCCGCCCGCCTCGATACGATGCTCGCCTTCCCGGCGCGGGTGCCCGGCTCAGCCGGATTTTCTTCAGCCGCATTTTCGATTTTGGGATCGGCTTCAGCCATTGGCGGCGTCCTTTTGACGGCAAAGGGAATAATGGCGTGCCATGTTGGCCCGCATGGTCTGGACAGTGCGGCGGACCTGCTCGATTTCGGTCGCGGAGATACCGTCCACCGCCTCTGTGAACATGGTTTCGCCCAGCGCCTGCAGCCGTTCGACAATCGGGCGCGCCTTGGGGGTGAGATAGAGCAGCCAGGCGCGGCGGTCCGCCGGGTCCGGGCGGCGTTCGACGAGACCCGCCTCCTGAAGCCGGTCGACCATGCGCGCAAGCGTAATCGGCTCGACTTCGAGATGATCGGCGAGCTGACCTTGGTTGGAGCCTTCTCGACGCACCAGCGCGGTCAGCATCCGCCATTGCGGACGCGTGACACCGATATGGCGCGCGCGCGCGTCGAACTCGCGCCGCATGCTGCGCGCCATGTCGGTGAAAAGAAAGGCGAGATTATCGTCCATTGGCGGAAGACTCGGCAAGATTGATGCGGCCGATATAATAACAATGCTTATTATCTACAAGCTTTCTAATCGGCGAAATTCAAGGACGGGCTTGACGGGGTTTCGCTTATGGCTGACGCTTGACCCGAGAGGAGCCCCAAAGGCATGACCATCACCAAGACCGGCGGCTGCCAGTGCGGGCGCATCCGCTACACCGCGACGCTTAAGAACAACGAGGCTTATCTTTGTCACTGCCGCATGTGCCAGCGCGCGACCGGCGGCGTTTCGATCGCTTTCGTCAATGTGCCGCAGGCCGACGTCGTGTGGGAGCATGAGCCCGATCTCTACCGGTCGAGCCCGATTGCCTACCGCCCCTATTGCCGCGAATGCGGTACGCCACTGGGGTTTCGCTTTGTCGAGGGCGAAAATTGCGACCTGACCGTCGGCAGCCTCGATGACCCTTGGGACATGATCCCGACTCATCATTTCGGTGCGGAGAGCATGCACGAGGCGTGGCTCGACACCAGCACCCTGCCGCGCGATTCCAGCGACAGCAACCCGGCGCTGGTCGAACGCTGGAAACGTGCGGGCCGGGAGATGTCGTAGCTCGGGGGAAGTTTCGTCATGCTGAACTTGTTTCAGCATCCATAGGGCAGTGGTCCCTCGATGGTACGGGACGTATGGACCCTGAACCGAGTTCAGGGTGACGAGGGAGGATGGCGGGGCGGGCGTGTCTTGCAAGTTTCGTCATGCTGAACTCGTTTCAGCATCCATAGGGCGGTGGTTCCTCAATAGCGCGGGACCTATGGACCCTGAAACAAGTTCAGGGTGACGAAGGGTGGAGGGCTTGGCATAAGGCGGGCCATGACCATTCACCATTTCACCGCCTCCGACGGCGTCAAGCTCGCCTATCGTGTCATCGGCGAGGGCAACCCCCGCGACATCCTCCTCATCCACGGGCTCTTTTCCAGCGCCGAGCTCAACTGGATCAAGTTCGGCCATGTGCAGAAACTGGCCGACGCCGGGTTTCGCGTGATCCTCCCCGACCTGCGCGCGCACGGAGACAGCGAGGCGCCGCATGGGGCGGAACATTATCCGGACGACATATTGGCGCGCGACATGGAGGAGCTGATCGCGCATCTCGGCATCGGCGCCTATGATCTCGGCGGTTTCTCGCTCGGCGCGCGCACCACCGTGCGGCTCCTCATGCGCGGGGCGCAGCCGGACCGGGTGATCCTCGCCGGCATGGGGCTCGAGGGACTCGCCGGGTGGAGCCGCCGCAGGGATTTCTTCCTCGCCGCGATCGACGCCTATGACACCGCGAAGCGCGACAGCCCCTATTTCATGGCGGTGAGCTTCATGAAGACGATGAAGGTCGACCGTGACGCGATGCGGCTGCTGCTGGCGACCTTCACCGACACCGATCCGCAGGATTTGCAGGCGATCCGCCAGCCGGTGCTGGTGGTGTGCGGCACCGAGGACGAGGACAATGGCTCGGCGGAAAAGCTGGTCGCCGCGCTCCCCGATGCGACCTATGCCCCGATGCCCGGCACGCATATGTCGAGCGTCACCGGCCCCGCATTGGGCGAGGCCATGGCGGGGTTTCTCGCGGATTAGGTAGCCGTGTTCCTGCGAAGGCAGGAACCCAGGGCGGGGCAGGGGCGCGTCCTTTTTCTCCTTTCGTCATGCTATACTTGATTCAGCATCCATAGGGCAGTGGTCCCTCGATGGCGCGGGACATATGGACCCTGAACCAAGTTCAGGGTGACGGCGGGAGGATAACGGGCGCGTTCTTTTTCCGCGCCTTCGTCATGCTGAACTTGTTTCAGCATCCATACGGCAGTGGATTCTCGATAGTGCGGGACGTATGGACCCTGAAACAAGTTCAGGGTGACGGGGAGGAAGGCAGAGCCGGGGCTGCGCGTCCTGAACCGAGTTCAGGGTGACGAAGGCGGGATGGCGAGTTCACTCCGCTATTGCCGGATACGCTTGACGCGACTCCGCAAGTTCGTCTCTACTGCAACCATCACAAAAAACCCAAAAGACCAGAGGATCGCGACCCCATGAAATCGAGCCTGTTTCTTTCCTCCGCCTGTGCCGTGATCGCGCTGGCGGCCAGTCCGGCATTGGCCGAGGACGCCGCACCCGCTGCCTCGGCTGCCGCACAAGGCGCTCCTGCCCCTGCCGCGGCACCCGGCGTCGCTGATGCCGAAGCCTTTATCAAGGCGGCGGAAAAGGAATTGTTCGATTATTCGGTCGAAGCGTCGAAAGTCGCGTGGGTCAATTCCACCTTCATCACCGATGACACCGACGCGCTGATGGCAGCGGCCGGCACCAAAGGCACCGAAATGTCGGTACGGCTCGCGCTCGAGGCGGCAAAATATCAGGCGGTCCCGGGCCTTTCCGCGGAAACCAAGCGCAAGCTCGATATCCTGCGCGGCGGGCTCGTCCTGCCCGCACCGACCAAGCCGGGGGCCGCGACCGAACTCAACGAGATCGCGACCCGGCTGCAATCGACCTATGGCAAGGGCAAGGGCACGCTGAACGGCCAGCCGATCTCGGGCTCGGACATCGAGGCCGCAATGGGCACCAACCGCGACCCTGCCAAACTCCAGGAAATGTGGACGAGCTGGCATGACAATGTCGGCAAGCCGATGAAGGCCGATTATGCGCGGATGGTCGAAATCGCCAATGAAGGGGCCAAGGAGCTCGGCTATGCCGATACCGGCGCGATGTGGCGCTCGGGCTATGACATGCCGCCCGCGCAGTTCGCCGCCACCATGGATCGCCTCTGGAACCAGGTGAAGCCGCTCTATGACGATCTCCACTGCTTCACCCGCAGCAAGCTCAACGAAAAATATGGCGATGCGGTGCAGCCCAGGACCGGACCGATCCGCGCCGACCTCCTCGGCAATATGTGGGCGCAGGAATGGGGCAATATCTATGATATTGTCGCGCCTGCGGGGGCGGGCGATATCGGTTATGACGTCACCGAACTGCTCGCGGCCAAGGGGCTGGTCGAGGCGCCCGCGACCGAGACCGATCCGGTCAAGCGCGAGGCCGCTGCGCGCGAGATGGTGAAGATGGGCGAGGGCTTCTTTTCCTCGCTCGGTTTCGCGCCGTTGCCGCAGACATTCTGGGACCGCTCGCTGTTCATCAAGCCGCGCGACCGCGAGGTGGTGTGCCATGCCTCGGCCTGGGATCTCGACAACAAGGACGACATCCGCATCAAGATGTGCATCAAGCCCAATGGTGACGATTTCGTCACCATCCATCACGAACTGGGCCACAATTATTACCAGCGCGCCTACAATAACCAGAGCTATCTCCACCTGAACGGTGCCAATGATGGCTTCCACGAGGCGATCGGTGACATGGTCGCGCTGTCGATGACGCCCGAATATCTCGTCCAGATCGGCCTGCTCGACAAGGCCAAGGTGCCGGATGCGAGCAAGGACACCGGCCTGCTGCTGCGGCAGGCGATGGACAAGATCGCGTTCCTGCCGTTCGGCCTGATGGTCGACAAGTGGCGCTGGGGCGTGTTCGACGGATCGACGACGCCCGCCAATTACAACAAGTCGTGGACCGACCTGCGCCTCCAATATCAGGGCATCACACCCCCGGCCGCGCGCGGTGCGGACAATTTCGACCCCGGCGCGAAATTCCATATTCCGGGGAACACGCCCTATGCGCGCTATTTCCTCGCGCGCATCCTCCAGTTCCAGTTCTATGAGGCGGCGTGCAAGCAGGCGGGCTGGAAGGGGCCGCTCCACCGCTGTTCCTTCTATGGCAACAAGACGGTCGGCGCCAATTTGAACCGCATGCTCGAAATGGGCGCGTCGAAGCCATGGCCCGACGCGCTCCAGGCCTTCACCGGCAGCCGCGAGATGGACGGCCGCTCGATGCTCAAATATTTCGCGCCGCTGCAGACCTGGCTCAAGCAGCAGAACAAGGGCAAGACCTGCGGCTGGTGAGCGATGGATTAACGAACGGGGTGACAGGCGGCCATTATGGCTGTCTTCCCCCCGTCATGCCCTGCTGCTAAACCGCCTCGCATGAACAGAACAGAACAGATCATCGATCAGCTCCAGGCTGAATTTTCCGCTTCGGTCCAGCGATTGCAGGAGGCGATCCGCACCTATACCGCGACCGGCGCCGCGCCCGATCCGGCGATGCGCAGCGACGGCAGCTTTGCCTATCCCGAACTGGTGGTGCGCTATGCCGGTGTCGAGCTCAAGTCGGGCAAGCAGGCGTTTGCGCGCATCGACCAGCCGGGCACTTATCGCACCACGGTGACGCGCCCCCAGATGTTTGCCGATTATCTGCGCGAACAGCTTGACCTCTTATTCGAGCAATATGAGGTCGAGGTCGAGGTCCGCCGTAGCCGGCAGGAAATCCCGTTCCCCTATGTGCTCGACCCGGCGGGCGAGATGGTATCGGGGACGACCACGCCGCTCGAACTCGCGCGCTATTTCCCCGCGACCGAGCTTGCCGACATCGGCGACGAGCTCGCCGACGGCCTGTTCAAACGCCCCGACGAAACCTATCCGCTGATGCTGTTCGATGGGCTCCGGACCGATTTCAGCCTCGCGCGGCTGCGCCATTATACCGGCACCCCGCCTGAGCATGTGCAGCGCTATATCCTCTTCACCAACTATCACCGCTATGTTGACGAGTTCGTCGAATGGGCCTGCGGGCAGATCGGCAAGGGCAAATATGTCGCGCTATCGGGCGCCGGCGGGCTCTATACCGAGCAGCCGCACGCCCAGCCTTCGCAGCTTGTCGCGGACAGCGCGTGGCGGCGGCACCAGATGCCCGCCTATCACCTCATTGCCGCGGATGGTCACGGCATCACGCTGGTCAATATCGGGGTAGGTCCGTCCAATGCCAAGACGATCACCGATCACCTCGCCGTGCTGCGCCCCGAAGCCTGGCTGATGATCGGCCATTGCGGCGGCCTCCGGTCGACCCAGCGGATCGGCGATTATGTGCTCGCCCACGCCTATCTGCGCGACGATCATATCATGGACAGCGTGCTGCCGCCCGAAATCCCGATCCCCCCGATCGCCGAGGTGCAGCAGGCGCTCGCGGCGGCGGCAGAGGAGGTTTCCGGTTCGAGCGGCGCGGACCTCAAGCGCCGGATGCGCACCGGCACGGTCGTCACCACCGACGACCGCAACTGGGAGCTGCGCTATTCGAGCTCGGCGCTGCGGTTCAGCCAGAGCCGCGCGATCGGCATCGACATGGAATCGGCGACGATCGCCGCGCAGGGCTATCGCTTCCGCGTGCCCTATGGGACGCTGCTGTGCGTCTCCGACAAGCCGCTGCACGGGGAGCTGAAACTGCCGGGACAGGCCAACCGCTTCTACGAACAGGCGATCGCCGCGCACATGCAGATCGGCATCAAGACCTGCGAACTGATGCGCGACGAGGGCGCGAAACTCCACAGCCGCAAACTGCGCGCGTTCAACGAGCCGCCGTTCCGGTGAGGCGAGTATTTGAGACCCCTTTTCCGCCCGTCATGCTGAACTTGTTTCAGCATCCATAAGGCAGTGGTTCGTCGATGGTGCGGGACGTATGGACCCTGAAACAAGTTCAGGGTGACGATGGTGGCAACGGTAACGTTGGCTTTGGCGGGGGAAGGTCCTTCCCCCGCGCCGAGGGAAGGACCTTGCCATGATCAGAGCTGACCGAGCATATGCTCCGCGCTCGACACCTTGTAATCGCCCGGTTCCTCGACGTTGAGCTGTTCGACCACGCCATCGTTGACGACCATCGAGAAGCGCTGTCCGCGCTTGCCCATGCCAAATTTGCTGCCGTCCATGGTGAGGCCTGCGGCTTCGGCGAAATCGCCATTGCCGTCGGCGAGCATGGTGACGTCCGATGAACCGGCATCCTTGCCCCAGGCGCCCATGACGAAGGCGTCGTTGACCGCGGTGCAGGCGATCTCGTCGATGCCCTTGGCCTTCAGCTCGCCGGCCTTTTCGACATAGCTCGGCAGGTGCTTGGCCGAGCAGGTCGGGGTGTAGGCGCCGGGCACGGAGAAGAGCGCGACCTTGCGGCCCTTGAAATAATCGCCGCTCGAAACCTGTTCGGGGCCTTCGGCGCCGGCCTTGGTGAAGGTCACGTCGGGGATGCGGTCACCAACTTTGAGGGTCATCAATCTTCTCCTTTGCTGTGTGGGTTGGGTTGCAAATGGGGCCTCGCCGTGCGTGTTCAAGGGGCGGCGCGCAAGTTCCAAGGTGACGGAGGCGGAGAGGGCGGCTAGAAGCACGAGGCATGACCGACTTTGCTCCTTATTATCCCGGCCAGTTCCTGCTCGCGCTCCCCGGCATGGGCGATCCGCGCTTTGCCCAGGCGGTGATCGCGCTCTGCACCCATGACGAGCAGGGTGCGCTCGGCATCGGCATCGGCCAGTTGTTCGCCGAGATGAAGATGGGCGACCTGTTCGACCAGCTCGGCATCGAAGGGACCAATGGCCGCGATGTGCCGGTGCATTATGGCGGCCCGGTCGACCAGACGCGCGGCTTTGTCCTGCACAGCCTCGACTGGGGCGGGCAGGACAGCGCGGATGTCGCGGGCAAATGGGGGCTATCCAATTCGCTCGACGTGTTGCGCGCGATCGCCGAAGGGCGGGGGCCGAGCCGCTGGATGGTGTCGCTGGGCTATGCCGGATGGAGCGCGGGGCAGCTCGAGGAAGAACTCCACCAAAATGCCTGGCATGTGACGCAAGGATCGGACGCGCTGCTGTTCGACATGCCCGCCAACGCCCGCTGGGCACGCGCTTATGCCGATGACGGCGTCGATGTGCGGTTGCTGAGCGCGACGGGTGGTAACGCCTGAACAGCGGGGCGTGGTCGCGGTTCCTCGGTATGCTCACATGACATAAAGCTTTCTTTATATCTCCTTGCGCCGGCGCGGCGGCCTCGCTATAGGCGCGCGCAACTTGTCTTTCCCGAATGGAGAAATATCGTGGCAGCAGCCCAGAATGACTATGTCATCGCCGACATCGGCCTTGCCGATTTTGGCCGCAAGGAAATTGCGATCGCCGAAACCGAAATGCCGGGTCTGATGGCGCTGCGCGACGAATATGGCGCGGCGCAGCCCCTGAAGGGCGCGCGTATTACGGGCTCGCTCCATATGACGATCCAGACCGCGGTGCTGATCGAAACGCTGAAGGCGCTGGGCGCCGAGCTGCGTTGGGCGACGTGCAACATCTTTTCGACGCAGGACCATGCGGCGGCAGCGATCGCCGCGCAGGGCATCCCGGTGTTCGCGGTCAAGGGCGAAAGCCTTGCCGATTACTGGGATTATGTCGGCCGCATCTTCGATTGGGGCGATGAGCCCTGCAACATGATCCTCGACGATGGCGGCGACGCCACCATGTTCGCCCTCTGGGGCGCGCGCCTCGAAGCCGGGGAAAGCTTTTCCGCTCCCGAAAATGACGAGGAAATCGAATTCCAGCGCGCGGTCAAGGAATTCATCGCGGCGAAGCCCGGTTACCTCACCAAGACTGTCGAAGCGATCAAGGGCGTGTCGGAAGAAACCACCACCGGCGTGATGCGGCTCTACCAGCTCGCCAAGCAGGGCAAGCTGCCGTTCCCCGCGATCAACGTCAATGACTCGGTCACCAAGTCGAAGTTCGACAATCTCTATGGCTGCAAGGAAAGCCTCGTCGATGCGATCCGCCGTGCGACCGACACGATGCTCGCAGGCAAGGTTGCGACCGTGTGCGGCTTTGGCGACGTCGGCAAGGGTTCGGCGGAATCGCTGCGCAATGGCGGCGCGCGCGTGCTCGTCACCGAAATCGACCCGATCTGCGCGCTCCAGGCGGCGATGCAGGGCTTTGAAGTTGTCACCATGGAAGACGCAGTGCAGCGGTCGGACATTTTCGTGACCGCCACCGGCAATGCCGACGTCATCACCGCCGACCACATGAAGGCGATGAAGCCGATGGCGATTGTCTGCAACATCGGCCACTTCGACAGTGAAATCCAGATCGCGCAGCTTTCCAACTATAAGTGGACTGAGGTGAAGCCCGGCACCGATCTCGTGGAGTTTCCGGACGGCAAGCAGATCATCGTTCTCGCCAAGGGCCGCCTGGTGAACCTCGGCTGCGCCACCGGCCACCCCAGCTTCGTGATGTCGTCCTCCTTCACCAATCAGGTGCTCGCGCAGATCGAACTTTATACCAAGGGCGATGAGTATCAGAACGACGTTTACGTCCTGCCCAAGCATCTCGACGAGAAGGTCGCCGCGCTGCACCTCGAAAAGCTGGGCGTCAAGCTCACCACGCTGACCCAGAAGCAGGCGGATTATATCGGCGTTCCGGTCGAAGGCCCGTTCAAGCCCGATCATTACCGCTATTGAGGCGTCATCCCTCTCCCCTTGGGGGAGAGGGTTTCGCTTTTTCCGCCCGCGCCATCATTTTTTGCCGCGCCCGCTTCACCCGCTGCGCGCACTAGGCTAGGGGCGGTGGGATGCAGTTGCTCCCGGCCTTGACGTCATGATCCTTACCCCCGGCAGCTGGCCGGTGATGGCCATTGGCTTCTTCCTGACGCTGTGGCTCGCGCTCGCGCTGTGGGCGCTGGTACGCGGGATCGGGATGCAGCGGCGCGCGGCCTTTGCCGGGACGCAGGCTTCGCGGCTTTCGACGCTGCTCGACAGCGCGCCGGCGCTGCCGATGCTGGTGCGGCCCGACCTCAGGATCGAAGCGCCCGAGCGGCTGGCGCAATGGCTCGGGCTTGCCGAACTGCCCAGATATTTCGACGATCTGGCGCCGGCGGAAGGAAGCGGGCGAACGAGCGGGCTTTCCCGCGAACAATTTGCCCTGCTGCGCCGGGATCTTATCGGTGCGCAAAAGGGCGCCAAGGCCTTTACCCGGCCGCTGCGCCCGGCGGGCTCCAATCGCACGCTGCTGATCAAGGGGAGCCAGGCGCCGGAGAAACTGGCAGCGGCCGGATCGGTGCTGCTGTGGATTTTCGATGCAACCGAAGGCCAGAGCGAGCTCGAGCATCTGCGCGAGGAGCGCGACGAGGCGGTCGACGCCTTTGTCGCGCTCGCCGGACTGATCGAGGCGGCGCCGTTCCCGATGTGGTTTCGCGGTCCCAACATGCAGCTGCAACTGGTCAACAATGCCTATGTGCTCGCAACCGGCGCGCCCGATGCCGAGCGGGTTATCGCCGAAGCGATCGAACTGGTCGAGCCGATTGCCGGGCAGAGCGCGATGCAGACCGCGCAGCTCGCGGCCAATCGCGGCGAGGTGTCGAGCCGCTCGATCCCCGTCACCATGCGCGGCGAGCGACGCATGACACGCGTGGTCGATGTGCCGCTCGGCGAGGCGGGCGTCGCGGGCTATGCGATCGACGTGCAGGAACTGGAAAATGCGCGCGCCGATCATCGCCGTTTCGTCGATGCACAGCGCGACATGCTTGACCGCACCTCGGCTGCGGTCGCGCAATTCGGCCCCGACCGGCAATTGCGCTTCACCAACCAGCCGTTCCGCCGCATCTTCGGGCTCGATCCGCAATGGCTCGCCGAAAACAGCGAATATGACCGCCTGCTCGAAAAGCTGCGCGAGACCGGCAAGACCCCGGCGGTGCGCGATTATCCGGTATGGCGCGACGAGCGGCGCGGCTGGTTCAATGCGGCCGAAGTGCAGGAGGAGACCTGGCTGCTGCTCGATGGCACGCATCTGCGCGTCGTCGCCCAGCCGACCCCCGATGGCGGGCTGCTGCTGCTGATCGAGGACCGCACCGAACAGGCGCAGCTCGCAAGCGCGCGCGACACGCTGCTGCGCGTGCGCACCGCGATGTTCGACAATCTGTTCGAAGCGATCGGCGTGTTCCAGGGCGACGGACGGCTCCACCTGTGGAACCGCCGCTTCCGCGACATCTGGCAGCTCGACAATGAAATGCTGAGCGGGCATCCGCGGGTCGATGAACTGCTCACCGGCGTCGCGCACCTGCTGCGCAAGCCCGAGCAGGTGTCGGTCATCCAGGAACTGGTCCGCGCCGCCACCATCGACCGCCGCCAGCGCAACGGCCGGGTGCGCTTTGCCGATGGGCGGCATTTCGAATTTGCCGCGCTGCCTTTGCCGGATGGCAACGCGCTGTTCACCATGCTCGACGTATCGGACAGCAGCCGCATCGAGATCGCGCTCAAGGAACGCAATCAGGCGCTGGAGGATGCCGACCGCATCAAGAGCGATTTCCTGTCGAAGATGAGTTATGAACTGCGTACGCCGCTGACCTCGATCGGTGGCTTTGCCGAGATGCTGGCGGGCGGCTATGCGGGCGAACTGCCCGAGCAGGCGAAACCCTATGTCACCGCCATTCTAGACAGCGTGCGCGACCTTGGCAATCATATCGACAATGTGCTCGACCTGTCGCAGAGCGAGGCGGGCACGCTGCCGATCGACAAGGTGCCGGTGAGCCTTGTCGATCTGGTGCGCGGCGCGGTCGGCCATGCGTCACGTTCGGCGCAGAGCGCGGGGGTCGAGATTGCGCTGCAGATGGAACGCGGCCTCGGCAGTGTCGAGGGCGACGCGCGGCGGTTGCGGCAGGTGCTCGATCATCTGATCGGCAATGCGGTGCGCTATACCAACGCCGCCCGCCGGACCGGCGGCCGGGTGCTGATTCATGCCGATGGCGACGCGCGCCATGCCCGGATCGTGGTTTCGGACAATGGCGCGGGGATCGACCCCGCCCGGCAGGCACGGCTGTTCGAGATCCATGCCCGCCCGGCCAATGAGGCGGCGGAAAGCGGCAAGGGGCTTGGCCTCCCGCTCGCGCGCCAGCTCGTCGAAATGCATGGCGGCACGCTCGAACTGGTGTCCGAACCCGGCGCGGGGACGATGGTCACCGTGAGGCTGCCGCGCTGATGGTCCAGTATCGTCTCGACGAGGCCGGGCGGATCGGCGCGGCGATCGCGGCGATGCTGCGGCCGGGCGACGCGCTGTCGCTGGCGGGCGATCTGGGCGCGGGCAAGACCACGCTGGCGCGCGCCATCCTCGCCGCGCTTGGCCTTGAAGGCGAAGCGCCGAGCCCGACCTTTGCCATCGTCCAGCCCTATGATCCGCCGGAAGTGCGCCTGCCGGTGCTGCATTGCGACCTTTATCGCATCGACGATCCGCACGACACGCTCGAACTCGGGCTCGACGAAGCGCGCGGCGATCATGTCCTCCTCATCGAATGGGCCGAGCGGCTGGGGCCTTATGCATGGCCCGACATGGCGGAAATCCGCATCGAATTCGCCGGCGACGATGCGCGGCGCTTGACAGCCAAGCTGCCATCCTCTTGGGAAGGCCGATGGCCATTTCCATGATTCCGCCCGAGGGGGCGCAAGAATTTATCGCGCGGGCAGGCTGGGAAGGCGGGGAAATCCTGCCGCTCGCAGGGGATGCCTCTTTCCGCCGTTATTTCCGGGTGGTGCGCGGCGAAAAGACCGCCGTGCTGATGGACGCGCCGCCGCCGCACGAGGACCCGCGCCCGTTCATCACCATCGCCGAGCATCTGACCGCGCAGGGCTTTTCCGCGCCCGAAATCCTGGCGCGCGATCTCGACAAGGGGCTGGTGCTGATCGAGGATTTCGGCTCCGACCGGATGCGCGAGGCGATCGAGCGTTTTCCGGGTCAGGAACGCGCCATCTATGAAGGCGTGGTCGACCTTTTGGTTGACCTTCACAAACAGCCATCGGCGCCGGTGCGGCTTTATGATGCGGCTGAATATCAGCGCGAAACCGGACTGTTTACCGAATGGTATTGCCCCGAAGTGGGGCTGGACGCGGTCGACCAGCCGGGATTTGCCGCCGCGTGGGACGCGGTGCTCGCGCCGGTGTTGGCGCAGCAGAACCCGCCAGTCACGGTGCTGCGCGACTATCATGCCGAAAATATCATGCTCGTCGCCGAACGCAGCGGCCATGCGCGCTGGGGCCTGCTCGACTTTCAGGACGCGCTTGCCGGACACCCCGCCTATGATCTGGTTTCGGTGCTCGAGGATGCGCGCCGCGACGTCGCGCCCGAACTCGAAGCCGCGATGCTCGACCGCTACTGCGCCGCGAGCGGAGCCGGCCAAGCGTTCCGCGATGCCTATTGGGTGCTCGGGGCGCAGCGCAACACCAAGATTCTCGGCATCTTCACCCGCCTGTTCCGGCGCGATGGCAAGCCGCACTATCTGGGCTTTCAGCCGCGCATGTGGGGACTGCTCGAACGCGACCTCGCCCAGCCGGCGCTGGCGCCGGTCAAGGCCTGGTTCGATGCCAATGTTCCTGCCGGAAAACGTGCTGCCTATTGGGAGAATCGTGCCGCATGACTGGCCGTCCGCAACGTGTGCCGCTCGCGCTTCAGGACGGCATCGACCCGCCCGCGACCGCGATGGTGATGGCGGCAGGCCTTGGCAAGCGGATGCGCCCCCTGACCGTCACCCGGCCCAAGCCGCTCGTCGAGGTCGCCGGGGAAACGCTGCTCGATCATACCCTCGATCATCTGAAAAGGGCGGGGGTCAGGCGGGTGGTGGTCAATGTCCATTATCTCCCGGACCTGATCGAGCAGCATTTGAAGACCCACGATCACGGCCTTGAGGTCGTGATTTCGGACGAGCGCGAACAATTGCTCGAAACCGGCGGCGGGCTGATGAAGGCGAAGCCGCTCATCCCCGACGATCCGTTCCTGTGCGTCAATGGCGACAATTATCTGGTGATGGGCGCGCTCGACAGCATCCGCCAGCTCGCCGCGCGCTGGGATGATGCGAAGATGGATGCGCTGCTCCTCGTCATCCCGCAGGCGCGCGCGCATAATCATGGCGGGCAGGGTGATTTCACCATGGATGGCGAGGGCCGTCTTGCCCGCCGCAAGCCCGGCAAGGTCGCGCCCTTCGTCTATATCGGGGTGCAGCTGATCTCGCAGCGGCTGCTGACCGGTGCGCCGGAAGGGCCGTTTTCCACCAATATCCTGTGGGATCGCGCGATCGCGGCGGGGCGCTGCTATGGCATGGTCCATACCGGCCTGTGGTTCGATGTCGGAACGCCCGCCGCGATTCCGGTGATCGAGGCGATGCTCGGCGGTGGCTGAGGCACCGCACCGGCCCAAACTCCATGCCATGCCCGCGCACCGGGCATTCAGCGATGCGCTCGCTGCCGGGATTCTCCGCCGTTTCGGCAAGGAACCCATGGGACTGGCGCGCGGGATCATCCTCCTTCCCAATAACCGCGCGGTTCAGGCGATGCAGGAAGCCTTTGTGCGCGCCTCGGGCGGCGGACTGCTGCTGCCGCGCCTGATCCCGATCGGCGATCTCGATCTTGGCGAGCGGCTGGGCGCGGCGCTCGACCCGATCGGCAGCGGTGAGACATTGCGGCCGGTGGTCGATCCGTTGCAGCGCCAGCTCATCCTCTCCCGCCTCGTCGCGGCGGCCTATGCGCGCGAAGGGCGCAGCATCGACGCGGCCGAGGCAATGCGGCTCGCCGATGCGCTCGGGCGCACGCTCGACCAGCTGCAGGTCGAGGACGTGGCGCCTGCCGCGCTCGCCGACGAAAGCCTGACGGGCGAATTGTCGAGCCACTGGGAGGCATCGCTCGCGCTGTTTCGCATCATTGTCGATCAATGGCCCGCCGAACTGGAACGGATCGGCGCGATGGACGTCGCGGACCGCCGCAACCGCCTGTTGCGCGCGGTCGCCCGGCGCTGGCGCGAGGGCGGGACATCCGCCGCGTTCGTCATCGCCGCCGGGATTGGCAGCGGCTCGCCAGCAGTCGCCGATCTGCTGCGCGCGGTCGCGCTGCTGCCGCAGGGCGAGGTGGTGTTCGCCGATCTCGACCTTGAGATGGCCGATGAGCAATGGGCCGCGCTTGGCGAAGACCCCAAAGGCGCCGGCGACCGCCATGCCGACGAACCCGTCGCGAAGCGGCTTGAATCGCACCCGCAATATCATCTGAAGCTGCTGCTCGACCGCATGGGCTTCGCCCGCAGCGAGGTTGAGCCCTGGCCGGACAGGAGCGGACGCGACAGCCCGGCGCGGCGCGGGCGGATGGTCGGGCACGCCTTTGCGCCCGCCGCCTTCACGGCGGGTTGGCCCGAACTGCCTTCGGGCGAGCGTTCGCTGACGGGCATCGCCGCCTATGAACTGCCCACCCCGGCAGACGAGGCGCAGCTGATTGCGCTGGCCTTGCGCGAGGCGCTGGAAACGCCCGAACGCACCGCCGCGCTGGTGACGCCCGACCGCAACCTTGCAACGCGGGTGGTGGCGCACCTCAGGCGCTGGGGGATTGCCGCCGACGATTCCGCCGGGCGTCCGCTGTCGACCACGGCGGCGGGAACGCTCCCGGTGCAGCTGGCCGAGGCAGCGGCGAGCGGCTTCGCGCCGGTTGAACTGCTGACATTGCTCAAGCACCCGCTGGTTGCGGCGGGTGAGGGCCGTATCGGCTGGCTGCGCGACGTGCGCGAACTCGATCTCGCGCTGCGCGGACCGCGCCCGGGGCGCGGGCTCGCGGCAATTCGCGCGCATCTTGAACAGTTGCGCGTCGAGACGGACAAGCCGTGGCGGCAGGAAGGGCTCGACCGGCTGATCGGCTGGTGGGACGGGATCGAGGACCGGCTGGCCCCGCTCGAGGCGCTGTTCGCCGCCGATGCAATCCCCATTGCCGCCGCCATGACGTCATTGCAGGCGGCGATCACCGCGCTTGCTGGCGAGGATGCATGGCGCGGGCAGGAGGGGCGTGCGAGCGCCGACCTGTTCGAACGCTTCGCCCGCTTTGCGCCCGACGGTCCGGCGCTGATCGAGGCGCAGGCGCTCGGGCCGATGCTCGATGCGATGATGCGCGGCGTTGCGATCCGCCCGCCGCAAGGGGGGCATCCGCGCATCTTCATCTGGGGCCTGATCGAGGCGCAACTGCAGCGTGCCGACCTGATGATCCTCGGCGGACTCAACGAGGGCAGCTGGCCGGGCTTGCCGTCCCCTGATCCGTGGCTTGCACCGGGCATAAGGTGGCGGCTCGGGCTGCCCGGCCTTGAAACTCGCATTGGCCTTGCCGCACATGATTTTGCCGGTGCGCTCGCGGCGAAGGACGTGATCCTCACCCGCTCGCAGCGCGACGGCGGCGCGCCCGCCATTGCCTCACGCTTCTGGCTGCGGCTCGCCGCGCTGTCGGGCAAGGACATGAGCGGGCGGGCGGGGCCGCTGGCGTCGCTCGCCCGCGCGCTCGATACCGCCGCCGTCGTGACGCCTGCCGATCCCCCTGCGCCGTCTCCTACAGCGGAGCAGCGCCCGAAAAAGATCAGCGTGACCAATGTCGACAGGCTCAAGGCCGATCCCTACGCCTTTTACGCGAAATCGGTGCTGGGCCTGCGCAGCATGGACAGCATCGACGCCGAGCCGACCGCCGCGTGGCGCGGCACGGCGGTGCATGAAATTCTCGATCAGTGGGCGAAGGAGGACGGGCTCGATCCGGCAAAGCTGCGGCCGCGCGCCGAAGCGCTGATGCGCTCGCCCGCCGCGCATCCGGTTATTCGTGCGATGTGGCAGCCGCGCCTGTTTGCCGCGATCGACTGGATTGCGGCGCAGATGGAGGTGCTGGCGGGTGAAGGGCGGACGCCTTTCCTGTTCGAGGAAGAAGGCCGCGCCACCATCGCGGGGATCGAACTTTATGGCGTGGCGGACCGGATCGACCGGCTGGCCGACGGGTCGGTCGCGATCGTCGATTACAAGACCGGTATGCCGCCCAGCCCCTCGGCAGTGGTCAAGGGCTTCGCGATGCAGCTCGGCCTGCTCGGAGCAATCGCCGAGGCGGGCGGATTCAGGGGACAGACCGAACGGGCCAGCACGTTCGAATATTGGTCGCTCGCCAAGTCGCGCACCGGCGAGTTCGGCTATGTCGCCTCGCCCTTCCCGAAGAAGGAACCCAAGCCGATCCATCCGGATAATTTCGTGGAGTTCGCGGTGGGTGCGTTTACCGAAGCGGCCAGCAAATGGCTCACCGGCGGCGATCCGTTTGAAGCCAAGCTCCAGCCCGAATTTGCAGGCTATGCCGATTATGACCAGCTGATGCGGCTTGAAGAATGGAACGACCGCGGCCGCCTGCTCGCGACCGCCGAGCAGGGCGACGAGGCGATTGACGAGGACGCGCAGCGCTGATGGCGGGCCGGCTCCATCCGCTCAAGGACCAGCAGCGCCGCGCCGCGCGGCCGGATCGGCAGGTATGGCTTTCCGCCTCGGCCGGGACGGGCAAGACGCAGGTGTTGACCGCGCGCGTGCTGCGGCTGCTCCTCAACAATGTCCCGCCCGAAAACATCCTGTGCCTCACCTTTACCAAGGCGGGCGCAGCGGAAATGGCGGAGCGTATCCAGGAGAGGCTGGCGGGCTGGGTGCAGGCCAGGCGTTCGGAAATCTGGGCGGATCTCGAAGCCATTGGCGAGCGTACCGATGATGAGGTGGTGGAGCGCGCCCGAACGCTGTTCGCGCGGGTCATCGACGCACCGGGGGGCGGCATCCGCATCCAGACGATCCACAGTTTCTGCCAGACCGTGCTGGCGAGCTTTCCGACTGAAGCGGGGCTGATTCCGGGTTTCCGGCCGCTCGAGGAGCGCGAACAGGCAACGCTGCGCCGCGAGGCGCTGGCGGCGATGCTGGCGGAAGCCGAAAGCGACGGGCGGCTCGCGATCATCGGCCATGTGCAGGATTTGTCGCTGAGGCTCGGCGAGGACAAGGCGACGCAGTTTCTCTACCGTTGCGGCCAGTATCAGGAGCGGCTCGGACGGATCGCGGGGCCGTTCGCGCCCGCGCTGCGCCAGCATTTCGGCCTGCCGCTCGGTGATGGCGAGGCATGGTTGCTGGCACAGGTCAGCGCCGAGGTGGGACGGATCGACTTTGCGGGATTGCGTAGTCTTGCCGATGCTGCGGCATCCTGGAAGGCGCCGACCGGGCAAAAATATGCGATCGCCATCCGCGAATGGCTCGGCGCATCGGCGGAGCAACGCCGGGACGGCTTGCCGGGTCTATGCAATGTTTTCCTCACCAACGACGGCACGATCCGCAAGGATTTTACCGATCCTAAGAAAATCTCTGCTGACGAGAATATACTTGAGCGCGTCGTAACGGCGTTAGGCGAAATCCTCGCGACACCCGAGCGCATGGCGCTGTCCGATGCCATTGCGGGCGCGCTCGAAGCGGGCCGGGATTACGCGCTAACCTATGCCACGATGAAACGCGCGCGCGGGCTGGTGGATTTCGATGACCTGATCGCGCGCACCGTGGACTTGCTGCTTGATGGCCGTCTGGCCGATTGGGTGCGGTTCAAACTGGACCAGCGCACCGACCATATCCTCGTTGATGAATCGCAGGACACCAACCCCCAGCAATGGGCGATTGCCCGCGCCCTGACGGAAGAATTCTACCAGAGCGAACCCGAAGAAGGCGAGCGCCTGCGCACCCTGTTTACGGTTGGCGATTTCAAGCAGGCGATCTTCGGCTTTCAGGGCACAAGTCCGATTGCCTATGAGGCGGCGCGTGAATATTTTCGCTGGCGCATCGATCAGGGGCGGCGCGAACTCGACATATTGGCGCTGGCCGACAATTTCCGCACGACTCCGCCCGTCCTCGCGATGGTCGATGCGGTGTTCGACCATCTCGGCGCGGCCGTGCTTGGCGCCGAGGACGAGGCCGTTCGCCACCTCAGCTTCAAATCCGACCTTCCGGGCCGGGTGACCTTGTGGAAACCGGTCAGTGCTGGTCCGGGCGACGAAGGCGAGGGCGCAGAACCGGGTGAGGAAGGCTGGATCGACGATGCGACACGGCATTTCGCCGACCGTCTCGCGGTGCAGATCAGGCATTGGATCGCGCATGGCATCGATGGCCGCGCGGTCGATCCCGGCGATATCATGGTGCTGGTGCGCAAGCGCGGCGACCTCGCCTCGCTGATCGTAGCGCGGCTCTATTTCCACGGCGTATCGGTCGCGGGCGTGGACCGGTTGCGTCTCAACGCGCCGCTTGCGGTGCAGGATCTGCTCGCGACGATCCGCTTCGTGCTGCAACCGCATGACGATCTCAACCTTGCAAGCCTGCTGGTTTCGCCGCTGATCGGCTGGAGCCAGGAACAGCTGCTCGCTTATGGTTATCGCAAGCCCGGCGTCCCGCTGTGGCGGCACCTGCGGGGGCAGGAGGCGGGAGGAGACGAGCCACTCCGCACGGCGGTCGCAACTCTGCGCGACCTGCTCGCCCGCGCCGATCTTTCGACGCCCTACCGCTTCCTCGAACATATCCTGTCGGGACCGCTGCGGGGCCGCGCGAAATTGCTGGCGCGGCTCGGCAACGAGGCGCGCGATCCGATCGAGGAGCTGGTCAACGCCGCGATTGCGTTCGAACAGGGCAACAGCCCGTCGCTGCAACTGTTCCTGCGCTGGTTCGACCTTGGCGATGTCGACATCAAGCGCGAGGCGGCGGGGCGCAGCAACGAGGTGCGCGTGATGACCGTGCATGGCTCGAAGGGGCTGCAGGCGCCGATCGTCGTGCTCGCCGACGCGACCGTCAACCCCGACCAGGCGCCGGTTGGCGGCGTCGATCTCGATCTTCCGGTGGGTGGCGAGACCATTCCGCTGCCCTGTTTCCCGATTTCGCAAAAACTCGCATTCGGCCCGATTGCCGAAGCGATGGAAACGCAGAAAACAGCCGAGCGGGCAGAACATTGGCGGCTCCTTTATGTCGCGATGACCCGGGCTGAAGAGATGCTGTTCGTGGGCGGCGCGCTCGGGCCGCGCGCCAAGGGCATACCGCCGGAGGAAAGCTGGTATGCTGCGATCGATGCAACCATGGCGGGGCTTGGGCATGAGCTCGAACCGGTACCGCTGTGGGGTGCAGCCCGCCACCATGCCCCGGCCGCGCGCAAGGGCTGGGCCAAGCCGGTGAAGACTGGCGACGGGGAGGAAGCACCGGCCGCCGCCGATGTCGCGCTCCCGGCATGGGCGCTGACGCCTGCGCCGCTTGAAGCGCGCCCGCCGCGCCCGCTCGCGCCGTCGCTGCTTGCTGAAGACGATGCTGCCGACCCGCCGCCCGAGGGCGGCCTTGCGGCGGCGCGCGCGAAGGCGGCGGAACGCGGCCGCTTGCTCCATGCGCTGTTCGAGCGGCTTCCCGATGTGGTGGTGTCCGAACGCGCAGCTGCGGCGGCGCGCTGGCTGGCGGCGCAGGTGCCGCACTGGCCGGAAGAAGAGCGCGCGGCGCTCGCCGCCGATGCGCTGGCGATCATTTCCGATCCCGCCCATGCGGCGCTGTTTGGTTCCGATTCGCTGGCCGAAGCCCCGATCGCGGCGGTGCTCGACGACGGGCTGGTGGTATCGGGCACCGTCGACCGGCTGGTTGTCCGCGACGATGCGATCGAACTGGTTGATTTCAAGACCGGCCGCAGCGTGCCGCGCGATCTGGCCGCGCTTCAGTCCGGCTACCGCCGCCAACTCGCCGCCTATGCCGCCGCGCTCAAGGTGATTTTTCCCGGCCGCCAGGTGACCGCCTCGCTGCTTTATACCGCCGGGCCACGCTGGTTCACGCTCGATGAGGCGATGCTCGCGGCTGATCGTCCGGCTCTATCAGTCTGAACGCAAGTTTTTGCGTGAACTTGTCGCTTGCCGATGCGTATATGCGAGCATAGCTAGGATCAAACTCCAGACAGGAATCACTGCCATGCCGACCAAAGCCGTTACCGACACCAGTTTCCACGATGACGTCATCGCCAGCGACAAGCCGGTGCTCGTCGATTTCTGGGCGGAATGGTGCGGCCCGTGCAAGATGATCGGCCCGGCTCTCGAGGAAATCTCGGACGAGCTTGGCGAGCAGGTCACCATCGCCAAGGTCAATATCGACGAAAATCCGGATGCACCGGGCCGCTATGGCGTGCGCGGCATCCCGACCATGATCCTGTTCAAGGGCGGCGAGCCCGTGGCCACCAAGGTCGGAGCCGCCCCCAAGAGCGCGCTCAAGGGATGGCTCGAAGGCGAACTTTAGGTTCCTTCAGGCTCTTTAATTTCCGTTCGCCCTCAGCCTGTCGAAGGGCTGTTTCATCCGGGCTCCGGCAAAGAACAGCCCTTCGACCCGCTTGGCACGAAGGGGGTTGGCGGTGTCTGCTCTCAACTCCGGTAATCGGCGTTGATGCTGATATAGCCGTGGGTCAGATCGCAGGTCCAAACGGTCGCGCGGCCATCGCCGAGCCCCAGATCCACGCCGATATCGATTTCCTGCCCCTGGAGGTGCGCCGCCACGGGCCCCTCGTCATAGCCTTCGACCACCATGCCGGCGCGTGCCACCTCGGTTGCGCCGAAGCGAATCGAGAGCCGGTCGCGGTCGGCCGGCTCGCCCGCCTTGCCGACCGCCATCACGACCCGGCCCCAGTTGGCATCCTCCCCGGCGATGGCGGTCTTGACCAGCGGCGAGTTGGCGATGCTGAGCGCGATGCGGTGGGCGCTCACCTGGCTCTCCGCGCCCTCGACCGTCACCGTGATGAATTTCGAGGCGCCTTCGCCATCACGCACAACGAGATGGGCGAGCTGGCGGCAGACATCGTCAAGCGCGGCCTGAAACGCGTCGGCGCCGTCCGAATGATAACCCGAAATGCGGTGATTGCCTGCCTTGCCGGTCGCAAACAGCAGTACCGTGTCGCTGGTTGAGGTGTCGCTGTCGACGGTGATGCAGGAAAAGCTCTGCCGGTTGGCATGATTCAGCATTTCCTGCAAAAATTCGGGCTCGATCTCGGCGTCGGTGAAGATATAGCCGAGCATCGTGGCCATGTCGGGCGCGATCATGCCCGATCCCTTGACGATCCCCACCAGTTCGACGCGCTGGCCAGCGACGATCGCGCTCGCATGCGCGGCCTTGGAGAAAGTGTCGGTGGTCATGATCGTTGCGGCTGCCTGTTCCCAACCGCACGGCTCCGCCTCGAGCACGCCCGCGAGCGCAGTCTCGGCCTTGTCGGCGGGGAGGGGCACGCCGATCACGCCGGTCGAGGAAACAAACACCTCCTCATTCGCACAGCCTGTTTCAGCGGCCACCCTGGCGACAATCGCATCGACCGCCGCGCGGCCGCGATTGCCGGTGAACGCGTTGCTGTTCCCCGCATTGACCACGAGCGCGCGCGCCTTGCCGCCCTTGAGGTGCGCGCGGCACAGTTCGACCTCGGGCGAGGGGCATTTGCTCTGCGTGGTGACGCCCGCCACCGCCGTCCCCTCGTCGAGCGTGATGAAGGTCAGGTCATGGCGCTCCCATGCCTTGTAACCCGCTTGCCGTGTGCGCAGCGTGACGCCTTCGATAGCCGGAAGAACAGGGAAGGAAGCAGGGGCAAGGGGGGATTTTTCGGTCATTGCAACGCAAGCTCCGGGCTAATAATATGACAAGGTAACAGTGTCTTTGCATAGCCGGAACGGCTTGCACAGGGGGACAGTTTTTCATGCCGATTTTTTTGGCCATCGTGCTTCAGGCCGCTGCTGCAGACAATCAACCGAAACTGGCGATTCCAGTCACAGACCCGGTAACATGGATAAACACTGAAGATTACCCACCAGAAGCCTTAGCCTCCAGTCAGGCAGGAGCTAGCCGGGTTGTTTTGACGGTTGGAGTAGATGGCAGGCCGTCAAGTTGCGCCGTCGAAGGACCATATGAGATTTTGAACGGAGCAACTTGCCGGCTGATGATGGAGCGCGCGCGCTTCATTCCAGCGACAAACGCCGAGGGGAAAAAGACGGTAGGCACATGGTCGCGCACCGTTCGTTGGGGCGCACCTGAGAAAGGGAATAACAAGTTTGACGAACTGCTAGCCAATGTTCGCCGGATAGGAAGCGGGCATAGCGATGTAATCAAATTCATCATCGAAAAGGATGGCTCAATTAGCAATTGTGGCGCTTTTACCACCGAAGAGAACAATCAACGCCGCGATGTGCCGGGTTTTTGTGACCAGCTATCCACTAAAAAGACGGAACCTTTCCGGGACGAAAAAGGCAATCTGGTTCGAAAACAGATTGAGATGACATCTTCCGGACGCGCCACCACCATCGATTAAACGGTGGGATAGACTTTTTAACCCTTTATCCCTATCTGGGCGGTCACAATTACGCGCATGAAACTGTTTCTCTATCTTGTTGCCCTGTTGACGGGCGTGGCGGGAAGCCAAGGAGCAGAAGCGGCACCCGTTGCCGCGCGTCCGCAGGCGTGCGCGACTGCGATGGTCGGCGCGCTACTGTTGCAGCAGGTGACCGAAGCCCGCGAGGCGGTGCGTGCGGGCCCTGCGCCGGAGATGCCGCTCATCCGCGCGATCGCCGGTGAAGCATTTGCGATCAAGCCCTTCACGATTGTCCTCAAGGCCGACCGCGCGCGCGAATAGCGCTCGGGCGATCTTTTCTGGCGCCTCGTCGCGCCCTGCGTGACCATCAGAGGCACGCGATTTTTTCCAGCTCTTTACTCTTGATGCGGGCGTGCGGCCCGCTTGCACCATAAGGAATTCGTCATGCTCGCAGGGCTCGCCAAGTCCCTTTTCGGATCGTCCAACGACCGTTACGTCAAGTCGCTGGGCAAGATCGTCCAGAAGATCGCCTCCTATGAATCCTCCATTTCGGCAATGACCGATGCGGAATTGCAGGGACAGACCCAGATTTTCCGCGACCGCCTCGCCAACGGCGAGACGCTCGACGACATCCTCCCCGAAGCCTTCGCCACGGTGCGCGAGGCGGCCAAGCGTACGCTCGGCCAGCGCCATTATGATGTGCAGATGATCGGCGGCATCGTGCTCCATCGCGGCGAGATCGCGGAAATGCGCACCGGTGAGGGAAAGACGCTGGTGGCAACGCTCGCAACCTACCTCAACGCCATCGAAGGCAAGGGCGTTCATGTCGTCACCGTCAACGATTATCTCGCCCGCCGCGACTGCGACTGGATGGGGCAGGTCTATCGTTTCCTCGGCCTCACCACCGGGGTGATCGTTCCCAACCTCAGCGAATATGAGCGGCGCGAAGCCTATAATGCCGACATTACCTATGCGACCAACAATGAACTCGGCTTCGATTATCTGCGCGACAATATGAAATATGACCGCGGGCAGATGGTCCAGCGTCCGTTCAATTTCGCGATCGTCGACGAGGTGGACTCGATCCTGATCGACGAGGCGCGTACCCCGCTGATCATTTCAGGCCCCACCGACGACAAGTCGGAAATGTATGTCGCGGTCGACGCGCTAGTGAAGCAGCTTGGTGATGGCGACTATGAAAAGGATGAAAAGCAGAAGAGCATCTCCCTGACCGAGGAAGGGCAGGAAAATGTCGAGCGCCTGCTCGAAAATGCCGGGCTGCTGGTCGGCAGCAACCTTTACGACTTCGAAAATACCCAGGTCGTCCACCATGTGAACAATGCGCTGCGGGCGAACATGATGTTCAAGCGCGACATTGATTATATCGTGAAGGACGACAAGGTTATCATCATCGACGAATTTACCGGGCGCATGATGGATGGCCGCCGCTGGTCGGACGGGCTCCACCAGGCGGTCGAGGCCAAGGAAGCCGTCAAGATCGAGCCGGAAAACCAGACGCTCGCCTCGATCACCTTCCAGAATTATTTCCGCATGTACCCGAAACTTGGCGGCATGACCGGCACCGCGGCGACCGAGGCGGCGGAATTTTACGACATCTACAAGATGAACGTCGTCACCATCCCGACCAACCTGCCGGTGCAGCGCGTCGATGAGGACGACCAGTTCTACAAGAACACGCTGGACAAGTTCGCCGCGATTGCCAAGGCGATCAAGGAGAAGGCCGATACCGGGCAACCCGTGCTCGTCGGCACCGTGTCGATCGAAAAGTCGGAACTGCTGTCGGACTTCCTCAAGAAGGAAGGCGTCGCGCACAACGTTCTCAACGCGCGCTTCCATGAAAGCGAAGCGCATATCGTGGCGCAGGCGGGGCGTATCGGCGCGGTCACCATCGCGACCAACATGGCCGGTCGCGGTACCGACATCCAGCTTGGCGGTAACCTTGAATTCCGCGTCGAGGACGAACTGCGCGATATGCCGGAAGGGCCTGACCGCGATGCCGCGATCGACCGTATCCGCGCCGAAATCGCGGCCGAACGCGAACGGGTGAAGCAGGTCGGCGGGCTGTTCGTGCTCGGCACCGAGCGCCATGAAAGTCGCCGCATCGACAACCAGCTGCGCGGCCGTTCGGGCCGTCAGGGCGATCCCGGCCTGTCGCGCTTCTATCTGAGCCTCGAAGACGACCTGCTGCGTATCTTCGGCCCCGACACGCTGTTTGCCAAGATGATGAACTCGAACCTCGAGGACGGCGAGGCGATTGGCTCCAAGTGGCTGTCGAAGGCGATCGAGACCGCGCAGAAAAAGGTCGAGGCGCGCAACTATGATGTCCGCAAGCAGGTGGTCGAATATGACGACGTCATGAATGACCAGCGCAAGGTGATCTATGAACAGCGCGAAGACATCATGGACGCGGACACGGTCAATGACGTGATGACCGACATGCGGGCCGAAACGGCCAATGCACTCGTTGGCGATGCGTGCCCGCCGGGAAGCTATCCCGAACATTGGGACGTTGCCGGTCTCAAGGCCCGGGTCACCGAGGTGTTCGGTCTCGACCTGCCGATCGACCAGTGGATGGAAGAAGATGCGGTCGATCCGGAAATCTTCGAGGAACGTATCCTTGCCGCGGCCGACGCGGCGGTCGAGGAAAAATCATCGAACCTCGATGCCGAACAATGGCATGCCGCTGAAAAGAGCATCCTGCTTCAGACGCTCGACCATCACTGGAAGGAGCATCTGTCGACGCTCGATGCGTTGCGCCAGGTCGTGTTCCTGCGCGCCTATGCGCAAAAGACGCCGATCAATGAATATAAGCAGGAAGCCTTCAGCCTGTTCGAGCGCATGTTGTCGAACATTCGCGAGGATGTGACACGAATCGTCGCGCATGCCGATTTCCAGGAACGTCCACCCGAACTGATGGACCAGGACCTGCCCGAATTGCCGGATTTCCTCACCACCCACATCGATCCGCTGACGGGGGAGGACAATACGTTCGATTATGATGGCGGCGCTGCCGGAGCGGTCGCTGCGACCCTGCCGCCGATGCAGATCGCGCGTCCCGACATGCCCGACGGCAATCCTTATGCCGATCAGATGGTCAGCCGCAACGCGCCCTGTCCATGCGGGTCCGGCCGCAAGTACAAGCAGTGTCACGGGATGGCATGACCGGGTGCAAAATTTTACAATAATATGACAATGTTTGGTTGAAACCGGCCCGCGCCGACCATAGGGCGGGCCGGATGATCGCGTTCCTTAAAAACCGCAAACTGCGTCAGACAATCGACAACCGCGACGCCGATGAACTCGTCCGTGCCTATGGTGGCGGCGCGCGTGCGCGTGCGCTCGAACTGGCCGCGAAGTTCGACAAGGGCACCCGCGAGGGAACGGCACTGGTCGCGCGTCGCCAAAATCATCGCGCGACGCTGATCGCTGGCGCTCCGTCGCGAGATTATCGTAACAAAAAAGGCGCTGGAACCGGGATGGTTCAGCGCCTTTTTCATACCGAACGGATGGCTCCCCGAGTTGGATTCGAACCAACGGCCAAGTGATTAACAGTCACCTACTCTACCGCTGAGCTATCGGGGAACGTGTGGCGGCGGACCGCCCTATCCGTTCGGAAGAGGCCCTATGCCGTCCTTTTTGGGCGATTGCAAGCCCTCAAACAACAAATTGTTCGGCAGCGATGCGCTCGTCGAGGGCGTGGTGCGGATCGAACAGCAAGGTGAGGCTGCGTGCGCGGTCGATCGCTACCGCCACCGACTTGACGTCGCGGATTTCGCGCTGATCGGCGACCGCGCTGACGGGTCTTTTGGTCGTATCGAGCACAGTAAAACGCACCCGCGAACGATCCGGCAGGATCGCACCGCGCCAGCGCCGGGGGCGGAAAGGCGCAATCGGCGTCAGCGCCAGCATCGCCGAATCGAGCGGCAGGATGGGGCCATAGGCGGAAAGATTATAGGCGGTCGATCCGGCCGGTGTCGCAATCAGCACCCCGTCGCAGGCAAGTTCCGGGATCATCACCCGTTCGTTGACCTCGATCTGGATCTTGGCGGCCTGACGGGTTTCACGCAGCAGCGATATTTCGTTGATCGCGGGAAGGACATGGCGTTCTCCGCTGATGGTTTCGATCTCGCCGGTCAGCGGATGGATCGTGAAGGCGCGGGCAGCCGCGATCCTGGCGAGCAGCCCCTCGGGCCGCCATTCGTTCATGAGAAAACCGACCGTGCCGAGGTTCATCCCGAACACCGGCTTGATCTGCCCGGCGTCGAGCATCGCGTGAAGCGTCTGCAGCATGAACCCGTCGCCGCCCAGCGCCACCACGATATCCGCCTCGGACAACGGCACCCAGTCGAGCGCGTTGGTGAGCGTCTTTTCCGCCTCACGCGCGGTCGGCGTGGGTGATGTGACCAACGCGAACCTGGCTCGGCTTATATCCGCATTGATGGCTGATGACGTCACGGACATCCCCTCCTTTTTCCGCCGCCGGTCATAGGCGGGAATTGCGGGAAGGCCAAGCCGGGGTTTTTGAAGGCGCGGCCAGTACCGGCGCCGGTTATTCGCTCCGGCTATTTTTCCTGGCGGCAACCGCTTGCTAATCAAACAGGCCTACTGCAAGCAGAGCTTCCAAGCCACCGCGTTGAAAGGGTCATGTCCGTGAGCGTTGCCGTGCCTGCGCCATCGCCGCTTCTGCTGCTGTCGTTGCGGCATCGCGACCGGATGGCGGGCATGTTCGAGGAACTGGGCGAAAATGTCGCCGCCGCGCAGCGCAGCGAAGGAATTGTCGATCGCCTGCATAATGCGGGCGCGATGGTGGTGGTGCTCGACGCGCGTGACGCGCCGCTTGAAACGCTGGCTGCCGCGAGACTGCTCGGGCGCGAGGTGCAGGCGCGGCGCGGCGCGCTGTTGCTCATCCTGGCGCGCGTCGATACCGATCTGCTGCCCGCGTTCGAGGAATCGGGTATCACCCATTTTCTTTCCGCGCCGTTCCGTAATAGCGAACTTGCCGCCGCGGTAAGGCTCGCCCGGCGCACCATCCGCCCGCCCGGGCAATCGCGGTCGAGTGATAGCGAACGGCTCCGCGCGGCCGAACAGGTCGAGCAGGCGCTGACGGGGCAGGAAATCCGGGTCCTTTATCAGCCGCAGTTCGAGACGGTTAGCGGGCGACTGGTCGGCGCCGAGGCGCTGGCGCGCTGGAGTCATCCGAAATCGGGTACGCTCGGGGTCAATGCGCTTCTTGCCGCCGGTGATCTCACCGGGCGCAAGCGGGAGATTTCCGCGCATATTCGCGCCCTGGTCTGTGCCGATGTGGCACAATGGGACGCGCGGCTGGGCGATACGGGCGTGGCGCTCAACATCATCGCCGAGGAGTTGCTCGACCCGGGGTTTCCCGGTGAACTCTGCGCCCAGCTCGACGCGCACGGCATCGCGCACCGGCGGCTGACAATCGAGATTACCGAAGGAAGCTTCGTTCGCAATTACGAAAAGGCGAGCGCAGCGCTGGAGCGGTTGCGCGAGACCGGTATCCGGGTCGCGGTCGATGACTTCGGCACCGGTTATTCGAGCCTCTCCTATCTCAAATCGCTGCCGGTCGATTATCTCAAGATCGACAGTGGCCTTTCGGGCGACATCGTGGGGTCTGAGCGCGACCGCATCGTGGTGAAAGCAGTGATCGACCTTGCCCATTCGCTGCGGCTCGATGTGGTGGCCGAGGGGGTGGAGACGGAGGAGCAACTCGCGTTGCTGACCGCGCAAGGATGCCGTTACTGGCAGGGGTTCTTGCGCTCGGGAGCGGTCGAAAGCGACGAGCTGGTGCGCTTTCTGTAAGCCTGCCATTCCTGTTCGTGCCGAGCCTGTCCAAGCACCGGGATGCACCAGAAAGAATCGTTAATTCCCCGCCGTTTTCGCCAGTCCCTTGGAGAGTTGCAGCGCGCCGTTGAGCCGCTGTTGCGGTGGCGGCCACGGCCGGGTGATCTGGAGCTTCATGTCGGGGCGCAGCTTCGCGGTGCCTTCGAGGCGCGCGACATAGGCGAGCAGGCCCTCGACATTGGGAAACTGGTCCTGGTGGAAGCTGACGAGCGCGCCCTTGGGGCCGACGTCGAGCTTGGCGATGCGCGCGGCGAGCGCGTTCTGCTTGATCTCCATCAGCGTGACGAGGTTTCCGGTCGCCTCGGGGAGCTTGCCGAAACGGTCGATCATTTCCGCCGCGAACGCCTCAAGCCCCTGTTTGTCCTCGATCTCGTTGACGCGCCGGTAAAGGCCCATGCGCAGGCTGAGGTCGGGGACATAATCCTCCGGAATGAGGATCGGCGCGTCGATGGTGATCTGCGGGCTGAACCCTTCCTGCGGCGCGGCGATGCCCGCGCCCTCAGCCTTGGCGGTGAGGATCGCCTCCTCGAGCAGCGACTGGTAGAGTTCGAACCCGACCTCCCTGATATGCCCGGACTGTTCATCGCCGACGAGGTTGCCCGCGCCGCGAATGTCGAGGTCGTGGCTCGCGAGCTGGAAGCCCGCGCCGAGCGTATCGAGATCCCCCAGGATCTTGAGCCGCTTTTCCGCCGTCTCGGTCATCAGCCGGTCCGGCGCGGTGGTGAGATAGGCATAGGCGCGCGTCTTCGAACGCCCGACGCGGCCGCGCAACTGATAGAGCTGGGCAAGGCCGAAGCGGTCGGCGCGGTTGATGATCATCGTGTTGGCGCTCGGAATGTCGATGCCGCTTTCGATGATCGTCGTCGAGACCAGCACCTCATATTGCCGGTCGTAAAAGGCGCTCATCCGCTCCTCGACCATCCCGGCCGCCATCTGGCCGTGGGCGACGACATAGCGGACCTCGGGTACTTCCTCGCGCAGGAACGTCTCGATATCGGGCAGGTCGGAGATGCGCGGGGTAACGAAATAGCTCTGCCCGCCGCGATAATGTTCGCGCAGCAAGGCTTCGCGGATCACCACCGGATCCCAGGGCAGCACATAGGTGCGCACCGCGAGGCGGTCGACCGGCGGGGTCTGGATGACCGAGAGTTCGCGCAGGCCAGACATCGCCATCTGCAAGGTGCGCGGGATCGGGGTCGCGGTGAGGGTGAGGACGTGCACGTCGGATTTCAGCTGCTTGAGCTTCTCCTTGTGCGTAACGCCGAAACGCTGTTCCTCGTCGACGATGACGAGGCCGAGCCGCTTGAATTCGATACCCTTGGCAAGGAGCGCGTGGGTGCCGATCACGATGTCGACCTGACCTGAGGTCAAGCCTTCCCGGACGGCCTTGGCCTCGGCGGCCGGAACGAGCCGCGACAGGCGGCCGATATTGACCGGAAAGCCCTTGAAGCGCTCGGTGAAATTGATGTGGTGCTGGCGCGCGAGCAGCGTCGTCGGACACACCACCGCGACCTGCATCCCGCTCATCGCCGCGACGAAAGCGGCGCGCAACGCGACCTCGGTCTTGCCGAAGCCGACATCGCCGCAAACGAGCCGGTCCATCGGCTTGCCCGCGCCCAGATCGTCCAGGACATCGCCGATGGCGCGGTCCTGATCGTCGGTTTCCTGATACGGGAAGCGGTTGACGAATTCGGGGAAGGCAGGATCGGGGAGGGCAATCTCGCCATGCCGGAGGGCGCGGGCGGCGGCCGTTGCCATCAGTTCGCCCGCGATCTCGCGGATGCGCTCCTTCATCCGCGCCTTGCGCCGCTGCCACGCCTCGCCGCCGAGCCGGTCGAGCATCACCCCGTCGGCATCGGACCCGTAGCGCGACAGGACATCGAGATTTTCCACCGGAACGAACAGCTTGTCGCCGCCGGCATAGGTCAGCCAGACGCAATCATGCGGGCTCTGGCCCACGGGAATCGAAACCAGCCCCTCGTAGCGGCCGATGCCATGATCCTGATGCACGACGAGGTCGCCGGGTGAAAGCGTGGCCAGTTCGGACAGGAACGCATCGGCACTTTTCCTGCGCTTCTGCCGCCGCACCAGCCGGTCGCCCAATATATCCTGTTCGGTGAGGAGCGCGACCGCGTCGCTCGCAAAGCCGTGGTCGAGCGGCAGCACCACCAGCGCCAGCGTCGAGCCCTTGGCCGCTTCGCCGAGCGCCTGCTGCCAATTGTCGCTGAGCGCTGTGTTGGCGTGACCATGCTCGGCGAGCAGGCCGGCGAGCCGTTCGCGTGACCCGGTCGAATAGCTCGCGATCACGGCCTTGCGTCCGAGATGCTGCTGGCCCTTCACATAGTCGATGACCGCATCATAGACATTCTGGTTATTGGCGCGCTCGGGCGCGAAATCGCGCGCGCCATGGACGCCAAAGTCGATCACCCGCTCGCTGTCCGGCTCGGCGAACGGCGTGGCGAGGTGGACCGGCGCATCGGTGACCTGCGCCTGCCACTCGGCGCTGGAAAGATAGAGCGCATCGGGTTTCAGCGGGCGGTAGCTTCCCGGATCGGCCGAGCGCGCGGCGATGCGGTTGTTGTAATAATCGGCAATTGCCTCGAAGCGGCTTTCCGCCGCCGCAGTGACGCCGCTGTCACGCACGAACAGCGCGTCGGGCCCGAGATAGTCGAACAGCGTCGCGAGCTTTTCCTCGAACAGCGGCAGCCAGTGGTCCATCCCGGCGAGGCGGCGGCCTTCCGACACGGCCTGATAGAGCGGGTCGCCGGTCGCGGTCGCGCCGAACAATTCGCGGTAGCGCGAGCGGAACCGCTTGATGCTGGCTTCATCGAGCAGCGTTTCCGCCGCCGGGAGCAGCAGGAATTGATCGATGCTGCCGGTGGTGCGCTGGTCGGCGGGGTCGAAGCGGCGGATCGTGTCGATCTCGTCGCCGAAGAAATCGAGTCGCAGCGCCTGCTCCTCGCCCGAGGGAAACAGGTCGACGATCCCGCCGCGCACCGCATATTCGCCCTTGTCGGCGACCGTGTCGGTACGGACATAGCCCTGATCGTGCAGCATCTGCACCAGCCGGTCGCGGTCGATGCGCACGCCGCGCGCGAGCTTGAGCGCGGTCTGGCGGGTGCGGAATGGTGTCAGCGTGCGCTGGGTGACGGCATTGACGGTGGTGACGACGAGTTCCGGCCCCTTGGGCTTTTCCTGCAAGGCAACCAGCGTCGCCAGCCGTTCGGCCGAGGCGCGCAAGCTCGGCGAGCTGCGGTCATAGGGCAGGCAATCCCACGCCGGGAAGCGGTGGATAGCAAGCTCGGGCGCGAAAAACCGCGCAGTATCGGCCACCGCCTGCATCGCCGCCTCGTCCGAGGCGATATAGACCGCGCGCCGGGCGGCGGTCCCGCTCGCCGCGCGCGCGAGATCGGCCAGCAGCCAGGGCAGGAAGCCGGGCGGAACCGACGCGAGGGTCAGCGGTGCTTCGGCACGAAGGATGCGGTTGAGGTCGGTCATGGGATGGTGGTTGCTATCTAATTACCCGTTCGCCCTGAGCTTGTCGAAGGGCATCCATCGATATGGCGTAAACTTCTTGTGCTTCGACAGGCTCAGCACGAACGGGTTGAAGAGAACTGGGTTGCCAGCGGCGCCTGGCATCAGAGTTTCGCAAATCCCTCCCGTTCCGGCAGGTCGACATAATCGAGCCGCCGCATGGCTTCCATCATCGCGCCTTCATATTCGGGCGGCACCGGCTGGGTGCCGAGCGCCCAGGCCATGATGTCGACATCCTGTTCATCGAGGATGCGCTCGAACAGCGCGAGCCCCGCCTCGTCGAGTGCGGGTCCGTGATGGTCGAAAAAGCCGCCGATCATCATGTCAGCCTCGCGCGTGCCGCGATGCCAGGCGCGGTAGGCGATGCGTTTGAGACGGGTTTGTTGGTCCATGAGCGGGTTCCGGCAGAAAGGGGAGGGCTGGCATATCGGCGACGCCAGCGTTAGGAACGCCTTAGCCATGCGCCCCGAGATACTCAATCCGCTGTTTGCCGAAATGACCAGCCTCAAGGGCGTCGGGCCGGGGCTGGCCAAGCCGATGGCGAAGCTCGGGCTCGAGCGCGTGGTCGATGCGCTGTTCCACTTGCCCACCGGCCTCATCGAATGCCAGCGCGTCGCCGAAATCGACGAGCGCGATGTTGGCCGGCAGATCATCGTTGCGCTGACGCCGCGCGAGTATCGCGCCTCGGGGAGCGCGCGCGCGCCGTTCCGGGTCAATGCGTTCGATCGCATGGGCAATCATGTCAGCCTCGTCTATTTCGGGCGCAATGCGGGCTGGGCAAAGAAGCTGTTTCCGCTCGGCGAGGAGCGCATCGTCTCGGGCAAGCTCGAACGCTATGGCGACATGATGCAGATCGTCCACCCCGATCAGGTGGTCGAACCGGGCAAGGACGCCGCGATCGATACGCGGGAGGCGGTCTATCCGCTGTCCGAAGGGATGAGCAATGCGCGGATGAATGATTTTGTCGCGCAAGCGTTGCTGCGCGCGCCCGATCTTCCCGAATGGATCGGCGCGCCGGTGCTGGCGCGCGAGGGCTGGACTCACTGGCGCGAGGCGCTGGCGGCGGCGCATCGCGACCCCGGGGACAAGGCGGCGCACGACCGGCTCGCCTATGACGAGATGTTCGCGAGCCAGCTCGCCTGGCTCCTCATCCGCGCTGACGTCAAGAAGCGGCGCGGGCGCCGGGTGCGCGGTGACGGGCGGCTGCGCGATGCGCTGCAGCTGCCCTTCGCGCTGACCGGCGCGCAGCGGCGCACGATCGGCGAGATCGAGGGCGACATGGCGCAGGCCTCGCCGATGCTGCGGCTACTCCAGGGCGATGTCGGCTCGGGCAAGACCGCGGTCGCGCTGATGACCTTGCTCAACGCGATCGAGGCGGGCGGGCAGGGCGCATTCCTCGCGCCGACCGAAATTCTTGCGCGCCAGCATTATGACACGCTGTCGAAAATGCTCGCGGGCCTGCCGGTCAACATCGCGGTGCTGACCGGGCGCGACAAGGGCCGCGCGCGCGAGGCGACGCTGATGGGACTGGCGGACGGCAGCATCCACATCCTCGTCGGCACCCATGCGATTTTCCAGGAAGCGGTCGCCTACCGGGACCTCGCGGTGGTGATCGTCGACGAACAGCACAAGTTCGGCGTCGCGCAGCGGCTGTTGCTCGCGCAAAAGGGGCGAGTGCCGCCGCACATGCTGGTGATGACCGCGACCCCGATCCCGCGCACGCTGATGCTGTCGCAATATGGCGAGATGGACGTCTCGCGGCTCGACGAGCTGCCGCCGGGCCGTTCGCCGGTCGAAACCCGCGTGATCTCGGTCCAACGGCTCGCCGAGGTGATCGACGGGCTCGCGCGGCATTTGGCGACCGGCGCGCAAGCCTATTGGGTGTGCCCGCTGGTCGAGGAATCGGACAAGTCCGACCTTGCCGCCGCCGAGGAGCGCGCCGCGCTCTTGCGCCAGCGTTTCGGTGATGTCGTGGGCCTCGTCCACGGCCGGATGAAGGGTCCGGAGAAGGATGCGGTGATGGCGCGCTTTGCCGCGGGCGAGGTCCGGCTGCTGGTCGCGACCACGGTGATCGAGGTCGGGGTCGACGTTCCCAACGCGTCGCTGATGATCGTGGAAAGCGCCGACCGCTTTGGCCTTGCCCAGCTTCACCAGCTGCGCGGCCGGGTCGGGCGCGGGAGCGCCAAATCGGTGTGCCTGCTGCTGCGGAGTGAAATGCTGTCGGACACGGCCAAGGCCCGGCTGGCCCTCATGCGCGAGACCAACGACGGGTTCCGCATCGCCGAGGAGGATCTGAACCTGCGCGGTGCGGGAGAAATCCTGGGGACGCGCCAGTCGGGCGAGGCAGCCTACCGCGTCACCACGCCCGAGCAACTCCATCGCCTGTTGCCGGTCGCCCGCGACGATGCGCGCATGCTGGTCGAGCAGGAAGGCGGCATGCAGGGACCGCGCGGCGAGGCGGCGCGGGTGTGTCTCTACCTGTTCGAACGCGACGCGGCGGTGCCGCTACTCCGGAGCGGGTGACTGGACCTGCGATTTAATCCGATTCTGGATTGCGGCGCGCCTTGCGGCGCTCGCAATGACGGGCAAGGGGCGTTTGTCGGACTATTGGTCGGAAGGATTGACGCCCATCGCGCGCAGAACCGCGATATAATCCTGCGGACGGATAGAGAATTCGAACTGCACGCCGGTCTGTGTCCCCGACGACCAGGCGACAAAGGCATCGACCGAGCCGATGATCGGGAAACGGATCGAGACGAGGTCGCCTTCCTCAAGCTTGCGGTCGCAGCGGAACAGCGCGCCGTCGGCCGAGATGTTGACCATTGTCAGGATCTGCTGGAGCAGGTCCGGCATGGTGACGGGGAGGCGGGCATAACAGTCGGTGCGTGGGGCGACGCGTTTGTCGACGGCGTGATAACCGGCGCGCTTGGGATCGATACGACGGAGCATATGGGGGTCTCCTGCAGCCGTTGCGGCTTTGTTGCGCGGGAGATGATGCGCCTGCGTCCGTTAACAAAAAGTAAAAAAATGGCGGGTTTTACAATTTGATGACGTGCCCCCGGCAACCGGCTAAGCGGTTACGAGTCCGTGCTTTTTTGACCCCAGGCTGACTTTGACCGGAGCCGTCCCGACGTGGAGCGCCAGATTAGGATCCCGCACGACCTCGCCATCGACACGGACCGCGCCTTCCTCGAGCTTGCGGCGCGCTTCCTTGTTTGACGTCACGAAGCCAAGCGCGTTGAGCGCCGCGACGATGGTAAGCCCTTCGGTGCCGGCGGAAACGCTTGGCAGATCGCCGCCCATACCGCCCTGTTCAAACACCTTCTGCGCGGTTTCGCGGGCCGCTTCGGCTGCCGCCTCGCCGCGGCACATGGCGGTCGCGGCATCGGCGAGGATTTTCTTGGCCTCGTTGATTTCAGCACCCTGCAGTGCTTCAAGCCGCGCGATCTCGTCGAGCGGTATGTCGGTGAACAGGCGCAGGAAGCGGCCCACGTCGCGGTCGTCGGTGTTGCGCCAGAATTGCCAGTAATCATAGGCCGGGAGCGCTTCCTCGTTGAGCCAAACCGCACCGGCCATCGTCTTGCCCATCTTGCCGCCATCGGCGTTGGTGATGAGCGGCGTCGTGACGCCATAAACCTCGTTGCCGTCCATGCGCCGGGCGAGCTCGACCCCGTTGACGATATTACCCCACTGGTCCGAGCCGCCCATCTGCAGGCGGATATCCATCGTCTTCGCCATATGCGCGAAGTCATAGCCCTGAAGGATCATATAATTGAATTCGAGGAAGGAGAGCGACTGCTCGCGGTCGAGGCGGAGCTTTACCGAGTCAAAGCTGAGCATCCGGTTGACCGAGAAGTGCCGGCCGACCTCGCGCAGGAACGGAATATATTCAAGGCCATCGAGCCAGTCGGCATTGTTGACCATCATGGCGTCAGACGGGCCATCGCCGAAGGTCATGAAATTCTGGAAAACCTTTTTTATTCCAACTATGTTCGCATCGATCGTGGTATCATCTATGAGCTTGCGCGCCTCGTCCTTGAAGCTCGGATCGCCGATCTTCGACGTGCCGCCGCCCATCAAGACCACGGGCTTGTGGCCGGTCTGCTGCATCCGCCGCAGCAGCATGATCTGGACAAGGCTGCCGACATGGAGCGACGGCGCGGTCGCATCGAACCCGATATAGCCCGAGATCGCCTGTTTCGCCGCCAGCGCATCAAGGCTTTCGGCATCGGTCATCTGGTGGATGTACCCGCGCGAGGACAGGAGATTGAGGAGGTCGGATTTATATTCGGTCATGATGCGCGGCGCTTAGCATCGCGACGGGGACGAGGGAAGGGCGAAGATGGGCTGAAAATATGGATGCTTATCAACCAGCCGCTTGCCCTGCGCTTGTCGAAGGGCTGCCTTTCTTCTACCCCACGCCTTATGACATCCGGTGGTGCTTCCCATATGCTCAGGAGCCATAGCGCGGCGCCCTCCAAAATCCCGCTGGCGCTCCAATGCGCGTTAAGCCGGACAATTTCGCATATCCATATCGATTATCAGTTGAGCGGGCCGATCGATGCCGTGAGAATAGCCCGGTCAGGCACTGGTACGAGACGCGATGAACTGTGGAAAATAACCTGTTTTGAATTATTTATAAGAGCAAGTGAAAATAATTATCTGGAATTCAATTTCGCGCCGGACGGAGGCTGGGCCTATTATTCTTTCGACGGATACCGCATTGGCATGACGTCGCCGGAAACCGCCACGGTCCCGCCAATTGCCTTCCATGCGAGCGACTCCGCCGCGCAGCTTTCGGTCACGCTGGACCTTACCATGCTTCCCGAGCAGTTTCGCGCTATCCCCTGGCGCGCCAACCTTGCCGCCGTGATCGAGGAGAAGGACGGTCATAAAAGCTACTGGGCGCTCGCCCATCCGGCCGGACCGCCCGATTTTCATGATCCGGCTTGCTTTGTGCTCGAAGTCGGGGCACCGGACCGGGCATGACCATGATCCAGTTTGGCATTGACCGCCTTATCGCCGATCCCGCGCTGCGTGCGCCGCTTGCCGGAAAGCGCGTCGCGCTGCTCGCGCATCCCGCGTCGGTAACGGCGGATTTGAGCCATTCGCTCGACGCATTGGCGCGCTGTCATGACGTCAGTTTGAGCGCCGCTTTCGGCCCGCAGCACGGGCTCAAGGGCGACAAGCAGGACAATATGATGGAATCACCGGACTATAATGATCCGGTCCACGGCATTCCGGTGTTCAGCCTCTATGGCGAGGTGCGCCGCCCGACCGCCGAGATGATGGCGACTTTTGATATAATCCTGATCGACCTGCAGGATCTCGGCTGCCGCATCTACACCTTCATCACCACCTTGCTCTATGTGCTTGAGGCGGCCGCCGCGCATGGCAAGAGCGTGTGGGTGCTCGACCGGCCCAATCCCGCCGGGCGTCCGGTCGAAGGGCTGACGCTGCGGGCAGGCTGGGAAAGTTTCGTCGGTGCGGGCCCGATGCCGATGCGGCACGGCCTCACACTCGGCGAACTCGGCCGCTGGTTTATCGACCATTACGGCATCGACGTCGATTACCGCGTGATCGAAATGCAAGGTTATGATCCGGAGGCCGCGCCCGGCCATGGCTGGCCGCTCCATGAGCGCGTCTGGGTCAACCCCAGCCCCAATGCACCCAATCTCAACATGGCGCGCGCCTATGCCGGGACCGTGATGCTCGAAGGCGCGACGCTTTCCGAAGGACGGGGCACGACCCGTCCCCTCGAAATATTCGGCGCGCCCGATATTGACGCCAACGCCGTCATGCGGGAAATGAACGGACTTGCATATCAATGGCTTGCCGGATGTACCTTACGCGAAATCTGGTTTGAGCCCACCTTCCACAAACATGTCCATCAGCTCTGCCACGGCGTTCATATCCATGCCGATGCAGCGAGCTATGACCATCATGCCTTCAAGCCCTGGCGCGTGCAGGCGCTTGCCTTCAAGGCGATCCGCCGCCTCTATCCGGACTATCCGCTCTGGCGCGGCAAGGATTTCAAATATGAATATACCGATGACGTTCTTGCGATCGACGTCATCAACGGCTCGCCGCTGTTGCGCGAATGGGTCGATGACGCCGGCGCGACATCCGCCGATCTTGATGCGCTTGCGACGCCTGACGAAAAGGCGTGGGATGAAGCGCGGCGCCCCTATCTGCTCTACTGAAGCGTTGTCTCGCGGTTGAAGCGCGGTTCATAAAGCCCTGTCCTATTGTTCCGGCGCACCGCTACAGTGCAGCCAGGGCTGACGATTCGGCGATAGCAGGACGCCGGCGCGAGCGAGGAGAAGGATGCATGGCCGGGGCGGCAGGAGAAACGCGAACCCAATCGCTGCGCGTGACGCTGTGGATCCTCCTCATCGTCTATATCTTCAACTTCATCGATCGTCAGATCGTCAACATCCTCGCTGAACCCATCCGCAAGGAACTGCAGCTTTCCGACACGCAGATCGGGCTGATGACGGGGATCGCCTTTGCACTTTTCTACACCTTTCTCGGCCTTCCGATCGCGCGTTATGCCGACCGGCCTTCGACCAACCGTGTGGGGCTGATCAGCGGGGCGCTGGCGATCTGGTCGGGGATGACGGTGTTGTGCGGCATGGCACAGAATTTCACCCAGTTGCTGCTCGCCCGCATCGGGGTCGGCATCGGCGAGGCGGGCTGCACCCCTGCCGCCCATTCGCTCATTGCCGACAAGGCGCCGCCCGAAAAGCGGGCTTCGGCAATGGCCTTTTACGCGCTTGGTATCCCGGTCGGTGCGTTACTGGGTATGGTTATCGGCGGGTTACTGGCCGATGCAGTGGGATGGCGAATGGCTTTCGTCTGGGTCGGCCTGCCCGGTGTCCTGCTGGCGCTCGTCGTGCTGGTCATGCTCCGCGATCCGCGCCGTCATGACGTCATGGTGGCGGCAGGAACCCCTCAGAAACACCCGGAAAACCTGACCGGACGGGAAGCCTTGCGCGAAATTTTCTCGTCGCGTGCGCTGGTCCTGCTGCTCGCCGCCGGAGCGTTCTCGGCGTTCCTGCCTTATGGTAAAACAACATGGCAAGTGATTTATTTCCAGCGCACCCATGGGTTAACGCCGGGTGAGACCGGCCTGTGGCTCGGTGCAGGGGCGGGGGTGGCCGCGATTGCCGGAACCTGGCTCGGCGGCTGGCTCGCCGACCGCTATGGCCAGGCTGACCGGCGCCATATCCTGACTGCACCGGCGTTCGGGATGATAATCGCCGCGCCCATCCTGTTTGCAGGCTATGCCGTCGACAACTGGATATTGTCGCTCATCCTGCTGATCATCCCGGCGCTGCTGAACTCGCTCTATTACGGCCCGCTCTATTCGAGCGTACAGGGGCTGGTGACGCCGCAGGCCCGCGCCATGGCGAGTGCGGTGCTGCTGTTCGCACAAAATCTTATCGGGCTGGGGCTGGGCCCCTTGTTCTTCGGCATGCTGTCCGACTATTTCAAGCCGGTGGCGGGCGAAGAAAGCGTGCGCTGGGTGCTTTATGCCGCCGCCTGGCTCGGCATCGTTCCGGCGCTGTTCTTCTGGCGCGCGAGCCTCAGGCTGGAAGATGAACTGAAAAGCTGAAACAAGTTTGCGGGCATGAACTTCGTGAACTTTGGCAAACAGCCGCTTCAGCGCCGGGCATTACCTTCGTGAACTTTCATACGGCAGGCCTCCCGGGAAGGGCCATCGCGGCAAGACCCATCAATGCTTGCGGCTGAGCTCGCGCATGGCCTCGTCGAGCCCCTCGAGCGTCAGCCCATACATCCGCCCGTTCATCAGCTCACGGATGACACGGACCGACTGGGCATAGGCCCAATGCTGTTCGGGCGTGGGGTTGAGCCAGACGGTCGCCGGATAGGTGTTGGTCACGCGCTGGAGCCACACGGCACCGGCTTCCTCGTTGAAATGCTCGACCGAGCCGCCGGGGTGGGTGATTTCATAAGGGCTCATCGCGGCATCGCCGACGAAGATCACCTTATAGTCATGCCCATATTTGTGGAGGATATCCCAGGTCGGGGTGCGTTCGGAAAAGCGGCGGCGATTATCCTTCCACACGCCTTCGTAGAGGCAGTTGTGAAAATAGAAAAATTCGAGGTTCTTGAATTCGGAGGTCGCGGCCGAAAACAGCTCCTCGCACAGCTTGATGAACGGGTCCATCGATCCGCCCACGTCGAGAAAGAGGAGAAGCTTGACCGCATTATGCCGCTCTGGACGCATCTTGATGTCGAGCCAGCCCTGCCGCGCAGTGCCTGCGATGGTCGCGTCAATATCAAGCTCGTCGGCCGCCCCCTCGCGCGCGAAACGGCGCAGGCGGCGAAGCGCCACCTTGATGTTGCGGGTGCCAAGCTCGCGCGTGCTGTCGAGATTCTTGAACTCGCGCTTGTCCCACACCTTGAGCGCGCGCTTGTGCCGGCTTTCGCCGCCGATCCTCACGCCTTCGGGATTATAGCCCGAATTGCCATAGGGCGAGGTGCCGCCGGTGCCGATCCATTTGTTGCCGCCCTGATGGCGCCCCTGCTGCTCCTCGAGCCGCTTCTTGAGCGTCTCCATGATCTCGTCCCACGAACCGAGCGACTTGATCTCCTCCATCTCCTCCGGGGTAAGGAATTTCTCGGCGACCGCCTTGAGCCAGTCTTCGGGAATTTCGGCCTCGGCGGTACCGTAGCTGGTTTCGATCCCCTTGAAGACCTTGCCGAACACCTGGTCGAATCGGTCGAGCAGGCCTTCATCCTTCACGAAGGTCGCGCGGGCGAGATAGTAGAATTCCTCCGGCCGCCGCTCGATGACGTCACGGTCGAGCGCCTCGAGCAGGACCAGATGCTCCTTGAGCGAGGCCGGGATGCCAGCGGCGCGCAGTTCGTCAATGAAGGAAAAGAACATGATTTCAATGCTAATCGCGAGAGCCCCGGCAAGCCAGCAAAAAGCGCGCCCGACAGGCAGTTGTAAAATAAATTTTGGGCGGGAGAAATCGGTCAAGCTATTCTTAACCAATTTGCCCGATTGAGGGCTCGGACACGCCAAAAATGGAGACAAACCGCGTGAAGATGGAACGGGTCGCAATCGGCACCATCGCTGAAGAAGGGGCCGCGGAGGAATGCGGCCGCCTGGCGGTGGGGTGCACAGATGCCTCGGCCCGCATCGACAGCGTGGTGGAGGCGCTCGCCGGACAGCTCACGAAGCTCAATGCGCTCGAATCGATCATGGCTTCGCTGGAGGCGGATCAGTCCCGCGTGGCCGATTCCACCGATGAGGCCAAGGCGCTGTCGGCAAGGGCGCGCACCAGTCTCGACCAGAGCGCCGACCATGTGGTCCATTCGCTTTCGGAATTTCGCCAGCTCACCGACCTCGTGGTGCGGCTCGGTAACCATGTCACCAATTTTGCCGCGGTCATGGATCAGGTCCGCAGCGTCAGCCTGTCGATCGAAAATATCGCCAAGACCACCAACATGCTCGCGCTCAACGCGTCGATCGAGGCGCATCGTGCGGGCGCGGCGGGGCGCGCCTTTAGTGTTGTCGCCGCCGAGGTCAAGAAGCTCGCCGACGATACGCGCAAGGCAACCGATGAGATCAATCATGCGGTGGACAAGCTTTCGGTCGAGGCGGGGGGCTTCATTACCGAGCTCGACACCGGCGTTGCCAAAAGCCATCAGGCGCAGGATGATTTCAACATCGTCGCGACCTTTCTCGAGCAGGCGACCAGCCTGTTCCAGCAGATGGACGAACAGAGCGACGAAATCTCGCGAAACACCGCTTCGATCCATACCCGCTCGGCCCATGTGAAGGGCGCGCTCGCCGATTTTGCCGAGGAGGTGCGTAGCAGCGCCGGCAATCTCGACCAGACGCGCGACCGGGTGATGGACATGAAGGGGATGTCGAACCGGGTGTTCAACGCGCTGGTGCGGCATGGCGCATCGCTGCAGGACCAGCAGATGGTGCAGCTCGCGCTCGACTGGAGCCGGCAGATGCTGTCCCGCGTCGAGGACGCGCTGCAAAAGGGTGAGCTGACCGAGGCTGTGCTGTTCGATCACGATTACCGTCTGATTCCCGGTTCATTGCCCGAGCGCTTTACTACGCGCCTGACGCCGTGGGCGGACAAGGTCTGGCGCCCGCTGATGGACGAGATCATGGCAAAGGACAGCCGCATTTATGGCGCGGTCTGTTCGGACATGAATGGATGGCTGCCGACGCATTCGACCCAAAAGTCGCAAGCGCCCACCGGCGAGCTTGATCATGACACGCAGTTCTGCCGCAACGGCCGCAAGATACTTGAGCCCGAGGAGAGGGAGGCCAAGCAGAGCACGGCGCCCTTCTTCGTCGCGGTCTATCGCCACGACCTCGACAGTTCACGTTATGCGGTGCTGCGCAACGTTTATGTGCCGATGGTGATCAACGGGCGCCGCTGGGGTGATTTCGAGCTCGCCTATGTGCTCGACGGGACGGCGCCGTTCCGCAACTGAAGCCTATTGGCCGCGCTTGGCCATGAAGGCGAGGCGCTCGAACAGCATGATATCCTGCTCGTTCTTGAGGAGGGCGCCGTGGAGCGGCGGAATCGCCTTGGTCGGGTCGCGGTTCTGCAGCACATCGAGCGGCATGTCCTCATGGAGCAACAGCTTGAGCCAGTCGAGCAACTCGCTGGTCGAAGGCTTTTTCTTGAGCCCCGGAACCTCGCGGACATTGTAGAAAATCTCGAGCGCCTTCTGGACGAGGATCTTCTGGATGCCGGGGAAGTGGACGTCGATGATTTCCTGCATCGTCTCGCGATCGGGAAATTTGATATAGTGGAAGAAACAGCGGCGCAGAAAGGCGTCGGGCAGCTCTTTCTCATTGTTGGAGGTGATGACAACGATTGGCCGTTCCTTGGCCTTTACCGTCTCGCCGGTTTCATAGACGAAGAATTCCATGCGATCGAGCTCCTGCAGGAGATCGTTGGGAAATTCGATGTCGGCCTTGTCGATCTCGTCGATGAGGAGCACCGGCAGCTCCGGCGAGGTGAAGGCATCCCACAGCTTGCCGCGCTTGATATAGTTGCGGATGTCATGGACCCGCTCCTCACCGAGCTGGCCATCGCGCAGCCGCGCGACCGCATCATATTCATAAAGGCCCTGCTGCGCCTTGGTGGTCGACTTGATGTTCCATTCGATCAGGGGGGCGCCGGTGGCTTTCGAAATTTCATGCGCCAGCACCGTCTTGCCGGTACCGGGCTCACCCTTGATGAGGAGCGGACGGCGCAGCGTGACCGCGGCATTGACCGCGACCTTGAGATCGTCGGTGGCGACATAATCCTTGGTGCCTTCAAAGCGCATCGCTGTTCATCCTCAATCAGCCAGAGTTTCGCGGAAACACTGGTCGATAGGATAGGGGAAGGCGGCTGGCAAGCTCGGCTTTTTGTGTTTTGAACTTGCCGTTACGGCGGCTTAGCTGTTGCGGCGGGCTTCTTCCCGGGCCGACATCAGGTCCCACAAACCGCGATGCTGACTCAGCACCTGCTGTGCCCCGAAGTTCATGGCCCGCGCAATCGCCTCGGTCTGGCCATAACCCGTCGCGAGTTCGGCGGTTTTGCGTACATCGGGCAGGAGGCAGGGGGGTGGGGTCATGTCGAGCCGCTCGGCCGCACTGTTGAGAATGGCGCGGATCGTCAGCCAGTCGAGCGCGAGCGCGATCGCCGCGCCAAGCGCGCATCCCTTGCGGTCCGATTGCGCCAGCATCTCGAGCGCATGCCGCTGGGCGGCGACCGCCGCTTCGCACTGGGCCTGACCCGGCGTGCTGGGTATGGGCCCGGCCGCGACCGACAATTTGGCAAGATAGGCGCGTTCACGGGCAAATCCATCAACCGCATCGGCGAACCATTGCCGCGCGGCGGTATCGGTTGTTTTCATCGCAGCATGGTCAATCACGCCGGGATGGCGGCCATGCAGGACGCAGAGATAATGTACGGCGTCTGCGAGGTTGCGCTTGGCCTCGCGGTCGGCCAGCAGCTTGCCCGAAAGGATGTAGCTGTGCGCGCCGGTGCCGTCCTGAGCGACGAGCATATCCAGCTTATCGGCCACAGCCGGCCTGATCGATTGGTGCGGTTGCGGTTGCATCCCGGCGCTCTTCATTCCTTGCGTGCCGCCCGCTGGTGGTTCCAGCTGCGTTTGTTCCCGCAGATGTTTAGCGCAAAGGCGTAAATAGGCGGTTTACGATGACGTCATCATTTGCCGATTTTTTCAACATAAAATGTTGAAACGCTAGTTTGAATAAATAAAAACGGCGGACTGATTTCTCATCCCGCCGTTTCTCATTTTTAAGCCTTTGGCCCTGACCTATTGATCAAGGAAACTCCGCATCTTGCGGCTGCGCGAGGGATGCTTGAGTTTCCTCAGCGCCTTGGCCTCGATCTGGCGGATACGTTCGCGCGTCACGCTGAACTGCTGGCCGACTTCCTCGAGCGTGTGATCGGTGTTCATGCCGATGCCAAACCGCATACGCAACACGCGTTCCTCGCGCGGCGTCAGTGAGGCGAGCACGCGGGTGACCGTTTCCTTGAGGTTCGACTGGATCGCGGCATCCACCGGGATAATCGCATTCTTGTCCTCGATGAAATCGCCGAGATGCGAATCTTCCTCATCGCCGATCGGTGTTTCGAGGCTGATCGGCTCCTTGGCGATTTTCATCACCTTGCGCACCTTTTCGAGCGGCATGGACAGGCGCTCGGCCATTTCCTCCGGTGTCGGCTCGCGGCCCTGTTCGTGGAGGAACTGGCGGCTCGTGCGCACCAGCTTGTTGATCGTTTCGATCATGTGCACGGGAATACGGATCGTGCGCGCCTGGTCGGCGATCGAGCGCGTGATCGCCTGCCTGATCCACCAGGTCGCATAAGTCGAGAACTTGTAGCCGCGGCGATATTCGAACTTGTCGACCGCCTTCATCAGGCCGATATTGCCCTCCTGAATGAGGTCGAGGAACTGCAGGCCGCGATTGGTGTATTTCTTCGCGATGGAAATCACGAGCCGCAGATTGGCCTCGACCATTTCCTTCTTGGCGATGCGCGCTTCGCGTTCGCCCTTTTGGACCATATTGACTATGCGGCGGAATTCGCTGAGCGACATGCCGGTCGCCTGCGCGATCTCGGCGATCTCGCCGCGGATGCGGTCAACCGCATTAACCTCGTTTTCGGCGAAAGCCGCCCATTTCTTGTCGATCGTGGCCACCTTGTCGAGCCAGCCATCGTCGAGTTCATGGTTGACATATTCGTCGAGGAACGATTTGCGGGCGACCTTGTGGCGCTCGGCGAGGCGCAGCATCTGGCCGCCCAGCGCGGTCAGGCGGCGGTTGTAGCTGTATAGCTGGTCCACCAGATATTCGATCTTGGCGCCATGGAACTGCACGCTTTCAACCTCCGCAGTGAGGTCTTCGCGCAGCTTCTGATATTTCTTCTCATCGGCCGATGACAATTCGCCGCCAGTGCCCATTGCCTCAAGACGCACCTGTTGCAGCTTGGAGAATTTCTTGAACAGGGCTGTAATATTGGCGAACTTTTCAAGCGCCCCGGGCTTCAGCAATTCTTCCATCGCCGCGAGACTGAGCGTGTTGTCCTCGTCATCATCGTCCGACGGGCGTGGCGCACGGCGTTCGGTCAGTTCGTCCTCTTCATCGTCGGACGATTCTTCCTCGATTTCCTCTTCTTCCTTATAGGAAGGGCCGGCGGTTTTTTCCGAGATTTCTCCGTCATCATCGCCTTCATTATCGTCGCTGAGGCTTTCCGGCGCGGGGTCCTTGGAGAGCATCGCGTCGAGATCGAGGATTTCGCGCAACTGCATTTCGCCGTCGTTGAGCGCATTCGACCAGTCGATGATGGCGTGGAAAGTGATCGGGCTTTCGCACAGGCCGAGGATCATGGTGTCGCGGCCAGCCTCGATACGCTTGGCAATCGCGATTTCGCCTTCGCGGCTCAAGAGCTCGACTGCGCCCATTTCGCGCAGGTACATGCGCACCGGGTCGTCCGTCCGGTCGACGGTTTCCTTTTTCTTTTCCGCGACATTGGGGGCTGCACCCATCGAGGCGCCATCCAGATCATCGTCGACCGCAACCTGCTCGTCGGCCTCTTCTTGCACGTCCTCATCGCTTTCGACGATATTGACGCCCATTTCGGAGATCGCGGACATGATATCCTCGATCTGCTCCGACGACATCTGGTCCTGCGGCAGCGCCTCGTTCAGTTCGTCATAGGTAATATATCCACGCTTTTTCGCCTTGGCGATCAGCTTCTTGATCGATGCTTCGTTGAGATCGAGCAGCGGTGCATCGCCGCTATTCTTGTCGTTACCGTCCGCCATAAGATCCTTGTTTCTACCCCGTCCGGCGCATCGCGATGCGCCAATCTGTCAAGTTAAATCTGTTCGCCCGCCTGCATCAAATCGCTGAGGCGCTGTGTCAGTTCCGCTTTCATTT
>JAEXAY010000047.1 GCA_023457895.1 Pseudomonadota bacterium
GCGTAATCACGGTGTCGGCAATGTCATTGCCCATCTTGGTGATGGTGTTCGTCGCTGTGGCGCCCGCACACTCGGTCAGAAACCGGATGGTCTTCAGCCGCTGGATTTCGTCAGTGACGACCGGCAGCATGCCGGCGAGCAGCGCCCGGTCGCTCAGCTCGGCGAAATCGGCTTCGAGCTTCTTACGTTCATCCGCGTCAGCGGACTTGCGCAGCTCGGCGGCGTAGTTGCGGATCGTGGTCTGAAGCAGGCTGAGATCAGGCAGCGGCGACGGTGGAACGGACGGAAGCTGTACCTCGCCGTTTCCGCCCAGGGCTTTGAGCAGCACGTGGCGCCGCAGCCGGGCTGCGGCGATGAAGCGGCGCGTCTGCTGCTGCAGCACTTCATTCTGGAGGCCCAGCTCGTCAAGACTGGCCTTCACCGCCCGCGTGCCGATTGCCCCGCCAGCTATGGTCTGACGTGCGGCCTGAGCTGCCTTCTCTGCCTCGCGTGCCAGCTGTTCCGTGTCCTTCTGGATGAAATCCTCGAAGCGTGCCATCCGTGCACGTGCCTCAGCTTCCAATGGCTGCTGGCAAAGCATGCAATGCGCGTCTTCTGCCGACGGCGGAAACGGCTGTCCAGGGTATGCGATCTCCGTCGAGTAGCGTCGGGCGGAATCCCAAAGTGCCCGCCACGTCTCGCCGCCGACGCCGGCAAGGGGTTCGCCCGTGAAGGCCTTCTCTGCGGCAAGACGTGCAGCGTCCCGTTTCGACCGTGCGTCCCTGGCGAGGGCAGCGGCCGCCAGCAGTTCCTCATCGGTGGTTCTGGCTGCAACGCTGTTTACCGCGGTAATCAGCCGCATGACGTTGTCGGCTTTGACGGTCTGTTCCGCCGCTGCCTTGGCCGGATTCTTCGACAGGTCTTCCCGCAGACGCTCAAGACGGGCGCTTTCGTCTGCCGAAAGCGCCGCCAGCGCTTCGATCTTCTTTGCGTCTGTGTTGGCATTCAGCGCGGCAAGCGCCTTCCCCACGGCCGTGGTGGCCTTCCAGGTCGGCGCCGCAAAGATCGGATTGCGGGCCTTCTCAAGCTGCTTCTGCTCAGCTGCGAGGGCGTCCTTCACCGCCTGGCAGGCTGCAGCAAGCTCATCCGGTACGTCCAGGCCAAAGGGCCGGAATGCAACTTCGTTCTTCTCGCGGATATGCACTGAGGCGCAGTCGCTATCGAACACGCTCACCGCTGACAGCGTTGCATGCGGATTTGCGCCGTTCTGCCACTGTTCGACCGGCTGCGGCACACCGCCGACCCCGTACGCGATGTTCGCGCCGACGCGCTTAGGGGGCTGATCGGCATACACATTGGGTTCAATCTTTCCGGCATGCCTTGCACGACATGCGCGCTTCAGGATTCTTGCGTAGCCGGACTTGCCCGCACCGTTGTCGCCGTAGATGATCGTGATTCCATTCGGCTCGAAGCCGAGGGTTTGACCGGCGGCAAGGTTGTTCACGCCGGTCACGTCGGCGATCGACAGAAGCGATACCGCGGCGGTCTGACCGGGGTTGGCCGGAAGGTGGGCCTTCTCCAGCGGTACCGCTTTCAGCGCGCCTACGGGGGCACCTTTGCCCTGTTTGCAAAGGTCCACGAGTTCGCCGATATCGGCGTCCGTCAGACGGCCGTTTGCGATGATGCGGCGCAGGGCGTCACGCTGCCAGAGTGGACGATCCTTTGACCAGTCCAGAATCGTTTCCAGGACGGTCTTCTGCTGTGCGGCGGGCTTCTGCATTTCTTGTTCCTCTTCCCTGCCGGTTCATCATGCCCATGAAGCGGCGATTTCCCGCCGCCGGGGTGCCTTGCCGGAATCGCTCTTGCTCACCGAAATCGATCGATGGCAACTCAATTAGCCTTGACCTCAAAGCGCAGGTAATCCGCGAGCTGTTTCGACTCGCTGACTTCGTCATGGGGCACCAGCAGGTACTTCCAGGGCTTGGTGCCTACGTTCGCCGCATGATCGGATGCGTGCTTGCACCACCGCAGGGCGGCAGCGGCCTTGGCCTGAACCTCCTGGGTGTTGATGTCGGCGCGTGCCTTGGTCTCCACCATGAAGATGGTCGCGTCCGTCTCGGCCACGAAGTCGGGGATGTACTCCGGCTGCTCGGTGCCGAGCTTGTAGTAGATCTGGAACTGCCCCTTCGCGGGCTTGAACCACTTCAAGGCGTCGCGCTCCAGAATGATGGCGAAGCGCCGCTCGGTATCCGAGTCGAACTTCTGCAGCGGGTACAGACAACGCGCGAAGCCACCGAAGAGCATTTGCTTGATGCGACTGGTCTCGGTCACGGTCTCCCGGAAGTGGTGGGCCGTCTGGCCTGCCGTGGCGGTGTAGTTGCACGGCTTGAGTTCGGTGAAGCCGCGACTGACTTGCACCTCGTACTCGGTCGCCTCCTCCCAGAAGTGGGTCATCATCTGCGCGTGGATTTCCCGTGCGATCAGGCGGCGGTCACGATCGAGGACGCTGATGGCCTCGTCCTCGGACAGATAGCCGCGCAGGTGTTGCACCATCTGGCCCGCGAGGTCGTAGAGCAGATCGGCGTGGGTGAAGTAGTCGATGTCGTCGAAGTCCACCAGCGCGTGGACGATGTAGTCCTCCGGGCGCTGCTCCTTGAGCCCGACCTCGGCGGCCAAGGTGAACTGCTCGTTGGTGCGCAGCATCTGCCCGACGATCTCACGCTGGCCCGGCTGGAGATGGAGCTGGCTCACATCCAGCTTGAAGGCGTGGAAGCCGGTCGTGACCTCGCCAGTCGGTACCACTGCGATGCGCGGGATGTCGATGGTCTGCTGCACCACGATCTCGGTGGTCTTCGCCACCACGGCGGACAAGTCAAGTGCGGGAACTGATTCATCCACGCCCGCCAGCAATTCGCCTTGCAACGGCTTCAACCGCTCCGCCACCTCCGCGAGGATTTCCTTCTGCACTTCGGGTTTCAGCAGCGCGCTGCTGGTGGGCACCAGATCGCGCCTGACCTCGTACTTGCCGATCACGTCCATGACCACGCGCGCAGCCTGCTTCTCTGCCTCCGTGGTGAACACCGGTTTGGGCACCGGGACTTCCGCTCCACTGTCAGTGGCTGAAGCCCCTGTGACCACGACCGGTGCTTCCGTCAAACCGAGACGCGCCGCTGCCCCGGACTCGACCTGCACGCTGACCTTCTTGTCGTCGGCGCTCGGCGCATCGAGGATGACCTGCTTCAGGCGGATGGGCGAGTCGCCGCGGTTGGCCTCGTCGATGATTTCCTGGAACTTGTCGTGCGCGACGATGTTCAAGCGATCCACGGACGCGACGCCCGTGCGCTTGCCGTAGGGCAGACGCAGGCCGCGCCCGATGGACTGTTCGATCAACGTGCGGGCATTGGCGGCGCGCAGCGGTACGATGGTGTAGAGGTTGGTCACGTCCCAGCCTTCCTTGAGCATGTTGACGTGAATCACGATCTCGGTCGGCTCGTCCACGCTCTCCACGGCTAGCAGGCGCGTGATCATCTCCTCTTCCTCCGCGCCGGTACGGCTGGAATCGACCTGAATCACCTTGCCCTGGTAGCGCCCCTCGTAGAAGGCTTCCGACTCCAGAAGCGCCAAGAGCTGCCCCGCGTGCGTGGTATCGCGCGCGATGACGAGCATGAAGGGCTTGACCGGCTTGACGCCGTTCTCGCGGGCGTAGGTGAGCAGTTCGACTTTGGTGGTCTCGTGCAGGCGCACGCCGTCTTCCAGCTTGGTCTTCTCGATCTCCTCGGGCGTGTGCGCCTTGGCGTCGAAGTTGCGCTGGGTGACCACGGCAGGCTCCTTGACGAAGCCATCCTCCATCGCCCGCGCCAGCGGGTAGTCCATCACCACGTTCTTGAACGGCACCGGCCCGCGGCTGGACTCGACGAACGGCGTCGCCGTCACTTCCAGACCGAATAGCGGCTGGAGTTCGTTGATGGCGCGAACGCCGGCGCTGGCCCGGTAGCGGTGCGACTCGTCCATCAGCAGCACCAGGTCAGACAGACTAGCCAGATGGTTGAAGTAGCTGTCGCCCAGCACTTCCTTCATCCGCTTGATGCGCGGCTCCTTGCCGCCGCGTACCTCGGAGTTGATCTTGGAGATGTTGAAGATGTTGATACGTACGTCGTGAGCGAAGCCCATCGACTGCTCACCCACCGCCGCGCCGGTCTGGTCGTAGTTGTCGCCGGTGATGATCAGCGGTGGCTGCTGCGCGAACTCGGCGATCCCCTTGAACACGTACTTCGGCGTGTTGCGCGTGAAGTCCGTGATGAGCTTGTTGTAGATCGTCAGGTTGGGCGCGAGCACGAAGAAGTTGTTGATGCCGTGCGCCAGATGCAGGTAGGCGATGAAGGCTCCCATCAGGCGCGTCTTGCCCACGCCCGTGGCCAGCGCGAAGCACAGCGATGGAAATTCGCGCTCGAAGTCCTCCAGCGTGCTGAACTCGGCTTTCAGTGTGGAGAGAATCGCCGAGACATCGCGCTCGTGGTCCAAGAGTTCGGGCGCGGCGTCAAGCGCGCGAACAAGCTTGATGAGCGATTCCACCTGGGGCGGACGAAGAGACAGGCGACCGGTGACGGCGTGCAGGACGCGGGCGTTCATTATTCGTTCTCCCCAAACAGGCCGCCCTGTCCCGCGTTGGCGAGGGCCGCTTTTCTGCTCTTAGTGTTCTTGACGCTACTGCCAGGGGCCGCAGGCTCGGCCTTCTCAATCTCCGCCATTGGCAGGTTGGTCACATTCAGGCTGTAGTCGTCACGGCCCCAGTGGCAGCGGGCCAGTACCATCTTTGGGATCTTCTTCAATGTCAGGTTCGGCCAGCGCTCCGCCGCTCTGGCCGCCGTGACTCCGTGGAAAGCGGCGCAGCACACCAGCAGGCTCCGCTCCGGGCCGACTTCATCGGACAGGGCCTGCAACTGCTCGGCGGACAGGTTCTGCGTGGTGACGTAGATGAAATCGCGCTCGCTGGAGTGGCCGTGCTGCCACCAGTGAGTTTCCGATGGCGCGTAGTTGAAGCCTTCCAGCTTGGCCAGCGCCTCGGCCAGTTGCGCAGCGTTGTATTCGGGATTGATGACCGGGTTGCCCCAGCGGTCGTTGACGATCAGGCTGGGGGCAAGACGGTAATAGCGGAAGCCGCCGCCGCCGTGCCAACTTAGAGCCTCTGTGACGCCGCCCTTATCTTCGCCGTCAATTACCTTCCTGAGACGCGGAATGATGTGTGTATGGCAAGTTTCCTCAAGCTCCACCATTATCCAGCGCCGTCCCATTTTATGAGCGGCTGCTCCAGTGGTGCCAGATCCCGCAAATGAGTCAAGAACCCAGTCTCCTGGATTCGTTGAAATACTAAGAATACGGGAAACCAAGTCTTCTGGCTTCGGGGTTTCAAATGCTTGAACGCCCTCCAAAACAGATCTTTGATGAGCCTTAGTTTGTCGAGTCGTGTGCAAGTCTGACCAGATTGTTGGCCAAGGGCGCGTAGGAGCGTCGGGAGCATATTCTCTTGTGTAAGGAACCCACCGCAGTACTCCGCCGCTTTCCCTTTGCTTCCAAACAAGCTCTCCCTTCGCTATCAGCTCATCAACACCCTTTTTCCCCATTGCCCATCGGGCTTCTTGGCCGTCATCGTGAATGGGGTAAACATCCACGCCGTCTGGCCCCTTGATCGGGAAATACATCGACGGGCGGTCGATCCGAAGACTATTCTTCCCGTTTTTCTTTAGGAGACGGTCACGGTACGGCCTGTCCGATTCCGCGTCCGGCTGCCGGTATGCATTTAGGATTGACTCATCCTGCTTCGGTCGAAAATTAATCGAGTCAGGATTCTTTACATAGCAAAGAATGTATTCATGATCTGGGGAAAGGGCGCCCTTGTTGTCATTTGGGCTGTCGACCTTCTTCCAGATAAATGACGTAACGAAACACTTGCGACCAAAAATCTCGTCGCACAAGACCTTAAGATAGTGAGCCTCGTTGTCATCAATAGAAATCCATAGCGAGCCATCGTCCGAAAGCAGACGCCTGATGATTTCTAGCCGATCCCGTACTAAGCCAAGCCAAATCGAGTGCTCAAGACCATCATCATATTGTGCAAATGCGCTACCGGTGTTGTACGGTGGGTCAATGAACACGCACTTCACTTTGCCGGAGAACTCTTGCTCCAATGCTTTCAGCGCAAGCAGGTTGTCACCGAAGATCAGTCGGTTGTCGAAGATGTCGTTGTCCGACACGCGATGCTTGGCGTGATATGACTTCTCTGGATCTTCGAGCAAGATGCGCGGCTCCAGCTTGGGTCGCTTCTCCTTCCCGATCCAGGTAAGTTCTAGTTTTTGTTTGCTCATGGTCATGCCACCTTAATTCTTGTGCAGTCCAAGCTTGTCAAACAGGATGCGGTTGCGGCGTTCTGCATCCTTGATGAGCTTGTCGTAGGAGAGAATTTCGATATACCCGTTGCCAGTCGCCAAAGGGGAGAAATACCCCTCGTTGTCGGCGGTGCGGTGGTAACGTCCGAATACTTGTCGATGCAAAGACGGCGTTAAATCAGCGATGAGATAGCCGGTGTACCGCAGGCTGGCGGGATTGATCTGCCTCCCATCAACGTCCGTGACGCCCCCTTCGGAGATTTCTCGGAATCGTTGGATGATCTGATCAGCTGGGTCTTTGTCGTAATTGTCCCTTCCAGGCCGCTTGAACTCGATGATGACAACACCACCGCCAGGCAGGCTGTCTGCCTCAGCGACACCGATGGGCGTGTCATAAAAAAACGCAAAGATGTCCGGCTCCCGGCCAGAAGTGTCGTCCAGCCCAGCGACGCTTTTTAGTTTTTTGTCTGATGTGAGCAGGGTGTGATAGCACAGCCGCTCATCAATCACCCAGAGGTTCTGCTGCTCGAAGAAGATGTCTTTCGAGGTCATCCCCATCGGGAAGATCATTTTGTGCAAGACCCTTTCGAGCGGGTATTTGTCATCCGTGCGCTTTTTCTTGAGGCTGTTGTTCACCAAGTCAAGAATCGTTCGGCGGTGCGCAATATAGGCAGCAAGTTGGGCCTTGCCGATTTCGTTGGCCTTTTCCGCGATTTCCTTGAATTTCTCTTGGTACTGTTCGAAGGTTTCGGTTTCGAAGAGCGCTGCGACATGCTTGGCCTCTTTACGGATGTCGTCCTCGATGGCGCGCTTCACATGCAGAAGCGCTTCGTCCAGCTTGTCTTCAGACAGGCCTGGCTGAATCTTCTGCTCGATCATCTCCTTGTAGCGAGGGTGCGTGAGCGCCCTGTACTCGGGGGCTTGCTCCACGAACTTCTCGATCTGGGCGCGCTTTTCTTCGTTCGTTGACTTCAAGTCGTCCAGGAGCAGCGGCCGCAACGCCCCTGCGAGACCCTGGTTTAGGGCGCGTCGGGAGACGAGGGTCTGCTCAAGCTCGGGCTCCTCATCGCTTTGGAAGGCGATGCGCGTGCGCTCTTGGTTGGCATGGTCGTCCAGGTACTCCCCGGTGACCAGCACGATCAAGGTGTACGGCGCTTGGTCTTCGTCAATCAGCTTTTCGGGAAGCTCTGGAAGCAGGTCTCGCAGCTTGCTCGTGGTGACTTCGCGCCCGTTCGCACACAAGTTGAGTTCGTGGCGCGAGCGTCCGTCTCGGTGACGATATGCCTGCAAGGCAAATGTATGCCCCGAAACCTCGAAGAACTGTTCTTGGATGTGCGCCAGCACTGTTGACTGAAACAGGGCGTGCAAGTCAATCGGAGCGTGTCCCGGAGACTCCAGAGTCATAGGAGGGCAGGAGCGCGCCGCAAACCGGATCAGGAAGTGCGCAATGATGCGTTCGGCGATGGTCTCGGGGTTGGTGGGCCATCCAGCACGGAACTTGTCGTCCATGCCGCGCAAGGAGGTTTGTGTGCCGCAAGCTTCGTGGACTTCCGACGTGACGTCTGCCCCCTTCAGTTCATCTTCGATGCTGAAGTCGAACTGGCGCAGCAAAGCTTTCCCATCGCTTTTGAAGACGCTGCGGATGTGCACAGACGAAAAGACTTTTAGGAAGGTGAAGCGGCCGACACCTCGACCTCCAACCTTCACCTTGGACAGCGTGTGAGCTTCTTGGAACGAGGCCAGGTTCTTGTCGTTGAAGCCGACACCATCATCCACGACATCGAAGCCATCCACGACCAGAGTTCCATCCCCGGCTTGATGGGCAAGATCATTGGAGGCCACCAGCCGGATGCGAATCGAATGATTGCTGAAGCCGTCTCGATGCTCTTCGATTGCATCGACGGCATTCGAGACAGCCTCGTAAAGAGGCATCATTGCTTTGGCCTGGGAAAGCTCCAGTCGATCCACCAGACCTTTGATGTTCGCTTGCATTATAGATTTCCCCCCTGACCATGCTGCGCCAAGGCCGCCATCAAACGGCCTTTCACGGTTCGACAGTCCGTTTTGTTCTCAAAGATGCTGCGCGCCTGCTTGTTCCATTGCTCGCCCTGGACAGAACTCACAAGACGCTCGCAAACAAGATCGACCTCGCGCGAAATCGCTGTCAGTTCATCCTGGGTCAACGCCAACGCCGGCCCGTTCTGCAACTGAAGGCGGATGAAGATGACGTGTAGAACCAGCCAGGCGCCGTGATTGAGAATCTCCCGTGCAGGGAGCGTCCCCGCTGGCAAGCCGGCGGGATCACCCTCGGCGGTCGCACGGGCGCGGACCTTCTCTACGACCACTCGGCCGATTTGGACTATCCGCCACATTTGTCTTGCCGTGAGGGAGTCGGCGAAGAGCCGCTCGTAGGACTGACGTAAGGGGTCCGTAGCTGATACCAATCCCTCCCGCCCAAACAACTTCTTTTTGTCGGCCTTGGCGGCGGTCACGTAGTCCTGCCAGTCGTTCGTGGTTACGGTGCAAGCCAGGAACGGCGCGAGTTCACGTGCGCTGAAGCAGGTTGGCGATAGCGCCGGATCGTCCTCCCCCTGCTTGACCAGATAGGTGACGCCGGCCATCTGCAAGGTCTGCTGCCACATGGTCTGCCGCTCATCGAGCGCGGCAAAATCCTCCAGCTCAACTGCATTCTGGCGGTTGCGCGATTGGGTGACTCGATCGCCAAAGCCATCAGGCGCGTTCTCAAGACATACGAAAGTCGCCATGACTACGGTGGGATGAGCATCGTAGTGGGCCAGTGGCTCGCGGGCGATCGCCCCAACCGTCTGCGCGCCGTTGATGATGGACAAACCGCGAATGCGAAACCTGCCAGTCTGCCGATGCGGGTCGCGGGGATGCTGTTCCGTTATGGAGTCGCAGAGGAAGGTGACGCCGTTATTGAAGTAGAAGAAGTGCTGTGCTTCTTGTCGGAGTGTCTCGGTCAGCCCTGCATTGACGGTGGTCGTGCCCTTGAACCGGCGAATGTTCCGATCAACCAGATGCTCTTCGTGTGCCGCCCAAAGCTCGGCGAGCCGTTTGCCGTCCATGCGCCCGTAGAACGCTCGGTAGGGCTCTTGCGTGTGGCCGAAGTCCTTCAATTCGACTTCAGCTTCTATGGGTTGGGCCGAAACCCCGTCCAGATGCAGGTCGTGCAGGGTCGTGAGCCCATAGGCATGGCACCGGAGAAAGCCCGGATTCGCGCCATTGAACGCGCGCTCCAAGTCGGCAAAGATGTCGCGCCGATCATCGGACACCGCCGTGCCGGAATAGGCCAGCACGACTTTGATCTTGCAGACACCGCTGTTCAAGGCATTGGTGATTGCCGCTTGGCGGTTTTGCAGGGCGTTGTTGAAACGATTCCAGCGTCCTTGCAGAAGGTCGGTTACGCCATCCCGAAATTTGGATACATCACCGAGTTCGGGCTCGCCGGTGCCCGAGTCTTTGTACTTGGATTGGACCAGCCAGATCGTTTGATCCGTTGAAACGAATACCGAATCGATACCGTGATCCTGGCCACCATCGATGCTGGCGGCCACGGCGTCATCCAGACTGGCGCCAGCGTCTTCATGCAGGACGAATGCCGCGATTGCCTTGGACAGATAGTTGTTCCGCCGAGACTCGGGAGTGTTTCCCGTTCCGGTGATTCGGTTCGCATAGTCCGCATCAAGTTTTTGGCACAGAAGATCGAGTTCGAGCGGTCGAACGGGAACGTGCGCCATCAGACCAACTCCCATTCGACGGCAAACAGCGTGCGCTCTTCGACCTGTTGCTGGAGTTGCACTTCCAACTGACTGATGAGGTCATTGCGCTGGGCTTCGACTTCGTCCTGCCGGGCAAACAGCTCGCGGCGCAGCTTGCTGCGCTTGCCTTCCAGTTCGCGCTGCTTCTTCTGCCATGACAGCTTCTCTTCCAGCGTCGGCGAGGTCGCGGCGGTTCGGCGCACCTCCTTGATCTCGCGGTCGATCTCCTTGATCTCCTGCTCCAGACCCAGCTTCAGGTCGTCCGCCCAGGAATCCAGCTTCTGGACCTCCTGCTCGAAGTAGCCGAGGTTGCGCTCGTTGACGTCGCGCAGGAGTGCGGTCTTGCGGGCTTCCACGTCGGCCAGCAGGGTGGCATCAGGGGCGTTGAACAGACTTGCTGCTTGCGTGGTCGCGGGAAGGCGCAACAGTTTTTCCGGGTCTTCTTCCGCGAGCACGACGCCGTCGGTCGTGCCCGCGGCAACCAACAAATGTTGCTCCTGGTTGCCGAGTGTCTCGATGGAGATCAGCTTCACGGTGAGCCATCCGGTCTTGCCGCGGTAGGCTTCGAGGGTGCTGATCTTTGAACCGTAGGCGTTGTAGTCGAAGACGTGACGAGCCCCGTCGAGTGCGCGAGCCTTGGCCTGCTCGATGCCCCATCGCGCCAGCGGATGATTGATGCGGTATAGATGCGCGTCGCCGGAGCGGCGGGGCAATTCGTAGCGCCCCAGCTCGATGCCCGCGAGGCCGCTGTGCTCGACTCCAGTCGGTATGTGGCGGAGATCGAAGCCGTCGTCATCGAACGCGGCGCAATGGAGCAGTTCGGCGCGGGTCAAGTCCATCAGCATCCGCTCGAAGCGATTGCGCGCGTTGCGGCTGTCGTCGGCCCGCATGCGCAGCTTCTCCTGCACTTCCTCATCAAAGTTCTCAAGCAATACCCGGCGCGTCTTGACCATCGCCTCGTTGATCTGGCCGGAGAGGTCGAGCTGGAGTTGCTCGAAGCTGGACTTGATTTCTTCGGGCTCTCGGCAGTTCTGGTAGATCTCGGCGATACGCCGCTCGAAGTCGACACCGGAGCCGATGGCGCCGAGAACTTCGTCGCTTGCGCCGAATACACCTTCGAAGAGCTGGAACTTCTGCGACAGCAGCTCGTACACGCGTGCGTCGGCCTCATTGCTGCGGTCGACGAAGTTCACGACCACTACGTCGAATTTCTGCCCGTAGCGATGGCAGCGTCCGATACGTTGTTCGATGCGCTGCGGGTTCCAGGGAAGGTCGTAGTTGATGACGAGCGAGCAGAACTGGAGGTTGATGCCCTCGGCTCCGGCCTCGGTGGCGATCATGACCTTGCCGCGCTCCTTGAAGTGCTCGACCAGGGCAGCGCGAGTGTCGGCTGTCTTGGAGCCGCTGATGCGGTCGGTGCCTTCGTGGCGCTTCAGCCAGTCCTTGTAGATCGCCTGCGCACGCTGGTCGCTATTGGTGCCGTTGAAGAGCACGATGCCGTCGCCGTATGGCGTGTCAGCCAGCAAGTTGAGGAGGTATTCCTGCGTGCGCTTGGACTCGGTGAAGATGATGGCCTTTCTGGGCGCGCCTAGCCGATCCAGTTCGGCGAAGGCTCGATCCAGCGCGGTGAGCAGAGCCTTGCCCTTTGCGTTGTCCCGGATGTTGGTTGCCAGCGTTTTGAAGTGGCGAAGCTCCTCGATTTCCTGCGTGATGACATCGCGTTCCAAGCGGCTCGCTGCTGCGACGTCTGAGCCTTGGTCGTTCCACTCATCGGCGGTTTCGTCCAGCGACTCATAGTCCTCATCGAGTTCCTCGGCCAGATCGGGAACCTCGGTGGTCTCGTCGAGCACGCCCTGGAGACGCTTGGCCATCGTCTCCAACGCACCCGCAATCGCGTGCGTGCTGGAGGCGAGCAGCTTCCACAGCACAAGTGAAATCAGTTGGCGCTGCCCCTCAGGCAGGGCCTTGAGGTTGGGGCGGCGCAGGTAATCGGCGACGAGCCTGGAAAGTTCCTGCTCTTCGCTCGACGGCGTGAACTCCTGGACGATGGCCTTGCGCGCTGTGTACGACACGTAGGGCTGAACCTGCTTGCGCAGGGTGCGCTTGCAGATGGGAGCCAGCCGGTCACGCAGGCTGCTGAAGGATTGCTCTCTGCCAGTGAACTGCGAGCGGAAGCTATCAAGGTCTCCGAACACGCGGTCATCGATGAAGCTGACCAGTCCATAGAGTTCGAGCAATGAGTTCTGCAACGGCGTCGCGGTTAGGAGCACCTTGGAGTGAACGCGCGACAGCGCCTCCTTGAGGGTCTTGGCGATGACGTTGCTGGTTTTGTAGACGTTGCGGAGGCGATGCGCTTCGTCGAGGACGACCAAGTCCCAGTCGATGCCCTTGACATCGTCAGCCTTGGCCTTCGCGAACTGATAGGAACAGATGATCGGGCCGGAGGCGAACAGGAACGGGTTTCGCTGCTCCTGCTTGCTGATCGCGTTGTAGCTTTTGGCTTCGAGGATCAGCCCTTGCAGGCCGAACTTGTCCTGCAACTCCTGATGCCACTGCTTGCGCAGGTTCGCCGGAACGATGATGAGGACCTTCCGCCGCCGTTCGGCCCAGCGTTGGGAAAGGACCAAGCCGGCTTCGATGGTCTTGCCCAGACCAACCTCGTCGGCGAGGATCACGCCGCGTGAGAGGGGGTTGCGGCAAGCGAAGAGCGCGGCCTCGACCTGATGGGGATTCAGATCGACCTGCGAATCGACCAAAGTCGAAGCCAGCGACTCCACGGAGTCGCCTGCTGCACGCCTGGTCAGCAGCCAAGCAAAGTACTGGCTCTGGTGCGGCGTCAGAAGCTGCTGTGTCGTCAACGGCGATCCTCCCCTTGTTCTTCCCCGAGCGTGATTCGGCGGCTGGCGTGGTCCGCGCTCACTCGGCCTCCGGCTTCTTCTTGTTGATGCTTTCGGCGATCCACCGATCCAGCTCCGAGCGGCGAAAGCGCCAGGTTCCCCCAAGCTTGAACGCCGGAATCTCTCCTTTCTGGGCAAGACGATAGACCGTCCGTTTGCCGGCTTTGAGGTAGGCCGCGACTTCCTCCAGCGTGAGGATCTCGCTTTCGACTTCACTCATCTGAAAACCATCTCGTTTGGTCTTTCGTGACTTTGGATTGCCAAGTTTGCTCAATTCTACCCAATGGCGGTAGGCGCTAACCAGCAAGAAATCCACCCGGCATTGGTCGAATGTCGGCCAACGCGAGCCCGGAAGGCGTGGCCGGGGGGGTGCTGCGCATCGAGCTACCTGCGGCGTCTCGTCCCCTTAAGGACTCCCATCGCTGACGCCAACGGCCAGGACTCGATCCGGGCCTGCGCTTCGCATGAGGGGAGGGCGGTCTTGCTGTTCCCTTCACCGTATCACGGCGTTCTCGCCGTCAAGGGCGGCGCGCGCGTTGCGCGCTGGCGTCCTGGCGGCCGGCTTCGCCCCCTGACTGCTTGCGCTGCGCCGTGCTGGCGCCGGTTCCGGGCAATTCCGCCCGAGCAACCGGAGCACGATCATGTTGCAGTTTCCCCTCTCTTCCGATGCCTCGCTGCTGGTGCGTGACGGCCGTGGCCGCTATCGGCCGGCGTCGGCCAACCAGATCCTGGACGCCGCGCGTCGGGTCATCGACCAGAAGATGCAGCGCGGTACCGAGTTCAGTTCACCGGCAGTGGTCAAGGAGTATCTGCGCACCAAGCTCGCGGGCTTCGAGCACGAGGTCTTCGCGGTTCTGTTCCTCGATACGCGCCATCGGCTGATTGAGTACGTCGAGATGTTCCGTGGAACGATCGACGGCGCCGAGGTTCATCCGCGCGAGGTGGTCAAGGAGGCACTGCAGCACAACGCGGCGGCAGTGATCTTCTCGCACAACCATCCGAGCGGGAATCCCGAGCCGAGCGCTGCCGATCGAGCCTTGACCCAGAGGCTCAAGCAGGCGCTGGCGCTGATCGAGGTACGCACGCTGGATCACATCATCGTTGCAGGCGACCAGACGACGGCCTTCGCCGAACGCGGCTGGCTGTGACGAAGGGGGCTTCGGCCCCCTTTTTGCTGCGCCGCGGGGAGATTGCGCTTTGCTGGCGACGGCACGTCGTCACTTGCCGCCGTTGCGTTCGCGCTGGCGAAGCCGCTTCACATAGGTGCTGTCTGCCAGTTCGTCCGGCCCAAGGTCCAAAGCGCAGTTCGCCAACGAGGCCAGGGTGCCGTCGGTGAGCTTGAAGCCCCTGGGTAGCAGCCCGTAGTTGCGTGCGCTGTTTTCCTCGATGGAGGCGAACAGTGCCTTGAAGAAGTCGGCCCGTGACGGGCGCGACGCCACGGTGGCCGCCGCAGTCAAAGGATCTGTGGCTTCCATGCCGGCCCTCTCCGCATCGGCGGCGAGTTCCCGGAGGAACTGGTCCAGCGACGGCCAGTATTTCAGGTCGAACTGGCCGCGAAGGGCATCCAGGCGCTCCTTGACCCAGGAGTTGAACAGGTGGTTGCGCTCGGATGCCGCTTCGATCACGTCGCAGACGTGATAGTGCGTTTCGCTGCTGAATCCGGAGGTGTTGTTCAGATCGGTACGCCGTTCCAGCAGCTCCGCCAGTTCCTCTGCCTTTCGCGCGATCTGCCGGTTGACGCCGGCCAACTCGTCCCGGGCGACACGTGCCTGGGCGATCTTCTCCGGGCTCCAGAACGCCGCCGTACTCAGCAGAAGGTCCAGGAAGACCTTGAGTGCCGGCGGGCGCGGGTGCAGCTTCTCGTACAACTCGCCGTAGGCGTCCCTCAGCTCGACGCCGCGGGCCAGAAGACGGTCGGCGACGGCATTCTCGCTGGGCAGGATGCCGTGCTCGATGTTGTAGCGCTTTCCTTCGATGAGGATGGCTTCGCAGGCTTGCTGCGGGTTCGTGGTCTGGGGTGAACTCATGCTCCGTCCCTGATGATGAAGACGCTTTGCAGCGTATTTAACCAAGGCGGGCTTGTCGGTACCCGAGCCTTTGTCGATCGGCTGGCTTTCAGGTACCTCCTGCAATCTGGGCGTCCCCGGCCAGGAAACGGCCGGTCGCGCTGTCGTGCTGCGCATCGAGCCTCGCTGCACGAGTCTCGCCCCCTTCGGGCTTCCATCGTTCCCTCGCTCCGCTCGGCTGACGCCTTCGGCCCGGATACCTGACCCGGGCCTGCGCGCTTCGCTTGCTGTGCGACCAGCGCAAGGGGAGGGCCGTTGCCTTGTCCAGCCGTCTCCCCTGACTTCATCACCTTGTCCGCGACTGTAGCCCGCGCCCGTGTGCCGTCAAGGCGCGCAGGGCCGTGTCCTCGGCTTCGCCTGCGGGCCGCACCAACCCTGCGCTTGTCTCCTTGACGGCCCCCGTCCGCGCGCTCCTGACCGTCGCGGGCGATGAACTCAGGAAAGACGGTGGCAACAGGGCCAACCGGGTTCCTCGTGCCGACCGCACCGAACAGCCGAAAGGCTGGGCTCCGAATCTAGGAATCCGGTGTGCGGTTTGAACAGCAAACCCTTTTTTTCTTTGTCAGGAGAAATGCCATGCAACTCGCATCCCGCTTCGCTTCCCGTTCCCCAGTGCTGCGCTCGGAACGCCCCTTGTCCGATGACCAAATCCGGGCCGTGGCCCCGTCCATCTTCGCGGACGCCCCGCACGAAAGCCGCTCCGAGCGGTACAGCTACATCCCCACCGCCACCGTGCTGCAGGAACTGCGCGGTGAAGGCTTCGAGCCTTTCATGGTGACGCAAACCCGCGTGCGCCACGACGACCGCCGCGACTACACCAAGCACATGATCCGGCTGCGCCATGCCAGCCAGATCAACGGCCGAGAGGCCAACGAAATCATCCTCCTGAACTCCCATGACGGCACCAGCAGCTATCAGATGCTGGCCGGGATGTTCCGCTTCGTTTGCAGCAATGGCCATGTCTGCGGCGACACCGTGGCCGACGTGCGCGTGCCCCACAAGGGCGACGTAGCCGGGCACGTCATCGAAGGCGCTTACGAAGTCCTGCATGGCTTCGACCGTGCGCAGGAATCCCGCGATGCCATGCGCGCCATCACGCTCGACGCCGGGGAATCGGAAGTGTTCGCCCGTGCTGCGCTGGCGCTGAAGTACGACGAGGATAAGCCCGCGCCCATCACGGAATCGCAAATCCTGATGCCGCGCCGCCATGACGACGACCGCCGCGACCTGTGGAGCGTGTTCAACCGCACGCAGGAGAACTTGACCAAAGGCGGCTTGTCCGCCCGCGCCGCGAATGGCCGCCGGCAGACCACCCGGCCCGTGCAGGGCATCGACCAAAGCGTGCGCCTGAATCGCGCCCTGTGGCTGCTGGCCGATGGCCTGCGCCAGTTGAAAGCCTGAATCCCCACGCGGCAGGGGCAGGCAGCAGCCCTTGCCGCTTCTCTCGCTGCTGCATCCCAACCGCAAGGAGTTATCACCATGAACGCCGTACTCAAAACCGAAGCCGCCGCACCGCTGGAAGTGGCCGACCCGACCAAGAATCTGATCTTGGTTCCGCTGTCGCAACTGTTGCCACGCCGCTCCAAGCGCAACGTCCGCACGACCCCGCGCCAGTCCATCCCAGAACTGGCCGCGAGCATTGCCCGCATCGGCCTGCTGCAAAACCTGATCGTCATCCTTTCCGCAGATGGCGAGGCTTACGAGGTGGTGGCAGGCGACCGCCGCCTGACCGCTTTGAAGCTGCTGGCGAAGAAGAAGCGCATCCCCACCGAATACGAAGTGCCATGCCTGCTGGTGGCCGATGCGTCCGCCCGCACCGTCAGCCTTGCGGAGAACGTGCAGCGCGAGAACATGCACCCCGCCGACCAGTTCGCAGCCTTCGCCGCACTGGTCAAGGAAGGCCGGCCCATCGAGGACATTGCCGCCGACTTCGGCGTGTCCCCGCTGGTGGTGCAGCGGCGCTTGAAGCTGGCGAACGTCTCGCCGCGCCTGATGGCCGACTACCGGGCCGGAGGCGTCACGTTGGAACAGTTGATGGCCTTGACCATCACCGACGACCACGCCGCGCAGGAAGCCGCGTTCTATGGTGCGCCGGAATGGCAGCGCAGCCCGTCCAAGCTGCGCGAGCGCCTGACCGAGCGCGAAATCGACGCCACGCATGCGCTGGTGCGCTTCGTCGGGCTGGACACCTACCGGCAGGCAGGCGGCGGCATCCGCCGCGACTTGTTCGCGGAAGGCGATGCCGGAACCTACCTCACCGATACCGCAGTGCTGGAAACACTAGTGCGCGACAAGTTGGCAACGCTGGCCGAGGACGTGCGCGCCGAGGGCTGGGCATGGGTGGAGGCCGTGCCGCATCTGGCCTACGAGGAACGGCAGGCTTTCCAGAACGCCCCGCGCCATCGCCGCGAGCCGACCACCCGCGAGGCTCGCCGCATCGCCTCGCTGGAAACCCGCCTCGAAAAGATCGACGCCGAATTGGAAGAAGCCTGCGACACCGAGGACGAGGCCAAGGCCGAGAAACTGGAACAGCGGCGCGATCAGGTGGTCGGCGAACTGCAAGACGCGGAGGACGCCTTACAAGGCTATGCCCCCGAGGTGCGCGAAGTCGCCGGTGCCATCGTCACCATCGACCGCAACGGCGAGGCCGTCATTCATCGCGGCCTGCTGCGCGAAGCCGAGGCAAAGGCGCTGCGCACGCTGGAAAGGCTGCGGCGTGGTTTCGGCAACACCGAAGGCGAAGCCGCCAACGACGAGCACGAGGACGCCGACGACGCACCCAAGGCCGCGAGCCTGTCCGACCGGCTGGCGCAGCGGTTGAGCGCCCACCGCACGGCGGCGCTGCAAGTCGAAGTCGCCCGGCATCCGCACGTCGCGCTGGCCGCGCTGGTGCATGGCATGGTGCAGACCGTCCTGCAGCCCGATGCCTACGGCGACGGCCTGCCGCTCGGCGTGCGCCTCACGGCGCAAGACCGGCGGGAAGGCATGGCCCCGGACTGGCCGGAAGCGCCCGCCGCCGTGGCGCTGCGCGAACTGCAACAGGTAGCCGGTGAAGCCTTGCCGGAGGACAGCGCCGAACTGTTCGCCGCGCTGCTGGCGAAGTCGCAAGACGAACTGGTGCGACTGTTGGCCGTGTGCGTGGCGTCCACGGTGGACGTGGTGACGCCCCGCGCCACGCCGCACCAGCCCGGCGAGGAACTGGCGCAGGCCGTGGGCCTCGACATGGCCGCATGGTGGAAGCCGACCGCAGAAGGCTACTTCAAGCACGTTCCGAAGGCCGTGATTCTGGATGCCGTGGGCGCGTTCGCACCGGAATCCGTCACCCGACTGGCGAAGTTGAAGAAGGCCGACATTGCCAGCGAGGCCGAGCGGCTGGCCGATGGTACGGGCTGGATGCCTGCGATCTTCGAGGCTGCAGGCCCGCCGGACGCCGCGCAGGAGGCAGGCCCGGAGCAGGGCGCCCCGGAGGATGCCGAAGCAATGGCGGATGAACCCGCCGAGGCGCTGGCCGCTTGACCCGCGCCGAAGGCAAGCGCCCCGGCCTCGACCGGGGCGCGTCGCTGGAAGGAGAAGCCACATGACCCGCACCACAAACAGCCGCCCGCGCATGGCGGCGACCTATGCCCCCGGCACGGTACGCGCTCGCCGCTGGCATGGTGAAGGCGACGTGCGCGGCTATCGCCCGCCCTCGGGCTGGATGGCCTGCGCCGACCTCACCGACATTCATCCCATCACGGGCCGCGCCTTGCCGCGTGCCGTGTGGTGGCTCATCGAGACGAAGTAATAATCGCGTTCAGCACCGCGTCCAGGCCGTTCCGACCTGGACGCGGTGGACGCAAAATCCGGGCGCGGCAGTGGCCGCGCCCGGTGTTCCAAGCGCACAGCCGAATCGGAACGCCGTCGCCATCACCACAGTTCAGGCGGCGGCGTTGACGTGACTGGGCTTCCCGCCCG
>JAEXAY010000048.1 GCA_023457895.1 Pseudomonadota bacterium
AGCTGCTACTGCACTTTTGCCTTTGCCTCTTGAGATAATTTTGATACTGAGATGATAGATTGCCATAAGAAAAAACCTCCTCTCTTTTCTGATGTGGGTATGGTGGCGATGGATAAGACTTACTAAAAAAATCGGATAGCTTTTATCCGATTTCTTTTGGGAAGTACACAAGGGGTAGGAAATTTATTTCCGTAGGGGAGTGTAGCTCTCCTGTATCAGCGTTAGCTGATATGCTCTCTGCAAGAGCCTTCGGAGAACGCACACACCTGTTAAGGTGTATAAGTGCGCCCTTGTAAACAAGGGACTATTCCTCTATGTCCGTTTCTTCCTATTGTGTTTCTGTATTTTCATTTTTCCTTTCTTTTCTATTCTCAATAATTTTTAGGATTTTTTGATTTATTACCTCTTTGATATTTGTGAATGAGATTAGTTGATAAAATTCGTCTTTGCTAAAATCCTTGCTTTCGTTAAAGATACTTTCAAATACTGCTCCTTTTTCATAAATGCGTCTATCTCGTTTTTTTCGTTCTTCCTGTTTCTGCTGACTGATGAGCTTCTTTCTTTTATTTTGTAACTGCTTAATTTCTTCTTCTGTCATTAAAATTTTTTCATCTATGTTTTTCATTTTCTGTTTCCCTCTCTTTCAAATTTTGAGCAAAGAAAAAACAGTAAACCGATTTGATTTACTGTTTCCTTGAATTTTAACTATATTTTTTGTTAATCTACTATTTTTTATTTATGAATTGTCCAATAATCTTTATATGAATATCCATCATGCGTTCCTACTAAAAAATTATCCGATTTTGTAAAACCAATTCCAGATACAGCAGATATTCTTTCAATGGCATAATTAGGAACTTTAGTGATAACTTCTTCGCAATCAAATAGTTCATAAGTTGGCGAAACTATAAGCTCTAAAATTTCTTTAATAACTTCTTCTTTTTCATATTCGCTTTTCAAATCCAGTCTAAGTACGCCCATTCCATTAAACTTATCTTCTGATGTTCTATTAAACAGTTCAATAGTTCCAATCGCTTTTAATGAAATCTTATCAATGATAACCCAACGAACGAACCATTTTGTCTGATATGATTTTATCCAAAAATCAATAGCTTCTTCCATCTTATCTTTTGTTGGATAGTAAAAATTATCCCCATCGCAATTATCACTATTAAAAAATGGCAATGAATTTTTGTCACTATAAACTGCGAATAAATCTTCTACATCATCTTTATCTACAAATCGGAGTAAAAATTTTTCACTTTTAAATTTAGGAACATTCTCATATATATTTGACATAGTTTAGTCCTCCTAACCAATATATCTCTCCTAGAATTTGTTATATATTATACCATTTTTAAGCCATTTTTTCTACCGTCAGATTTCCTACTTGCTTTCAGGACTTCCACAAAAACAGATATGAAAAGAATAGGAATATCGTTATTAAGGGGGCTATTTCACCTTATTATTTCTGTTCTGATTGCACTACCTTTAACAGTTTATCTTGAAATGTTTCTTTGCTGTTTTTATCAAAATATATTTCTGTAACAAAGGTCTTTCCATTTATCTTCTTTGTAAGAATGCCATCAGGCTTTTGATGTTGTTCTTTCTGTATTTCTTTAATATCTGTTTTCTCGTTTTCTGCCATTTAGTTCCTCCTTTCGACTTGCACAAAAAAAGATTTCCTGTGATTAGGAAACCTCTTTTGTTTGTTTGATATTTAGTTTTAAGTTACTCTTTGTAGTTTCTTTTTTGCTCTGTATTCTCTTGCTTTTAATTTCTCATACTCTCGGCACTTTTCAAGATTTTTCTCTCTGTATGCTTTTGAATACTCTCTATGATAGGCTCGTGATTTTTCTTTCTTTGCTTCTTCTATTTCTTCCCGCATCTGTATCATTTCTTGTTCTGTCGGCTCTATCTCTTTTGTGAGTTCATTTTCAAACCTGCCGATATAGTTAAAATAAACTTCAATACGCTGAACGGCATATTTTGCTCTTTTGACATCTCGCTCATGCACAACAATTTTATTGATAAATTCATTGATGGCGATAGGGGTAAGTTCTTCAAAGTCTGAATAGCTTTCTGCAAGTTTGATAAAGTTCTTTGCTCTTTGGTTTGCATTTTCAAATTCGGATAAGCGTTCATCTATTTTCTCTTTTTCCGCTTTTAAGCTGTAATATTCTTCTGCATATTTTCTTGATAATAATTCATAACGATTTGTTTCAATATTTCCCAGTGCATTATCTTCATAGAGTTTATTCATCACTCTTTCTATCTGTTCCATTCTGTCTGTAATTTGTGGAATACGCTTTTTCTGTTTCTTGATTTCTTCGGTCTGTTCTCTTGCAAGACTGCTTTTTATCAAGGCTTCAAACTCTTCTTTATTTTCTAATGAAAATTTAGCTATCTTTCGCAAAACCTCTGTGATATTTTCCATAACATCATCAACATCAATACGATGTGGAGAATGGCATTTCGGGTGTTTAGCTTTGCCTTTGGCGTATTCACTGCAATAGGTTACATGCTGTACTTTTCCGTTTTTGTGTATGGTGCGTATGTGCATTTTTGTACCGCAATCTTTGCAATACATCAGTCCCGATAGTGCGTGAATTTCTCCGTCTCCGTTCGGTCTTTTTACAGGTGCGTTTTTTAATATCCGCTGTACATTTTCATAGGTGCTTCTATCTATGATTGGCTCGTGAACATTGGGGGTGATTTGCCACTTATCTTTATCGACATAGTGGTTTCGCTTATCTCGGTAATGTTTTTCGGTCTTGAAGTTGACTACATCGCCACAATACTCTTGTCTTTTCAGTATGCGTGTTAAGGTTGCTTTGTTCCAGTTATAGCGGTTTTCTTCATTGAGAGGTTTGCTTTTGGCTGTTCCTCTGTCTTGTTGTTTCATATAAAAGGTTGGGGTTAGTATTTCTTTTTCTTTCAGACAAACGGCTATCTGATTTCTGTTTTTCCCCTCCATAAATAGCCTGAAAATGAGTTTTACCACTTCAGCAGCTTCTCTATCGACTATCCAATAATCTTTGTTCTTCGGGTCTTTTATATAGCCGTATGGGGCTTCTGTTGCAACGGGCTTTCCGCTTGCTCCTTTAGTCTTAATTCCTGTTTTTACTTTCTTGCTAATGTCTCTTGCATACCACTCTGACATGATGTTGATAAATGGGGCAAATTCCAATGTGTTTTGGTCTTTGCTATCGATTCCGTTGTTGATGGCGATAAAGCGGACATTGTTTCGTCTGAATATCTCCATCGCATTTCCTACTTGAAGATAATCTCGCCCCCATCGTGTCATATCTTTCATAATAACAATGCCGATTTTTCCGCTTTCTACATCGCTTATCATCTGTGTATAAGCACTACGGTCAAAGAACCTGCCGCTTTCGTCATCGTCGATATAGTGGCGAATGTTTATCAGCTTTTTTTCTCTTGCATACCTTTCTAAAAATGCTTTTTGATTTACAATACTATTACTCTCGCCACCGTCCCTGTCCTCATCACCAACTGAAAGGCGGGAGTATAGTGCTGTGATTTTATTATAATATTCTATCATGGCGTTATCCTCCTTTTTTGTGTCTATATATCATTCCTTTACAGTTGATAGTATGCACCCCAACGGGCAGAGCCATACTCCAGTCCATGCCGATACTTCTTGGCGTTTTTACTTTTGAGGTACACCGCCAGACGCAGGCCAGCTCCGCAGCATAGCCCCACCAAAAGATCCAACGGGTGCAAGCTGGGCCAGAAACTTTGCAGCGCCCCAGGCAGGACAGCAAACAGGGAAAGGAATTTCTCCGAAGCATTTGCCCCCTGAGCCAGCCGCCACGCTTCCCCGAAGTTCGTGGCAAACAGCCCCATCAAAAGATAAGGCAGGTTCAGCAAAACGAGCTTTTTGATGTCAAACTGCTTTTTCATCGTTCCAGCTCCTTTCGCTTGGTGCGGTCCACCACGGCATTTTTGACCATCTCTTTGAACTGACTGAGTTTTGCCAGCACAGACGGGCGTTCCGTTTTCTCGGCCTTCTTGACCTTTTTGCTGGTGTACTCGGTAAATGCAGCGGTCAGCGCATCGGCGTCACGGCCTTTGAAAAAGATCAGGTACTTGGGCGGGGAGCTGCTGCGGTCTTTCTTCACCGCATAATCCACACCATATTTCCGGGCGATCTTCTCAAATTCCTTGATGGAGGGGTCTGTGATCTCGATATTGGAGATCCCCTGATTTTGACCAATGAGCTGCTTGACGGTCTGTTTGCCGTGGGGTGTCACAGGAGCGTCACGGCTTCTCTGCTTTTGCAGCTTCTTTTCCTTGCAGTGGGCAAGGTACTTGCTGATGGCGGCTTTAAGCAACCGACCGGTGAACTTTGTTCCGCTGACAACCAGCGTTAAAGTCCTGTTTTCCACTTCTTCCTGCATTTTCATCGCCTCCTTTCCACAAAATGTGCAGGGGTGGTGCATTTCTTTCTAAGGCGGGACCACCAGCCGCCGGAGAAGATATTTCTTCATCGCTCCATCCCGCGGCTCTTTTTCTTTACCGGCTTCTTATCCGGCAGATTCCACTCTTTCCGAAACTCCGCCACACCTTTGGGATCAAATGCCTTCAATTTCTCCAAATCAAAGGCAACGGCAGAATATTTCCCATAACCGGATTGCACCTGGTAGGGAAGCACTTTCCCCAATTTGTTCTCTTTGATGAATCGCAGCAAGTCCTTGCTGATGTCACCGGAAATAAACGCCTCTCCGGGGTCCAGGGAATACCCCGAAAGGTTCACCGTCATATCTGCAAACGGCTCCGCTCCATCTTCTGTATGGGTAATCATGCCGATATAAAGCCGCTGATTATTCGCATACATCCCAAGTTGCAGTGATATGGTTTCTTCCCCATATTCCCACTTGAAGGGTACTTTCTTTTCCTCATTCATATCAGATTCCTCCTATCGTATCTGTTCTTTGTGGTCATAAAACAAATCTCCATTTCTGACCTTTGCATGGCTGAGAATCTTGATCTGCCCCTTTGCCTGACTGTCCAGAGCTTTTTCATAGCCTATATCTGACAAAAACAGGCGGGTCCGTTCTCCTTTCCAGCCCACCGGGGAATCATGCGTCAGCACATCAAAAATAATCATGTGCCGTGTGTTCTCCGCAAATCGCTGGAGATCCATGTAGTCATGGCCGTGGTAGTTCTGCGCCCCGGCTTTCTGGCGCATTTCCTCCATCAGCTGACCGATTGTTTTGCTTTCCTGCATAAAACCCACTTCCTTTCCGTTCTTATGAGACCAGCAAGATCATCTCCCGCAGCTGGGCAAAGTAGAGCTTGCCCTGGGGCGTAACCAGCGTGTAAGAACCGGTATGACCGTGATTGCAGTAGTCTTTGACGCAAAACAGCCCCGCATTTTTCACATTGGCATAAGGCAGCACATTGCCGGATGCCGTGCGGTACACAAACCGCCGTTCTATCAGAAACCGGACAAACCGGCGCTCCGGAACATCCAACTCTTTGGCGGTAGTCCTGAGATTGGTGCTGTGTTTTAAGTCGATGAACAGGTCATAGAAAGCGGCTTTGCCCTCCAGCTGTGCATTTTCCTTACGCAGAGAAATATTCGCTTCACGCTCAGCCAACAAGTCTGAGCAGAGCTTCATCAGAGCCTCCGGGGAAGTAGCTACCTCCCACAGCTTCTCTTTTGTGAGATAGGCCCCGTGCTTACGAATGGTAGGCAGGACCTCATCGAACACCCACCGTTCAAACCGTTCTGCCGATGGCAATTTGCTGTGAACGATTAGGCGGTACAAATCTCCTTCGGGGATAAAAGTCATACTGATTTTGCGGTCAGGGCTTTGTGGGTGAGGTGCGTCGCGTTTCACGACATACCTACAATGGCGGATAATTGCATCGCGGGGATTGCTGTACCCCAAAGCGCCAGCCACATCCGTTCCGCAGAACAGGTATTTGCCGTTTTCTTCGATGACCCGGATACTGCCAAACTCCGGGTTTTTGAAAATTTCCATCTGGTTCATGTCGTGCCTCCTTTGGCATGATAAAAGGCGGCCTTTACCAGCCGCCTGCGTGCATATCGTGGTTGACCAATGAAGTGAAGTGATTGTTCATGGTGGTAGGCGCATTGAACAGCACTGCAAGCAGGTACTGCTTCATGTTGCGTACCTGGGTGGTATTCTTTTGCAGACAGTCCATGACAAACTCGATGTGGGAGCTGTCCAGTTTCAAAAAACGGGAACGCACGATCTCGTGAGGGAAGTCTGCCCCAGAGATCCGGGTAGTCTTTCGTTTGGCACAGACCGTTTCAACCAACAGCTCTACGATCTCATTCAGGTCATCCAGGTAGAGAGGATAACGCTGCTTCAAGCAGTCATACTCGATATTCTCCAAAATCAACTCCCGATAATTTTCTATCTCTGTGACAGACATCGCATCCCTTCCTTTCCGTTCCGGCGGTCTTGCCGCCGCTGTTTCCCGGAAGGGAATGGAATCGGTACTTGATCCATAAGTAATTGATTTTTCTGTATTTGATTTCTCTATATTTAATTCTGCGGGCTTTTCCGTATCCGGTTTTACCATATCCGGTTTTACCATATCCGGGTTTTCCGTATCTGGTGAAGCCGTATCCGGCTGGGACATATCTGGCTGGGGCTGTTCATAGATGACATACTCGGTATCTGTGATCCGCCCACTTTTATCGCGTCTCTGATGGCGCACGATATATCCGGCTCCTTCCAGTTCACGCAGGGCAGCACCTATGGCATCCACGCCCTCCTTACAGATCTTTGCAAGGCCACGGGTGGTGTAATTCCAATCCTCCGGCAGCGACAGCATCATGGAAAGCAGCCCCTTGGCTTTTAACGACAGGTTTGCATTTCGTAAATGATGATTGCTCATCACGGTATAATCACGGGTCCGTTCAATGCGAAAAACGGCCATCGACCTCACTCCTTCCGAATTTTGGGTACAAAAAA
>JAEXAY010000049.1 GCA_023457895.1 Pseudomonadota bacterium
ATTTCATCACAAAGAAATAATCCTGATTGACCCATACCGTGTTATTGACATGCCCTATCAGTGTTTGAGCATCTTCCCAGTTCACTTCACAACTGTTGACTTGTGAATGATATTGTTCTTCTCTCCATGCAGGACCATGTTGCAAGTCAATCAATATAGAGGCAGAATCAGCCTTGTGATAAGTATAGCGGTGAAGGGCAGCATGGATAGAGGCAGTCAGTTCCGCTTTTACCTGTGGATCAGAGAGCTCTGCGGTGTAATATCCCGGAGTAGCCGCTTCTTTATCTTTAGGGAAATGACTACGATAAGCATCCCACGCACGGGCACGTGTGCCAGTGACCGGCATCACCAAAATATCACCTAAGTCCATACATCCCGTTCCATTCAGATGTGTTTGAGTAAATCCCCAAATCAGGGAATCCTCATAAACATATTCAGAACAATAGCGCCAACCAACTGCTCCCGTCACAGGACTGGTCTGGATCATACCGAAAGGATAACACGCGCCGGGAAATGTATGACCATTATCAGCAGCACCGATAAAGGTATTAACGTATTGAGTATAATCCTTTGTTTCCGCTTTTTCAGTCGGAGTACAGGAAGAATAGAAGAACAAGCCTGCTGCTAAAGCTGCAGCCACAAAAGGGGTTTTTCTTTTCATGGTAAATATAATGTTAAGTTAATGTCGCATTACATATGCTGATATTTATTTAATTTTTCACGATAATAGTTGTGCCACAAAATTAGAGAATTCTTCTCATTTAAAAGGATTAGATACAGACAAATATACTTAAATCTTGCAGGAAAGAAGCTTCTATTTATATCGATTCGCTGTGATAAAACAAAAATTCGTACGACTTATTGAATAAATATCAACTCAATTATTTATCTTTGTTAGCTTAATAACAAGCTGACGCAAAAACAATAAGTATAATGAAAGATTTCTTGAAATTTACACTTGCCACGATGACAGGTATCATTTTGTCAAGTATTGTATTATTTATAATCAGCATGGTAACGCTGTTTGGCATCATGTCCGCTTCGGACACGGAAACAATCGTAAAAAAGAATTCCGTAATGATGCTCGACTTAAACGGAACGTTGGTTGAACGTACGCAAGAAGATCCGCTAGGTATTTTATCACAGTTGTTTGGTGACGAATCTAACACGTACGGACTGGACGATATTCTCTCTTCCATCCAGAAGGCTAAAGAAAACGAAAATATCAAAGGGATTTATTTGCAAGCAAGTTCATTAGGTACCTCCTATGCCTCCTTACAAGAAATCCGTAACGCATTGCTCGATTTCAAGGAGAGTGGAAAGTTCGTCATTGCTTATGCCGACTCCTATACGCAGGGGCTTTATTATCTTTCCAGCGCAGCCGATAAGGTGCTGCTCAATCCCAAAGGAATGATTGAGTGGAGAGGTATCGCTTCCGCTCCCCTGTTCTACAAAGACCTGCTACAAAAAATAGGAGTTGAGATGCAGGTATTCAAGGTGGGAACCTACAAATCTGCCGTAGAACCGTTTATTGCAACAGAGATGAGCCCTGCCAATCGCGAACAAGTGACAGCATTTATCACTTCTATTTGGGGACAGGTGACGGAGGGAGTTTCTGCTTCCCGCAATATTCCAGTAGATTCTCTGAATGTTTATGCCGATCGTATGTTAATGTTCTATCCGTCAGAAGAAAGTGTAAAGTGCGGATTGGCTGATACCTTGATTTATCGCAATGATGTGCGCAATTATCTTAAAAAACTGGTAGAGATAGATGAGGATGACAATCTCCCGATAGTAGGATTAAGCGACATGATGAACGTAAAGAAGAATGTGCCAAAAGACAAAAGTGGCAATATCGTAGCCGTTTATTATGCATCCGGTGAAATTACAGACTATCCGAGCTCCGCAACTTCTGAGGACGGAATTGTTGGTTCGAAAGTCATTCGTGACTTGCGCAAATTGAAAGATGATAATGATGTGAAAGCTGTTGTACTCCGTGTCAATTCTCCGGGCGGAAGTGCTTTTGCTTCAGAACAAATCTGGCATGCAGTGAAAGAGTTGAAAACAAAGAAACCGGTCATTGTCTCTATGGGTGATTATGCCGCGTCAGGAGGTTACTATATCTCTTGCGTTGCCGACACGATTGTTGCAGAGCCTACTACCCTGACCGGTTCTATCGGAATATTCGGCATCATTCCCAATGTAAAAGGGTTGACTGATAAAATCGGTTTAAGTTATGATGTAGTTAAAACGAATAAATATGCTGATTTCGGGAATATCATGCGTCCGTTCAACGAGGATGAAAGATCATTGCTTCAAATGATGATTACCGAAGGATACGACACCTTTGTCAGTCGTTGTGCCGAAGGACGCCACATGACAAAGGAAGCGATCGAAAAGATTGCCGAAGGTCGTGTATGGACCGGGGAAACTGCTAAAAAGTTAGGACTGGTAGACGAGTTAGGCGGCATTGACAAAGCACTGGATATTGCCGTGGCAAAAGCCGGTATCGAGGGATACACCGTTATTTCTTATCCTGCAAAACAAGATTTCTTTTCTTCCCTGCTTGATACGAAACCGACGAATTACGTAGAATCACAATTGCTGAAAAGTAAGTTAGGTGAGTTCTACCAACAATTCGGTTTACTGAAAAATCTGCAAGAACAATCCATGATTCAGGCTCGTATTCCGTTCGAACTGAATATTAAATAACTGCCATACATGGACGAACACTTTATCAAGATACATAAGTGGCTCTACCCTGCCTCCTGGCTCTACGGAGCAGCGGTAATGATGAGAAATAAACTCTTTGACTGGGAAGTGCTGCAATCAAAGAGTTTTGATATACCTATCATCAGCGTAGGCAATCTCGCTGTTGGAGGAACAGGGAAAACTCCGCACACTGAATATCTGATAAAGTCTCTTTGTAATCAATATAATGTAGCTGTATTAAGTCGGGGGTACAAACGGCATACGAAAGGTTATGTGCTGGCTACTCCGGAAAGTACGGCAAGAAGCATTGGCGACGAACCGTACCAGATGCATCAAAAATTCCCGTCTGTCACAGTAGCTGTCGACGAAAAGCGTTGTCATGGCATAGAAAAGCTGCTTGCACTGCAAAAGCCTTCAATAGATGTTATCCTGTTGGATGACGCTTTCCAGCACCGATATGTCAAACCGGGATTAAGTATTCTGTTAACGGATTATCACCGGCTGTTCTGTGACGACACTTTGCTCCCCGCAGGACGACTTCGTGAGCCAATTAGCGGCAAGAACCGGGCACAAATCGTTATTGTCACCAAATGTCCGCAGGACATCAAGCCTATTGATTATAATATTATCACGAAACGACTGAACCTTTATCCATATCAACAGTTATTCTTCTCATCGTTCCGGTATGGCAACCTGCAACCGGTGTTTCCTATGATGGTTCCGGACACAGATACCCCTTCGGCAAACAATGAGATTGCTTTGTCCTCGCTGACAAATACAGATATATTATTGATGACCGGAATTGCCTCACCGGCTCCCATTCTTGAAAGGCTGAAAGATTGTACCCAACAAATAGATTTATTATCGTTTGACGATCATCACAATTTCAGCCATCGGGATATCCAGCTTATCAAAGAACGGTTTCATAGGCTGAAAGGAGAATGCCGGTTGATCATTACTACCGAAAAAGATGCAACACGCCTGATTAACCATCCGGCTTTGGACAAGGAATTGAAACCATTTATCTATGCCTTGCCTATTGAAATAGAAATATTACAGAATCAACAAGATAAATTTAACCAACATATTATTGACTATGTTAGAGAAAATACAAGAAACCGCAGCTTATCTGAAAGGTAAGATGCACACCAGCCCGGAAACAGCCATTATACTTGGTACCGGACTTGGCAGTTTGGCAAACGAAATCACCGAGAAGTATGAAATAAAGTATTCGGACATCCCGAATTTCCCGGTATCTACCGTCGAAGGTCATAGCGGTAAGCTGATTTTCGGCAAACTAGGCAATAAGGATATCATGGCTATGCAAGGACGCTTCCACTATTACGAGGGTTATTCGATGAAAGAAGTGACTCTCCCTGTACGTGTGATGCGCGAATTAGGAATCAAAACCTTGTTTGTATCCAACGCCAGTGGCGGAACAAATGCAGACTTCGAAATCGGTGATTTGATGATTATCACCGACCATATCAACTATTTCCCCGAACATCCGCTTCGTGGAAAAAATATCCCATACGGTCCTCGTTTCCCGGATATGAGCGAAGCATACAGCAAGGAACTGATCTGTAAAGCTGATGAGATTGCCAAAGAAAAAGGAATCAAAGTACAGCACGGAATATATATTGGCACACAAGGTCCTACCTTCGAAACTCCTGCCGAATATAAACTATTCCATATCCTTGGCGCCGACGCTGTTGGTATGTCTACCGTTCCGGAAGTAATTGTAGCCAACCATTGTGGCATCAAAGTATTTGGTATTTCCGTCATTACCGACTTGGGAGTAGAAGGAAAAATCGTAGAAGTAACGCACGAAGAAGTTCAGAAAGCAGCCGACGCCGCTCAACCGAAAATGACAACAATCATGCGCGAACTTATCAACCGTGCCTAAACAATCACCCCGATTTATGAGAACTGAAATAGCATCTCTCGGTGAGTTTGGTCTGATCGACCGCCTCACCGAGGGAATCAAACTAGAAAATGAATCCAGTAAATATGGAGTGGGCGACGATGCCGCCGTTCTCTCCTACCCTTCAGAAAAGCAAGTATTGGTAACAACCGACCTGCTTATGGAAGGTGTACATTTTGATCTGACTTATGTTCCCTTGAAACATTTGGGATATAAATCAGCAGTCGTTAATTTCTCCGATATTTATGCCATGAACGGCACTCCCCGGCAGATTACGGTATCTCTTGGCCTTTCCAAGCGTTTCAGCGTAGAGGATATGTACGAGCTTTATTCCGGTATTCGTCTGGCTTGCCAGCAATATAACGTCGACATTGTGGGAGGTGATACAACTTCCTCCCTTACAGGGCTTGCTATCAGCATCACTTGTATCGGCGATGCTGATAAGGACAAAGTGGTTTACCGTAATGGAGCAAAAGAAACCGACCTAATCTGCGTCAGCGGTGATCTGGGAGCATCCTATATGGGTTTACAACTATTGGAACGTGAGAAAGTCGTACTAAAAGGTGATAAAGACATTCAACCGGATTTCACCGGCAAAGAATACTTGTTGGAACGCCAGTTAAAACCGGAAGCACGTAAGGATATCATTGAGAAACTAGCTGCCGCCAATATTGTCCCAACCTCTATGATGGACATATCTGACGGTCTATCATCAGAATTGATGCATATCTGCAAACAAAGCAATGCCGGTTGCCGCGTGTACGAAGAACATATTCCGATCGATTATCAGACGGCTGTTATGGCTGAAGAGTTTAACATGAATCTGACGACTTGCGCCTTGAATGGCGGAGAAGATTATGA
>JAEXAY010000050.1 GCA_023457895.1 Pseudomonadota bacterium
CGCTCGGCTTTTCATAATGGCGGCGCAGCTTCATTTCGCGATAAACACCTTCCCGCTGAAGCTTCTTCTTGAGCGCACGAAGGGCCTGATCGACATTGTTATCGCGAACCATAATCTGCATAAAAAACCACACTCCAAATCAAAATAGAGGTTAACCGGACCCTTCAAAAACGGCAGAAAACCGCGCCGCTTTTCCTCATGCACCGCAGATATAAAGGCAACATGAAAGGGACCGTCGCGAATCTGCGATCCGCTCCGTTGCAGCGCCCCTATCAGGCCGGAACCCCGATTTCAACCCCGGAGCGCCAGAATCAGGCCGATTGTGGCCTTTCCGCAACGGCAGCGGCGCCGACTCTAGCCGCCTCGCGCAAATTATGGCAGAGCATTGCGCAACCTGTTTCGAGGAGAGCCGAGCCATGGCCACTGCCGCCAACGATGTCCGCCCCAACCGCACCCCCGAAGAAATCGAAGCACGCCAGCAGCTTGCCGCCTGCTACCGGATTTTCGCGCATCTCGGCTGGGACGAGATGATCTACAACCATATCACCCTGAAGGTGCCGGGCGAGGATAATGCCTTCCTCATCAACCCCTATGGCCTGCATTTCAGCGAGATGAAGGCGTCGAACCTTGTCAAGATCGACATTGACGGCAACACGCTCGACGGCAGCCCCTATCCGGTTAACAAGGCGGGCTTCACCCAGCACAGCCTATTCCATCGCGTGCTACCGGACGTCCATGCCATCATCCACACCCACACCACCGCGACGATGGCGGTCTCGGCGCTGGAAGGCGGGCTCCAGCCGGTCAATTTCTATGCCTGCAACTATATCGGCCAGATTGCCTATCATGATTTCGAGGGCATCACCGTGCGCGACGAGGAAGGCCCGCGCTTTCTCGAAAGCCTGGGCGACAAGCGGATCATGATGCTCAGGAACCACGGCCCGGTGGTGATGGGCCGGACGCTGCCCGAAGCCTTCCTGATGCACTGGGGGCTCCAGCGCGCGTGCGAAATCCAGCTGGCGACGCTGTCGATGGGCCAGCCGATCCGCGTGCCCGACGCGGTGGTCGCCGTCCACCAGCGCGATCTCCATCAGGTCCAGCTTCCCGGCGGCCCCGGCGCACCAGACTTTGCCGCGATGGTCCGCGTGATCGACAGGATCGACCCGAGCTGGCGCGACTGATCATCCCATGACCGAATTCACCGTCAACGGCCGGGCGCTGGCGTTCGACCTCGATCCCGACATGCCGCTGCTCTGGGCGCTGCGCGACGCAGCCAACCTCACGGGCACGCGCTATGGCTGCGGCACCGGCGAGTGCGGCGCCTGCACCGTGATCGTCGATGGCGAGGCGGTGAGAAGCTGCCAGCTGCCCCTGTCGCAATGCACCGGCCGCGAGATTACCACGATCGAGGGCCTGTCGCGCGACCGCAGCCATCCGGCGCAGCAGGCCTGGCTCGCCGAACAGGTGCCGCAATGCGGTTTCTGCCAGTCGGGCATGATCATGGCGGCGGCGGCCCTGCTCGCGAAGAATACCGCGCCGTCCGATGCCGATATCGATGCCGCAATCACCAATATCTGCCGCTGCGGCAGCTATCCGCGGATCCGCAAGGCCATTCACCGGGCGGGCAAGGTGCTGCGCGGCGAAGAAATTATCGCCGCCGCCCCGCCACCGGGCATCCGCCCCGCCGATGCGGCGGAGCAGGTGCCCGCGCTCTCGGCGCCGCGAAAATAAACCTATTCGCCCGTCAGTATCCGATCGACCAGTTCCTTTACGGTCGGGACAAAATTGTTCGAGTAGAAGGGGTCGAGCCCAAACTTGTAGGCGCTATGCCCGGCGAACATCAGATTTTCATCAAGCGGCTCGCCATGGACCGCGTTCTGCAGCGATTTCTGGATGCAGAAGCTGCGCGGATCGACATTATAGCCGGTGGTGAAGTCGTCATGGTCCTTCCATGCCGAAAAGGCGCAGTGGGATAGGCAGCCCATGCAGTCGGCCTGGTCCTTCTGGATCTGCTTCGCGGTTTCGGGCCGTTCGAAGATCACCGTATTGTCGGGCGTCTTCATCGCGACCGAAAAGCCTTCATCGACCCATTCATGCGCGTGGCGCAGGCCGTCAATCGAGACATACCAGCTCTTGTTGCCCTTGAGGCCCACATCGAGCCGTTCGGTCAGATCGCCTTCGGGGTTTTCGGCGAAGGGAATCTGCCGTTCGGACCGCGCCTCGAGGCTGCGCAGAAACGCATTGCGCACCGCCGACGAATAAAAGCCGGTAGGCGAGAAGCGGTGCAGCAGCACATCGCCTTCCTTCACCTCCATCAGCTTTTGCTTCCACTCCTCGGGGATTTCGCTTTCGCGCGTGAGGAGCGGCCGGGTGCCGAACTGGAACATCATCTGACCCAGCTCGTCGTTGTCGATCCACTTGTCCCAGTCCTTGAGGTGCCAGACGCCACCCGCCATCACGATCGGCGTTTCGTCGGGGATGCCGCCTTCGCGCATCACCTTGCGCAGTTCGGCAACGCGGGGATAGGGATCCTGCGGACTGCGCGGATCTTCGGCGTTGGAAAGGCCATTGTGGCCGCCGGCGAGCCAGGGATCCTCATAGACCGCTGCACCGAGCCATTCCGGCACTTTCGAATAGCTGCGCTTCCACAGCGCGCGAAAGGCGCGGCCCGAAGAGATGATCGGGAGGTAGTAAACCTCGTGCTTCGCCGCGATCTCGGCGAGCTTGTAGGGCATGCCCGCGCCGCAGGTAACACCGTGCACCTTGCCGGGCGTTCCTTCAAGCACGCCTTCGAGCACGCGCTGGGCGCCGCCCATTTCCCACAGGACATTGACGTTGATCGCGCCCTTGCCGCCTGAAATTTCATGCGCGATCTCGACCTGCGCAATGCCGCCGGCAATACCATAGTCGACCAGTTCTTCATGGCGGGCCGGGCGTGTTCTGGCGTGATAGACCTGCGGGATGCGGTTGCCGTCGGCGTCATAGCTGTCGGCATTGACCGCCGACACCGTTCCGATGCCACCGGCGGCCGCCCACGCGCCCGCGCTTTTCCCGGTCGACACGGCAACCCCCTTGCCGCCCTCGATGATCGGCCAGACTTCGCGGCCTGCATATTGAACCGGCTTTAGCCCCTTGAACAACCAATTTCTCCCGAAATGAAACGCATCTGCCCCCGAGCCTATAGGCGCTTTTGCCCGCAGGAAAAGAATTATTCGGCGGCCGCGGGCCTATCCTCCAGCTCATCCTCCAGCCCCGTCGCCCGCTTTATGGGCGAAAGCAGCTTCAGGGTCACAAATGTAACAATTGTCAGCACGACCGCCACGTCGATCGCGCCAAGGCCGACCGCGGTCCCGATCGCCCCGGTCGCCCACAGGCTCGCCGCCGTCGCGGTGCCGCGCACGGATGTCTTCATCCGCAGGATCGCACCGCCGCCAATGAAGCCGATGCCGGTGATGAGCCCCTCGACGATCTTCGACATCGCTTCCGGGCTGCTTCCCATCACCGTCTCGGCCGCCTGGACGAAGCCGCAGCTCGCAATGGCCACCAGCGGAAAGGTGCGCAGGCCGGCGCTGCGCTCTTCCTTCTCGCGATCCCAGCCGAGCGGCAGTGCCAGCACATAGGCGATGAGGAGCGCGACCAGATGCGGCGCGACATTGAAGGGATCGGAGGAAAAACTGCTTGTCATCAAACTGTAACGGATGGAATGCCGTAAAGCTCCGCGTAGCGCGCGACCATTTCCTCCTGGTCATATTCGGCCAACGCCTTTGCCTGATTGGCGGTCCCGATCCGGTTGCGAAGCGCCTCCTCCTCGACCAGCCGCCTCAGCGCCCCGGCGAAGGCGGGTTCGTTGCCGAGCGGCGTGATGAAGGGGATATTTTCCCCGGCGACAATCTGTGCGACATCGCCGACCCCGGTCGAAACGGCCGGCAGTCCCGCGGCCATCGCCTCGATCAGCGAAACCGGGAACTGTTCGCTATCCGACGACAGCGCAAAGATGTCGAACAGGCCGGCATAACGATGCGGTGCGGGGAGAAAACCGGGCAGCAGGGTCCGGTCCGCAATCCCATGCCGTTCGGCCTCGGCGAGGATTTTCGCACGTTCGGGCCCCTCACCCACGATGACCAGTTGGACACGCGCGCGCAGTTCCACCGGCAGCGACGCGACCGCCCGGACTAGACGGGGCAGGTTCTTGACTGCCCGCAGCCCCGCGAGCGTGCCGATGATGACGTCACCGGGACGCCGGGCCAGTCCCGGAATCGCATCGGAAACGGATTCCCCGGCATAAGCGGGGACATCGATCCCGTTGGCGATGCGATGAATGCGCGCTTCGGGTTGCCGCCACACCTTGCGCGCGATGGTTTCAAGCCGGCGCGAGGGCACCACCAGCGCCTTCGCTGTTGGCAGCATCAACCGGCGGAAGAGGTTGCGCTTAGGGTTGAGCCGGTCGGTTTCGTCGGCGTTGAACCCGTCCTCGTGGTGGATCAGCGGCGGCAACTTCATCAGCCGCGAAAACAGCCGGTGCGCGCCGACGCCGTCCATTGCCCCCCAGTTATAGGTGAGGACAAGGTCGAAATCCTCCATGTAGCGCGCCAGATCCCGGTAACGATCGGCACCCGGCTTTCCCTGCAGCAACGGCGCGTCAACGGGAAACTGCACGACGATTGCAGGATCGATCGCCGCACGGGCACCCAGTTCGTCCGGCATAGCCGACAGGATGGTGTGGCGGGCACGATCGCCAAAGCGGTTCATCAGATTGACTGCACGCGCTTCCTTGCCTCCCAGCGAAAAAGTGCTGTGGAGGTGAAGGATATTCAGCGGTTTTGCCGGGGTGAAAGCGACCGGATCGGCCATGATTTTACGGCCCTGCGGGCCCTGCACCGTTTTCGGCAGCGTCGACCTCGTCGAGCAGCGCGGCAACCGCCTCGCGCGCCTGCGGTTCATCAAGCGTGGGTGCATGGCCAATGCCATCGAGCGTCACCAGCCGCGCCATCGGCAGGCGGCTGGCCATCTGCGCGGCCGTTTCGGCGCTCAGAATGTCGGAGAGGCCACCGCGCAGGACCAGCACCGGCATCCCGGCAAGACCGTCGAGCGCGGGCCACAGGTCAACCCCCGCCTCTCCGCCCGGCACACGGAACGGTTCGGCGATGCGGCTGTCATAATCCGCGACGATGCGCCCTTCCTTCGACAATTTATGCGAGCGCTTGACCATTCGCAGCCAGTCATCGAGCTGCCACCCCGGATAGGCCCCGCCGTGAAGCTCCTGTGCGGCGCGCGCGGCGTGGACCCAGGTCGGCTGGCTCCCGCCCTGCCCGACATAGGAGCGGATGCGCGCGACTCCTTCGGCTTCGATCACCGGACCGACATCGTTGAGAATGGCGCCCGCCACCCGTTCGCGGCTCATTGCCGCCAGCAGCATGGTGACGATGCCGCCGAGCGAGGTGCCGCACGCGACAAAGCGGCCGATCTTCTGCTCCTCGCACAGGCCGATAATGTCCTGCGCATAGGTGAGCGGCGCATAGGTCATCGCGTCTTTGGCATAGGCGCTTTCGCCGCGGCCGCGGAAATCGACCGCAATCACCCGGCGGCTTGCGGCGCAATGTTCGGCCAGCCCTTCAAAATCTCGCGCGTTGCGGGTGAGGCCCGGCATGCACAAGAGCGGCGGTTTGTCCCGGCCCGTCTCCGGTCCGGGATAATCGCGGTAATGAAGCCGCAGGCCATCGTTCGACCACCAATAGGCATCACGCCAGAGGCCGTTGAAATTATCGGGAGCGGGCTGGCTCGGTGCGGTCAGGCTGTCATTCATGGCGGCCATATTGCGCCGCCCGAGCCAAGACACAAGCCTCACGGCCCAAATTGGAGAAATGGAGGCAGGACCGCCCTCGCGCCTTGTTTCACCGTGCCCGCCGCCCCATAGTCGGTTGATGGCCGACACGCAGACCCCCGCCACATACCGGCCCGACCCGGTTTACCTGTCGCTGGGCGAAGGCTTTGCCGATGCGGTGAAACCGGCATCCTTTCCCAAGCATATCCTGCGCTGGCGCGGCGACCGGGCGGCCGGCGAGGTAGGACTTGCGGGTCTCGACGATACGCAATGGGTGGACCATTTCGGCCGGTTTGAGCCGCTCCCCGATAACCTCCCCGAACCGCTGGCACTGCGCTATCATGGCCACCAGTTCCGGGTCTATAATCCCGAAATCGGCGATGGGCGCGGCTTCCTGTTTGCGCAGATGCGTGACGCCGCAGGGCGGCTCATCGACCTTGGCACCAAGGGGTCCGGCCCGACGCCCTGGTCGCGGCAGGGCGATGGGCGGCTGACGCTGAAGGGTGCGGTGCGCGAATTGCTCGCTAGCGAAATGCTGGAAGCGCTCGGCGTCCCGACCTCGCGCACCTTCTCGATCATCGAAACGGGTGAGAGCCTGTGGCGCGGCGACGAGCCTTCGCCGACCCGGTCCGCCGTGCTGGTGCGGATGAGCCACGGCCATATCCGCATCGGCACCTTCCAGCGGCTCGCCTATCTGGGAGAGAGCGCACGCATGGCGCAGCTCGTGCGTTATTGTCTCCAGCATTATCACGGCCATCGTGCTGATGCCGTCGCGGCGATAGATGACGTCATGGCGGCAACCACGCTGCTCCGCGCGGTCGTCCGCCGCACTGCCGATCTCGCAGCATCCTACATGATCGCCGGGTTCGTTCATGGCGTGCTCAACAGCGACAATATCAATATTTCGGGTGAAAGTTTCGATTACGGCCCGTGGCGCTTTACCCAATATTGGGATCCCGCGTTCACCGCCGCCTATTTCGACCATGCCGGTCTCTATGCCTTTGGCCGCCAGCCTGAGGCGATCCACTGGGACACCGCCCAGCTGGCGATTGCGCTACGCACGCTCAGCCCGGCCGAACCGCTCATCGCCGAGCTGGAGCGTTTCGCAGGCCTCTATCAGGATGCGATCGCACGCCGCTTCCTGTGGCGTATCGGCATGGAAAGCCGGGATGCGGAGAGTGATCAGGCGCTGGTCGCCGCCGCCGAACGGCTGATGATGGAAGACCGTATCCCGATCGACCGCTTCTTCTTCGACTGGCGCGGCGGCACGGGTCCAGCCCCGGACACCGAGGCCGCCAAGGCCTTTACTGACCTCGCCAGCGGCAGGGAGCAGCAGCACGCGCGCGCGCATTCCTATTGGCAGGGCGCAGCACCGGAATCGATGCTGATCGACGAGGTCGAAGCCATCTGGACGGCGATTGCAGATGCGGACGACTGGCAGCCGCTCTACGCCAAGGTCGCGCGCGTCCGCGCCTTCGGCGAAGCGCACCGGCCGCTGGCGGCCGGCTAAGTCCCGGCCGCGACACCATTTTCCCGCGCATTGCAAAGAAACAATTTACCATATTGCGCTAGGGCCGACAGGCTTGGCGGCGAATCCGCCGTGAGTTTTTGAAGGCGTGATGCAGCATTATGGCGGAAGACATTCTTTCGTTTGAACCCGCGACGGGAGCAAGATTATGGGCAGGCAAGGCCGGTGACGCCGCCGCCGAACTCGCCGTAGCCCGCCGAAACTGGCCGCAATGGGCCGCCCAGCCGCTCGCCGCGCGAGCCGAAGTCGTCCGCCGCTTTTCCAACCGCATCAAGCAGGACGGCGAGTCCATCGCCGACCTTATCGCGCGCGAATCGGGCAAGCCGTTGTGGGAAGCCCGCAACGAGGTCGAAAGCGTGGTCGAACTGATCGACATTGCACTCAAATCCTATGCCGAACGCACCTCGCAGCGGCTGGTAGAAGGCGCCAATCACGCCCGCAACGCGCTCCGCCACAAGCCACATGGGGTGATGGCGGTCATCACCGCGTTCAACGCACCGTTCCGCATCGCGGCGGGACACATCATCCCGGCGCTGCTGGCGGGCAATGCCATCGTCCACAAGCCATCCGAAAAAACGCCGGCGGTCGGCGAACTGCTGGTCCGGGTCCTCCAGGAATCGGGTGTTCCCAGCGGGATCGTGCGGCTGTTGCAGGGCGGCCCGGCGCAGGGCAAGGCGCTGGCGACGCATCCGGATTGCGACGGCGTGCTGTTTACCGGCGCCGCGCCCACCGGCATCATGCTGAACCGTTATCTCGCCGACCGTCCGGACAAAATGCTCGTGCTCGAAATGGGCGCAAACAATCCCATCATCGTGTGGGATACGCCGGACATCCACGCCGCCGCCATCCTCGTCGTGCAGTCCGCCTTTACCACTGCGGGACAGTGCTGCACCGCGGCAAGCCGCCTGATCGTGCGCGATACGCTCTATGACCGGCTGATGCTCGAAATAAAGATGCTGACCGGGCGCCTCATCGTCGGCGAACCGCATGACAGTCCGGCACCGTTCATGGGCCCGGTGATCGACAACGAGACCGCCGACGCGCTCCTCGAAAGCTTCATCGTACTGATGACCAGCGGAGGGCGCGTGATCCGGCACATGACCCGGCCAATCGAGGGCCGTCCCTTCCTCACCCCGGGCATCATCGACGTCACCGCGATGGAGGAACGGCCGGACATCGAATTGTTCGGGCCGCTCCTCCAGGTGGTTCGCGTCGGCAGTTTCGACGAAGCGATTCGCGAAGCCAATGCCAGCCGCTATGGCCTCTGCGCCTCGCTGATCGGCGGCACGGCGGCCCAATATGACCAGTTCTGGGCCAATATCCGGGCCGGGATCGTAAACTGGAACCGCGCCACGATCGGCAATTCGCAGCGCGCGCCCTTTGGCGGCGTCGGGCTTTCGGGCAACCACCGTCCGGGCGCTTTTTACGCCGCGGACTATTGCGCCTTCCCGGTATCGTCGGCCGAAACCGACCAGTTACGCGCCTCGATCGGCATTGGCCTCAGGCAGATCGCGGCGGCTGACGATGCTTCAGCGGTCGCGCTGGCGCTCGCCAAATAAACCCCTGTACAAAAGCTTGTTGCCCTCCGGCGTAACAAAGTTACGCGGCAAAGCTGTTCTTTCGCAATGCAAAAAAAGCCTGCTTTGCCCCTTGTCGCAATGCCCGCCATTTGGACGGCATGGAACAGCAATCTGGAAAAATATGGCTGGTCGGCGCCGGACCGGGCGACCCCGACCTGTTGACCGTCAAGGCGCTGCGGCTGCTGCAAGGCGCGGACCTGATCGTCCATGACGGGCTGGTCGACCAGGCGATTCTCGCGCTCGCGTCGCGCGATGCCGAGCTGATATCGGTCGCCAAGCAGCGCAGCCGCCACACCATGGCGCAGGAAGACATCAACGCGCTGCTGGTGCGCGAGGCGCTGAAGGGGCGCGAAGTCGTGCGGCTGAAGGGCGGCGACCCGTTCATCTTCGGGCGCGGCGGCGAGGAACTGGAGGCGGCGCGCGCCGCCGCGGTACGCTGCGAAGTCGTCCCCGGCATCACCGCGGCGATCGGCTGCGCGGCCGAGGCGGGGCTCCCCCTCACCCATCGTGCGGCCTCGAGCGCGGTCAGCTTCGTCGCCGGCCAGTGCAAGGATTTGAGCGATCAGGACTGGTCAGGCCTCGCCGGACAGGGGCGCACGCTCGTCATCTACATGGGCCTCGCCACCGCCGATGCCATTGCCGACAAGCTGATCGCCGATGGCGTTTCGCCCGCCATGCCAGTCGCGGTGCTCGAAAAGGGCACGCGCGGCGATGCCCGCGCGATGCGCACGCTGCTCGCCGACCTTGGCGGCCTCATCGCCCGCGAGGCCGTGCAAAGCCCCGCGCTGATCGTCGTCGGCGAGGTGGCGACGCGGAGCGATGCGGTTGATTTCCTGCAGTTCCGTCACCCTGAACTTGTTTCAGGGTCCATATCTCCCAGGCCGCCGGAAGCGCGGGACATAGGAATGCTGAAACGCGTTCAGCATGACGAGCAAAATAAGGGAGCGCAAACCATATGAAAATCCTTACCGGCAACGATCTTGCCAATGGCCGTGTCATCTGGTGGACCGGCAGCGGCTGGTCCGCCCATGTCGAGGATGCGATCGACGTCGGCGAACATGGCGAGGCGATTCTTACCGCCGAGGAAGGCGCGCGCCGGGTCAATTCACCCGCGATCATCGACGCCATCGAAACCCCGGAAGGCCCGCGCCCCGGCCATATCAAGGACCGCATCCGCGCACTTGGCCCCACGGTGCGCCCCGACCTCACGCTGAAACCGGCCGACCCGGCGGCGGGAGACTGGGTGATCTAAATCCTCCCGGTCGTGCTGAGCTTGTCGAAGCACGATGGGGCCGGAACTTTCGTCCTTCGACAAGCTCAGGACGAACGGAGATGTCAGAGAATGTATAAATACGACCAATATGACCAAAACATCGTCGATGCGCGCGTCGATGAATTTCGCGATCAGGTGAAGCGCCGCATCGCGGGCGACATGACCGAGGACCAGTTCAAGCCGCTGCGGCTCAAGAATGGCCTCTACCTCCAGCTGCATGCCTATATGCTGCGCGTCGCCATCCCCTATGGCACGCTCAATGGCGAGCAGATGCATGTGCTCGCCCATATCGCGCGCAAATATGATCGCGGCTACGGCCATTTCACCACGCGGCAGAATATCCAGTATAACTGGATCAAGCTGGAGGACGCGCCCGACATCCTTGACGACCTTGCCAAGGTCGAAATGCACGCGATCCAGACCTCGGGCGAGAGCATCCGCAACCTGTCGTCGGACCAATATGCGGGCGCCGCCGCAGACGAGATCGAGGATCCGCGCCCCTGGGCCGAACTGTTGCGGCAGGCAACGACCTTCCACCCCGAATTCAGCTATCTGCCGCGCAAGTTCAAGATTGCGGTGACCGCCTCGGACACGGACCGCGCGGCCATCCGGCTGCATGATGTGGGCCTCAAGCTGGTGCGCAACGCGGCGGGCGAGACCGGCTTCGAAGTCTATATCGGCGGCGGCATGGGCCGTACCCCTTTCGTCGCACCGCTGATCCGCGAATTTCTGCCCGCACAGCATATCGTTTCCTATCTCGAAGCGACGCTGCGCGTGTGGAACCGCTGGGCGCGGCGCGACAATATCCACAAGCAGCGCATCAAGATCCTCGTGCACGACCTCGGGCAGGAAGAATTCACCCGCCAGGTCGAGGAGGAATGGCAGGCGATCCTGCCCAATGGCTCGGATGTGCCGATGGCCGAATATGACCGGATCGCGGCGTATTTCGCGCCGCCCGCGTTCGAAGATTTCAGTACTCCTGCGCAGGCAGGAGCCCAAGGCGGCACAGCGCAAGATAACACTGGGACCCTGCCTTCGCAGGGACACGACAATCCTGCCTTTGCCCTTTGGGTGGAACAGCAGGTCGCCGCACACAAGGCGCCGGGCTATGCCATCGTGAATATCAGCCTCAAGCCGGTTGGCGGCATCCCGGGAGACGCAACCGCGGACCAGATCGACCTGATGGCCGATCTCGCGACGCGCTACAGCCATGACGAGCTGCGCGTCACCCATGCGCAGAACATCGTGCTGCCCCACGTCCGGAAGGCCGACCTTCATGCGGTGTGGCAGGCGCTCGACGCGGCGGGCCTTGCGACGCCCAATCTCGACCTTGTCAGCGACATCATCGCCTGCCCGGGACTCGATTATTGCAGCCTCGCCAATGCCCGCTCGATTCCGGTGGCGCAGAAGATCGCGGAGCGCTTCGCGGACATGGATCGCCAGCGCGACCTTGGCGAACTCAAGCTCAAGATTTCGGGCTGCATCAACGCGTGCGGCCACCATCATGCCGGGCACATCGGCATTCTTGGAGTCGATCGCAAGGGCACCGAAAATTACCAGCTGCTGCTCGGCGGATCGGGCGCGGAGGATGCCAGCCTCGGCAAGATCACGGGGCCGGGCTTCGACGAGGACGGCGTGGTCGACGCCGTCGAGCGCGCGGTCGAGAAATATCGTGACTTGCGTGAGGACGGCGAACGCTTCCTCGACACCTACCGCCGCGTCGGCATCGAACCGTTCAAGGAGGCGATTTATGGCTGAGTTCCTCCGTTTCCGGGACGACGAACCGCTTGAGGAAATCGCGGTGACGCTTGAGGCCTTTCTCGACCAGCCCGATGCGACTGCGGTGCGGCTCGAGGCGGGCGATGATGCGCGGCTCCTCATTCCCCATCTCGACCGCATCAAACTGATCGAGGTCAGCTTTCCGCGCTTCCGCGACGGGCGCGGTTACAGCAGCGCGCAAATCCTGCGCGAGAACGGCTATACCGGCGAATTGCGGGCCGAAGGCGACGTGCTGGTCGACCAGTTGCTCTTCATGCGCCGCGTCGGCTTCGACAGCTTCGCGCCGCAGGCACCGATGGACCCCGAGGTCGTCGCGGCGACGCTGGCCCGCTATGACATCTTCTACCAGAGCGCCGCGGACAAGCCAGTCCCGGTGTGGAAGTTGCGGCATGGCTGAAGCCGTACGCACCCTCGACCGCATTGACACCGCTCCGCGTTTCAGCGCGGACGACGTCGCCGCGCTCAATGCGCGGTTCGAGGGTGTACCGGTTGCCGACATGCTGCGCGAGGTGCTGCACGACGGTTCGCTGGGACGGGTCGCGCTGGTGTCCTCGTTCGGCGCGGAGTCGGCGGTGCTGCTTCATCTCGTCAGCAGCGTTGCGCCCCAGTTGCCGATCCTGTTCCTCGACACCGGCAAGCATTTTCCCGAAACGCTGGCCTATCGCGACCTGCTGGCCGAAAGCCTCGGCCTTAACCTCATCAACCTGTTGCCCGATGAGGCGGCGCTCGCCGCACGCGATGAAACCGGCCTGCGCTGGTCCTACGATCCCGATGGCTGCTGCGAAATTCGCAAGGTCGTGCCGCTCGAACGGGCGCTCGCGGGCTATGATGCGTCGATCACCGGACGCAAGGGCTTCCAGTCGGAAACCCGAGCCGGATTGCCGCGCTTCGAGCTTGACGGGAGCACCGGCCGGATCAAGCTCAACCCGCTCGCCAGCTGGACCAAGGCGCATCTCGACGATTATTTCGAAGCCCATGACCTGCCGCGCCATCCGCTTGAGGAACAAGGCTATCTCTCGATTGGCTGCGCGCCCTGCACCAGCAAGGTCGCGCCCGGCGAAGACCCGCGCTCGGGCCGCTGGAAAGGCTGGGACAAGGTCGAGTGCGGCATCCACGTTCCGCTGAAACCGGGCGAAGAGCCGGTTTTTTGAATTCCCACCCTCCCTTCCAGGGAGGGTCAAAAGGCGGCACGCCTTTTGGGGTGGGTAACCCCCCGCGCGCACGTTCTTCACCGCTTAACCCACCCCGAAAAATTGTGCCAATTTTTCGACCCTCCCTGGCGAGGGAGGGTGGGTCAGAGCTGCTTCTCCAATACCACAAATTCCAGTTCGCGGGTTTTGGGGAGGCCAAAGCGTTCATCGTCGAGGGGAAAGGGACGCATCTCGCCAGTCAGCACATAGCCGCGCCGTTCATAATAGGCGATGAGTTCGCCGCGCTGCCTGATCACGGTCATTTCCATGACGCTGGCGCCGAAGCGATCCGCCGCCTCGGTTTCTGCTGCAGCCATCAACCGGCGTCCCAGCCCCTGTGACTGGGTCGCGGGGTCCACGGTCAGCATGCCGAGATAGCAGCGATCCGCCGCCACTTTCGTCACCTGCACACAGCCGGACAAGCGCCCCCCCTCCCCGTTGACCAGAAGGACCGATTGCGGATCGACCAGCGCCTCGGCGAGCAGCGTCTGGTCGGTCCGTTGTCCGCCGAGCAGATCGGCCTCATGCGTCCAGCCGGCCCGCGCGCTGTCGCCGCGATAGGCGCTTTCGATGAGCGCGTGGAGCGCGGGAATGTCGGCGGTGGTGGCGGGGCGGATGGGCGTCATAGGAAATCCGAAGTTACGGAGCTGTCGAAGGACGTTTTAGAGGTTTGTACTGCGCGAAAAAAGACGTGCTTCGACAGGCGCAGCACTGCGGGTATTTTCCCAGGCCGTCACATGATCCCCGCATAGCTTTCATCCGCAAGGTCGGAGAAGCGCGTGATATTGGCCTCGAACTTCAATTCGACCGTGCCCGTCGAGCCGTGGCGCTGCTTGGCGACGATCACTTCGGCACGATTGGCAACGGGCGCGAGCTCTTCCATTTCCCAGCGCTTGTGCGCGTCGAACACTTCCTGCGCATCGGTATCGCGCGGCCGCTTGGGTTCCTTGCCGAGCACATAATATTCCTCGCGGAACACGAACAGCACGATATCGGCGTCCTGCTCGATCGAGCCCGATTCGCGCAGGTCCGAAAGCTGCGGATGCTTGTCGTCGCGCTGCTCGACCGCGCGGCTGAGCTGCGACAGCGCCAGCACCGGCACATTGAGTTCCTTGGCGAGCGTCTTGAGACCGCGCGAAATTTCCGAAATTTCCTGCACCCGGTTGTCACCGCCACGTCCCGAGCCCTGCAGCAGCTGGAGATAGTCGACGATGATGAGCCCGATGCCGTGGCGGCGCTGGAGACGGCGCGCACGGGTTCTAAGGCCTGCAATCGTCAGCCCCGGCGTGTCGTCGATATAGAGCGGGAGCGTCTGCAATTCCTGGCTCGCACGCGACAGGTTCTGGAACTCCTCGCGGTTGATCTTGCCCATCCTGAGCGCGTGGGCGCTGATGCCCGACTGTTCGACCATGATACGCGTCGCGAGCTGGTCCGCCGACATTTCGAGCGAGAAGAAGGCAGTCTTGGCGCCCATATTCTTCTCCGGCGCAATGCCGTCTTCCTCGTCGCGCCGCCAGCGCTGCGCGGCGTTGAATGCGATGTTGGTCGCGAGCGCCGTCTTGCCCATGCCGGGGCGCCCGGCGAGGATAAGGAGGTCGCTCCTCTGCAGGCCGCCGGTCTTGGCGTTGAGCGCCGAAAGCCCGGTTGTAACCCCGGAAAAATGGCCGCCCGATTGCAATGCACGCTCGGCATTCTTGATGACTTCCATTGTCGCCTGGCCGAAGCTTTTGACCGATCCGATCTCGCTTTCGCCGCCAGCGACCTTGTAGAGTGCGGTTTCGGCTTCCTCGATCTGGCCCTTGGGATCGACGCTTTCGCTCGTGTCCATCGCCCGGTCGACAAGCCCGCGCCCGACCGCGATCAGTTCGCGCAGCAGGGCAAGATCATAGATCTGCGCTGCCATATCGCGCGCACCGATGAGACCAGCGCCTGATCCGGTCAGCTGGGCGAGATAGCCCGGGCCGCCAAGCGCCTTCATCGCCTCGTCGCTTTCGAAAAAGGGTTTGAGCGTGACCGGCGTGACCACCATGTTGCGGTCGAGCAGCGTCAATATCTGCTGATAGACACGCTGGTGGACGGGCTCGAAAAAATGTTCGGGCTCAAGCCGGACAGGCAGGTCCTCATTGACCCGGTTATCGATGAGAATCGCGCCGAGAAACGCGGCCTCCGCCTCGACATTGCGGGGAAGCTGGGTTTCGGCGGGCACATCCCCGGTCGCGACAGGCAGGCGGACAATGTCGGTCATATATGATCCATCGGCCAAGGCGGGAAACGATGCAAGCGGCTTGCGGCTGGTTGTCCACGGACCGGGTCATAAATTGTGGATAGTTTTCCCCATCGCCATTCCCGCGCCGGCGAATCCCCGGTCAAGCCGGGGATGGCGAACAGGTTTGCATCATTGTCCCCTTGCCTCTCCCTGCCGCATTCGCCATGAGCTTTGGCCACAATGGCCGATCCCCGCATCATTGACGTCCAGCTGGACGAAGCCACGATTATCTGGCGCAATGCCGATGTCGAGCAGGAACGGCGCATCGCGATTTTCGACCTCATTGAGGGCAATTATTTCAAGCCGCTGCGCCAGCAGCCCGATGGCTATTCGGGGCCTTACAAACTGGCGCTGCGCGTCGAGGAAGGGCGCCTCGTGTTCGAGATCGAACGCGAGGACGGGGCCCCGCTTGAGGCGATCATCCTTGGGCTCGGCCGCTTCCGCCGCCCGATCCGCGATTATTTCGCAGTGTGCGACAGCTATTATCAGGCGATCCGGCAATCGACCGCGGCGCAGATCGAGACCGTCGACATGGCGCGGCGGGCGATCCACAATGATGCTGCGGAAATGCTGATGGAGCGGCTCGAAGGCAAGATCGAGGTCGATTTCGACACCGCGCGGCGCCTGTTCACGCTCATCTGCGTGCTGCATATCAAGGGCTGAGGGCGAGATGGCGGGCCTGTCCGGCAAGCGCGGTTTTGGCGCCATTTTCCTTCTTCTGATCGTGCCGTTATTGCTGTTCGGCGCGTTGGGCTATGCCCAGAAATGGAGACCGGATCGCGCACTCTACCCGGTACAGGGCGTGGCGCTCGGGGCGGACAATGGGGCGATCCACTGGGGCCGCCTGCGCGCGGCGGGCGCCGATTTCGCCTATCTCGATGCGACCTTCGGCGCGGCGCGGCAGGATGCAAGCTATCTCGCCAACCGCGACGGCGCGCGCGCCGCCAAGATGCGCTTCGGCGCGATCCATCATTATGACCTGTGCGCGCTCGCGAGCGACCAGGCGGGCAATTTCGACCGTCTGGTGCCGCGCGATGCCGATGCGCTCCCCGCCGCGGTGGCGATCGACTATCGCACAGGTTGCGACGACCGGCCGACGCAGGCGATGCTCGAAAGCGAGCTCACCGCCTTTCTCAACCAGATCGAAATTCATATGGGCCGCAAGGCGATCCTCGCGCCCTCGCCTGCGATAGCCGCCGACTATGACCTGACCACGCTGAAGCGGCCGCTCTGGCTGCAGCGCAGCTTTCGGGCGCCTGAAGCGGGTCCGGCGTGGCGCTTGTGGCAGGCCTCCGATCGCGCCCGCATCGACGGGGCGGATGGCAATGTCCGCTGGAATGTGATTAACCCCGAAGCATGACCGATTCCATCACCCCCGCCGATCTCGTCGCACAAGCCCGCGAGGCCGCGCGCAACGCCCATGCGCCCTATTCAGGCTATGGCGTGGGGGCGGCGCTGCTGATGGTCGACGGCTCGGTCATCACCGGCTGCAATTTCGAGAATGCGAGCTATGGCCTGACCCTGTGCGCCGAAACCGTCGCGCTCGGCACCGCCAATGCGCAGGGCCGTCTCAGGGACATACGCGCGATTGGCATCATCGGCGGGATGCGGAGACCAGACGGCACGATCTCCGGCAACGATACGTGCTATCCCTGCGGCCGCTGCCGCCAGGTGATCAACGAGGCGGCCGAACTGGCGGGTATCGATCTTCCCATCCATTGCGGTTCGGGCGACGGCAAGCAGCTCGCGACCTATCGCATCTCCGAACTGTTGCCGCACAGTTTTGGACCCAAGGATCTGGGGCTGGCGTGATGGCAACGCCCTCGCTTAGGGGAGAGTGACGTCCATTGCTTGACTTCGCCCGCACCATCCCGCCAAGGATCAGCCCATGAGCATTCTTTCCGACAAATGGATTCGTGAACAGGCGCAGGCGACCGGCATGATCGAGCCGTTTGTCGAGGCGCAGCGGCGCGATGGCTGCATCAGCTATGGCCTCTCCTCCTATGGCTATGACGCACGGGTTGCCGACGAGTTCAAGATCTTCACCAACATCGACAGCGCCGTCGTCGATCCCAAGGATTTCGCCGCCAACAGCTTCGTCGACAAGAAGACCGACGTCTGCATCATCCCGCCCAACAGTTTCGCGCTCGCCCGCACGGTGGAATATTTCCGTATTCCGCGCGATGTGCTGGTGATCTGCCTCGGCAAGTCGACCTATGCGCGCTGCGGCATCATCGTCAACGTGACCCCGCTCGAGCCCGGCTGGGAAGGCCATGTCACGCTCGAGTTCAGCAACACCACGCCGCTTCCGGCCAAGATCTATGCCAATGAGGGCGCGTGCCAGTTCCTGTTTCTGAAGGGCAACGAACCATGCGAGGTCAGCTATGCCGATCGCGCGGGCAAATATATGGGACAAAAGGGCGTCACCCTGCCGCGGCTCTGAGCTGGCGGAACCCGGCAGGCGTCCGGCGCGTTATCCAGCCCGTGACGGCCGCACTTGCGGCATCTGCACGGGAGGGAGCCTATCATGAGCAGCATCGCCGCCTTTTTCGGACGCATTTTCCTTGCCGCCCTGTTCATCCTGCAGGGTCTGGGCAAGGTCATGTACCAGAATGATTATAACCAGAGCTATGCCAGCAATCCGCAACTGGACTGGCTGGCGGCGCCGGGCGCGATGGCGATGCCGCTCGGCATCTTCGAACTGGTCATCGGCATTCTCATCCTACTCGGGCTGATGACGCGCATGACGGCGCTGGTGGCAGCGATCTATGCGCTGCTCACGGCGGTTTACCTGCACTTGGGGCGCGTCGCCGAACCGCAGCACCAGCAGTTGCTGTTGATGTGGCTGGCGGTCGCTGGCGGACTGCTGATGCTGTTCGCCTATGGCAATACCCGCGGCAGCCTCGATCGGCTGCGCCGCCGCAAGCCCGACGAGGTTGTCGTCGAGCGCGACCATTATATCGAACGCGATCCTGCGACCGGCGAGCGTATTCATGTCGAGACGGAAACGGATTCGACCCGCATCAACCGTTGAGCCATCCTGTTGTCAGGGGACGGCAGGACAAAAGCCGTCCCTTGTGCTCCTGCCCCTCTCTCCCTAGATAGCCCCCGTCATGATAGGCCGCCTTTTCCGCCGCGCATCCGCTCCTGCCCGTCCCCTGCCCGCCATCCCGGCGGGTGAACGCGTCTATGCGATCGGCGACGTGCATGGAAATCTGGACCTGCTGCGCGAACTGATCCGCAGGATCGAAGCTGATAATGCAGCCCGCGGGCCCGCGGATACAACAATCATCTTCCTTGGCGACCTCGTTGACCGCGGCCCCGACAGCGCGGGAGTCGTCGATGCCGCGCTCGCATTAGCACGGGAAAGCTCCGGGCCATTGGTGCGTTTCCTCAAGGGCAATCATGAGGAAGTGTTCGAGCGCGCCGCGAGCGGCGATGAACGCGCTCTACGCCATTTCATCCGCATGGGCGGGCGCGAGACGATCCTCAGCTATCCAATCGCGGTCAATGTTTATGAAGAACTGAGCATCGAGGAACTGACCCAGCACATGCTCTCGCTCATCCCCCGGACGCATGTCGATTTTATCAGCGATTTCGAGGATTGCATCGTCATCGGCGATTATGCCTTTGTCCATGCCGGTGTCCGCCCCGGCGTGCCGGTGGCCGAGCAGAAAAAATCCGACCTGCGCTGGATTCGCGAAGGCTTCGTCAACGACAACACGCCGCATGACAAGATGATCGTTCACGGCCACACCATCTTCGATGACGTCGACATGCAATCCAATCGCATCGGTGTCGATACCGGTGCCTATCGTACCGGCACCCTCTCCGCGCTCGGCCTTGAGGGCACCGACCGCTGGGTATTGCAGGCAAGCGGCGAGGCGCATCCGGAACGCGCTCAGGCCGGCTGGGCAGGATGAACAGCCTCGATACGATTCTCCGCCTCGAACAGGATGAAGGCGGGCTGTACCATGCCCATATCAGCGACGACTGGATGCAGGGGCGCACCGCCTATGGCGGGGTGACGGCGGCCATCGCGCTACAGACTGCGCTCACCGGCGAGCCGGGGCCGCAGCCGCTCAAATGCGCGCAGATCAGCTTCGTCGGGCCGGTCGGGGGCGAATGCACCATCGAGGCCAATCTGGTCCGCGAAAGCAAGTCTAGCCGCTTCGTCACCTGCGAGGTCACGTCGGATGCCGGGTTCGGCACGCATGCCCTCTTCACCTTCACGGGTGAACGCGACAGCCATGTCGATCATGTCGTCCTGCCGATGCCCAGCGTACCCGATCCGGACCGCCTTGAACCGGTCCCCGATCACCCGATGCGACCGCTCTTCACCCGCAAGTTCGACATGCGCCCCGTCGACGGGCCGCGGTTCAAGCATGGCCAGGGCGAAGCCGACATCCTGACCTGGGTGCGCTTTGTCGACCAACCCGATTGCGATCCCGCGGTCGCCCTCCTCGCACTAGGCGATGCGCTGCCTCCCGCGGCGATTACGCTGTTCAAGGAGTTTGGCCCAATCAGCTCGATGAACTGGACCGTGCACATGCTGACGGAAACACCGAAGACCCGCGATGGCTGGTGGCTGCTCCACAGCCATAGCCGCTATGCCAGTGGCGGGTTCAGCGTACAGGACATGATGATCTGGAACCGTGATGGCGAACCTGTCGCCCGCGGCGGACAGGGGGTCGGGCTGTACGTTTGAGGTAAAAAAGGCGCTGCCCCACCCTCCCTTCCAGGGAGGGTCGAAAATGCGTCAGCTTTTTTGGGGTGGGTATAAGCCCTGCCGCCAATGCTTTACCCACCCCGAAAAATTGTGCCAATTTTTCGACCCTCCCTGGAAGGGAGGGTGGGGTAAGGTTTAATCCTCACGCCAGCATGATCTCGGCAATCAGGCCGCCTTCGGGTGCATTGCCGAGGCGCAGTTCGCCGCCCTGTTGCAGGATGATGGTCTTGGCGAGCGCGAGGCCGAGCCCGGCGCCGCCGGTCTCACGACTGCGTGATCCTTCCGCCCGCGCGAACGGCTCCATCATTTCGGCGATGCGTTCGGGCGCAATCCCCGGGCCGTCATCGGCAATGCGAATAACGGCCCGGCCTTCGCGCTCAAACACGCTGATCCGCGCCCGCTGGCCATAGTTAAGCGCATTGTCGACCAGATTGCGCAGCGCGCGGCGCATTGGCACGGGATGCAGCGCACGGACGAGATGAAGCGGTGCTTCGACCAGCCTCACATCCGCGCCCATGTCGCGATAATCGCCGACCACGGCGGAAACCAGCGCGGGCACTTCGGTGGCGACCATCGCTTCCTTCGCCTGACCCGAGCGCGCCAGCGCAAGGATATCATCGAGCATCACCGCCATTTCATCCATCGTCGCGATCATCTTGCCGCGCAGCGTTTCATCGCCGACGGATTCAACCCGCACCCGCAGCGAGGCGAGCGGGGTCCGCAGGTCATGACCGAGCGCGCCGAGCATGCGGTCCTTTTCGCCCAGCATCGCGAAAATGCGCGAGCGCATGCTGTTGAATGCCCGGGTGAGATCAGTGACGTCGGCCGGGCCGCTTTCCGGAATCGGATCGGCAGCCGAGGACGGATCGGTCGAGCGCGCCGCTGCGGTCAGTTGCTTGAGCGGCCGCGACACCCGCCAGCCGATCCAGGCGATCGGCGCCAGCAGGAGCAGATAGAGCAGCGCGGTCTGCCCGCCGAGCAGGCCCATCAGCATCGGGTTGGTTTCGGGCGCGGGCATCGCGATATTGACCCAGCGTCCATCCTCGAGCCGGGCCGAGATCAGCATCGTGTTGATCTTTCGCGGATCATGCACCACCTCAAACCGGTCACGCATCCCTTCCTCGCCCGGCATCGGCGTCTCCTGTTCCGGAGGGAAACGGTTCCGGGCGGTCCAGGGCAATTCATGCAGTTGCGGCGGACCTTCCAGTTCGCTTGCGCGCACCGCCTCGACGTCGAGATTGGCTTCGGAGAGGAGTTCGCTGACCTGCTCGGCGGTCTGTTCATCATGGTTCATCGACGCCGTAACCGCAGACTGGTCGGACAGGCCCATCATCACGCGTACATTGCGGCGGCCGCGCCGTTGCGGGATCGGCTCCTGCCCGACGGCAATCCGGTCGGCGACGTCGATGATCCGGTTAGCAGCCGGAATCGCGAGGCGGATGGTACGCTGTTCAGCCTGCCCGCGCGCGAGCAGCACGAAACTCACGGCCTGCGCGATGAACAGCGCGATTGCCGTTGCAAGCAGCAATTGCCCGACAAGGCTTTTCGGCATCAGTCGCGCGAAAAAGGATGGAGAAGAGCGGGTCATCGCAAGCTTAGTCGGTAATCCGCCTGACATCGCTCGCCAGCGTATAACCTCCGCCCCAGACCGTCCGCACCAGCGTCGGGTTCTTGGGATCCGGCTCGATCTTGCGGCGCAGGCGCGAAATCTGGTTGTCGACCGCGCGATCGAATGCTTCCGCTTCGCGGCCTTGTGTCAAGTCAAGCAGACGGTCGCGGCTCAGCACCTGGTTTGGGTGGCGCACCAGCGCCAGCAGCAGCTGATACTCGCCGGTCGACAGCGGCACCGTCACGCCATCCTTGTCAACCAGCGCCCGTTCGGTGGTCTTCAGCACCCAGTCGCCAAAGGCAAAGCTTTCGCCGGCAGCGCCGTTGACGCGCTCGCCCGCGAGCGAGGTGCGCCGCAGCACTGCCTTGATCCGTGCAACCAGTTCGCGCGGGTTGAACGGCTTGCCGACATAATCGTCCGCGCCCATTTCGAGGCCGACAATGCGCTCGGTATCCTCGGTCCGCGCGGTCAGCAGGATGACGGGAATGTCGCCCCGTTCGCGGATATGACGCGTGAGCGAAAGACCATCTTCGCCCGGCATCATGATATCGCAAATGACGAGATCGAACCGGTTGGCCGCGAGCAGGGTGCGCGCCGCATCGGCGGACCCCGCCTCCTTCACCCGGAAGCCATGGCCTTCGAGATATTCGCCGAGCGGCTCGCGGATCGAGCGCTCGTCGTCAATGATCAGGATATGCGGAAGACTGGTGGCGGTTTCGGACATGGCCGGAAGATTACCCCTTTAACGGGCGTTATGCAGCCCCATAAAAAATGGAGCCGGACCAATAGGGGGGAGAGAAAATGGCCCGGCTCCTTCCTTATCTGCCCTGACCCGGCCGTCCTGGAAGGACGAGGGCCCGGGCAGACGCACAATCAACGCGGGAGGATCAGTTCGCGTTGTTGTTCTGTGGTGCGGCACGCTTCGACTGCCACTGTGCCTTCATCGCGGCGCGATGCGCCGTCATTTCGGCCTGAGTGACGTTGCCGTCCTTGTTCGCGTCCATGGCATCAAAGCGCGCGTTATGTGCGGCTTGAAATTCGGCGAGACTGATCGCCTTATCACCATTGGTATCCGCGCCCGCCATCATGCCGCCGCGCTTTCCGCCCATCTGGCCACCCATATGGCCTTTTCCGCCGCGCATCCCGCGCATGCCATCGCCGCGGCGGCCCTGACCGTCAGCCGGGGCGGCACGGCGGGCGTCGAACTCACTCTTGGAAACCGAGCCGTCCTTGTTGGTGTCGAGCCGGTCGAACGCCTGTGCCTTGCGCTGGGCGCGCATCGCATCGCGATCTGCCTGGTCGATCTTGCCGTCCTTGTTCGCGTCCATCTGCTGGAAACGGGCAGTCGCAGCCGCATTGGCTTCAGCGCGGGAAATCACGCCATCCTTGTTGGCATCGGCCATCATCATCATGCCGGCCTTGCCGGCACGCGGTCCGGGACCAGCCCCGGGCGCCGTCTGGGCAATCGCGACCCCGCCGCCCGCAACGGCCAGAACCGCGGCGGCGCCAAGCCAGATCTTGCTGTTTTTCATCGTCATATTTCTGTTCCTCATCATCGCAGCGAGGAACGGCCAGCGGCCGCCCGGACTGCAAGGGTTAAACCTGTGTCCTCGATGATGCCGATATGCGCTAGGGATGTGCCGGAAATTTGTCAGTCCCGGCCAAAAAATGTCGCAAAATGTATCAGGACTTCAATCGCCCGTGAAGCTTGGTGCGCGGCGCCCGAGAAACGCGTCGATCGCCTCTTCATTGTCGCGCGTCGCATGGGCAAGACTTTGCATCGCTGCCGACATTTCGAGGAGGTTCGCGAGCGTCGTATCCTGCCCCTGGCGTAACAGGCGCTTGGTCATACGCACCGCATGGGGCGGGTTGGCGGCAATCTTGTCCGCCACGGCGCGCGCGGCTTCGATCAACTCCCCGTCCGGCACCACCTGCGAAACCAGCCCCATCGCCAGCGCCGCAGCGGCGTCAAATGTCTCGCCGGTCAGCGCGAGCTCCGATGCCTTTGAAAAACCGACGATGCGCGGCAGCAGCCACGCACCGCCATCACCCGGAATGATGCCCAGTTTGACGAAGCTTACGGCAAACTTCGCGCTCTCGGCGGCAACACGGATGTCGCACATGCAGGCAAGATCGAGCCCTGCGCCAAGGGCCGGACCATTGATCGCGGCGATCACCGGGACTTCCATCGCCTGGAAGAAGAGCGGCAGGCGCTGGATGCCGTACCGGTAATTGCGCCGCGTCTGTGCCGGAAGGTCAGCCTTCAACCCATTGCCTTGCTTCATCTGCTTGAGATCGCCGCCCGCCGAAAAGACCGGCCCGCCCCCCGTCAGGATGATGACGCGCACCGCCATGTCACGTTCGGCCTCATCCAGCGCGCCAAGCAACGCGTCGATCAGGCTGTTGTCCGAGATGGGGTTGCGCTTTTCCGGCTGGTTGAGCGTGACAGTCAGCACCGCGCCATCGCGCGCGGCCAGAATGGGTGAGGTCATTATATTACTCCTGAATCGCGCAACCGGGTGATCGCCGCCGCGTCATAGCCAAGCGTTTCCAGCAGCGCCATAGTATCAGCGCCTGCCGGACCGGCAGCCTTAGGCGCTGGGGCAGCAGTCGCGGAAAAACGCGGCGCGGGCGCGGGCTGGATCGCGCCATCCACGGAGACGAAAGTGCTGCGCGAGACATTGTGCGGATGCTGCGGCGCTTCGCTCAGCGACAGGATCGGCGCGAAGCAGACATCGGTCATTTCCATGATGGCGCACCATTCGTCGCGCGTCTTGCGCCTGAACAGGTCCGCCATCTTCTGCTTGAGTTCCGGCCATCGCTTCACGTCAAACTGGGCGTCGAAATCGGGATCGGCATCAAGCCCCGTCTTTTCGCGCAGCAACGCGTAAAATTGCGGCTCGATCGATCCGATCGCGACATATCTGCCGTCCGCGCATTCATAGCTGTCGTAAAAGGGCGCGCCACCATCGAGCAGGTTGACGCCGGGCCGGTCGGCAAGCTGGCCCATCGCGTGAAAACCCCAGGTCATGCAGGCAAGAACCGCCGATCCGTCCGTCATCGCACAATCGATCACCTGACCGCGCGCGGTGCCCGATCTGACCGCGAGCAAGGCCGCGACGATACCGAACGCCAGCATCATCCCGCCGCCGCCGAAATCGCCGACATAATTGACCGGCACCACCGGCTTTTCCCCGGCGCGGCCGATCGTGTGCAGCACCCCCGACAGAGCGATATAATTGATATCGTGCCCGGCGCTCGCGGCATAGGGGCCATATTGGCCCCACCCGGTCATGCGGCCATAGACAAGGTCAGGGTTGTCGGCGAGCAGAACCTCCGGCCCAAGGCCGAACCGCTCCATCACGCCGGGCCGATAGCCTTCGATGATGGCGTCCGCGCCGGCGCACAGCTTGCGCGCAATCTCGATCGCCTCGGGCTGCTTCATGTCGAGCACGAGGTTGCGCCTGTTGCGCGCCAGCACATCGCGCGCATTGCTCACGGCCCCGGGCCGGTCGATGCGGATCACCTCAGCGCCATGATCAGCCAGCATCATCGCGCAGAAAGGCCCGGGCCCAAGCCCTGCAAATTCGACGATCCTCAAACCCGCGAGCACACCGGTCATCAACAACTCTCCCCAAAAAGCATTTGGGTCACTGTTTAATGGCGAGCCGGAAAGATCAAGGGAAAGCCGGAGAAAAAATGGAGCGGTAGCGGGAATCCCATTAAATCCTTAGATTTTGGATTTATTGAATATTATTTTGGGGCATCGCTCGCGTGGCCCCCAGCAGAGGCCTAATTGCTTTTGTTACACGGGTTCGATTCCGAAAGCAGGAATGCTTGTCGGAAGAAATTCGCACTTTTACGTGCCGCGTTTTATAGATTCGGCTGCGCCTTCGATCAAGTTTTCACCGCAAGATGCGTTCGGAATGAAGTTGTGCGGCCAGGGACGATCAATTGGACTTGATACAGAGGGCAGATCGAGCGTCATCGCTTGGATGAGCGCAGGTTCGGTCTGGGTTTGAGAAGCCCGACTTTCTGTCGTTATCTCCCCGATCTTCTGCGTAATCGTACGTAACTCGCAGCAACGCAGGCAGCTCATGGCCAATCCGCTACGTGCTCCTGTCAGGTCGAGGGACCCAATCCAGCGCCAAGTTCTCTCCCTCGTCGATCTGGGCATCCTCTTCGCGGCGTGTCACCACTTTTCGAACAGGCGTTTGAGACTTGCGTAGCGAATGAACGTCGACCGCCCGACTTTTACCACCTCGATTTCGCCGTCGGCGATGAGTTCGTACAGTGTCGATCGGCTGATACCTGTCAGTTTCACCGCTACTGGAACACGAACGCAGATTGGCTCGACGGGCAGCCCACCAAGCAATGCCTCCGCCTCCTCAAACAAACTGGTGGATCCACGCGGCCCCTCTCTATTCATGATCTCGCGCCTCCGCGTCAACGATGACGCGAACGAGATTCTGTCCGACACGTCGCGTGGTGGCCATCCAAGGTGTACTTTCTACAACAATGGCGCACGAAGGTTCGACGATATCCAACTTCACGATTGGTTCTGTCGGGAGATCCTTCTGCTTGACGGCAGGTTGACGCGCTTCATTCGACAATTGGCGAGTCACAGATGAAGCTCCGGACATCTGGCATCGTACTAACGGCATCATGGGAGAACGTGTCGACTTGGCACTTTCCAGGGCGATCCAACCTTCTATGTCGGTCTGCCGCCTAGCGAGATCGAGCGGAGGGAGTGCGGAAGCAAAGCGCGACACGCCTGACCCGTCGAAACTGTGCACCCCGGCTGCCGCGCATAAGCGAATACGCCGCGCGCTGTTGACTCGGCCAACGTGGCACAAGGCGCCTTGAGCGCGCGCAAGCCTTGCCCACTCTGCCATCGTCGCGAGCTTCCAATCGGTATCCCCGCCAACGAAAATCCCGACGCGCGGATCAATCAGGTCGCGAATGTGCCTGGGCGTCGAGCCATTCTGTACAGCCAACATGAACTTCGCGCTGGAAAGGCTACGACGATTGCGAAGCCGTGCAAGCCACGTGCGTGAAAACTCCAGCGAGTCAACTCCACCCATGACGATATCGGGCACGACGATCCAGTCGGCGCCAGCACCGAGCAAGGCTACCGCCCGTTCGAATGCGATTTCGTCGAATGGCTCGCCGCGCTGGAACGACGTCCACGCCCCATTGTCTAGGGCGTAGCGGAAGCCTTCCGTGCGCAGGGCGCCACGGGCCGATACCATCAATCTCCACCCTGCGTGACGTAGGGCATCAAGATTGCGGCGAGTACCAGTGCGGGAGGCGTAGGCTACCATCATCTCCCTTTTCCGCCTCGTTCGCGGCGCAGCCGCTGGAACACGCGATCATTGTCGATAAAGGCCGCCAGCATCGCAGGAACCAACTCGGCGACGGGCTCTTCGCGGCCATACTGCTCCTGATAGAAGGCGGCATATTCGCCAATGCGCGCGTGAAGGTCGGGCATGAGGTTGATCGTGAGCTTGACCGGCGTTCGCTCGGGCAGTTGTTTGAGGCTGATACTTGCCACCGTTAATCTCCCCGCACCTGCCATGGCCGCAGCACGATATCGCTGTGAACCACGACGCGAAGCGGCCAGCCGGGCCGGACACGCAGGGTCGGCTGGATGTTGAGATTCTTGGTCACCAGCTGGTCGCCAGCCCGCGTGCCGCTCTGCTGCGCTGCCTCGCGGAACGCGCGAACGAGATCACTTTCGGTGCTTCCGAAGCTCAATTCAGTGCCAACGCCAAGCAGGGTTGAGAGCGCGACGCCCTTCAAAAGCTGCCAGGTGTGGCGATCGATGCGATCGGACAGGCCCGCATAGCCCTGCGTGTCGGTCGCCGACACATTGTCGATGCGGATCGATGATCCATCGGGCAGGATGATCCGCTGCCACACCACCAGTGCTCGGCTTTGGCCGAACGCGACGACGCTGTCGTAACTGCCGATCAGCCGCGAACCTTGCGGTATCAGCAGCGACCGCCCCGTCACGCTATCATAGACATTCTCGGTGATCTGCGCCGTCACCAATCCCGGCAAGTCGGAGTTGAGTCCGGTAATCAGGCTCGCGGCGATCACGCTCCCGGCCTGCAAGGTCCAGGGTGAGACGGGCGCAGTCAAGCTGTGCGGGTTCACGTCGGCGCCATCGTTGGCGCGGCCGACCATCGCATTTTTTCGCTGCTGCCCGCCCGGATCGGGCGCCTCCGCAGCCTGCACTGCTGACGGCAGTTCGGGGGCTACGGTCGCAGGGACGACAGCAACGCGAGCGCCCGCCGCATTGCCGGCCACTTGCAGCATGACGCCCGATTCCCGCGCCGCGCGTTCCTCGGCGGCAAGGCGCTGGCGTTCGGCTTCCGCCTCCTGTGCCGCGCGCCGCGCTGCCTCGTCGGCGGACTCGATCGGCGCCATCCCGATTTCGCGCTGATGGTCGAGGATCGGCTTGCCAAGGTCGCCGGGAAGCGGCGGGCCGAGCGGCGGCACATCGCCATAGCTGACCGGAGCACCGGCGAGCGCGTCGGGGGGCGCCTTCGCGCCGACCAGCTTGTCGTCGCCCGATGCGACCAGGTTCAAGGTCGCCGGTTTGAGCGCTAGCCACGCAACGCCGACGATGGCGGTCGAACCGACGGTCGCAATGGTGATGATCGCGCCGCGCCGAAAGCGCGTCACGCGACCCGGCGCCGCACGTAGTACCAATGTTTCGGGGTCGGCCTTGGCAGGCGCGCCACCTGCGGGTGGAATGGCGGGCTCTGTCACTGGCCCTTCCTCCGCTTCGGCTGCGCGCTCGAGATTCGCACGACCTGCTGTTTCTTGCCGCCGAGGCGCAGTTCAGCAGCGCCGAACAGCCGGTTGACGACATAGTAGCGACCCGCGACACGGTAATTGACGAGGCTCGCCTCGCCGTCCTCGCCAATGACGAACAGCGGCGGCGCTTCGCCGACCGCGATTGAGGGCGAAAATTCGATATAGGTCTGCCGCCCATCGTCGAAGGCGCGCAGCGGCCGCCATGCTGGCTTGTCGCCGCTGATGACGTAGTGGAAATTGAGCCGCTCGATCGCGAGGCCTGATACGATAGGCGCCGCCGAGGCGGCCGCGTCCTGCTGCCGGCGCAGTGCGATCAGTTCGTCTTGCGGATAGGTCCATGACAGCGCGGCCATCGCACCGCTCGACCGGCTTTCAAGCTCGATATGATAGACGCGCCGGTCGGTCGTGATGACAAGGTTGGTCCGAAGCCCTGCCGAAAAGGGCTTCACGAGGATATGGGTTCGCAGGCTCGCGCCGCTGCCGCTCGTCGTGTCGCCGACCGTCCAGCGCACGGTGTCGCCAGCGGCAACCGACGTGATGGCCTCGCCCATCTGCAAGGCAATGTCGGTGATGCGCCCGGGCGCTGCATAAAGGCGATAAAGAGTCCCGTCATTATAGGGGTAGACCTGCATCGCGCCGACGAAGCCGGCGTTCGAAGGCTCGCGCAGCGCCGCCTTGTTGGCGGCCGTAACCTTTGCGGTCGGCTGGGCGGAAGCCGGAATAGCGAGCGCGACAAGGCTCGCCGACAGAATGACGGCGCGGATCATGGTTCATTCCCTTCGGTGACGGGCGGGGTTTCAGGGGCGAGCGGCTTATCGGCGGACGAATCCGCCTCCGATGAGGGCGCGACCAGATCTTCCGGTGCCGGAAAGCGATTAAGTGGTTTCAGGACATCGGTGTCGAGTTCGCGCGACCAATCGATGGCATCGACATAAAGACCAAGCGGGTTCTTTCGCAGAACATCGGCCGATCGGGGCGGCTGCACTTTCACGGTCAGCATCGCGGTCCAGCGCGAGCGCTGGGCGAGACTGCCGCGCTCATATTCGCTTTCGGTCCATTTGACCTGGAAGCTCGTGTCCGATGCGCGGACCACGCTCGTCACCTGCACTGACACGGTCCGCCGACCAACATCGGCGAACGGATTGGAGCTGCGCGCATATTCACCGAGAAACAGCGATGCCCTTGTCGTGGCGAAGTCATAGGCCGACAGCCAATTCTCGCGCATCAACACCGGATCGAGCGAACGGGAGCGGACATTGGCGATGAAACGCCCAAGGTGCCATGCGATCTGCGGATCGGTCGGCCGATAGTCCGTGATGGCCGGTGCTACGGCGCGCGCTTCGCCGAGCCGATCGACTTCGACGACATAGGGCATGACGCGGCTTTGCATCGATTGCCAGATGAGCGCCCCCGACAGGCCCGTGGTCAGAAGCAGTCCGCCGAAGGCCATCAGCCGCCAGTTCTTCGCCTGCGCTCTCGCCGAGCCTATGCGCTCATCCCAAAGCTGCCCGGCGCGTTGATAAGGCGTCTCGGGTTCGGGCGTCCGGCCATAACGCTGCACCGCTCGTTTGAATCTCATGGATCAGTCCCTTTCCTTGATGTCGGGGTTGGCACCGACGCCGCCCTTGTCGCCGTCACGGATCGCGTGGATCGCCATCTGGCGCCGGTGACGACTAGCCTGCGTCGATTGAAGCTTCTGGGCCCATGCGGGCATGGCACCCGATGCCGCCGCGGCCGCCTCGGCGCTCGCTGCGCCCGCGCCGCTACCGGCGTTCCATGCTGCCTGCTGTCCGCGCGCTGCTGCGGCCCGAAGGCCAAAGGCGTTGCGCATCCGGTCGGACGCCGCGCCCCGAGCCGCGCTCACGATGCCACCGATCCCGGCGGCGACGCTCGTCGATCCCGACGTCTCCTGCCCAAGCTTGTAGGCCGTCGACGCCGCGCTCCCCATCGATGTGCCGGCGCGCAGCGCGCCAAGGCCGGCGCCGCCGACACCGCGCGCAGCGGCAACGGCGCCCGAGCCGCCCATCGCGAGGCCGCCTGCCGCAAGCGCCGTGGTCGCAACCGCCGAACCAGCGCCGAGCTGCGGGGCCCCCGCGACCAGGCCCGATGCGATCCCGGGGCCGAAAATCGCGAGACCGAACAGAGCCAGGCTCGCGAGCATCAGCGATACCGCCTGCTCGATCGACACTTCGTCGCCGGTGATCGCGCTGGTGAAGTCAGCAAAATAGTTGGAACCGATCCCGACGATCACCGCGAGCACCATGACCTTGATGCCCGACGAGACGACATAGCCGAGCACGCGTTCGGCGAGGAACGAGGTGCGGTTCCACAGGGCGAAGGGCACCAGCACGAAGCCGGCGAGCGACGTCAGCTTGAATTCGAGGATCGTGATGAAAAGCTGGATCGCGAGGATGAAGAAAGCGACGATGACGATCACCCACGCGATCATCAGCACCGCGATCTCGATGAAGTTGTTGAAGAAGTCGATCGGCCCGACAAGCTCGGCAGCTTGCTCGAGCAAAGGCGCCGCCGCCTCGAATCCCGTTCCCGCGAGCCGTCCCGGCATCAGCAGGTCCTGCGCGGTGATCGCGCTGCCACCGGCGGTCAGGCCCAAACCGGCGAACGAACGAAAAATGATGTCGGACAGCGTCGAGAAGCTGTTCAGAATCAGCGCGAACACGCCGACATAGAGAATCTTCTTGAGGAACTTGCCGATGACATCGTCCTCGCCGCCAAGCGCCCAGAACAGGCCGGCGAGCGTGATGTCGATGCCGATCAAAATGGTGGTGAGAAACCCGACGTCACCGCCAAGCAGTCCGAAGCCGCTGTCGATATAGGCGATGAACGCCTCCATGAATTGGTCGATGACATTCAGGTCTTCCACCTATGCACTCCTTGCTTCGGATGAAGGGGGTCGCGGGGGCCGGTCCCGGAGATAGGGGAGCGGAACCAAGGCCCCCGCGACGGGGCGGCACTCGCCGGGGAGCTAGGGGCGCAGCGCCGCCCCAAGGCTCATTGGCGCGGGGTGTAGGCCTTGCCGTCGCCAAGGAAGCGCGACGTTCGCGCCCGCGCCTCGCGCTCGCTTTGCCCACGCGTAGCGGCTTCGAGCGATTGCTTGCGGAACTGCGATGCCATCAGATTCTGAAGCTGGAACTGTTGCTTGGTCGCGAGCGCGAGCAACTGGTTGGTTGCCTGTTGTGCCTGCAAGCTGCCCTCGGCGCCTTGGCTCTTGGCGACGATCGCCGCGAGTGCCTGGGCATCGTCGCGCACATTTTCGACGATGCCGCTCTGCACCTCCATCGTCTGGCGGAAGGTCGCCATTTCATTGTCGAGGCGCTGTTTCGCCGCCGCGAGGCGTTGATCGCGTTTCAGGAGGCGATCAACGCTGTCGGGGAAAAGCTGGCGATAGCGTTCGTCCAACTGGTCGATGCGGAAGTCGATACCCTGCGCCTGGCCCATCAGCTTGTCGATCTCGGCGAGCTTCTGGCGGAGCCGGTCGAGCTCGGGGAAATCGATCTTCGCGAGATTCTTGCCCTGATTGACGAGCATCTGGGCCTCGTTCTGCAACGACTGGATCTGGTTGTTGATCTGCTGGAGCGTCCGGGCGGCGGTGAGCAGATTTTGCGTATAGTTCGAGGTATCGAACACGCTCATCTGCGCCGATGCCGGCGCGCTCGTGAGCATCCCGGCACCGATTGCACCGATAGCGCCGGTTCCGATCAGGACGGCGAGAATATATCGCTTCATTATCTTTCTCCTTCAGGGGGGTGAGCGGCAGGAAAGCGGCCAAGCAGCTCGGCCGCCCAGTCGAGGCCGGCTTGGGTCAGGAAATGCGCGACGAAATCGTCGCCGCCCTTCGCCGCGAGAATGGCGTCGATGCGTTTCTGCGTGTCGGGATCGGACGCGCCGCACAGCGCGAGCGCGATCGGTCCCAGCCCCAGCTCGAAAAGCCGGTTGCCGCGCGTTGAGGCCGAAGCGGACATATGCGGCCTGACTCTGCGGTTCGATCGCGCGATCATTGGGGAGCAATATGCGCTGTGGGCAGCTCTCGATGATCGCGGGCGCGATCGTCGAATCCGCAATGTCGGCGAGCGATTGCGTCGCGAACACCACCGCGACATTGCGCTTGCGCAGAACCTTCAGCCATTCGCGGATGCGCGCCGCGAACAGAGGATGGTCGAGAAACACCCAGGCTTCATCGAGAATGAGCAGCGTCGGCCGTCCGGTGAATCGCTCTTCGAGCCTATGGAACAAATATATCAGCACCGGAGCGACGACGCCCTCCTGTCCCATCAGCGCCTCCGTCTCGAAACACTGAACATCGGCTATGGCGAGGTCGTCCTCGGCAGCGTCGAGCAAACGGCCGAACGGCCCTTCAAGCGTGTAAGGCGCCAGCGCCGAGCGCAGCGGCGCCGGCAGCTCCTCGATCAATCGGCGCACCCGGTCCAGTTCGCGACGGCCTGCCGCGATGCGTTCCGGGGAGGGTTCATCTCCAACGATGTTCAGGCTCTCGATTTCCGTAACGGATTCGATGCTGACGATGCGCGCGCGCCGCAGGCGCATGAGGACGATGCTGCGCGCAGCGGTGAAGAAATAGGCGCGGCCACTGCGAATATGGCTGACATCACGAAGCCCCGCGATCTGGCAGTAGGTTTCCTGGATGACATCCTCAAGGTCGTCGGGGTCAAGCGTGCGCCGGAGCCACGCGCGCACGTCGGCCTCGTGCGGCAGGATTTCCCGCCCCACCCAGGCCATGATCTTTGCACGCTTCTCCCGGTTCACGTCGTCTTCGCGGCTCCCATTCAGAAGTACGATGCACGAGGGGAGATTTTCCGTCTTTGTCGGCGCGATTTTTTTCGAACCCGGCTTTCTGATGGCGCCAGTCTACATCCTCATCGGATATTTCGTCTTCAATCTTCCCGCGGCGACGTCTGTTCGCAAGCGGTCAAGAAAATCGCTCCACCATTGCGCCATCTTCACCCGCTCCTCCCAGTGGGTGCCCCGGTGATATGCGGCGCGAACACGATCCTTGGGGCCGTGCGCTAGCGCCCGCTCGATCGCGTCGGGCGACCATTTTCCGCTTTCGTTGAGCAGCGTGCTGGCCGTTGCCCGGAAGCCATGGGCCGTCATCTCGTCGGTCGAATAGCCGAGGCGGCGGAGGGCAGCGTTCAGCGTATTGTCCGAGAGCGGGCGGCGCCAAGACCTCATCGAGGGGAAGGCATAGCCTTGTTTCCCAGAAACGGCTTGCAATAGTCGAAACAGTCCGATCGTCTGGCGCGACAGGGGGACGTGGTGCGGCTTTCGCATTTTCGTCTTTTCCGCCGGGATCGTCCACACGGCGGCATCGAGATCGATCTCTTCCCACCGGGCATGCCGTAGCTCACCGGGGCGCACAAAGACGTGCGGGGCAATATGGAGCGCAAGCTTGACCACGCCATGTCCGTCATAACCCTCGATGGCGAGAAGCAGTCTGCCCAGCTTTTCGGGATCGGTGATCGCGCCGTAATGCGTGACCTTGGGCACGATGAGCGCGCCCCTGAGGTCGCGGGTCGGGTCTGATTTCAGCCGAGCCGTCGCCACTGCATAGCGAAACACATTGCTGGCCAGCTGCAGGGTGCGGCGAGCGCTTTCATAATTCCCTCGGGCCTCGATCTTGCGAACGGCATCGAGAACGTCAATTGGTTCGATATCGGTGACCGGCAGAGCGCCAATCGTCAGCGAAAGCTGCGACAGGAGATACTCGCTGCGGGTCGCAGTCGACTCCGCCCAGCCCCGGTGACCATCCAACCGTCGTTTGCGACAAAACTCGTCTGCGATGGCTCCGAAGCTGTTGTTCATTTCGAGGAGTGCTTGCCGTTTCGCGCGCAGTTTTTCCCGCGCCGGATCCTTCCCCTCGGCGAGTTGCTCGCGCGCCACGTCACGAAGGCGGCGGGCTTCACTGATACCGACATCCGGATAGGCGCCGATAGCCAGTTTCTTCTCTTTTCCGTTGATCCGATATTTGATCCGCCAATATTTTCCGCCCGTTGGCTGCACGAGAAGAAAAAGTCCGAGCGAATCGCCCATCTTATATGGCTTCTCCCGTGGTTTGGCCTGACGGATCGCGACGTCTGTAAGCGCCATTCTCTTCATCCCATCCTTGGACCCAAATATGGCCCCCAATCGAATTCACGAGGCCATTTTTTGGCCCCCAAACGGATTTGGCTGCCTGCGGAGCTACCCGGATGGCCTCGGAATGAATAAGGGATTATACCGCAGTTTTCTGCGGTTTTCAAAGACAAGCTCGGACGATGTCGGACGAAAAACTTGGAGCGGGTAGCGGGAATCGAACCCGCATCACAAGCTTGGAAGGCTGGTGCTTTACCACTAAGCTATACCCGCTCATGGGTGGCCGGTCGCGTCGGCGGCGCGGCTGCCTGTGGAGCCCGCGCGATTGCCACGGCGATGCCCTAAGGTCAAGCCATTTACGCGCTTGCCAGCGTCCTTTTTCTATGCCTAGCGTTCCCCAAATCCGCAGTGAGGAGGCAAGCAGCATGAGCGCATTTGAAATGATCCGTGTGGAAAGCGAAGGTCCGCTCACCACCGTCACCCTCAACCGCCCCGACCGGCTCAACGCTGCCCCGCCGCAAATGTTCGACGAGATCCGCGCCGCAGCGATGCTGGCGGCCGACGACGGTGCCCGCGCACTGCTCATCACCGGCGAGGGCCGCGCCTTTTGTTCGGGCGCGGATCTTTCAGCCACTGCGATGGCGGGCGGCAATGCGGCCGAGGGGACGCGGCAGGCGCTGACCGACAGCTATAATCCGTGCATGACCGCGCTTGCCGAACTGCCGATCCCGATCGTCAGCGCGGTCAGTGGCGCCGCCGCAGGAATCGGCTGCAGCTTGGCGCTGGCCGCTGACCTGTGCGTTGCTGCAGAAGATGCCTACTTCCTCCTCGCCTTCGTCAATATCGGACTGGTCCCCGATGGTGGCGCGAGCTGGTGGATCCCGCGCAGCATCGGTCTTGCGCGCGCGCTGGAGATGATGATGCTGGGCGAGCGCCTGCCCGCACCCAAGGCGGTTGAGTGGGGACTCATCCACAAGACGGTGGCACAGGCGAACCTGGCCGAAGAATCCCGCGCACTGGCGCTCCGGCTCGCCAACGGCCCCACGGTGGCCTTGGGCGAAATGCGCCGCACCGCCCGCGCCGGGCTGCATATGAGCTATGCGGCCACCCTTTCAGCGGAAGCGGACGCGCAGGCGAAGGCCGCCGGCAGCACAGATGCGGTCGAAGGCATTTCCGCCTTTCTTGCCAAGCGTCCGGCAAGCTTCAGCGGAAAATAATCGCCGCTCCGGTAGCATTCATCCTTCCGAGCGTTATCGAGGCTGAGAGCCGGATGAGCTTCATCCGCAAGGACGGCGGCGAGACCAGCACCGACGACGAGCCCGGGCCAGCGGGCTGATCAGGCGAGGGTCAGGCTTTCGGGCGCGAATTCCTCGGCGCGGACCTGCTCGATCGGGCGGTGGATGCCCCTGGTCAGCGCTTGCGGCACGGTCACGCTGAACCCGCGTTCGACCAGACCCTCTACGGTCCATTTGACGCAATAGTCCGCCGCGACGCCGATGACCGTGACCGCAGTCACGCCCCGATCTTTGAGCTCGTTGAAAAACCGCTCGCGCCCGATCGCGGCGCCGCCGGCGAGCGGTTCGATCATTACGCCGTCCTCGGCCCACATGTCGAACACGCCCTTTTCTAGGCGCCAGACCGGAATGCCCGCGGGCACCAGCGCGGGGTCGAGCACATTGTCCCAGCCCGGCGTGCCGCGGACGCAGTGGATCGGAAATTCCTGCCCCTCGGGCGATAAGGGATAGACATCCTCATGATGGGTGTCGAAGGTGAACAGCACACCCGCAGTATCATCGGGACTTAATGCCGCGAGCCAGTCACGCATCGGCGCGATCAGCGCATCGGCGCCCGCCACCGCCAAAGCGCCATCCGGCAGCATGAAGTCGCCCTGGGTATCGACGACAATGACAAAGCGTTTCACGGGCGTACTCCTCAGCTCAATATTCCCGGCAGATCGAGGCCTTGTTCGCGGGCGCAGTCTCGGGCGATGTCGTAGCCTGCGTCAGCGTGGCGCATGACTCCGGTGGCCGGGTCGTTCCATAGCACACGGGCGATACGCTTGTCCGCCGCTTCCGATCCGTCGCAGCAGATGACCATTCCGCTATGCTGCGAATAGCCCATGCCGACCCCGCCGCCATGATGCAGCGACACCCAAGTCGCGCCGGACGCGGTGTTGAGGAGCGCGTTGAGCAGCGGCCAGTCCGAAACTGCATCCGAGCCGTCGAGCATCGCCTCGGTCTCGCGATTGGGTGAGGCAACGCTGCCGCTGTCCAAATGGTCGCGGCCAATGACGATCGGCGCGGAAAGCTCCCCATTGCGGACCATTTCATTGAACGCGAGGCCAAGCTTGTGCCTAAGGCCCAGCCCGACCCAACAAATCCGCGCTGGCAGGCCCTGAAAGGCGATGCGCTCACGCACCATGTCGAGCCATTGGTGGAGATGCGCGTCGTCGGGGATGAGCTCCTTCACCTTGGCGTCGGTCTTGTAGATATCCTCCGGGTCGCCCGAGAGCGCGCACCAGCGGAACGGACCGATGCCGCGGCAGAACAGCGGGCGGATGTAAGCGGGGACGAAACCGGGGAACGCGAAGGCGTCTTCCAGCCCCTCGTCAAAGGCGACTTGGCGGATGTTATTGCCATAATCGAGCGTCGGCACACCGGCGTTCCAGAAATCGACCATCGCCTGGACATGGACCTTCATCGACGCCTTGGCCGCCTTGGCGACCGCATCGGGCGCGGTTTCGCGCTTGGCGCGCCATTCCGCGACGGTCCAGCCTTGCGGCAGATAACCGTTGACCGGGTCATGCGCCGATGTCTGGTCGGTGACGATATCGGGACGCACGCCGCGCGCGACGAGTTCGGCAAAGACGTCCGCGGCATTGCCGATCAGGCCGACGGATTTGGCCTCCCCGGCCTTGGTCCATTGGTCGACAAGCGCCAGCGCCTCGTCCAGCGTGTGCGCCTTTTCATCGAGATAACGCGTGCGCAGGCGGAAATCGACGCGGGTTTCGTCGCACTCGACCGCAAGGCAGCAGGCCCCGGCCATGACCGCCGCGAGCGGTTGCGCGCCGCCCATGCCGCCAAGACCGCCGGTCAAAATCCATTTGCCGGTAAGGTCGCCGCCATAATGCTGGCGCCCGGCCTCGGCGAAGGTTTCATAGGTGCCTTGGACGATGCCTTGCGTGCCGATGTAGATCCACGACCCGGCGGTCATCTGGCCGTACATCATCAGGCCCTTTTTATCGAGCTCGCTGAAATGCTCCCAGGTCGCCCATTTGGGCACGAGGTTGGAGTTGGCGATGAGCACGCGCGGGGCATCGGCATGGGTGGTGAAGACGCCCACGGGCTTGCCCGATTGCACGAGCAGCGTCTGGTCATCCTCCAGCCGCTTCAGCGTATCGACGATGAGGTCGAAATCGCGCCAGGTCCGCGCCGCACGGCCAATGCCGCCATAGACGACGAGTTCATGCGGGTTTTCCGCGACATCGGGGTGGAGATTGTTCATCAGCATGCGCAGCGGCGCTTCGGTGAGCCAGCTCTTGCAATTGAGCTGTGGCCCGGTCGGCGGGGTGACGGTGCGGCGGTTATGATGCGGATTGGTCATGCGAGGGCTCCGGAAAGGGCGAGCTGTTCGAGGGCTGAGAGAATGCTGGCTAGCGTCTGGCGCAGGGGTTCGGCCTTGTCCTCCCTGAACCCGAACGGCGGATCGAGGTCCATGTAGAGGTCCTGCGCCAGTTCCATCTGGATCACGTGGATGCCCTCTTGCGGACGGCCATAATGGCGCGTGGTCCAGCCGCCCTTGAAGCGGCCGTTGACCGCCATCGTCCGCCCGGTCGCGGCGCACATATCCGCCACCGTCCGCTCGACCACGGGAGCGCAGGTGCGGCCTTCGTCGGTGCCGATGTTGAAATCCGGGAGGCGCCCTTCGAACAGGAAGGGCGCGACCGGCCGGATCGAGTGGCAGTCGTAAAGGATCGCGGCGCCGTGTGTTGCCCGGATGCGCGCGAGTTCGGCCTCGATCGCGGCATGATAGGGCCGGTGCCAGGCGGCAGTCCGGGCCGCCACCTCGTGCGCGTCAGCCGCCCCGTCATCCTCCCAAATGGGTTCGCCATCGAAGTCGATCGACGGACAGATTTCGGTGGTGTTCTGGCCCGGATAGAGCGAGGCGCCCGAAGGATCGCGGTTGGCGTCGATCAGATAGCGGTGAAAATGCGCGGCGACGATCGTCGCGCCCGGCAGCAGCCCGTCATAGAGCCGCTGGATATGCCAGTCGGCGTCGGCGAGCAGCCGCCCGCGCGCGTTGAGCCTGGCCGCGACCGCATCGGGCAGCCAGGTGCCGCCGTGCGGCATGCCGAGCAGCACCGGCCCCTCGCCGCGCACGACATGGCAGGGCGATTGCGGCGCGCTGCTCATGGCTGCTGGCCGCGCAGCCGCAGGAATGCCTCCTGCCCTGTCGCGCGCACCAGCGCGCCGGACGCGACCAGCCGCGCCGCCGCCTGAAGATCGGGCGCCAGATAGCGGTCATCATTGAGGCGCGCGGCCCGCTCGCGCAACGCCGCGATCACCGCCCGCAACGGGGCGCTCGTCTGCAACGGCGCACGGAACTCCACGCCCTGCGCCGCGCACAGCAATTCGACGCCGAGAATATGGGCGAGGTTGACGTTCATCCGCATCAGCCGCCGCGCGCCATGCGCCGCCATCGACACATGGTCTTCCTGATTGGCACTGGTCGGCGTGGAATCAACCGAGCAGGGGTTGGCGAGATGCTTGTTCTCGCTCATCAGCGCGGCGGTCGTGACCTCGGCGATCATATAACCCGAATTGAGGCCGGGTTCCGGCGTGAGGAAGGGCGGCAGGTCGAAGCTCAGCGTGGGATCGACCATCAATGCGACACGCCGCTGCGCGATGCTGCCGATCTCGGCGATGGCGAGCGCGATCTGGTCGGCGGCAAAGGCGACCGGCTCGGCATGGAAATTGCCGCCTGAGACGATGCGCTCCTCCTCGACCAGCACCAGCGGATTGTCGGTCGCGGCATTGGCCTCGATCTCGAGCGTGTGCGCCGCCTGCCGGAGCAGTCCGGCACAGGCGCCCGTCACCTGCGGCTGGCAGCGGATGCAATAGGGGTCCTGCACGCGGTGGTCGCCCTCGCGGTGGCTTTCGCGGATGTGCGATCCGTCGAGCAGCGCGCGCATCGCCGCCGCGACCTCGATCTGGCCCTGGTGGCCGCGCAGTTCATGGATTGCGGGGAGCAGCGGCGCGGTCGATCCCATGATCGCGTCGGTGGTGAGCGAGGAGGTGACGATCGCCGCCTCCATATTGACCCAGGCGTCGAACAGCCCGGCGAGCGCATAGGCGGTGCTGAACTGGGTACCATTGATGAGCGCGAGACCCTCCTTGGGCCCGAGCACGACCGGAGCGAGATTGGCGGCGGCAAGCGCCTCGCCGCCCTTCATCCGGGCGCCGCCGAACATCGCCTCACCCGCGCCGATCATTACCGCCGCCATATGCGCGAGCGGGGCAAGGTCGCCGCTCGCCCCGACCGATCCCTGCATCGGCACCAGCGGGGTGACGCCCTTGGCGAGCATCCCCTCGATCAGTTCGACGATCTCCCAGCGCACGCCCGACGCGCCGCGCCCGAGCGAGAGCAGCTTCAGCGCCATCATCAGACGGACGATCGCGGTCTCGGTGGGGTCGCCGACACCGCAGCAGTGCGACAGGATGAGGTTGCGCTGGAGCGTCGCGGTGTCCTCCGGCGGGATCGAGATCGACGCGAGCTTGCCGAAGCCAGTGTTGACGCCATAGACCGCCTCGTTGCCCGCAGCGACCGCGGCGACGGCGGCGGCGGCGCGTTCGACCGGCTCCCTCGCCGCGCGGTCGAGCCTCAGGCTGAACGACTGGCGATAGAGTTTCTGCAAATCGGCGAGGCTGGCGGCGCCGGGCATCAGGGTCAGCGTATCGGTCATGATCCTCCAAAGATGCGGCGGTGCAGCCGGTTCTGGCCCAGCTGGTAACTGATCTGGGCAATTTCCTCACAGTCCCATACGCAGAGGTCGGCGCGCAGGTCCGTCGCGATCCGTCCGCGATCACTGAGACCCAGCGCCTTGGCGGCGTTGACCGTGACGCCCGCGAGCGCCTCGCTGGGCGTCAGGCGGAAGAAGGTCTGCGCCATGTTCATCGCGAGAATGAGCGAGGAGACGGGCGAGGTGCCGGGATTATTGTCGGTCGAAACCGCCATCGGCACCCCGGCGGCGCGCAGCTTGTCGATGGGCGGCAGCCTGGTCTCGCGCAAGGTATAGAAGGCACAGGGCAGCAGCACCGCAACGGTTCCCGCCTTGGCCATGGCGGCGATCCCCGCGTCGGAGAGATGCTCGATATGATCGGCCGACAGCCCGCCATATTCGGCCACAAGCGCCGCGCCGTCCATGTCGGAAAGCTGTTCGGCGTGCAGCTTGACCGGCAGGCCCAGCGCCCGCGCCGCATCGAACTGGCGCGCGACCTGATCGCGGGTGAAACCGATGGTTTCACAGAAACCATCCACCGCGTCGACGAGATCTTCTGCATGGGCCGCGTGCAGCCCGGCAATGGCGACCTCATCGATATAAGCGTCCGCGCGGCCTTTATATTCCGCGGGCAAGGCATGGGCCGCGAGCCAGGTCGTCCGCACCGTGACCGCACGCACCTCGCCGATCCGCCGCGCGACGCGCAGCATCTTGATTTCTTCCGCGACCGTGAGGCCATAGCCCGACTTGATCTCGATCGCCGTGACGCCCTCCGCGATCAACGCATCAACACGCGGCAACGAGGCGGCGAGCAGTGCCTCCTCATCCAGCGCCCGGGTTGCCGCGACCGTAGACACGATCCCCCCGCCCGCCTGCGCGATGTCCTCATAGCGCGCGCCTTCGAGCCGCATGGCAAATTCGCGCGCGCGGTCGCCGCCGTGGACGATATGCGTATGGCAATCGATGAGGCCCGGCGTGACGAGCCGCCCTCCCGCATCTTCGCAGGGCCACCGCCGATAGTCTTCCGGTACGGCATCGCCCCTGCCGGTCCAGCGAATCTGTCCATCGCCGATTGCGACGGCGCCATCTTCGATCATGCCGGTAGCCGTCATGGTCGCAACGCGTGCATTGACAATAACGAAGGGAGCAGCGTTCGCCACCAGGCCGGCCTGTTCTTTTCCAGAGTAATATTATTACGCGAGCATAGAGACCTCCGATGCTCACCGCAATAACGGTTTCAATGGAAACCGGTTAGTGGAAAGAAGCGTCCGCGTCGGCCGCAGGACGGATGCGGCTCCGCACCAGCAGCGCCCAGATCAGCACAATGAAGGCAAAAATGCCAAAGATCACGAATGGTGCGGCCTCGGTCCAGCTGTCGAACAGGACGCCGCCCAGCTTGCTTGCGACCATGATACCGATCGCGCCGGTCAGATTGAAGAAGCCGAGAATGGCGCCGCGTAAGCGCCGCGGCGCCTGTTGCGCGATCAATACGCTGCTCGAAATGATGCACCCGACTTCGCCGAGCCCGATCAGGATGGCGCAACCGACCATGAGGCCGCCAAACGGATCATCGACCAGGATCGTCGCGCTATATCCGATCGAGGAAATGGCCAGCGTAACGATCATCGCCCAGACCCGGTTCACCCGGTCCGCCAGCACGCCGAACAATGGCGCGCCGAGCAAGGCGCATCCCTGGGCGATGGCGATCATCGTTCCCGCCTTGGCCAGCGCCTCGCTGCTGGTCATCCCCAGATTTGAGACGCCATATTGGGTCAGCCACAGGGTAAAGAAGGTGCCAACGACGACGAGGTTGCCGCGGGCTACGAAGGAGGCCCCGTAAGCGAGCGCGATGCCCGGATCCCTGGCCGCGTAAAGTCCCTCTCGCGCCAGTTGCAGCACGCCGGATTTTTCGCCGTCGTGCGTCTTGCGGTCGCTGAGCCCAAACCACATGAACAGCGCCGATCCGAGCGTCAGCGCGACCACCAGATAATAGGTGAAGAAGGCCGCGTCGCGAATCGGGGTATCATAGCCATTGGCCAGCATCGCGGGCAGCTTGAGCAGGAGCAGCACGGTGAACATGGCGCCGAAACCGTTGCTCATGCCGAGATAGCCCGCGCCCTTCCCGCGGCTGTCATTGACGATATAGTCGGCCACAAGCGCGCCGATCGTGCAGCTGAACGCCGCCACGCCAAGGCCGAACACCATGCGGGCGACCAGCAGATCGGCATAACTGTCGCCGTGCGGCGCGAGTGCGACGCCGATAGCCATCAGGACGAACGCCATGGTCATCACCGGCCGGCGCCCGATCCGATCGGACAAGGTGCCCCACAATCCGACCGTGGCTATGATCGCCACCTCGCCCCAGAAAGACAGGTTGCCGCTCGCCGTGCCCTGTTCCGACGCGGGATAGTCGAGAAATTCAGACAGCAGCAGCGGCTGCATCTGCGGCACAAAGGTCGACAGCAGAATGCCCATCAACGCAGCCCAGTAAAAGGCCGCCATGTTGCGCGCCTGATACCTGGACTGAGTTGCATGCCTAGGAAGCGCCGGGAAGACGGGGCGGTATCGGCAGCGGCCATAGTGGCGGCGGTGTCCATAAAATGCGTCTTCCCGAGGCTGTTATTTGCGCAAACGAGTATCATAAGGGATCGTGCCGACCCACGTCTACCCGCTGTTGTTTTGGTTGATGATCGGATAACGGACGCGTTTTCAGGATCGGGCCGGGACGCGAGAGGAGCAATGCAGTGGCGATGACGATATTTGCAACAACGGCGCTGCTGGAGCCCGGATGGGCAGGCAATGTCCGCGTCATCGTCAATGACAATGGCCACATCGCGTCAGCCGAACCCGGAGCCGACGCCCTGCCCGGAGACCATCGCGCCGATATCCTGCTTCCCGCCCCCGCCAACATCCACAGCCACGCATTCCAGCGGGCGATGGCGGGACTGACCGAGGGGCGCGGGCCTGATCCTTCCGACAGTTTCTGGACGTGGCGCAAGCTCATGTACAGCTTCATGGAGCAACTCGGTCCCGACGAGGTCGAGGCGATTGCGGCGTTCGTGCAGATGGAGATGCTTGAGGCCGGCTATGCCGCCTCGGTCGAGTTCCACTATCTCCACCATCAGCCCGGCGGCGCTCCCTATGGCCGGTTGAGCGAGCTAGCGGAACGCATCATCGCCGCGGCTGCGACCAGCGGGATCGGCCTCACCCTCGCACCGGTGCTGTATCAGACCGGCGGCTGCGACGGGCGGCCGCTCGACGCGCGGCAGGCGCGCTTCGGCAATGATTTCGAGCGTTATGCAAGCTTGTGGGAGGAAGCGCGCGCGAGCCTCGCGGCGCTTCCGGCCGATGCGCGCATGGCTGTCGCGCCGCACAGCCTGCGCGCGGTGCCGCCGGAAAGCCTCGCCGCGTGCGTCGCGTTGGCGCCAGCCGATCCCGTTCATATCCACATCGCGGAACAAACGGGCGAAGTGGAGGAGGTGGTTGCGGCCTGGGGCCGGCGCCCCGTCGAATGGCTCTATTCCCGCCATCGGGTCGACGAGCGCTGGACCCTCATCCACGCAACGCAAATGGAGCCGCACGAAACTGGGATGGTCGCGCGCTCGGGCGCGGTGGCGGGACTGTGCCCGATCACCGAGGCCAATCTTGGCGACGGCATTTTCGACGGCGTGCGCTATCTCGGCGCGGGCGGACGCATCGCCATTGGATCGGACAGCAATATCCGTATCGGTCTGGCGGAGGAGCTGCGCCAGCTCGAATATTCGCAGCGGCTCCGGGACAAGGGGCGCGCGATGCTGGCCGAACCGGGCCGGTCGGCCGGGCGGCGGATGTTCGAGGAGGCGGCCAGGGGCGGCGCAATTTCGGCCGGACGCGACAGCGGCGCGATCGCGCCGGGCAAGCTCGCCGACCTGCTTGCTCTCGACGGTAACGCCACCGCGCTCATCGGGCGCAGCGGCGACCAGTTGATCGACAGCTGGATATTTGCCGGAGATGATCGGCTGGTCCGCGATGTCTGGTCAGCGGGAAGGCACATCGTCCGCGACGGCGCACATCGCCACCGCGATGCGATTACCACGCGTTACCGGCAGGTGCTACACTCCCTCACCAACGCATTATAGCAATTCGAGCTGCTGGTCCTGCGCCAGCGACACCGATGCACCGGCGCGCGCAGGCGGGGCTTCATCAAAGCGATGCCAGCCAGTTGGTCCCAGCCGCTCCAGCGGCTGAAAGCGCATCTTATATTCCATCCGTCTCGCGCCTTCGACCCAGTAGCCGAGATAGACATAGGGCAGGCCGACGCGCGCCGACCGCCGGATATGATCGAGGATGATAAAGGTGCCAAGGCCCGGCCGCGCCGAATCTTCGGTTTCAAAGAAGCTGTAGATCATCGACAGGCCATCGCCCTGGCGGTCGGTGAGGCAGGCGCCGACCAGCCGCCCGGGACGCCCTTCCAGCGACGGCTCGCGATATTCGACGACATAGCTGTCGACCGTGCTGTGCTGCACCATGTCGGCATAGTCGGTCTCGTCCATGTCGGTCATGCCGCCATCGGGATGGCGCGCCGCGAGATACCGGCGCAGCAGCTCATATTGTTCCTCGGTCGCCCACGGCTTGCACGCGGTGACCTCAAGGTCGGCGTGACGGCGCAGCGTCTTTTTCTGGCTTGCATTGGGGACGAACGCCTCCGCCACCACCCGAACCGAAATGCAGGCCGAGCAGTGAAGGCAACTTGGCCGGTAGGCGACATTCTGACTGCGGCGAAAACCGATTCGCCCGAGCGCATCATTGAGTTCGACCGCGTTGGGGCCGGACAGTTCGGTGAACACCTTGCGTTCCAGCTGCCCCGGCAGATAGGGGCAGGGGCTGGGACTGGTCACGAAAAAGCGCGGAAAACGAAACGGTGCAGTCACGGAAAAATGCTCTCTCCCATTCTTCAGCGGCGCTGGCGGAAACCCGGTTATGCCGCGAACGATAACCGATTAAAAGATCGTTTACCAAAGAAAGAAGGTTAACGAGAGAGTCAGTCCTCACCCGGCAGGCGCAGCGACATGTCCATTGTCTTTGCATCATCGCACAATCGCGCAATATCTTGCCGGTGAGCAAGGTTGCTGCCAGGCGTCAGCACCGCAGCGGTTCCGGCCGCCATTCCGGCACGGAATGCATCGGCGTCATCCCCGCCCCGCGCAAGCACATCGACCATCGCCGCCACGAAACTGTCCCCCGCCCCGACCGCGCTATGCGCTTCGACCGGAAGCGCGGCGCAGAAACGATAGCCGGCGGCCGTCGCCATCAACGCACCGCGATGGCCCATCGACACCACGATCCGCGCCGCCGCGCCATTGCGCACCAGTTGCAGCGCACTTTCGCCAATGGCGTCGGGATCCGCATCGGGAAAGCGTGCGCCGGTCAGGCTTTCAAATTCGCCGAGGCTCGGCTTGACAAGGTCCCAGCCCCCGGCCGCCATCGCCACGGCCAGCGCTTCACCCGAGGTGTCGAGCGCCATCTGTGTCCCATGCGGCGCAGCAAGCGCCTTCAGCCGGACGTAAAGGTCGGGTTGCACCCAACCCGGCAGCGACCCGCTCAGCACCAGCCATTCCGCGCGCGCATCCGCCACATAGGTTTCCAGCGCGGCAAGTTCGGACGGCGCGAACTGCGGTCCTTCCGGAACAAAGCGATATTCCTTGCCGCTTGCCTCGTCGAATACGGTGAAGCTCATCCGCGTGTCGTCGGCAATATCGATGCGGTGGCCCTTGACCCCTTCGGCTGCAAGCAACGCGTCGAACACCGGTCCGCTGATGCCGCCGGCGAGATAGCAGGCGGTGACATCGGCGCCGAGCCGCGTCAGCACCCGCGCCACGTTGATGCCGCCCCCTCCCGGCGCGTAGCTTTCCGCCGAAGTCCGGACCTTGCGGGTATGCTGGACGGCCGGCGCACTACACGCGACGTCAATGGAAGGGTTCACGGTGACGGTAAGGATGGTCATGGGACAGATGTATCGGCAAAGAGAGATAGAGGCCAGTCAGTCTGGCACGCGGCTTATAGAACGCGCGTGTGACCAATAATGTTTCAGTCACACGTCGGCGGTTTCACCCGTCAGGCCAACTCCACCAGCGTCACCTGATAACCTTCCTTGCGCAGCGCGCTGATCAGCCGGTTGAGGTGTTCGCGGTCGCGGGTTTCGCATTCGATGTCGGTGATAAGGCCCTTGGCGGGGAGCGTGGTGAACACGCGCTGGTGATAGATTTCGATGATGTTGACCTGATGCTCGTCGAACGCGCGCATCACCTTGAAGAGGGCACCGGGCCGGTCCTGCAAGCGGATGCGCAGGCGCGCGAGGCGGCCCGAGCGGGCGAGGTCGCGCAGCAGCACATTGGCGAGGAGGCGCGTGTCGATATTGCCACCCGACAGCGTGAGACCGATGTTGCGCCCTTCAAAGCGGTCGCCATGCGCGAGGAGCGCCGCAAGTCCCGCCGCGCCACCGCCCTCGACTACGGTTTTCTCGATCTGGAGGAGCAGGCTGACCGCGCGTTCGAGATGGCGTTCGCCGACTAGCACGATATCGTCGGCCAGCGCCTCGACGATCTGGGCGGTGAAGGCGCCGGGCTTCTTGACCGCGATCCCCTCGGCCAGGGTGTCGCCCTCGCTCGGCATGTCGACATGGTTGATATGGGCGTACATCGAGGGGTAGAGCTCGGCCTGCACCCCATAGAGCGCGATGCCGGGCTTCAGCCCGCGTGCCGCGGTGCCCATGCCGGAAAACAGTCCACCCCCGCCGATCGGGATGATCAGCGTGTCGATCTCGGGCGCGTCCGCGAGCATTTCGAGCGCGACCGTGCCCTGCCCTGCCGCGACGTTGGGGTCGTCGAACGGCTGGACGAAGGTGAGCCCGCGCTCCTGTTCGAGCTCATAGGCGCGGGCCAGCGCCTCGTCGAAATTCTCGCCGTGGAGCACGATCTCGGCGCCGTGGCTCTGGGTCTGATAGACCTTCACCGTCGGGGTGGTGCGCGGCATCACGATGGTGACGGGAACGCCGAGCCGCGCGCCATGATAGGCAAGCCCTTGCGCATGGTTGCCCGCCGAGGCCGCGATCACGCCGCGGGCCCGCTGATCTTCGGGCATCATCAGCAACGCATTCAGCGCGCCGCGCTCCTTGTAGGCGGCGGTGAACTGCTGGTTCTCGAACTTGAGCCAGACATTGGCGCCGGTCATGTCAGACAGCGTTTTCGAATGCAGCGTCGGGGTGCGCACCACCGCGCCCTCGATCCGCCCGGCGGCCGCCTTCACATCGTCGAGGGTCAGGAGCGAGGCTGCGGCGGCAGCGGCATTGAAGCGCAGGGCTGATTCTTGATCCATGATCCGATGCCCTAATCGCATCCGCTGCCATTGTCATCTGGCGCATCGCGACAAGGCTGGTTATGAGCATCGCCCATGTCGAACATAGCCTTTATCGGAACGGGCGTGATGGGGGGACCGATGGCGGGCCACCTCGTGCGCGCCGGACACGCCGTCACCGTCTACAACCGCACTCGCACCAAGGCCGAACACTGGTCTGCAACCCACGGAGGCAGCGTTGCTGACAGCCCCGAGGAAGCAGCGCAGGGCGCCGATGTGGTGATCAGCTGTGCGGGCAATGACGATGATCTCTGGTCGATCGCGCTGGGCCGCGACGGCGCATTCAAGGTCATGAAAAAGGGATCGCTGTTCATCGACCATGCGACCGTCTCCGCAAAAATCGCGCGGCAGCTTTCGGTCGAGGCGGAGTCGCGCGGGCTGTTGTTCGTCGATGCGCCGGTTTCGGGCGGTGAGGCGGGGGCGATCAACGGCACGCTGTCGGTCATGTGCGGCGGCAAGCCGGCGGCGGTCGAAGCGGCAACCCCGGTAATGCAGGCCTATTCCGCGCGCATCGTCCATATCGGCGGCCCCGGCGCAGGCCAGACCGCCAAGATGGTCAACCAGATCGCGATTGCCGGTGTCCTGCAGGGCCTGTCCGAAGCACTGCGCTTTGCGCAGGCGGCCGAACTTGATCTCGACAAGGTGTTCGCGGCGGTTTCCGGAGGCGCGGCGGCGAGCTGGCAGATGAGCAACCGCTGGAAGACGATGGCGGAAGACAAGTTCGATTTCGGCTTCGCGGTCGACTGGATGCGGAAGGATTTGCAACTCGCACTCGACGAGGCGCGGGCCAATGGCGCCTCGATCCCGCTCGCGGCGATGGTCGATCAATATTATGGCGATGTTCAGAAAATGGGCGGTAGCCGCCAGGACACCAGTTCGCTCGTGCGGAGATTGCCCAAATGAAGTTTGCACGCTTTACCATCGCAATGCTGCTCGCAGGCATAGCGGTTCCTGCGCTCGCCGACGGCATCGTCGACAATGTCAACGGCCTTACCATGGACAAGAATGGCACGCTCGTCCGCTTCAATGGCATCATCGTCGGCAGCGACGGCAAGGTGAAGAAACTGCTCTCCCCCCGCGACAAGCGCGAGAAAAAGGGCATGAGCTATATTTTCGACGCCAAGGGCAAGACGCTGATACCCGGTTTCATCGACGCGCACGGCCATGTCACCGGCCTTGGCTTCAACGCAATCCTGCTCGACCTCTCCGATACCAACAGCCTTGAGGAAGCGCTCGCCAAAACGCGCGACTTCGCTGCGAAGAATCCGGACCTGCCGTGGATATTGGGCCGCGGATGGAATCAGGAAAAATGGGGTCTCGGCCGGTTCCCGACCGCCGCCGAACTCGACCGCGCAACCGGCGGCCGGCCGACATGGCTTGCCCGGATCGACGGCCATGCCGCCTGGGCCAACACCAAGGCGCTGCAATCGGCCGGGATCACCGCTGCGACCAAAGCGCCTGACGGCGGGCGGATCGAGATGGCGGAGGGCCAGCCCTCGGGCGTGTTTGTCGATGCCGCGATGACGCTGGTCGACAAGCATGTGCCGCCGCCGCTGCCACGCGATTATGACCGGGCACTGGCCGAAGCGCAGACCATCCTTCTCAAATATGGCATCACGACCGCGACCGATATGGGCACGACGATGCAGGACTGGCAGGCGATGCGACGCGCGGGCGATTATGGCCGCCTCAGGGTCCGCATCATTTCCTATGCCAATGACATTGGCGACATGGCGCTGATCGGCGGCCCCGGCCCCAGCCCGTGGCTCTATAACGACAAGCTGCGCATGGTCGGGGTCAAGCTCTACCTCGATGGCGCGCTTGGCTCGCGCGGCGCGTGGCTCAAGCAGCCCTATCATGATGCACCGGGGCAGACCGGACTTTCGCTCCTCACCTATTCGGCGCTGCGCAACAAGCTGGTCCGCGCCAGCATGGACAAGTTCCAGGTCGCCGTCCACGCCATCGGCGACCGCGCCAATGACGAGATGCTCGATGCGATTGCCAGCGTTGCCGACACTTATACCGGCGACCGGCGCTGGCGGATCGAGCATGCGCAGATTGTCGATCCTGCCGACATTCCGCGTTTCGGCAAGTTCGGGGTGATCGCCTCTATGCAGCCGGTGCATGAAACATCCGACTGGAAGATGGCCGAAGCGCGCCTCGGGCCCAACCGGCTAGCGGGCGATTATGCGTGGAGATCGATCGGCGCGACGGGCGCGCGGCTGGCGTTCGGTTCGGACTTTCCGGTGGAAAATCCCAATCCGCTCGACGGCTTCGCCGCCGCGATCAGCCGCGAGGATGCAAATGGCCAGCCCCCCGGCGGCTGGCAACCGCAGGAGAAGGTCAGTCGGGAAACCACGCTCGATGGCTATACGCGCAACGCCGCCTTTGCCGGATTTGCCGAAGACCGGCTCGGTACGCTCGAACCCGGCATGCGCGCCGACTTCGTCTTGCTCGACGTCGATCCGATGAGCGCGAGTCCTGCTGCCATCCGTTCTGGCAAGGTACTCGAAACCTGGATCGATGGTCAGCGCGCCTATGTCGCGGGCGCGGCCAACCCGTCCGCTCCACCGGCGCAGCCCAAGGGGCGGTAGGCCTAACGCACCGGCACAATGCGGTGCCGCGCGGCATATAGTCCAAACGCGGCGATGACGGCATAGCAGATCGCCGGGACGATGAGCGCGGTGGTGCGGCTGGCGACGTCGGAGACGAAACCGACCAGTACCGGCACGATCGCGCCGCCGACGATCGCGGTGCAGAGGAGACCCGAAGCTTGCGGTGCTTCGTCGGTCAGCCCCTCGGTCGCAAGGCTGAAGATGGTCGGGAACATGATCGAATTGGCCAGGCCGACGACGACGATCGCCCAGCCCGACACAACGCCGGATGACAGCGCCGAGACCGTGATCAACAGGATCGCAGCAGAGGCAAACAGCGCGAGCAGCCAGCCCGGACGCGTCAGACGCAGCAGGAAACCGCCCGCCGCACGGCCGATCAGCGCACCGAGCCAGTAATAGCTCATCATGATCCCGGCGCTTTTTTCATCGAGCCCCATGGTACGGCTTTCGCCGAGATAGAGCACCATCATGCTCGCGATCGCGACCTCGGCACCGACATAGAGGAAGATGCACAGCACGCCGAAGCGCAGCCGCGGATTGGCGAGCAGGGCAAGGCTGCTCCCCTGCGGCCGCGGCTCACTCTCCGGCCGCGCGCGGTCGATCACACCGCGCAGCACGAAGAAGGCAAGCGCGATCAGCGCGAGTATGATCGCGAGGCCGATATAGGTGCGGCTCAGCACGGTGGTTTCCTGCGCCCAATAGGCATCGAGCGCCGGTCCCGTCAGCCCCGTAGGATCAGCTAACGCCTCCTCGCCCAGGATCACCCGGGCGCCAAAATTGACGATCAGGAACACGCCGATCGAGTTGAACAACTGGGCAAAGGTCAGGCGGCTGTGTGCGGTGCGTGGATCGCCGACGGATATGATCAGCGGATTGACCGCAACCTGTAGCAAGGTGATGCCGCCACCGATCATGAACAACGCGATGAGGAAGGTCATGTAGGACCCGTTGCGGCCGGCAACCGGGAACAGCAGGCAGCTCACCGCCATGATCGCAAAACCGAGCATCAGCCCGCGTGAATAGCCGAGCCTGCGCATCAGGTTCCCGGCCGGAATCGAAAAGATCGCGTAGCTGGTGAAGAAGGCGAACTGCACCAGCATCGCCTGGGTGTTGTTGAGCGTGAATAACCCCTTCAGCTTCGGCACCAGCACGTCGTTGAGGTTGGTGATCCCGCCGAACAGGAAGAACACCGCGAACACCAGCAGCATGACCGGAAGCGCGCCGGAAGAGGATGCGGCGCCAGCGGGAGGCGCACCGGGTAATAACGCTTCCGCGACCGATCCGTCGGGCCCCGCAACGGCGCCTTCATGCGTGACAGGGCTGTGCTCCCGCGGCGGTAGCGCCATGATGTTCCTCCCGGTTATTGTAGTCTTGAGACAAGACGCTAACCGAACCCGCCGTCAAGACCAGCGAACATACGTATGTCGAAGTCTCCCCACCCTCCCTTCCAGGGAGGATCAAAAAAGCGCCAGCTTTTTCGGGGTGGGTATAGGGGCCGACCGCCGACGACTGACTCACCCCGAAAAATTGCTCCAGTTTTTCGACCCTCCCTCGCATCGGCGGGTGGAGGCAAGGTGAAAGATCGCAGATGGCGGTTGAAGGGTTGCGTCCGCAACGCGCAGTCCCCATCATCGCTTGCATGACCCGATATTCCCTGCTCGATCTCGTTCCCGTTACCGAAGGCGGCAGCATCGCCGAAAGCCTTGCACACGCCGCCGAGCTTGGCCGCCATGCCGAAGCGCATGGTTACACCCGCTACTGGGCGGCCGAACATCATGGCATGGCGGGCATCGCGAGCGCCGCGACCTCGATCATCATCGCCCATGTCGCCGCGGCGACCTCCGCCATCCGGGTCGGCGCGGGCGGGATCATGCTGCCAAACCACTCGCCGCTGGTGATCGCCGAACAGTTCGGAACGCTCGACGCCCTCTATCCCGGACGGATCGACCTGGGGCTCGGCCGCGCGCCGGGGAGCGACCAGCGGGTCGCGGCGGCGCTCAGGCGCGGGCTCGATACCGACCCCAACGCCTTTCCGGGGGACATTCTCGAACTGCAAAGCTATTTCGCCGATGACGGCCAAACCGGCATTCGCGCAACGCCGGGCGCCGGAGCGCAGGTCGAACTCTATATTCTCGGCTCCAGCCTGTACGGCGCGCAGGTCGCCGCGGCGCTCGGCCTTCCCTATGCCTTTGCCAGCCATTTCGCGCCGCAGATGCTCGACGAGGCGCTGGACGTCTATCGCCGCAATTTCCGCCCGAGCGAGGTCTGCCGCGAACCTTATGCGATGGCCGGTTTCAATATTATCGCCGCCGCCACCGATGAGGAGGCGCAGCTGCTCGCGACCTCGATGCAGCAGAGCTTCGTCCGGCTGCGTACCGGCCAGCCGGGCAAGCTGCCGCCGCCGGTCGCGGGGTATCGCGACACGCTCGGACCCCAGGAAAACGCCATCCTCGATCATGTGCTGGGCTGTACCGCCGTCGGCAGCGCGGACACGGTCAAGGCGTCGATCGAGCGCTTCCTCGCCCGCACCCGCGTGCAGGAGGTGATCGTCGCGAGCAACATCTACGATTTCGACGCGCGCAAGAAGAGCCTCGAAATTGCCGCGCGGAGTTTCAGCACGCTGTAATCTGCCCAAGCGAGCCCAATGTTGCAACCGCAATGCTCGCCGGTTCGTGTCCCCGCGAACGCAGGAACACATTTAGACCGGCAGGCCCGCGCTGGTTAATAAACCCGCTTCTTCGGTTTGATATATTCGATCTCGTCCGACAGCGTATATTCGTGGACCGGGCGGTAATCGATCTTGACCGCCCCGCCGTTGCCACCCCAGCCTTCGAACCAGGCCGCGGTGTGCTTCATCCAGTTGGCGTCGTCGCGCTCGGGGTAATCCTCGTGCGCATGCGCGCCGCGCGATTCCTTGCGGTTGTGCGCGCCGTGGATGGTGACAGTCGCTTGCGAGATAAGGTTATCGAGCTCGAGCGTTTCGACAAGGTCGGTGTTCCAGATGAGGCTGCGATCGGTCACGCCGATATCCTGCATCCGGGCATAGGTCTTGGCGAGCTTGTCCTTGCCCTCGGCGAGGAGTTCGTCGGTGCGGAACACCGCACAGTGGGCCTGCATCGTCTTCTGCATCTCGACGCGCACCTGCGCCGTCGGCGAGCTGCCTTTCGCGTTGCGGAAATGATCGAGACGGCCGAGCGCCAGGTCACTGCTGTCCTTGGGCAGCGGACGATGCGGCGTGCCGGGCTTGATCGTTTCGGCAAGCCGATGCCCGGCCGCGCGGCCGAACACCACGAGGTCGATGAGGCTGTTGGAACCGAGACGGTTGGCGCCATGCACCGAAACGCACGCCGCTTCGCCGACCGCGAACAGGCCGGGAACCACGGTGTCCGGCCCATCCTTGCCAAGCGTCACCACCTCGCCATGATAGTTGGTCGGGATGCCGCCCATATTATAGTGGACGGTTGGCGTGACAGGGAGCGGCTGACGGGTGAGGTCGACGCCTGCAAAAATCTTGCCGCTCTCGGTAATGCCGGGGAGACGCTCCGCCAGCACCTTGGGGTCGATATGGTCGAGATGGAGATAGATATGGTCCTTCTCCGGTCCGACGCCTCGGCCTTCGCGCATTTCCATCGCCATCGAGCGCGACACGACGTCGCGCGACGCCAAATCCTTGGCGGAAGGCGCATAGCGCTCCATGAAGCGCTCGCCTTCGCTGTTGGTGAGATAGCCGCCCTCGCCGCGCGCGCCCTCGGTAATGAGCACGCCCGCGCCGTAGATGCCGGTCGGGTGGAACTGGACGAACTCCATGTCCTGCAGCGGGAGCCCGGCGCGCAGCACCATGCCGCCGCCATCGCCGGTGCAGGTATGCGCCGAGGTCGCGGTGAAATAGCAGCGGCCATAACCGCCGGTTGCAAGGACTACAGCATGGCTGCGGAAACGGTGGATCGAGCCATCTTCCATGCACAGCGCAATGACGCCGCGGCATTCCTTGCCGTTGGGACCATCTTCCATGATGAGGTCGATGGCGAAATATTCGATGTAGAAGTCCGCGTCATATTTGAGGCTCTGCTGGTAGAGCGCGTGCAGCATGGCATGGCCGGTACGGTCGGCGGCAGCACAGGTGCGCTGCGCCGGCGGGCCCTCGCCCATATTCTGCATCATCCCGCCGAACGGACGCTGGTAGATTTTGCCTTCGCTGGTGCGTGAAAAGGGCACCCCGGCATGTTCGAGCTCGTAAACCGCAGCGGGCGCTTCGCGCACCATATATTCGATCGCGTCCTGGTCGCCGAGCCAGTCGGAACCCTTGACCGTATCGAACATGTGCCAGGTCCAGTGGTCAGGCCCCATGTTGCCAAGGCTGGCGGCAATCCCGCCTTGTGCTGCGACGGTGTGCGAGCGGGTCGGAAACACCTTGGTGACACAGGCGGTCTTGAGGCCCTTTTCGGCTGCGCCCATGGTTGCGCGGAGGCCCGAGCCACCGGCGCCGACGACAACGACGTCGTAAGTATGATCGATGATCTTGTAAGCAGGCTGCGTATTTTCACCGGCCATTATGCCGCTCCCCCGAATGCGATTTTGGCGACCGAGAACAGGCCAAAGGCTGCTCCGGCAATGGTGTAGAAGTTCAAGAGCGCGAGCATGAACAGCTTCGACGCTTCGCCGTGGAAATAGTCTTCAATGAGAACCTGCAGGCCGAGACGCAGATGCCAGAAAACCGAAACGATCATCAGCATCATCGGTACCGCGACCAGCGGTGAGGCGAGCCACTGAACCAGTCGCTCATAATCAAATACCGGCAGGCGCAGCAGCGAAATGACGAGCCAGCCAACGAGGGCGAGATTGCCAAGCGCCGTGACGCGCTGCACCAGCCAGTGATGCGCGCCAGTCTTGGCGCTGCCCAATCCGCGAACGCGGCCGAGTTCGGTTCCGGTTCCCATCAGTTGACTCCCTTGCCGAAAATGAAGAGCCAGGTTGCCGCGGTCAGCAGCACTGGCAACAGCAACGCCACCAGCGACCACATGCGGTTGGCCTTGAGCTCATAGCCAGCGCCCGTATCAAGCACGAGATGGCGGATTCCGGTCGTCGCATGCGAGAAGACGGCCCATGTAAGGCCTACCAGTACAACCCGCCCGAGGATAGTGTTCATCCAGTCCGTGAATTGCGCATAGGCGGACGGCCCCATCGCGAGCGAACCAATCCAGCCGAGAAACACGAGCGTCCCTACGATCGCAAGACCGTCGCCGGTGATGCGATGCATGATGGAGGCAATCATGTGCGGGCCGCGGGTATAAATCCCCAGATGCGGTGAAATCGGGCGTTTGCCTGTGCTGGCCATGGACGCGTGCTTTCCCTGTCTTCCCAGTTTTCTGGGGACCGTTTAGCGCGCCCGCCGCATCATGCAAGCATGAGGCGTGAAATTTCTCTTATTTCTTGTCGCTCTTGGAATAGAGCAGCGCCGCCAGAAGCGCGGCCGAGCCGATGCCGATCCCTGCCGCAGCCTTCCAGTCGAGGGCTTTCTTGCCGGACTCCCTGTCCTTCTTGCCATCCTGAGGCTTACGCACGCTCGCGCGGCTTGCATCGCGTGCGCGGGCTTCGGCCAGCTCATTCTGCAGACGGGCTTCGCGCAACACTTCATTTTCGGGGTTATCATGCTCTTCCGGCTGCTTGGCCATGATTTCTTTCTCTCCAGACCAGCGCGACCCCGTTGGTGCGCCTCATAAATTGTTACTGTCAGGACAACCGTCCTGTTCGCCTTTCGATCCGTTTACCGCCGTTTATCGATTCAGCAAGCGGTAAGCTGTGCGAATTTATCCATGTGGCGCGCAATTTGCTGGATTCGGATCATCCCGATTCAGTATGCAAGACGCTGCAGGGAAATTTAAGGCTGCTGACAAGGCAGTCCGGGAGGTCGCAACTATGCAATATTCACGCCGTCACCACTTGCTGGCAGGCCTTGCCCTGGCCAGCATGACTCTCAGCGGCTGCGGCGGCGATGGTGGGGGATCTTCAGGCCCGGTCGTCATCAACCCGGGAACAACCTCGGGCGGAACCAGCGGCGGTACGTCGGGCGGAACGGGCACCAGCTGCGCGCTCGCCGATCGCAAGGCGTGGGTCGACGCGCAGATGCGCGAATGGTACCTGTTCCCTGAAACGCTACCGGCCAGCCTCAACGCATCTGCCTATGCGACGGTCGACGACTATATCGACGCGCTCACCGCGACCGCACGGGCACAGGGCAAGGATCGCTATTTCACCTACATCACCTCGATCAGGGAAGAGGACGCCTATTATCAGTCCGGCGAAACCGCTGGGTTTGGCATGCGCATCGCGCTTGATGGCGCCAACAGGCTGTGGATTACCGAAGCCTATGAAGGCGCGCCCGCACTCAACGCGGGCATCGATCGCGGCGCAGAAATCCTCGCGATCGGGACAACCAGCGGCAATATGCGCACCGTTTCCGCGATTATCGCCGCAGAAGGCACCGACGGACTCAACAATGCGCTTGGCCCGTCGACGGCGGGCACGTCGCGGGTGTTTCGCGTCAGCTATAATGGTGTGACGTCCGACAAGACCGTAACCAAGGCCGATTTTGAAATTCCGCCCGTGTCATCGCGCTATGGTTCGCGGGTGCTGACCGACAATGGCGAGAAGATTGGTTACATCAACCTGCGCAACTTCATCACTCCGGCCAAGGCGCCGCTGACCGATGCGTTCTCGACCATGCGGGCGCAGGGCGTCACGAAGTTCATCATAGACTTCCGCTATAATGGCGGTGGGCTGATCGATGTTGCCTCGCACATGGGCAACCTCATGGGCGGCAACCGGAGCACATCGGATATCTTCGCGAAGATCGCATTCCGGCCGTCAAAGGCTGCAGAAAACGAAACCTATACGTTCGCACCGCAGCCGCAATCGGTGAGCCCGGTCAAGATCGCGTTCATCGGCACCGGCAGCACCGCTTCGGCGAGCGAGATGGTGATGAACGGCTTTGCCCCGTTCCTCAATGCGAATGCCGCGCTGATCGGTACCAACACCTATGGCAAGCCGGTCGGCCAGATCGCGCTCGATCGCAGCGCCTGCGACGACCGCCTGCGCGTTGTTTCTTTTGCGGTCGAGAACCAGGCGGGCGTCAGCAACTATTATAACGGCCTCGCGGGCAAGATGGGGGCGACCTGCTATGCCGCGGACGATATTTCGAAACCGCTGGGCGATCCGGGCGAAGCATCGGTCAAGGCGGCGCTCGATTATCTCGCCGGACGTAGTTGTTCGGCATCGGCGAGCAGCACCCTGTCCGGCGCCAGCGCGAGCCTGGACCGCGTTGGAGCACCTGCGGCACCGCGCAAACTGCTGCAGAACCCCGAACCGGACAATACTGCGCAGCGCGAAATGCCGGGACTTTATTAAGCAATGAGCCAGCGGCGCACCTGGATCCCCGTTGCCATCGCCATCGCGGTGGCGGTGGGGGTAGCGCTTTCCAGCCGGACAAATGACACGGCTACAAATAACGGTAACGGTGGTGCGGGCGAAGGACCTGTAATGGGCTCGTCTGCTCCCGCCCTAGGCAACCAGGAGGGTGCGATGACCGGACTGGCGACAGAGCAAGGGCGCGCGCCGATCATGTCAGAGGGAGAGGATCAATCCGGCGGCGGCTCCCAACGACCCGAAAAGCATCCAGGCCCGGCGCTACCCCGGATACGCCCGAGGGAACCGAAACCGGAGCCTTCTGTAACCGAACCGCTGAAGCCGGTCGTGCCCGCCCGGCCATCGACACCGCAGCGCGAAAATCCGGGTTCGCACTGACGCGCTAGCCAAGCGCCTCTACGGCCGGGGTATAGGGGAGGTCCAGTGCGTCGGCGACAGCCTTGAAAGTGAGTTTGCTGTCCCAGACATTGAGTCCCTCTGCGAGATGCGGGTCGCGGCGCAAGGCTTCCTTCCAGCCAAGATCGGCAATTCTGAGCGCATGCGGCAGCGTCACATTATTGAGCGCATAGGTGGAGGTCCTCGCTACCGCGCCCGGCATGTTGGCGACGCAATAATGGACAATTTCTTCGACGATGAAAGTCGGGTCGGCATGGGTAGTGGGTCGCGACGTTTCAAAGCAGCCGCCCTGATCGATAGCGACATCGACCAGCACCGCGCCGGGCTTCATCGTCTTCAGCATGCCGCGCGTGACGAGCTTGGGCGCGGCCGCGCCGGGAATCAGCACCGCCCCGATGACAAGATCGGCTTCCGCGACCGCAGCAGCCAGATTGGCCTTGTTCGAAAAACTGGTCTTGGCGCGCTCCTCGAAATGCATGCCGAGCCGTTCCAGCACCTCCGGGCTGCAGTCGAGAATGGTGACATCGGCGCCAAGGCCGGTCGCCATCTGGGCCGCGTTGAAACCGACCACGCCACCGCCGATGATCGCGACCTTACCGGGAAGCACGCCGGGAACGCCGCCCAGCAGCACGCCGCGCCCGCCATTCGCCTTTTCGAGCGCCGTCGCTCCCGCCTGGACCGACATCCGCCCCGCCACCTGGCTCATCGGCTTGAGAAGCGGCAGCCCGCCGCCCGCGCCGGTCACCGTTTCATACGCGATACCGACTACCTTGCGGTCGAGCAGATCGCGCGTCTGTTCAGGATCGGGCGCAAGGTGAAGATAGGTATAAAGAATCTGCCCTTCACGCAGCATCGAGCGCTCGTCTGCTTGGGGCTCCTTGACCTTGACGATCATCTCGGCGCGCTCGAAAATCTCCCTTGCGCCTTTAACGATGGTTGCCCCCGCTTTCGCATAGGCCGCGTCGCTTGCACCGATACCATTGCCCGCGCCGCTTTCGATCAGCACCTCATGGCCATGCGCCACCAGTTCCTGCGCGCTCTCCGGCGTCAGTCCGACGCGATATTCATGGTTCTTGATTTCCTTGGGCGTGCCTATGATCATGCTGGAATTCCTCGGGTGAAGCGCCTGCCTTTTTCCTATAGCAGCGAAGACCGCGCCGCAAATGTAACGCGCATCGTTACATTTCACCCCGATTTTTAAATATGGTTAATCTTTTTGCGTTAGCCCTGCGATCCATCCGGCAGCCAAATCTGTCTGGATCTTTGACAGCAGCGGGGCTCAAATGGACGACATATTTCTGGAACAGCGCTTCAAGCAGGTCTTTGCCGATGCGGATCGCGACGGCACGCTTGCGGGGCGATGCCGCACCCTATGGCCGGTGATCGAACCGCTGATGCCCGATCTCATGCGCGCCAATACCCGGCGGCTGTATCAGCAATATGGCATGGAGATGCACGCGCCCGCCAATGAAGACCAATATGTCAGCATGGTGATCGACCTTTTCTATAAAAATCAATATCTCAATGCCAGTTCGCCGGAGTGGATCAAGGCGGTCGCCAAGAGCATTTCGGACATTCAGCAGACCAATATGGACGTCGGCCAGATGGTCATGGGCCTCATCCACGAAGCATCGGGCGAAATTTCGGCGCTGGTTGGAGCCGTCGGCGACCAGGATCCGCGTCTCGAAGGATTCATCGACGCGATCCTCGCAATCAACGGCATCAGCATGGTGATGATGAACGAGATCAACAGCGATCTCGTGCAGAGCCGAATCGAGGCGACGCGCGCGCAGGCGGCATCCGATTTCGAACAGTCCATCGCCCAGTCGGTCGACAAGCTCAATACCGATGGCGCCGGACTGCGCGCGCAGGCTGAAACCACGAGCAATTCCACCGCGGGCATGCTCGACAAGACGTCGCAGGTGGCAGCGGCAGCCGAACAGTCGGCGATGGCGATGCGCGAGGCCGCCAACACCGCGGCGGGGCTCATCCGCGCGATCGAGGAAACCCGTGCCGAAGTCGTCGCCACCAGCAATGTCACCGGGCGGGCGGCGGACCAGGCGGGCTCCGCTGTCGAACTGTCGGAAGACCTGTCACGTCATGCCCAGTCGATCGAATCGATCCTCGGCCTGATCCGCGAGATTGCAGGGCAGACCAACCTGCTCGCGCTCAATGCGACGATCGAGGCGGCACGCGCAGGCGATGCGGGCCGCGGCTTTGCAGTGGTCGCGCAGGAGGTGAAGCATCTCGCCGGGCAGACCGCCTCGGCGACCGACGAGATTGCCGAGAAGATCTCGGTCATCCAGACCGCAACGCGCAATACCGTCGATGCCAGCAGCTCTATCCGGGCGACCATTCTCGACGTCCAGCAATCCGCGGCCAAGATGCGCGAGGCGATGGACAACCAGGCACAGATCGTCACCCAGATCACCGCGGCGATCGACGAAACGGCGCTCGCAGCCGATTCCATGTCCTCCACGGTCGACATGATCCGCAACGATACCGAACGGATGGCGGGCGAAATCAGGTCGCTCAACTCGGGCTTCACCGATGTCACGGGGACCATCAACGCGCTGCACGACAATTCGCGAAATTTCATGAAGCAGGTGATGAGCAGGGGCTGATCGGAGCTACTGATTTCGGGAGGGGAAACAGTGACGGACGGTGTGATCCACGAACGGTTCAAGGCGATCATCGCGCTCAATGATGTAGCGGGCAGGATCGACAAGGGATGCCGCGAAATCTGGGAGCTGGTCGGGCCGCACATGGAGGAGCTGCTCTATCGCCAGTGGGACTATAGTTATTCGCGGATCCGCCAATTATCCATGTTCCGGCGCGAATCCGCCGAAAGGCACATGGAGGTGCTGGTCGCATATTATCGCCGTCACCTGCTTGAAATGACTAGCGGGAACTGGCTCGACGGTCTCCAGGGCTATATCGAGCGGCTCGACCGGAACGGCCTCAACCTCGACGAAATCCTGTCCAACAGCGCCTATTTTGTCGACGTTCTCAGCGAACAGATCAGCCGCGCGCCACTGGACGATGGCCAGCGCCGGAATTTCGAGATGATCCTGCGCAGCTTCCTCGCGATCGAGTTCATGGTGATCGGCGCCATCTACGACAATATCATCGCCAAGCGGATCGAACGCACCCGCACCGAACAGGCCGAGGCCTTCGACCGTGAGGTGTCCGGCTATGTCAACGGCCTCAACGCCGACAGCCGCCAGTTGCAGGAACAGGCGGAAAATGCCACCGGCTCGACTCGCGAAGTCCTTGCGCGCACGTCGCAGGTGGCCGCGGCCGCTGAACAATCCGCCATGGCAATGCGCGAGGCCGCCAACACGGCCGCGGGCCTCATCCGCGCCATCGAGGAAACCCGGCATGAGGTCGTCGGCGCCAATGCCATTTCCGGCCGCGCCGCGACCGAAGCGGGACAGGCGGTGCAACTGTCCGAAACCTTGTCGCAGCACGCCCAGTCGATCGAATCGATCCTCAGCCTGATCCGTGACATCGCCGGGCAGACCAACCTGCTCGCGCTCAATGCAACGATCGAGGCGGCGCGCGCTGGCGATGCCGGGCGCGGCTTTGCCGTGGTCGCGCAGGAGGTCAAGTCGCTCGCGAACCAGACCGCGCAGGCAACCGATGAAATCGCTGCTACCATCGCCGCAATCCAGTCGGCAACGCGCGGCACGGTCGACATGAGCAATTCGATCCGCAACACCATTTCCGAAGTCGGCGAGGCAGCCATCCGTATCCGGACCGCGATGGACAGCCAGGCCGAGGTGGTGACCCAGATTACCGCTGCGATCGATGAAACCGCGCTGGCGGCGGATTCCATGTCATCCACCATCGAGGTCATCCGCAACGACACCGAACAGGTGGCAAGCGAGATACAGGCCCTCAACACGGGCTTTTCCAACGTCACCGGCACGATCGGCGCATTGCACGATAACTCGCGGAGTTTCGTGCAGACCATGCTGAAAACGCGCAGCTGAAGACGGGTTGATATTCAGGCAGGCCGCATGGGCCGTCAAACAGGAGCAGGTTCATGGTTAGCGCCACCATTCAGAAATCATTCCGCGACATGCTGGCAATCAACGACCCGGATGGTCGTCATAATCGTCAGTGCGCCGAACTCTGGCCGCTGGTGGAACCGCATATTGACCAGATCAATATCCGCTTGTGGAACGACAGCTACGAGAAGATCAAACCGATCCCGCTGTTTTCGCGTGAGGCGGTGAACCAGTTTCTGCCGATGATGCGAAACTATTATCGCGCCCGCTATATGCAGATGGCCGAAGCGAGCTGGCTGGAGGGGTTGCAGGAATATGTAGGCCAGCTTGACAGCAACGGGCTGACGCTGGTCGAGATGCTGACCAATGCGCGCTTCATGGTCAACGCGACCATCGAGACATTGAAGACTGACGCAGGCGTCGCCGGAGAAGAGCTTGCCCGGGCGGAAGAAACCATGCGGGACTTTCAGGCCGTCGAACTGATGGTGATCGGCTCGATCTACGATCATCTGGTTGCGCTGCGCGTCAAGCAGGAACGCCAGGACCACGCCAACAGCTATGAAAAGGAAATCTCGGGCTATGTCTCGGGCCTGCGTCACGAAGGCGAACTGCTGCGTAACCAGGCCGAGGCCACCAGCAGTTCCACCACCGGCATGCTTGACAAGACGTCGCAGGTCGCAGCAGCAGCCGAACAATCAGCGATAGCGATGCGCGAGGCCGCCAACACCGCAGCAGGCCTTATCCGCGCGATCGAGGAAACCCGCGGTGAAGTGGTCAACACCAGCGATGCCACCGTCAAGGCCGCCGAGCAGGCCGGAACCGCAGTCGAACTGTCCGAAGACCTGTCACGTCACGCCCAGTCGATCGAATCGATCCTCGGCCTGATCCGCGAGATTGCCGGGCAGACCAACCTGCTCGCGCTCAATGCAACGATCGAGGCGGCACGCGCAGGCGACGCAGGCCGCGGCTTTGCAGTAGTCGCGCAGGAGGTCAAGCATCTGGCGGGGCAGACGGCCAGCGCTACCGACGAGATTGCGCAGAAAATTTCGGTAATCCAAAGCGCCACACGCAACACCGTGGGCGCCAATAGTTCGATCCGGGCGACCATTCTCGACGTTCAGCAATCCGCGGCCAAGATGCGCGAGGCGATGGACAACCAGGCACAGATCGTCACCCAGATCACGGCGGCTATCGATGAAACGGCGCTGGCGGCGGATTCGATGTCGTCCACTATTGACGTTATCCGCAACGACACCGAACAGGTGGCGAGCGAAATCAAGTCTTTGAGTGCAGGCTTTTCTCAGGTTAATGGAACGATCAACTCATTGCATGACAGCTCCATCGCCTTTGCCCAGCGAGTCATCGGCGCCGGCTAGCGGAAAGGATTTATGGCGGACACACATATTCTGTTGACTGGCGGCAGTCGCGGAATCGGGGCGGCTATTGCCGAGCGGATCGGCGGGATGGACAATGTTCGCCTGGTCACGGCCAGCAGCGCCAGTGGCGACCTGTCCAATCCGTCGGTGCCCGGCCAACTGTGGCAGGATGCGCTCGAAAAGCTCGACGGACGGATCGACGTTCTCATCAACAATGCCGGGGTGTTTGAGGCCAATTCGATTGGTCTTGGCGAAATCGAATGGCTGGAAAACTGGCATTATACGATGGACGTCAACCTGACGGCGGCCGCGCTCCTGTGCCGCGAGGCGGTGCTCCATTTCCGCAGCCGCAATGGCGGGCGCATCGTGAACATGGCCAGCCGCGCCGCCTATCGCGGCGACAGCCCGCAGCACTGGCATTATGCCGCGTCGAAAGCGGGCATGGTGGCGATGACCAAGACCATCGCGCGCGGCTATGCCCGCGACAATATCCTTGCTTTTGCGATCTGTCCCGGCTTCACCATGACCGGGATGGCAGACGATTATCCGGAAAGCCGGGGCGGCGACAGGCTCCTTCAGGAGATTCCGCTCGGCCGGGTCGCGATGCCCGACGAGATCGCCGAGATTGCCGCATTCTGCGCGCTCCACGCTCCGCCCTCGATGACCGGTGCGGTAATCGACGCCAATGGCGCAAGCTATGTGCGCTAAGAACTGGCGGCGGGTGATGCCAAGGTCATGACCAGCTGGAAACTATCCCTGCCCTGTACCCGAGCCGAGGCCGAATATCTGTCGGGTGAAATTCCCGCGCTATCGCTGCTCGATCCCGAACCGGTGATCGTCACCAGCGAGGTTGACGAAGATGCGGATGCCTGGCGCATGGACGCCTATTTCGAGGCGAAACCCGCCAGGACGGTGATTGCCGCGATCCAGGCCGAGATTCCAAGCGCTGCCCGCGCGAAGACAATGCTTGAAAAAATGCCGGACGAGGATTGGGTGACGCTCAGCCAGTCCGGCATCGAACCCGTCCATGCCGGGCGCTTCTATGTTCACACCGCAGAAAACAAGGGCGAAGTTCCGCCGGGCGCCTATCCGATCCGGATTGACGCAGGCCTCGCTTTCGGCACCGGTACGCACGAAACCACGGCAGGCTGCCTCGCCATGCTTGACCGTCTGCACGCGCGCGGCGAACGTTTCCGCCATATCGCCGACATCGGCACTGGCACCGGCTTGCTCGCATTTGCCGCGCTCCACCTGTGGCCGCGCGCCTATGCCACCGCTTCGGATATCGACCCCGTCAGCATCGACGTGACGCGCGACAATGCTGCCATCAATGGCGTCATGACGTCACAGACGCAAGGCGGCCTTGCGCTGTGCGTGGCGTCGGGCACCGATCATGACATGATCCGCCGCCGTGCGCCCTATGACCTCGTCATCGCCAACATCCTCGCAGGTCCGCTGATCGAACTCGCGCCTGCGCTCGCCCAAATCACCGTGCCCGGAGGCACGCTGATCCTCGCCGGATTGCTCGATCGCCAGCAGGAAGCCGTCGCCCGCGCCTATCGCCGTTACGGTTTCCGCCTCGCCGAAAGCGCGGCCAATGGCGACTGGCCCGCATTGCGGCTGATCAAGCGCCAGCGCCCCGGCTGGCGGCGCCCGGTGCGCGCGAGCGGACGAACCAGCCAGCCTCCGGGCGATTTCGGAAGCTGGTAACGGTGAACGGCGGGATTCATAGCTTGGAGCCCGCGCACAGCTGGACTGTCCTGACTGCCCTCAAGCGCACGCTCGCCATGTTCGCAGCAATCGTGATAGCCTACCTCATCGCCGCGCTCGCCGGATCGCTGATCCCCGTCAATGCCGGTTGGGTCGAGCCTAAGGCGGGTATCCCCATCTATGTCGAAACCAACGGCGTCCACGCCGGGCTGCTGCTGCCGGTAACAACGCCGGACTATGACTGGCGCGACATCATCCGCCCCGAACATTTCCGCGTCGCTTATGCCGATGCCACCTATTACCGCTTCGGCTGGGGCAATGAGGAATTTTACCGCAAGGTCCCGTCGGTCGCGGATGCAACTCCCGGCATCGTGCTGCGCGCGCTGTTCCTCCCCGGCCGCAGCGCGATGCACGTCGATCAGGAGCTCGCGCCGGTGCGAAGCCGTTACGTCCGGCGGGTGATGGTGACGCCGGACCAGTATCGCACCATCGTCCGGCTGGTACGCGCTCAGTTCCGTTACGATCGCAACGGACAGGTCATCGCCATTCCCGGCCTCAGCGCGACCGAGAGTTTTTATGCAGCGCATGGCCGCTACTCTCTGTTCGACACCTGCAACGTGTGGACCAACCGCTTGCTGCAACGGGCCGGTATCCGTACCGGATTATGGACTCCGTTTCAGGGCGGGGTGATGCGCTGGCGCGTCAATAAACCACACTGATTGAGACTTGTTCAGCCGCAACTTTCAGCAAGCTCGCAATTTGGGTTCGAGCATCCTCAACCGTGGAAATTTTTGCTTTTGGCGATGCTCCATATTCCGGTTTAAAATCATTAGACGGCACGACGAGCAACTCCGTCACCGAAACATCGAGACTTTCGGATATCTGATTAAGATAGTCGATCGTAAAACCCATTTGACGATTTTCCAATTTCGATATCGTTGCAAACGTCACACCGACGGCATCCCCCAACTCTTTGAGGGTAAATCCTAGCGATTTCCGAACTTCTTTTAATCGGTTAGGCGCAAATAATTTATTTTCCATATAAGTAATTTTAGCTCAAAGCGACGCGCTGTCAAGCTCGCGATAAGATGTCCGCCCATTCGGCCTCGTCGATGACGCGCACGCCGTGCTTTTGGGCCTCTTTGAGCTTCGACCCCGCGCCCGGCCCCGCGACCACCAGATCGGTCTTCGCCGAAACGGAACCCGCCGCCTTGGCGCCGAGGCTTTCGGCCTGCGCCTTGGCCTCGTCGCGGCTCATCGTTTCGAGCTTGCCGGTGAACACGATGGTCTTGCCGGTCCATTCGGTCTCGCGCGCGGTCGAGACAAAGGCGGGCGGGGAGACTTCGGAAAGGAGGTCCTCCCACACCGCGACATTGTGCGGCTCGTGGAAGAAATCGGCGAGCGCCTCGATCACCGCGCCGCCGACGCCGTCGATGGCGCGAAGGTCGGCGAGTTTGGCCTGATCCCATTCTTCCGTTCGTGCTGAGCTTGTCGAAGCACGTCCATCAGTATCAGCGCCAACCTCGAGCCGCCCTTCGACAGGCTCAGGGCTCCGGGCTGGAGCGGCGTTTTTTTGCGTTTCCAGCACCCGCGCCGCCGCCTCCGCGGCCTCGCGGATCGCCTCGACCGAACCGAAGGCTTTGACCAGATCCTTCGCGGTGACGCTGCCGATGTGGCGGATGCCGAGCCCGAACAGGAACCGCGCCGGATCAGGCGCGCGCTTGGCATCGATCGCCGCGAGCAGATTGTCGACCGACTTGTCCTTCCAGCCCTCGCGCGCCACCAGCTCGGCGCGGCGGTTCTTCAGGCGGAAAATATCCGCCGGGCTATGGAGCCAGCCGAGACCATAGAATTCCGCGATGCTCTTTTCGCCCAGACCCTCGATGTCGAGCGCGGCGCGGCTGACGAAATGCTTCAGGCGCTCAACGCGTTGTGCGGGACAGATGAGACCGCCGGTGCAGCGCACATCGACCTCGCCCTCCTCGGCCACCGCTTCCGATCCGCATTCGGGGCAGTGATCGGGGAACGGATAGGCGGTGCGATCTTCCTCGCGCGTCAGGTTGGCGACGATCTGCGGGATCACATCGCCGGCGCGCTGTAACTGCACCCGGTCGCCCGGGCGCACGCCGAGGCGCGCAATCTCGTCGCGGTTGTGCAGCGTCACATTGGCAACGACCACGCCGCCGACCGTAACCGGATGCAGCCGCCCGACGGGGGTGAGCTTGCCGGTGCGCCCCACCTGGATGTCGATCGCTTCCAGGGTGGTCTGCGCCTGTTCGGCGGGAAATTTATGCGCGATCGCCCAGCGTGGCGCCTTGGTGACAAAGCCGAGGCGCTGCTGCCAGTCGAGCCGGTCTACCTTGTACACGACGCCGTCGATATCGAACGGCAGGTCCGCGCGCAGCGCCTCGATCCGCGCATAATGGGCGAGCGCGTCGTCCACCGTATCGACGGTCACGAACAGGTCGCTAAGCGGCAGGCCCCATGCCTCGATCGCCTTCATCACGCCATATTGGCTGTCGGCCGGAAGCGCCGAAACCTCGCCCCAGCCATGCGACAGGAAACGCAACGGGCGGCTCGCGGTGACGCCCGCATCCTTCTGCCGCAGCGAGCCTGCCGCGGCGTTTCGGGGGTTGGCGAAAATCTTGCCGCCCGCATTTTGCTGCGCAGCATTGAGTGCAGCAAAATCGGACTTGGCCATGTAGACCTCGCCGCGAATTTCGAAGATGGCGGGGATGATATCGTGCCCCTGCGAAGGCAGGGCCTCAGTGTTATGTTGCGCTGTGCTGCCCTGGGCCCCTGCCCTCGCAGGGGCACGATGTACCAGCGTTCCCGGCACATCCCCGATCGTCCGCACATTGGCGGTCACATCCTCTCCCACCGTGCCGTCGCCGCGCGTTGCGGCGAGCACCAGCCGCCCGTCCTCATAGCGCAGCGAACAGCTGAGGCCATCGATCTTGGGCTCCGCCGTCAGCCGCACCGGCGCATCGGGCGCCAGGTTCAGGAAGCGCCGCACCCGCGCCACAAAATCGCGCACATCCGCCTCGCTGAACGCATTATCGAGGCTCATCATGCGCTGGGCATGCGTGACCTTCCTGAGATGCCCAGCCGGCGCCGCGCCGACCTGGCGGTTGGGCGAATCCGTGCGGATCAGATGCGGGAACGCCGCCTCCAGTTCATTGTTGCGCCGCACCAGCGCATCATAATCCGCGTCCGAAATCTCGGGTGCATCGTCGGTGTGATACAACCGGTTATGCCGCGCGATCTCCTTGGCGAGGCGCATCAGCTCATTGGCGGCTTCAGCTTCGGTGATTTCGCTCACGTCCCCTCCAGCAATTTCCCGGCCTGCGCCCTTGCCTCATTCGTAATCTCCGCGCCCGAGAGCATGCGGGCGATTTCCTCGCGGCGGTCGCTTGCATCGAGCGTGGTGACGCCGGTCCGCGCGACCGTGCCGTCGGACGATTTCGCGATCAGCAGGTGATGGTCGCCCCGCGCCGCGACCTGGGGGCTGTGCGTTACGACGAGCAGTTGCTTGCCTTGAGACAAGCGCGCCAGCCGTTCGCCGATGGCCGAGGCAACTGCGCCGCCGACGCCGCGGTCGATTTCGTCGAAGATCATTGTCTCCGCACCGCCTTCCTCGGCAAGCGCAACCTTGAGCGCCAAGATGAAGCGTGACAATTCCCCGCCGCTCGCAATCTTGACCAGCGGCGCGAACGGAGCGCCGGGGTTGGTCGATATCTCGAACGCGACCCGGTCCATGCCCGAAGCGCCCCATTGATCGTCGGGGAGGCTATCTACCGCCGTACGGAACTTTGCCGCTTCCAGCTTCAGCGGCGCGAGTTCACCCGCCACCGCCGCGTCGAGCCTTGTCGCCGCCGCCACGCGCGCATGGTGGAGCGCCTGCGCCGCCGCGGCATAAGCTTCGCGCGCGGCCCGCGTATCCGCTGCTAGCCGCGCCAGTCCCTCCTCGCCCGCCTCGAGCGCATCGCGCCGCGCCTGCAGGTCCGCGAACAGGGCCGCCAGTCCATCGGGCTGAACCTGATGTTTGCGGGCGAGCGCGCGCAAATCGAACAGCCTGGTTTCGATCCGGTCAAGCTCCTCCGGGTCATAGCGCAGCGCTTCCGCGGCGCGCGCCAGCCGGTCCTCACCCTCGCCTGCCTCGATCAGCGCGCGATCGAACGCCGCCAGCGCCTCGCCCAGCAATTCATGCTCGCCGCCGATGCGGTCAAGCCGACGCGCCGCCTGCCGGAGCTGCGCCATCGCGCCTTCGGCCCCCCCAAGCAGCTGATCGAGCGCGGCCAGTTCTTCGGCGAGACGCTCGCCTTTCTGCATATCGGCGCGCTGGCCTGCAAGTTCGGCCTCCTCGTCGGCCTCTGGGGCGAAGCGTTCAATCTCGGCGATGCTGTGGTCCAGCCATTCGCGGTCGCGAGCATCCGTTTCAACCCGTTCGCGCGCGGCCGCCAGCGCTTCGTCGGCCTGCGCCCAAGCCTTGTGAGCGTCTGCGACGCGCGCGGTATCGAGCGCGCCGAACGCATCGAGCAATGCGCGGTGGCCCTTGGCGTTCAGCAGCCCGCGATCGTCATGCTGACCGTGGATTTCGACCAGCAGCGCGCCTGCTTCGCGGAGCAGCGCCGCCGACGCGGGCTGATCGTTGATGAAGGCACGGCTGCCGCCGTCAGCCTTGACCTGGCGGCGGATGATGAGCGGCTCGCCCGGCTCGATTTCGAGCCCGCCGTCATCAATCAACTGGTAGAGCGGGTGGCCCACCGGCGGTGCTTCGAAGCTGGCCGTCACCAGCGCGCGCTCGGCGCCCTGCCGCACCAGCCCGCTGTCGGCCCGCATACCCAGGGCGAGGCCCAATGAATCGAGGAGGATCGACTTGCCCGCGCCGGTTTCGCCGGTGAGCACGCCAAGGCCTTCGGAAAAATCAAGGTCGAGCGCTTCGATCAGCACCACATCGCGGATGGAAAGTGCCGTCAGCATGGCAGCCCTTCGCCGGTGCTCAGGCTCCCGGCGCGTGCTTCTGCATAAGGTCGTAGGCGCGATTGTACCATTTCGAACCCGGATAGTTAGCACCAAGGACGGCGGCCGATTTCTTGGCCTCGGCCGGAACACCGAGCGCGAGATAGGTTTCGGTCAGGCGGTACAGCGCTTCAGGGGTGTGCGTGGTGGTCTGATATTTGTCGACCACCTCACGGAAGCGCAGCGAGGCGGCGAGCCACTTGCCGCTGCGTTCATAGAAACGGCCGATTTCCATTTCCTTGCCGGCGAGATGGTCATTGACGAGGTCGATTTTCAACCGCGCGTCGGCGGCATAATCGGTGTTGGGGTAGCGGCGTGCGACCTCGCCCAGCGCCTGCAGCGCCGATTGCGTGACCTTCTGGTCGCGCGTCACATCGCTCATTTGCTCATAATAGTTGAGACCGATGAGATAATAGGCATAGGCCGCGTCCTTGTTGCCCGGATGGATCGCAAGGAAACGTTGTGCCGAACTGATCGATTCATTGTAATTGCGCGCCAGATAATAGCTGAATGCGCTCATCAGCTGCGCGCGGCGCGCCCAGGGCGAATAGGGGTGCTGGCGCTCGACCTCGTCGAACAGCGCGGCGGCTTCGCGGTAGCGGCCCCGGTCGAGCCGGTCCTTGGCGGCGGAATAAAGCGTATTGACGTCTCGCGCGACATAGTTGGTGTCGATCGCCTTGCCGCGACCGCCTCCACCCAGCGATGCGCAGCCTGCCAGCGCAGGAAGAGCAAGAGCGGTCAGCGCAGCCAGCGCGAGCGGGCGAAATCGGATTTTGTCGGTCATGGAGCGCACCTATACAATAGCCGGGGCTGAACGCAATCCGAATGAGGCGCCAAAAAAATGATGGTCAGGGCCTAGCCGCAGCACAGGCGGGATCATCCGCCTTGCGCAGCGGAATGCGGCGGGCGCTGGTGATTTTGACCGGCTCCGCGATCATCTGGCCCACCATCGGCCCCTTGGCGGGATCAATCGGAAGGCCATAGATCTGACGCACAATCTCCATCCCGCTCGTCACATGACCGAACACCGCATAACCCGCATTGTCGCCCGCCCGCGCCGGATCGGCATCGAGCCCCTTCATGTCGCTGGTCATGATGAAAAAATCGCTGGTGGCGGTGCCCGGCGCGAGCCGCGCCATCGAAATCGCGCCGGTCACATGGCTTAGCCCGGTCTGCGTCGTCGGCTCATGGGCAATCGGCGGGAGGATCATCCCCGGCGTGCGCTGCCCTGCCTGAACCAGCCCCGGCGTCGCTGCAGCATCGCCCGGCATTTTCATCACCCGGTAGAAGCTGGCGCCGTCATATTTCCGGCTGTCGGTATAGGCGAGGAAATTGGCGGTCGAAACCGGCGCGCGCTTCGCATCAAGCGCAACGTCGACCGTGCCGAGCGAGGTCGCCAGCCGCACCGGGATTTCACCGCCGGGAAGCGGGCAGACAGGAGGGATGGCCGGTTCGGCGACCTTCGTGACAGCAGGTTTGGCCTTCGACCGGGCTGCCGACTTTTTCTGCGCCAGCGAGGGCGAGGCAGCGAGGGCGAAAGCGGTAGCGGCGAGCAGTGGAAACGCGAATCTGGTCATGACGATCAGCCTATCGCTCATGACGGCGTTGTAAAGCCGTGATGCGACGCGATGACAAGAGATTTCGTTCCTCCCCCGTAGCGCGGGTTTCTGACTGATTTCGGGATGAGCGTTGCCGCGAACGCGCGCCCCTCTCCGGAGGTCAAGATTTACGATTCGTGAAATGGATCCCCGCTTTCGCGGAAATGACGGCATGCAAAGGCCCCCTGTGCCAACGCCATCGTCTCGGCGCCTCCGTACTTCCGCGCGAACCCGTTTGAGCGCTCTGCCCGAATAAATGAAAAAGGCCCCGCATTGCTGCGAGGCCTTTTATCCTTCTCCGTCATTGCGAGCACCGCCAGATGCGTGGCAATCCAATGGGTTTACGCGGCCCTGGATCGCCGTGCCGTTTCGCGGCCCGCAAGGACGCTTGGCCTTAGTCCTTCAGGAAGTCCGGCACATGGCCCTGGTCTTCGGGGCCCTGGTCGCCGCCTTCGCTGCGGTCGCGGCGGGGGCGGTCGCCACGGTCACGGCCGCCACGCTCACCGCCGCGATCGCCTCTGGGACCACGGTCGCGGCCGCCTTCGCGGCGGCGGTCGCCGCGCGGTTCACGCGGTTCGCGGGCCGGACGGGTGTCTTCGAGTTCCTCGCCGGTTTCCTGATCGACCACGCGCATCGACAGGCGGACCTTGCCGCGATTGTCGATCTCGAGCACCTTGACCTTGACGTCCATCCCTTCGGACACGACGTCGGTCGGCTTTTCGACGCGCTCATTCTTCATTTCGCTGACGTGGACGAGGCCGTCCTTGCCGCCCATGAAGTTCACGAAGGCGCCGAAATCGACGATGTTGACGACCTTGCCCTGGTAAATCTTGCCAACTTCGGGCTCCTCGACGATGCCGAGGATCCAGTTTTTGGCGGCTTCGATCTGCGTCAAGTCGCTCGACGAAATCTTGATAAGACCTTCGTCGTCGATATCGACCTTGGCGCCGGTTTGCGCGACGATCTCGCGGATGATCTTGCCGCCGGTGCCGATGACGTCGCGGATCTTTTCCTTGTTGATCTGCATCGTCTCGATCCGCGGAGCATGGGCCGACAGTTCGCTGCGGGTCTCGCCCAGCGCCTTGGCCATTTCGCCGAGGATATGCGCGCGGCCTTCCTTCGCCTGATTAAGCGCGGCCTCGAAGATTTCGCGGGTGATGCCTGCGACCTTGATGTCCATCTGCATCGTGGTGATGCCTTCGGAGGTTCCGGCCACCTTGAAATCCATGTCGCCGAGATGATCCTCGTCGCCCAGGATATCGCTGAGGATGGTATAGTCATCGCCTTCGAGGATGAGGCCCATGGCGATGCCCGAAACCGGACGCTTCACCGGAACGCCCGCGTCCATCATGGCAAGCGAGCCACCGCATACCGACGCCATCGACGAGGAGCCGTTCGACTCGGTGATGTCGCTGGTGAGGCGGATGGTATAGGGGAACTCTTCCTTGGTCGGCAGCACCGGATGCAGCGCGCGCCAGGCGAGCTTGCCGTGACCGACTTCGCGGCGGCCCGGCGCACCGAAGCGGCCGACTTCGCCGACCGAATAGGGCGGGAAGTTATAGTGCAGCATGAAATGCTCATAGCGGAGGCCATTGAGACCATCGATCATCTGCTCGGCATCCTTGGTGCCAAGCGTGCAGGTGGCGATGGTCTGGGTCTCGCCGCGGGTGAACAGGGCAGAGCCATGCGCGCGCGGCAGGAAGTGCGTTTCGGCGAGGATCGGACGGATCTGCGTGGTGGTGCGCCCGTCGATGCGCTGGCCGGTCTTGAGGATCGCGGTGCGGACGACATCCGCCTCGATCTTCTTGGTGAGCTTGATGCCCGCCATCACCGCCTGCGGATCGAGGCCGTCGGCTTCGAACATCGCCTTGGCCTTGTCGCGCGCCGCATTGAGCGCATCCGAACGCGCCGACTTGCTGGTGAGCTTGTAGGCGGCCGCGATATCATCGCCGATGAGGCCCTTGATCTTGTCCTTGAGCGCCGCATTGTCGTCGCCCGAAGCCATTTCCCACGGATCCTTGGCAGCCTGTTCGGCAAGGTCGATAATCGCCGCGATCACTTCGCGGCAGGCGTCGTGCGCGAACATGACGGCGCCGAGCATGACTTCTTCCGACAGTTCATTGGCTTCGGATTCAACCATCATCACCGCGTCCTGGGTGGCGGCGACAACGAGGTCGAGATCGCCTTCGGCGACCTGCTCGTCAGTCGGGTTGAGGATATATTCGCCGTTGAGATAACCGACACGCGCGGCGCCGATCGGGCCCATGAAGGGCACGCCCGAAATGGTGAGCGCTGCCGAGGCCGCGACCATCGCCAGCACATCGGGCTCATTTTCGCCATCATAGGACAGAACCTGCGCGATCGCGTTGATCTCGTTGTAGAAACCTTCCGGGAACAGCGGGCGCACCGGGCGGTCGATGAGACGCGACACCAGCGTTTCCTTTTCGGTCGCGCCGCGCTCGCGCTTGAAGAAGCCGCCCGGAATGCGGCCGGCGGCCGAATATTTTTCCTGATAATGGACGGTCAGCGGGAAGAAATCCTGCCCGTCCTTGACCGACTTGGCGGCGGTGACAGCGCACAGCACGACCGTTTCGCCGAGGCTCGCCATCACGGCGCCGTCAGCCTGACGGGCAACCTTGCCCGTTTCGAGGGTCAGCGTGCTTCCGCCCCACTCGATGGATACTTTCTTTTGATCAAACATGTATGTTTCCTTGTGCCCGCATGCCCTATTGCGATGCGGGGCCTTCCTTGCCGGCGATGCGCTCGCCGGTCAGCGTCGGGGCCATTGTGACCCGCTGGCCTTGCCGCCGGAATGCGGTTTGGCCCCTTGTTTTCATTTAACCCGCAGTCCTGAGCTTGTCGAAGCAGGTGGTGAAGTCCTGACAGACGCCCTTCGACCTTTCGATAAACTCAAGGCTCAGGGCTACGGATTTTCTATATGGAAACGGCCCCGCATCGGGGCCGTCCCTCAAATTTGATTGCGCTTATTTGCGCAGACCCAGCTTGCCGATCAGCGCAGTGTAACGCGCCGGATCTTTCTTCTTGAGATAGTCCAGCAGCGAACGGCGCTTGTTGACCATCATGAGCAGGCCGCGGCGCGAGTGGTTGTCCTTGTGGTGGCCCTTGAAGTGCTCGGTCAGGTTCACGATGCGCTCGGTCAGGATTGCAACCTGGACTTCGGGGGAACCGGTGTCGCCTTCAACGCGGCCATGTTCCTTGATCAGCGCGTCCTTGCGCTCGGCAGTAATCGTCATATGTCTTTTTCCTCGAACATCTTAAAGGTTGAAGCCCCTGACAACGCGGACGGTTTCGTTCCACACATCCACCAGAGCGACCGGAACATCTCCGTCCCATGCGCAATAGGTTCCGTCGGCAGCGGCAACCCCGTCCAAGACTCGGCCCTGTCGGACCAGCCTTGCCAGATCGGGAGTGAGGGAAAGAGCCGGGATGTCGTCCAGCCCCGCCTCCAGCGGCAAGCTTATGTCTTCAAGCGTGCGGCCTTTAGCGTGTTTCTCCAGAATGTCCAGCGAAATCGCATGCTCGAGGCCGAACGGTCCGGCCCGGGTGCGGCGCAGCATCGAAACATGACCGACCGTGCCGAGCGCATGGGATATGTCGCGGGCGAGGCTGCGGATATAGGTGCCCTTCGAGACATGCGCGGTGAGGGTGATGGAATCAACACGGTCCGTTAGTGCAGAGCTTGCCGAAGCAACACTCTCTGCATCAACACGCCCTTCGACAGGCTCAGGGCTTCGGCTTAAGCTGTAAACCTCCACCTCCCGCGCCTTCATCTCGACCGTCTCCCCGGCGCGGGCGCGGTCATAGGCGCGCCTGCCGTCGATCTTGATCGCCGAAAAGGCGGGCGGGACCTGGCTGATCGGACCGGTGAAGCGCGGCAGCACCACCTCGACCTCGGCGAGCGCCGGACGCACCGCGCTCTGTGCCACCACCTCGCCTTCGGCATCGAGTCCGGCCGTTTCGGTCCCGAAGCAAATGGTGAAATCATAGACCTTGCTCGCATCGAGCATCCGCCCGCAAAGCTTGGTCGCTTCGCCAATGGCGATCGGCAACACGCCGGTCGCGAGCGGATCAAGCGTGCCGCCATGGCCGACCTTGACCTTGGGATAGCCGCCCTCACGCAGCGCGCGCTTGACCGCGCTCACCCCTTGGGTCGAGCCAAGCCCGAGCGGTTTATCCAATATGATCCAGCCGTTCATTGCGGGGCTTCAATTGCCGGCAATCGCCTTCACGATGCCGAGCAGTTGCTCCATCGCCCAGCCGAACGGCGGCATCACGACGCGCTCGATAAGATCGAAGCCGAGCAGCTTGGGAAGCAGCAGGATGATCACCGCAAAGATGATGAGGCCATAGCGTTCGAGCTGGTCGAACAGTTGTGCCGCACCTTCGGGGAGGAAGCCCTGCACCACTTTGGACCCATCGAACGGCGGGATCGGCAGCAGGTTGAACATGCCAAGAAACACGTTGATCGACAGGAAATTGACGAGGTTCATCACGACAAAACGTGCAGGGAGCGAAGGTTCGGTGCCGCGGAAAGCGAGAAAAGCAATACCGAGCAGCACCGCACCGATCAGCGCGAGCACGAAATTGGTCAGCGGGCCGGCAGCGGCGACGACCATCATGTCGCGGCGCGGATGCCGGAGGTTGCGCGGGTCGACCGGGACGGGCCTGGCCCAACCGAAGATCGGGGCCTTCATCACCGCCAGCATCATCGGCAGGATAACCGTGCCGAACGGGTCGACATGCTTGAACGGGTTGAGCGTCAGACGCCCGAGCCGCGCGGCGGTCGGATCGCCGAACCGGCGCGCGACATAGCCGTGCGCGACCTCGTGAAACACGATCGCGAGAATGAGCGGGATCGCCCAGGTCGCGATGGTGAAAATGATATTGTCGCTAACGCCCATGCCCGTTCTCCCATTCTTCCCGCAACAGGCCGAACACCCCGGTATCGCGCACGTGGCCGGTCCAGGTGATGCGTTCGGCACGCAGTACGCCCTCCTTTTGCGCGCCAAGCTTTCGTACCGCCGCCTGACTCCTCTGGTTGCGTTCGTCGATAAGGAACTGGATACGGCGGATGCCCTCGCCAAAGGCCCGGTTGATCATCAGTCGCTTGACGCGACCGTTGAGCCCGGTGCCGCGCGTCCACGGCGCCATGAAGGTGCCGCCGATCTCGAGCACCTGCCGGTCGAGCGCGAGGTTCAGGTAACTCGTCATGCCCTGCACCTTGCCATCCTGCAGCACCGCGAAAATATGGCGCGCCGGATTGGCAAGGAAGGCATAGAACGCCTTGTCGAACGCGGTTCCGGCCATATCGACCGGATAGATGTCCCACACCGGATCGTCAGCGACGCAGCAGGTGCGCAAGCCCTCGCGATGCGCTTCACCCAGCGGTTCGAGGCGAATATCGCCATCTTCCATCGGCTGCATCAACGCGGCGATATCCGTCATTTCAGCGCCTCCATGAAATGTTTGCGGCACAATGCCTCATAACGGTCATTGCCGCCAACCTCGGTCTGTGCGCCCTGCGTGACCGCCTTGCCATCGGCATCGACGCGCAGGTTCATCGTCGCCTTGCGTCCGCAATGGCAGACGGCCTTAAGCTCGACCAGGCTGTCCGCAATCCCCAGCAGCGCCGCCGATCCGGGAAACAGCTCGGCCTGGAAGTCGGTCCTGAGGCCATAGGCCAGCACCGGGACGTTGCTTTCATCCGCCAGCCGGGCGAGCTGGAACACCTGCTCCCGCGTGAGGAACTGCGCTTCGTCGACCAGCACGCAGGCGAGCGCCCCATGCGCTGCCACATCGGCGCTTATCTCTGCGAACAGATCGGTATCGGGCTCGAACAGATGGGCGTCCGCCCTCAGGCCGATGCGCGAGGTGATATAGCCCGCCTCATAACGGTCATCGAGCGCCGCCGTCCACAACATGGTCCGCATGCCCCGCTCGCGATAATTGAAATCGGCCTGGAGCAAAGTGGTCGATTTGCCCGCGTTCATCGAGCTGTAGTAGAAATAAAGCTTGGCCATCAGTCGAGCAGCCTGATTTCGACAAATGGATTATCCTTCATTTTCCTGACAAGATCCCGGTCGAACGTTGCGAAATTTTCGGCCGGGCGCGAACTTACGATATGGAGTGAATCGGCGATATCGGCCCCGCGACGATAGGCTTCAATGGCCCATAATGTCGCCTCGCGATCAGGACATTGCAGTTCGGGAAGCAGCAAAATCGTTTCAAGGCTGTCTGCGATGCCGGCGCGTTCCAGACCAGCGTAGCTTTTCAAAACCCAGGCCAGTTCCAGCAAGACGGTATCGCCGAGCCAGCAGGCGCCAGCCAGAATTGTCTGCGCCTTGGCGGCTTGCTCCGCATCGTCTCTCAAAAGCCAGCGCACCAATATATTGGTATCGAGGGCAATCATCTGGAGGAGTTTTTCACGAAATTCCGATATTTTTCTGCCGCCATCACGGGACCGGCGGCCGCAATATCCTCATCACTCAACCGCGGTCCCTTATATTGCACAATCTTTCTGATCCGTTCAGCGGCCTCTTCTATCGTCAGTCGCTTCTGCTGGGCGGGCAACCGGAGAATGATTTCTCCACCGCGTTCAATGACATCGAAGACCGTGCCTTCGGTGAGGCCCAGCCGGTCGCGCACATCCTTGGGGATGACGACCTGCCCTTTGGCTGACAACTTGGTCTGTGCGTTCATTTCGGTAAGATACGTCTTACCCGAGCGGCGCGCAAGTTATTCTTCTTCCCCGTCAGCAGCCAAATCCCGTGCCACCCTGGGGTTGCGCAGCAACTGGTCGATATGGGTGCCCTCGTCGAAACTTTCATCCGACAGGAATTTGAGTTTCGCCGCATATTTCATCTTGATGCGGTGGGCGACCTCGCGCTGGAGGTAGGCGGTGTTCGTGCGCAGCGCCTTGAGCACCGCCTCTTCGTCCTTGCCGAGCAGGGACTTCACGAATACCGTGGCGTGGCGCAAGTCGGGCGACATGCGCACCTCGGTTACCGAGACGGCATGGCTTGCCAATACATCGTCATGCACGTCACCGCGCATGAGGATTTCGGAAAGCACATGGCGCACCTGTTCGCCTACGCGCAGCACGCGAACGGAACGGCCTTCGGGCGATGTATCGTTATGACGGGCCATGGGCCGCCTCCGCTGAATAAAAACATAACCGGTTGCCAGCGGGGTCCTGAATGACAATGTCGCGCGTGCCCCATTCCATCAACTGCGGCTCGCCCGGGCGGGCGTGGCGGTAGGATTTGGCACGCAGCTCTGCCATGTAAGCCGCCACATCCGGGACTTCGATGCGCATCGCGCTTCCGGGAACACCATCTCCGAAATGTTCGGAAAGGTGCAGCACACAGTCCCCCTTGCGCACGCCCATATAGAGCGGTGTTCCGGGGTGGAAACGATGTTCGAATTCCACCGTGAAGCCCAGGAAGTCGATGTAGAATTCCCTGGTCTTTGCCTCATCGAAACTGCGCAGAATGGGGATAGGTGCACTGAAAGCCATTATTTACGACGTCGCTGCAATCGGCATCAACGAAACCGTCGAAGTCGCCCTGGCGAGCAGTTGCCCGCCTTCATCCGCCAACTCGGCCTCAAGAAACGCGACGCTGCGGCCCATCTTGACGATGCGCGCGGTGCCGATCAGCACGCCGGGCTTGACCGGCTGCAGATAGCTGATGTTCAAATCAAGCGTGATGCCCACCAGCGTGGCACCCGATTTGACCAGCACGGGGAGGCCGATCACATCGTCGATAAAGGCCGCGACGAACCCGCCTTGCAGCACTCCGCGCGGCGAGCAGAACAGCTCGGGCGCGACAAAGCGCATTCGCGAGGTGCCGGTTTCGACATCATAGTCGAGCACCTCGGACCGGGTCAGATCGCAGTAAGCGGTCTTGGCGAATTTGCCGAAATCCATCAGCGCCGCTCCAGCGAGGCGAAAAGCCGCTCCGTCACGCCGTTACAGCGTGCGGGCGCGCTCCTCGACCTCGAACACTTCGAGCGTGTCGCCCGGCTTGATGTCGTTGGTGCCTTCAAGCACGACGCCGCATTCAAGCCCTGCCCGGACTTCGGCGACATCATCCTTGAACCGGCGCAACGAGGCGATGGTCGTCTTCGAAATGATGACGTCGTCGCGCGTGACGCGGGCGTGGATACCCTTCTTGATATAACCGTCGGTGACGAGCAGACCCGCTGCCTTGTCCTTCTTGCCGGCGTTGAAAATCTCCTTGATCTCGGCGCGGCCGACAACCGTTTCGATGATCTCGGGACCCAGTTCGCCCGCCATTTCCTTGGCGATATCCTCGGTCAGATGATAGATGACATCGAAATATTTGAGCCGCACCTTGTTGCGCTCGATCGCTTCGCGGGCCTTGGCATTTGGACGCACGTTGAACCCAATGATCGGCGCGTTCGAGGCCGATGCCAAGGTAACGTCGCTTTCGGTGATCGCACCGACGCCCGAATGCAGCACCCGCACGCGGATTTCATCGGTCGAAAGCTTGTTGAGCGCGTTGACGATCGCCTCGGTCGAACCCTGCACGTCGGCCTTGATGACGACGGGATATTCCATGGTCGTCTGCTTCAGCGCCGAGAACATGTTTTCGAGGCTCGCCGGGGCCGAGGTGGTGCGCTTCAGCATCGCCTGTTCCTGACGGTAAGCGGCAACCTCACGCGCGCGCGATTCATTTTCAACGACAGTGAGCGTATCGCCCGCCATCGGGACGCCGCCGAGGCCGAGCACCTCGACCGGCATCGCCGGACCGGCTTCCTTGATCTGCTGGCCCTTGTCGTTGATCATCGCGCGGACACGGCCGCTTTCGGTGCCGACGACAAAGATGTCGCCAACCTTGAGCGTTCCGCGGCGGACGAGGATCGTCGCCACCGCGCCGCGGCCCTTGTCAAGCTTGGCCTCGACCACCGTGCCTTCGGCAGCCCGGTCGGGATTGGCCTTGAGTTCGAGAATTTCCGCCTGAAGCGAGATTTTCTCGATCAGTTCGTCAAGCCCTTGCTTGGTCTTGGCGGAAACCTCGACGTCCTGCACGTCGCCCGACATCGCCTCGACGATGACTTCATGTTCGAGCAGGCGTTCGCGCACCTTCTGCGGGTTAGCAGTGTCCTTGTCGATCTTGTTGATCGCGACGATCATCGGAACGCCGGCGGCCTTGGTGTGGTTGATCGCCTCGATCGTCTGCGGCATCAGCCCGTCGTCGGCGGCGACCACCAGCACCACGATGTCGGTGATGTTGGCGCCGCGTGCGCGCATTTCGGTAAAGGCTTCGTGGCCCGGCGTATCGAGGAAGGTGATCGCCTGACCATCCTTCGTCTTGATCTGATAGGAGCCGATATGCTGGGTGATGCCGCCGGCCTCACCCGACTGCACATTGGCGCCACGCAGCGCATCGAGCAGCGAGGTCTTGCCATGATCGACATGGCCCATGATCGTCACCACCGGCGGACGCGCCTTCAGCGTTTCTTCGGCATCGACGTCGGTCTGATGGTCGATGTCAACATCGGCTTCGGAGACGCGGGTGATATTGTGGCCGAATTCGGTCACGAGCAGTTCAGCGGTATCGGCGTCGATCGTCTGGTTGACCGTCACCATCATGCCCATCTTGAACAGCGCCTTGACGAGATCGGCGCCCTTTTCGGCCATGCGGTTGGCAAGTTCCTGCACCGTGATCGCTTCGGGCACAACGACGTCGCGCACCTGCTTTTCGCGCGGTGCGGCCGGACCCATATGGGCGCGACGTTCCTTCTCACGCGCGCGCTTCAGCGCCGCGAGGCTGCGCGCCCGTGCGCCGCCATCGCCTTCGTCGAGCGCGCGGGTGACGGTAAGCTTGCCCTGACGGCGATCATCGCCTCCGCGATTGCGGCTGGGCTTGGGCTGTTCAGGACGCTTGGGCGCCTCGACCGGCGTGAATTTGCGCGCGGGCGGGAAGCGTTCGCCTGCAGGACGCGCGGCTTCTGCCTCGCCCTCGCTCTTGGCGGGCGCGGAAGCAGGTTCGGGTTCGGGCGCAGGGCGCTTTGCTTCTTCCTCGGCAGCCTTGCGCGCTTCCTCTTCCGCCTTGCGGTTTTCCTCGGCGCGGCGTTTTTCATCTTCCGATGCCGCAAGCCGTTCCTGCTCTTCGCGGCGGCGCGCTTCCTCGGCGGCGGCGAGACGGGCCTCTTCGGCCTCACGCAGCAGCTTTTCCTGCAGTTCCTTGCGCGACAGGGCCTGTTCGGCCTCGCTCACGCGCGGCTTGGGCGCAGGAGCAGGCGCGGCAGGCTTGGGCGCCTCCGCGGCTGGAGCGGGTGCCGGCTGGGGTGCAGGCGCGGCTTCTCCGGGCTTGCCGAAGACGCGCTTTTTCTTCACCTCGACCACGACCGTATTCTTGCGGCCATGGCTGAACTGCTGCTGCACCTGCCCGGTTTCCACCGTGCGCTTGAGTCCCAGCGGTTTGCGTCCCAGGGTCGGCTTGTTATTCTCGTCGCTCATCTAGTTCCTGCTTGCTTCTTCTTCGTCTCGTTCAAATATCTCGGACGGACCCATTAACCGCTGGCGGCCGGTTCGGACGATTGTCCGTCGCCGCTGCCCGCGCCTGTATCGCATCCGATGTAAAACTGCCAGCGCTCGAGCGCGGACAAGATCCGGTCAGCAGCGCCGCGATCCGTGATCGCCACATGCACCGCATTGTCGCGCCCCAATGCCATAGAAAGGGCCCCGCGGTCTACCGGCAAGATTGTGCCGCCAAGCCCGGTGCCTTCCTTGTCTTCGCCGACGCGCCAGCTCTGGTCGCGCTTGCGGCGGCCATCCTCGCCCGCATCGGCGGCGTGGAGCAGCAGGGCCACCTGTCCGGATCGGCAGGCGGCATCGATTTTTTCCGCGCCCGATATGAGGTTTCCGGCGCGCGCTTCAAGCCCCAGCCGGTCGAGCGTCAGCCGCTCCAGCTGGGTTTCGATATCATCGGCGAGGCTGTCCGGAATGGTGAGCGCGGCCCCCTTGAAGGCGCGGGCCAGCGCGCCCTTCAGCTTGCCTTTGGCCTGTGCCCCGGCAAGTTCCGCCTTGCTGACACCGATCCACGCGCCGCGTCCGGGCGCTTTTGCGCGCACGTCGGGCGCGACCTGCCCGTCCGGCCCGATCGCGAGCCGGATGAGACGCCCCCGCGCATCATGCCGCCCTGAAAGGATGCACTTGCGCTCGGGGATATGGCCTTTTCCGGGCGCAGTATCTCCGCTCGCATCGAGCGCAGTCGAGACACGATTCTCCGCCACCCCGCCTCTCGACTTCGCGCGAGGCGAACGGGTGCTTTTATTTTTGGTGGTGCTTACGCCATCATTGTGAGGTTTCCGCATCGGCGGCCTCCTCACTGGCTGGTTCATCCGCCGACGCCGACACGTCATCGTCGTCGAACCAGTGCGCACGCGCAGCCATGATGATCTCGTTGCCCTGCTCGTCCGACAGGCCATATTCGGCCAGCACGCCGGCACGGTCCTCGGGCCGTTCCGTGCGCGCATTGTCGCGGCGGCGCGGATCGACGCGGCGCTTCTGCACCAGTTCGTCCGTCGCGAGATCGGCCAGATCATCGAGCGTCTTGATCCCCGCCTTGCCGAGCGTCACCAGCATCGCCTCGGTGAGGTGCGGCATGTCGGCGAGCGCATCCTCGACGCCAAGTTCGCGGCGTTCGGTGCGGAAGGCTTCTTCGCGGCGCTCAAGCGCTTCCTGCGCACGGCTTTGCAGTTCGGCCGCCAGCTCCTCGTCAAAGCCCTCGATGCCGGAAAGTTCTTCGGGCGCGACATAAGCGACCTCTTCCAGCTCACCAAAGCCTTCGGCGACGAGCAGCTGCGCCAGCGTTTCATCGACGTCGAGTTCATTCTGGAACATTTCGGAGCGGGCGACAAATTCCTTCTGGCGCTTGTCGCTGGCGTCAGCCTCGGTCATGATGTCGATCGCCGATCCGGTGAGTTGCGAGGCAAGCCGCACATTCTGGCCGCGGCGGCCAATGGCGAGCGAAAGCTGGTCATCGGGCACCACCACTTCGATGCGGCCTTCATCCTCATCGATAACGACGCGCGCGACCGTCGCGGGCTGCAGCGCGTTGACGACGAAGGTCGCCGTGTCTTCCGACCAGGGGATGATGTCGATCTTTTCGCCCTGCATTTCCTGGACCACCGCCTGGACGCGGCTGCCCTTCATGCCGACGCAGGCGCCGACGGGGTCGATCGAGCTGTCATGCGAGATGACGCCGATCTTGGCGCGGCTGCCCGGATCGCGCGCGGCAGCCTTGATCTCGATGATGCCGTCATAGATTTCGGGCACTTCCTGCGCGAACAGCTTTTTCATGAATTCCGGATGCGCACGGCTCAAGAAAATCTGCGGCCCCCGGTTTTCACGGCGGACATTGAGCACGATCGCGCGCACGCGCTCGCCGACACGGGCGACTTCGCGCGGGATTTGCTGGTCGCGGCGGATCACGCCCTCGGCGCGGCCAAGGTTGACGACAACATGGCCGAACTCGACCGACTTGACGACGCCGGTGATGATTTCCCCGACACGGTCCTTGAACTCTTCATATTGCCGTTCGCGCTCGGCGTCGCGGACCTTCTGGAAGATGACCTGCTTGGCCGACTGCGCATCGATGCGGCCAAGATCGATCGCGGGCAGCGGATCGACGATGAAATCGCCGACAGCCGCGCCCTTCTGAAGCTTTTCTGCCTGCTTGAGGTCGACCTGCTTGAAATAGTCGTCAACCTGCTCGACCACCTCGACGACGCGCCACAGGCGAAGGTCGCCGGTCATGGGGTCGAGTTTGGCACGGATATCATTTTCCTGGCCGAAGCGGGCGCGGGCAGCGCGCTGGATCGCTTCCTCCATCGCCTCGATGACGATCGCCTTGTCGATCATCTTCTCGGTCGCGACCGCATTCGCAATCGCGAGCAGTTCAGCCTTGTTCGCAGAAATGGCGTTGGCCATCAGTCCTGTCCTTCTTCGTCTGAAAGTTCGTCTTCAATATCTTCTTCATCCGCGCCGTCCGCCGTCAGCGGCACGGTCGCGGCAATGAGCTTGTCGGTGAGCACCAGCTTGGCATTGTCGATCGCGGCAAGGGGGATGCCGTGGGTCACGCCCTCGCGGTCGGTCAGCGCCACCATATCCTCATCGTCGATCCCGAGAAGCGTGCCGTTGAAGCGCAGCCGCCCGTCGAGCTTTTCGGCGAGCGCAATCCTGGCTTCATGCCCTGCCCAGTCGGCATAATCCTTTCGGCGGGTCAGCGGCCGGTCGATACCGGGCGACGACACTTCGAGGCGATAGGCGCCCTCGATCGGATCCCTGCCCGCTTCCTCGAGCGCATCGAGCCGGTCCGACACACGGCGCGACAGGTCGGCGCAATCGTCGATCGTCAACTGCCGCGAATCGGGCCGCTCGGCCATGATCTGCAGCGTGCGCTCATCGTCCGACCCGAACAGCATGACGCGCACGAGATCGAATCCGAGCGCCTTCGCCTCGGGTTCCACCAGCGCCACGATATCGGTCAGGTCGGTCAAGCAATAATCCTTAAAATCCGGGTTCTTTTCGCATAGGGCTTTGCCGCCGGAAGCCTGCTGGCCCCGACCTCAACGCCGGTAACGATGTCGAGAGAACTTGGCCGATATAGGCGCAACTCTTGCCAAGCGCAAGCGTTTCAAGCACAAATCCCTGTCCCCCAAGCCCTCGATATGGAGATCGACCCGATGACCCGTCCTACCCTGTTGTTCGCGACCGCCGCCCTGATGCTGACGGCCTGCAATGCTACCGTACCGGGATCTAAGGCGGATAATGGCGGGACAGCGAGCGGAGCGGCAGCCGGACAAGCGGTTGCAAGCGACGGCAAGCCTTTCGCCATCACCGAAGTGGCGAGCTTCAAGGAGCCCTGGGCGATGAGCTTCATTCCGGGGCGGAACCTGATGCTCGTCAGCGAAAAGGGCGGCGCGCTCAAACTGTTCGACATCGACAGCAGGCAGATCGCCACGGTAAGCGGAACGCCACGCGTCGACTATGGCGGGCAAGGCGGGCTCGGCGACATCATTGTCAGCCCCGGCTTCGACAATAGCGCCAATCGCACCGTCTATCTCAGCTGGGCCGAGGCTGGCGACGGCGACATGCGCGGCGCGGTCGTTGCGCGGGCGGACCTTGCCATTGGCGAACAGGATTCGCTCTCGGCCTCGCTTCAAAATCTGAAAATCATCTGGCGGCAGAATCCCAAGGTAACCGGTCGCGGCCATTATTCGCACCGCATGGCGTTCAGTCCGGACGGCAAATATCTGTTCATCTCCTCGGGCGACCGGCAAAAGATGGACCCGGCACAGGACAAGGCGAGCGATCTTGGCAAGATCATCCGATTCACCCTGCCCGATGGTCCCGCCGAACAATGGTCGATGGGCCACCGCAACACGCTCGGCCTCGCCTTCGATGCCGCCGGCAATCTGTGGAACGACGAGATGGGGCCCGCGGGCGGCGATGAGGTCAACCTCATCCTTCAGGGGAAGAATTACGGCTGGCCCCGGGCCTCGAACGGATCGCATTATGACGGCAAGGAAATCCCCGACCATGCGGCGGGCGATGGTTTCGAAGCGCCGAAGGTCTGGTGGACCCCGTCTATCTCCCCATCGAGCCTGATGATCTATTCGGGCGATCTGTTCCCGGCCTGGAAGGGCGACGCCTTCATTGGCGCCCTGTCCGGCAAGGCGCTGATCCGCGTCGACCTCGACGGCACCAGCGCGAAGAAAGGCGACCAGTGGGACATGGGCACTCGCATCCGCGAGGTGGAACAGGGTCCGGACGGCGCGATCTGGCTGCTCGAGGACGGCCAGGGCGGCACCAATGGCCGCCTGCTGAAACTCACCCCGCCTGCACGCTAGGCGGCCCGCATATTGCGGATTGCGTGGCGCCGGGTGAACGGCTAACCGATTGTCCGGCAAATGCCTGTCCGGCAGGCCGGAGTCGCGGGTGTAGCTCAATGGTAGAGCAGCAGCTTCCCAAGCTGACGACGGGGGTTCGATTCCCCTCACCCGCTCCAGCCCGCTCCTCCAATCCGCTTCAGTCCAGGCGCACCTTGCCGCGTCCGGCCTTGACCGCGCTGCGGCTTTTCTTGGCGTCGACGCGGCGTGCCTTGGCGGCGTGGCTGGGCTTGGTTTTGATGCGGGGCGGGTCGCGGTGGAAGCTTTGCGTCACCAGTTCGGTTATACGCGCGCGGGCGTCGGCGCGGTTGGCTTCCTGTGTGCGGAACCGGCGCGCGGTGACCGCCAGTTCACCCTCGCTGTTGATGCGGCTTCCTGCCAGTTCCTTGAGCTTGCGGAAAGCATAGGGCGGCAGGCCGAGCGCGTAGAGGTTGACCCGTAGTTGCACCGCGGTCGCGACCTTGTTGACATTCTGCCCGCCCGGCCCGGACGCGGTGATGAAGCGTTCCTCGAACAGCTCCTCGGGAATGACAAAGGCGCCGGTCATCGTCAGACCGTCCGGCGAAGCGGATCGACATAGGCGGCGCTGGTCAAGCCATCCGGATCGGCAAAGCCCGCATCGAGAAAGCGCTGCGGCAACGGCGCGCGGGCGGCCGCCGAAGGCTTGCCGTCGCGCCGGACCGAGAGGAAACTGGAGTGCAGCAGCATCGGCATGCCGCCCACGCTCGCCTCCCCATAGACAGGGTCGCCTGCTATCGGCAGTCCGAGGCCATGGCGGGCATGGACGCGGATCTGGTGCGTGCGTCCGGTTTCGGGGCGGAACCGGACGAGCGCGCGGGCCCCCTGTTCCGCGACCAGTTCCCAATGCGTCCGTGCCGCCTTGCCGCGCAGATCGGGCACCATTCGCCAGCCCGCGGCCGCACTGGATTGTTTGGCGAGCGCCAGATCGATCGTGCCCGCATTGTCCTGTGGCACCCCATCGAGCACGGCGAGATATTCCTTGTCCACCTGCCGTGCCTCGAATGCGTGGGCAAAACGCTTCAATGCTTTCGGATTGCGCGCGAGAAGGAGGCAGCCCGAGGTATCGCGGTCGAGCCGATGGACAGGCTCGGGCCAGCGCTGAAAGCCGAAGGTCAGTTCCTTCAGATGGTTTTCGAGGCTCTCCCCGCCCTGCTTGGGACGCGTCACGGCAAGCCCAGCTGGCTTGTCGAGAATGATCGCCTCGGCGTCGATGAAGAGGATGCGCTGGTCGAGCATGGCGGCCGACATGCCACCCCATCACCGCAAGGGAAAGCGGAAAAAAGGTGGCATCCCGGCCGTCGCAGCCCTAGACGGCAAATGGTGAGGGGAAGATGTTGATCAAGCGCAAGGCACGAGCGACAACCGGTGCGCAGCGCGCGGCGCGCCCGCTGGCGCTGCTTACCGCTATCCTGGCGCTCGCCGCCTGCCGCCCCGCACCTGAAAAGCCGCCGCTCGAAGTCGCAACCGCGCTCTATGATGCGGGCCAGTATCGCGCAGCGCGCGCCGAACTGATGAACGCGCTGCAACGCAATCCTGACGACCGCCAGCTGGTGATGCTCAATATTCGCACGTTGGTCGCGCTCGGTGAAGGCCGCGAAGCCGAAGCGAGCCTGCGCCGCGCCCGTGAACTCGGCGTGCCCGAAAGCGAGACGATATTTCTTTTTGCCCGCGCGCTGCTGATGCAGGGCAAGGCGGAAGAAACGCTCGGACTGCTCGGCACGAACCGGACGGCCGAGGCCTATCGCCTGCGCGGAGAAGCGCTGGTGGCGCTGAAGGACATGACGCGAGCGGCCGCCGAATATGATGAAGGACTCACCCGTTATCCGGCCAATGCCGCGTTGCTCGCAAGCCGTGCGCGGCTGGCGTTCAGCCTCCGCCAGCTGGCGGAGGCTGACAGCTATGCCGCGCGGGCCTTGCAGACCGACCCCGCCAATCTCGAAGCCTTGCTGGTAACAGCGGATCGCGCGCTGGCAGCTGGCCGCACCGGCGCGGCGGCGCGCGCCTATGACACGGTGTTGAAGCATGATCCGGCCAATCTTCCCGCTCGCATCGGCAAGGCCCGGGTGCTCGCCGCCAGCGGAGATACAGCGCGCCTCACGCCGCTGATCGCGGAACTGGCGCGGCTGGCGCCCGACCATCCGGACGTCATCATCATGCAGGCACGTCACCTCATGGCGACGGGCAGGCCCGATGAAGCCAACCGCCTGCTGCGCGACAAGGGGATGATCCTTGCGGCCTATCCCGAAGCGTTGACGGCGGCCGGTGATATCGCATTCGAACAGCAATATCTCTCGCTCGCGATCGACCGCTACGAACAGGTTCTGAAGATGGCGCCCGATAACAGCGAAGTCCGCTATCGTCTCGCACGGGCCTATGCCGCTGATGGCGACCCGGAGAGCGCGCGGCGCATCATTGTGCCGATTGCCAGTGCCAGCGATGTGCCGCAGGATTTGCGGGAACTGATCGCACCACCGGACGCGCCGCCGGTCAAATAACCTTATGTTTACCATCCGCAGCTAGGCCGTGTGGATATTGGCGCATTTTACAAATATGGACATGGGCGCATGAGGAACCGCATAACCCTGCTGCTGGCAGCCGCCAGCCTGACGCTTACCGCCGGATGCCGTCAGGCGCCGGGGGATGCACTCGCCAAAGCCGAGGCGCTGTTTGCGGCGCATGATTACCAGGCCGCCCGCGTCGAGATCATGAATGCGCTCCAGGCCGATCCGACCAATGTGAAGGCGCTCCTGCTCAACGCCCGCAATGCGCTTGAACTGGGTGAAGGTGCGGTCGCCGAGCGCGCAGTCCGGCTCGCCGAACAGGCAGGCGCCGATGAAAGCGCGACCCGGCCGTTGCTGATCCGCTCCTACCTGCAACAGATGTTGCCCGAACGCGCGCTGGAAATTGCAGGCGAGGAGGCGTCCGAGGGCGACAGCGCCGAACTCTATCGCCTGCGCGGCCTCGCCTATGCCGCGCTCGAAAAGAAAGATGAGGCAGCCGGACAATATGAAGCGGGCCTCGCACAATATCCCCGCGATGCTTCCCTGATAGTGAGCGTCGCTCGGCTGCGTTATGCCGAACGGGATCTCGCCGCAGCACGAAAACTTGCCGCCGATGCCGCCGCGATCGACCCGGCGAGCCTCGACGTTATGCTGATGAACGCCGATGCTGCGCTCGCCAGTGGCGATCTGGCGGTCGCGCAGGACTGGTTCGGTAAAGCGGCCAAGGCCAATCCGCGCAACCTCCAGATCAAGCTCGGTCAAGCGACCGTGCTGTGGCAACAGAATGACCGCAAGGGCGCGATGGCACTCGCCGAAGAGGTGTTGAAGGCCGACCCCAGGAGTCCGGTCGCGATCATGATGAAGGCAACCACGCTGGCCGACGCGGGCAAGGAAGAGGAGGCGCTGGCGCTCATGAAAACCACCATCCCCTTCTTTGAAAATGACCCCACCGCGCTTCGCATCAAGGGCGATCTTGAAATGAAGAAGGGTTACCCGGCGGCGGCCGCGCGTTTTTATGAACAGGCGGTGCGCCAGCAGCCAGAGGATAACAATCTGCGCTTCCGCCTCGCGCGCGCGCTCATCAAGGATGGCGACACGGAAGCGGCCGGCACCGCCCTCGCACCCGCAGCGGCCGGCGGCATCGTTCCGGCCGATCTTCAGCCCTATGTTGCAAACTAAAAGGCGCGCAAGCTTCGCGCGCATGAAAAAGGCCGCGAAACGGCGCGGCCTTTCCCAAGATACGGCTTAATAATAAAGCGGTTACGAACGGCGGCGGCGACGTGCCACGCCGAGCGCGAGCGCGCCGGCGGCGAACATCGCGAACAGCGACGGCTCCGGAACCGGGGTACCGCCCGAGCTCCCGCCGGTGCTGCCGCCGCTGGTTGTAGTCGTACCGCCCGTGGTCGTGCCCCCTGTCGTGGTGGTCCCGCCGGACGTGGTCGTGCCCCCCGTCGTGGTGGTCGTCCCGCCGGTGGATGTCGTGGTTCCGCCACTCGATGTCGTCGTGGTCGTCGAACCGCAGTTATAGGTCGAGCAGTGGCCGCAATTATAATAATGGCTATGGCCCCCGCTGCTGCTCGATGTGCCGTAGAACCAGTCATACCATGACCAGTTACTGGTCGCGCTGGCGCTGGTGCTGATCGCAGCGAGCGCAGCCGCCGCAATAATCTTGATAGTCTTCATATTGCCCTCCAAATGTGACGAACGGTTAACGCGTTACCCTGAGATACATAGGCAAAAGGCGTGCCAACGCGAGAAACGCGTCATCACGATGGTTAATGGGATCCGGAGGCGTAAAAGATTCCGACAGAGTCTTCGTCCGGCAATGATTTGTAAGGAAGAGTAAACAGGCGTCTTTCCGCGCCGGCTGCGAAACCCACAAATTTACGCGGTTTTTTGCTCCCGTTAATAACCCGCGACTCGCCGGAAATTAAGGATTTACTGAAAATTAACCTTTTGCGTTCATAGCTTTCATGGTTAATAGGTGCATCCCGCGCCGGCTGGGCGGCAGGCGGGATGTTTGGGGCAAATTTTCAAAAGGGGTTGTCATATGCGCGTGCTGCTGATCGAGGACGAGCCGACTACGGCCAAGGCCATCGAACTGATGCTGACCACCGAAGGCTTTAACGTTTACTCGACCGATCTCGGCGAGGAAGGTCTCGATCTCGGCAAGCTCTATGATTACGACATCATTCTGCTCGATCTGAACCTGCCGGACATGCACGGCTATGACGTGCTCAAGAAACTGCGGACCGCCAAGGTGCAGACGCCGGTCCTCATCCTTTCCGGCATTTCGGAAATGGATTCCAAGGTGCGCTCGTTCGGCTTCGGCGCCGACGATTATGTCACCAAGCCGTTCCACCGCGACGAGCTGGTCGCCCGCATCCATGCCGTGGTGCGCCGCTCCAAGGGTCATTCGCAGTCGGTCATCCGCACCGGCAAGCTGTCGGTCAATCTCGATGCCAAGACAGTCGAAGTGGATGGCAACCGCGTCCACCTGACCGGCAAGGAATATCAGATGCTCGAACTGCTCAGCCTGCGCAAGGGGACCACGCTGACCAAGGAAATGTTCCTCAACCATCTTTATGGCGGAATGGACGAGCCCGAACTCAAGATCATCGACGTGTTTGTCTGCAAGCTCCGCAAGAAACTCGCGCTGGCGTGCGGCGGCGAAAATTATATCGAGACGGTGTGGGGCCGCGGCTATGTGCTGCGTGATATGGACGAAGACATGATGCTGAGCCCGCAGCCCGCGGTCGCCTGAATTTCATCAAAGACTGACCCTGTAGAGAACATCTTAGGGCCGGCGGGAAACTGCCGGCCTTTTTTGCGGGCATACACACCAAACCTCCCTTCCAGGGAGGGTCGAAAAATTGGTACAATTTTTCGGGGTGGGTAAAATGCTAGTGGCGGGGTTGCATACCCACCCCAAAAGACGTGCCGTCTTTTGACCCTCCCTAAAAGGGACGGTGGACGGAATGCCGCTTTGGTCAGGGCGATCGTACCCGCTGGCGTCCCGCTCCTTGCTGACGTAAAGCGCGATCATGTTCGCCTTCTCGCCCGTATCCACCAATCCCGCCGCCCTCTACCGCGAACTGGCCGACGCGGCCGATGCGATTACGGCTGGAGAAAGCGATGGCATCGCCAATATGGCCAATGTCGCCGCGCTGATCTGGCAGGCGCTGCCCGATCTCAACTGGGGGGGCTTCTACCGCATGCGTGAAGATGGAAGCGAACTGGTACTCGGACCGTTTCAGGGAAAAGCCGCCTGCATCCGCATCGCGCTCGGTAGCGGGGTCTGCGGGACGGCGGCGGCAACCGGCGAGGTGCAACTGGTGCCGGACGTTCACGCCTTTCCAGGTCATATCGCCTGCGATTCTGCCAGCCAGTCGGAGCTGGTCGTACCGCTTTTCCATGACGGCCACGTCATCGCCGTGCTCGATCTCGATAGCCCCTTGCCCGGCCGTTTTACCATGATCGACGCCGAAGGATGCCGCGCACTGTGCGCGCGTATTGCACCACGCCTGTTAAACGCACGCGCTTGACCAGACGTTAACAAATAGCAGCGCTCACGACGCTATTTTGCGCCTGTCCCGCTAAAGATGTGCCTTTATTTCATTAAATATACTATCATTTCAATAAGATGACTTGGCCCGAAAAGAGACAGGCTGGATGTATCGCGCGTTGCCAATTACTAATAAACTTTGCTAACAAAAGGTTAACAAGAGTCCAAAAGGCAGTCCGCAACGGGCTTCCGGCTTGGGAGGAATTAACTATGCGAACTCTTTTGTTGCTAGGGCTTGCCGCGGGCGCCTGCGTGATGAGCAACACCGCACGCGCCGCCGAATCATCTGCGGATGCGGCCGCGAGCGCCGCCGCCCAGCAGGCCGGGACCAGCTACACGCCACCATCCTATCAGGGCACGGGCTATCCGGGCGATGCCTATTATCAAGACGGCTATTATCAGGGGGGGGCTTATCAGGGCGGTTATGATCCCGAACGCAGCTACCGCTATGACAGCCGCTACAGCGACGCCGACATGGCGCGCCTGTGCCGCAGCGACAATGGGCTTGGCGGTGCTGCTGCCGGCGCGGTTGTCGGTGGCGTTGCCGGAAATGTCATCGCCGGCCGCGGCAATCGCGGCCTCGGCACGGCCGTCGGTGCGGTAGCGGGCGCGGCCATCGGCGGGACGATCGACCGCGAAGCCGACAAGCGCCGCTGCGAGGATTATCACCGCCGCGTGGCCTATGAGCGCGAATATCGCGATTACTATAACCGCCATTATGGGGCGCAAGGGTATCCGCAGGGCAGGGACCCGCAGGGCTATTATCAGGGCACCTATGGCTATTACACCGTGCCCGAAACGGTAGTGACGACCGAATATGTTCCTTACGAAACCGTCACGACAACCACCGAAACCACATATGACTATGCCTATCCCCAGAGGCGGGCGGTGCGAAAGGCAGCGAAAAGACCGCCCCTCGTTCTCAAATAGAGAATCTTCGCAAACACTCTGCACGAACGGAAAAAACCGCATCAGGCGAGGCCATGATGCGGTTTTTTTTGGCGGATAGTTCGAAAAAGGGTTCTAGCGGCCCTGGCTGCGCCAGCGGCGGACAACCCGGTCGAGGATTTCCGCCTCGCCGCCGGTCTGCTTCCACAGTTCGGAGAAGAGCGGGTCGGTCGAGGCCGGCCGCTTATGCTCTTCAAGCGTATCGAGCGCGACGCGGATCGGGATCGAAACGCCCTCACCGCAAATGATGCACTCGCGATTTCTGAGCGCGGGGATCGAGTCGACGAAACCGCGCGAGCCTTCGGGCATCGCCGCCTTCACGAAATCGCGGTCGCGATCATTGTTGAGGCGCATGGAAATGATCGTGCCGCACTGCGACAGCACGCCTTCCGCAAGGTCGGACGGGCGCTGGGTGATGAGCCCCAGCGAGACGCCATATTTACGGCCTTCCTTGGCGATCCGCTCGAGGATCTTGCGCACCGCCTGACCGCCGCCAATGGTCGAGCTCGGAATGTAGCGGTGGGCTTCCTCGCATACCAGCAGCACCGGCCGCTGCGGCTCGTTGCGCGCCCAGATCGCATAGTCGAACACCATGCGCGAAAGCACCGCCACCACGACGGAGGTGATGTCCGAGGGCACACCCGACACGTCGATGATCGAAATCGGACGGCCATCCGACGGCAGGCGGAAAATCTTGGCGAGGAAGGCAGCCATCGTATCGCCCACCAGCATCCCTGAAAACATGAAGCTGTAGCGCGGGTCGTTGCGCATTTCCTCGATCTTGCCTTTGAGCCGCATGAACGGCGCGGACGAAGTCGACTTGTCGAGCTTGCCCATCTCGGTCTGGATGATGTTGAGGAGGTCCGACAGCAAATAGGGAATGGGCGAATCCACGGTGAGCTTGCTCATCCCTTCGGCGAGGCGATTCTTGGCCCGCGCCTGGAGAAGGCATTTGGACAGGATGTCGCAGTCCATCTGCCGGTCCTTGCCTTCCGAGGTCACGAACACTTCGCAATGTTCCTCGAAATTCAGAAGCCAGTAAGGCATGGCGAGATTGTCAACATCGAACAGCGCGCCGGTATCGCGGAAGGCCGCCGAATATTCGCCGTGCGGGTCGATCATCACGATATGGCCTTCGGGCGCCGCCTCGCAGATTTTATGGAGAATAAGCGCGGCGCTGGTCGATTTACCGGTACCGGTCGACCCGAGAAGTGCGAAATGCTTGCCGAGCATTGCGTCGATATAGAGCGCTCCGCGGATATCCCTGGTCGGGTAGACCGTGCCGATTTCGACATGCGCGCGCTCGTCAGCGGCATAGACCTGCTTCAGGTCCGCGCTGGTTGCAGCATAGACCTCCGAACCCGGCACCGGATAGCGGGTCACACCGCGGCGGAAATTATAGATTTTGCCCGTCAGCTTTTCCTCATCGCCCTCGCCCATGAAGTCGATCTGGGCGATGATGATGCCGTGCCCCCGGTCATGCATAGACTGCGACCGGATGCTGGCGAGCAGCCAGTTGGTGCCGACGCGAATCTTGATCTGCGCACCGACCTGCCCTGCCATGGCAAGCGCGGGGTCCGAATTGGCGGCGAATTGCGCAATGGCATTGGCGTCGAGCAGGATCTGCGAACTGGAGCCCGCGACGTCCATGACCTCGCCGATGAGATTGTGGCGGGCGGGCGGCGCGCTGACGGCAACGCGCGGTTCGGGGACGGCATCAAAGCCCTGCTGAAAATTATGCTGCCCCGAAACGTCCATGCGAAAGCCCCCGCGTCATTCTTTTGATTGATAGGGCGTGGTATAATCGGCAGTGGTAAAGAAAGACTTAGGCAGCGCAGGCGAAATCCACGGTGCTAAAGCCTCGGCCCGTCAGCCGCGTTTGCGGAATAGCAGCGCGCCGGCATAACCGAAGGCCAGCGACACCAGAATGGCCGCAAGACCATAGAGAAAGCCATGCTGTTCGGCCGCTTCAGCGACGAAACGCTCGAAGCCCGACTTGCGGATGACGATATCGCGCGAGGCCACGGCCAGCACACGGCCGCGGCTGATCAGGAAGGTTTCGGCGGTATAATGGCCGACCGGCACCCGCGCCGGGATGTAGATGCGCGCGCGGTAAAGGACATCCTCGCTGATCTGCACTGCGTTGGGGCGTTCGTCGAACAGTTCGTGCCGTGTCTTGAGATCAATGAGGCCGCGTTCGAAGCGGATATTCTGGTCCCCTACCGAAGCGCTGGCGGGCGACAGCTGAAGGTTGCGCAGCCCCAGTTCGTAGATGGCGGCGGTCCGTTCATCGACAATCGTGTCAATGGGGCGCGAGGACGCGATCGCATAATAGCCCGGAACGCTGCGGAACCGGGCGCTTTCGGCATTGATCCAAACGCCCGCGATCTTCTGTTTTTCGCGCAAGGTGATCGGCCGCGACGGCCCCTTCAGCACTACCACGATG
>JAEXAY010000051.1 GCA_023457895.1 Pseudomonadota bacterium
GACAGTTCGGTCCCTATCTGCCATGGGCGTTGGAGATTTGAGAGGGGCTGCTCCTAGTACGAGAGGACCGGAGTGGACGAACCTCTGGTGTTCCGGTTGTCACGCCAGTGGCATTGCCGGGTAGCTACGTTCGGAAGCGATAACCGCTGAAAGCATCTAAGCGGGAAGCGCGCCTCAAGATGAGATCTCCCGGGGCACAAGCCCCCTGAAGGAACCATCAAGACCAGGTGGTTGATAGGCTGGGTGTGTAAGTACAGCAATGTATTGAGCTAACCAGTACTAATGATCCGTGTGGCTTGACCATATAACCTCAAGTGGCCTTGGACTCGACGACGCGTCGATATCCGGCACAAGCTTCGCTACGTCCCTACTTATTCGCCAACGGCGGAGCTGTCCCAAGCTCCGTTCCGAGGCAACCAACGAGAGCGTGTGCGCGTCAAGCCAGCACCACCGGCCCGCGACCCTCCACCCTCTCCCTGGTGACAATAGCTTTGTGGAACCACCCGATCCCATTCCGAACTCGGAAGTGAAACGCAAACGCGCCGATGGTAGTGTGCATCCAGCATGCGAGAGTAGGTCATCGCCAGGGTCTTTACCCCAAAACCCCGCAGCCACGGCTGCGGGGTTTTTCTTTGGGCGCGGGAAAATGGTCCTGCGCGGTCAACGCAGGGTCGACAGGGTCGCCCGCTGCATTTTTTTCAACGGGCCGCCGGAACCTTGCATGGCTTCGGCGCGTGGCCTGCTGACGGGAAGTCAAGGAGGAGATGTCGGCCCGGCGGGCCGCCATTGGGGGACATGAGCGGCAGCAGGCCACGCGTCGAAGCGCGCGGCGCCCCCGCCCGCGTTCTTCCCCTCAGTTGGGGAAGAACCTTGCTCAGCGCACCCGAGGCGACGGACCGCCGACGATCACCACGTCGGCCGGCCGGCGGGCGAACAGGCCCACGCTCACCACGCCGGGGATCTGGTTGATCGCCTGTTCCAGCGCCACCGGATCGGTGATGGACATGCCGTGGATGTCGAGCACCCAGTTGCCGTTGTCGGTGACCGTGCCTTGGCGCCAGACGGGCTGCCCGCCGGTCATGGCCAGGATTTCGCGGGCCACGAGGCTGCGCGCCATCGGAATCACCTCGACCGGCAGCGGAAAGCGCCCCAGCACCGGGACCTCCTTGGACGGGTCGATGATGCAGACGAACTTCGCCGCGGCTTCGGCGATGATCTTCTCGCGGGTCAGGGCCGCGCCGCCGCCCTTGATCAGCCGCTTCCCGGGGTCGCACTCGTCGGCGCCGTCGACGTACAGCGGGATCGGGCCGCAGGCGTTCAGGTCGAGCACTTCGATGCCGTGGCCGCGCAGGCGTTCGGTGCTCTGCTCGGAGCTCGAGACCGCGCCCGCGATCCGGTCGCGGAGCCCCGCCAGCGCATCGATGAAGAAGGCCACCGTGGACCCGGTGCCGACGCCGACCACCATGCCGTCTTCGACGTATTCGATGGCCTTCTCGCCGGCCAGGCGCTTTGCATCGCTCATTTCGGCTCCATGGCCAGGAGGATCTTCCACTGCGCGGCGGTGACCGGCAGCACGGACAGGCGGGTGCCCTTGCGGATCAGCGCGAACTCCTCGCCCAGCGCATCCGCGCGCTCGCGGATCGCCGCGAGCGTCACCGGCGCCCGGAACCTGCGCACGAAGCCGACGTCGACCAGCATCCAGCGCGGCTCCCCGGGGGTCGCCTTCGCGTCGAAATATTTCGACTTCCGCTCGAACTGCGTCGGATCCGGGTATGCGGCGCTGGCCACTTCGGCGATGCCGTAGATCCCGGGCACGTCGCAGTTCGAGTGGTAGAACAGCACGCCGTCGCCCACCTGCATGCCGTCGCGCATGAAATTGCGCGCCTGGTAGTTGCGGACGCCGGTCCAGGGCTCGGTGCCCACCCGCTCGAGGTCGTCGATCGAGAAGTCTTCCGGCTCGGACTTCATCAGCCAGTAACGCTTGCGCTTGCCAGTGCTCATGTCGCTCGGGAAACGGTGGAAAGATCGGTGCAGACCGCGTCGAGCTGCACGTCCCAGTCTTCGCTGGGCAGCTCGCCGTCGACCTGCTGGAAGGCGAACGCGGCACCGACCAGCAGGGGTGGGGCCGGCATGCGATGGCGGAACGCGAAGCTGCGATCGTACCAGCCGCCGCCCATGCCCAGCCGGTGGCAGCGATGGTCGAAACCCACCAGCGGCACGACGACGAGGTCCAGGGCCTCGGGCGCCAGCAGCGCATCCGCAGCCACCACGGGCTCGGGAATGCCGTACCGGTTCGCCGCCACCGCCTGGCCGGACTTCCAGGGGGCGAAGCGCAGGCGCCCGTCTTCGTGCAGGACCGGCAGGCAGTAGGTCGCGTCGCGCGGCAGCCGCAGCTGCCAGGAATGCAGCGGGATCTCGCCGTCGGCGGCCCAGTAGCCGGCGACGCGCGCGCCGGCGGGAAGCGGATGTTCGAGGAGTCGTGCCGCGATCCCGGCCGCGGCGCCGATGCGCGCGGCGGGAGGCACCTCGCGCCTGCGTTCCCGCAGCGTGCGGCGGAGGGCGGCGCGTCCGGCGCTCATGCCATCACCATCGCGATGGGCCCGGCCGGGTGCGCAAGAAGGGATACGTCCTCCGCCATGTCGATGCGTGCCAAACGACCTTGAACCCGGGGTTCAAGTGGGAACGCTTGGCTGCCTTCGGGCTTCCCGCTCGTGGGCGGACATGCGCGCCAGGCTTCCGTCGCGTCCCCGTGGTCGTCATTAAGGGACAAGGCGAATGTTTGTGCACGCCGTCGATCACGGCAGAGGACGCGGACGCAGTATAGCGCGTGCCTGCAGGCGGACGCGGCCACCTGTCGGCGGTTGTTCACCTTGCGCACCTGCGCGCGGGCCTCGCAGGGCGCTTCAGGCATCGAGCATGGCGTCGAGCCGCGCCTGCATGGCCTGCAGCGAGCGGGTGATCTCGCGGTCGCGCTGTTCATTGCTGCGCTTGAGCTGCTCGAGCTCGTGCGCGAGGTTGAGCGCGGCCAGCACCGCCACGCGATCGATGGCGGCCATGCGGTTGGCGCCGCGCACTTCGCGCATGCGCGTGTCCAGCACTCGCGCGGCCGCCATGAGGCCGTCGACCTCGCTGCTGCCGACGCCGACGGTGTACTCGCGGTCCAGCACCCGGATGCTGACGGCCCTGGGTTCGCTCACGTGTGCTGCTCCAGCGACTTCAGCCGCGCGATCATCGCCTCGACCCGGCTGCGGGCCTGTTCATTCCTGGCCAGCAGCTGCGAGCGCTCGCCCGACACCTGGTCGTGCTGCAGGCGCAGGCTCCGGTTCTCCTCGGCCAGCCTGCGCGTACGCGCCGCCAGCTCGTCGAAGCGTTCGGAGAGCCTCTGCAGCTGGGCGAGTACGTCATCGGTGTCCATCCGGGCACGATAGGCAGGCGCGGAAGGGTGGTCAAGGCGGCGTCGCGGGCGGTGCCGCCGCGCCCGGGGCCGGGGGTTGCCGGTTGCGGATGAAGGCCATGCACGCCACGGCGTCCAGCGGCCGCGAGACCCAGAAACCCTGGATCTCGTCGCAGTGGTGGAGGGCCAGGAAGTCGGCCTGGACCTGGTTCTCGACGCCCTCGGCGACGACGTTCAGCCCCAGTCCGTGCGCCATCGCGACCACGGTGGTGGTGATCGCGGCGCCCTCGGGGTCGTGGCCGAGGTCGGCGATGAAGGTCTGGTCGATCTTGATCGTGGTGATCGGCAGGCGCTTCAGGTAGGCGAGCGACGAGTAGCCGGTACCGAAGTCGTCGATGGCCAGCGACACCCCGAGTTCGCGGAAGGCATGCAGCTTCACCGCGGTCTGCGCGGCGTTGGCCATGAGCACGCTTTCGGTCAGTTCCAGCTCCAGCGCCTGCGGCGGGACGCCGGTGTCGTCGAGCACGCGACGCACCACCCCGGCGAAGTCGCCGCGCAGGAGCTGCAGCACCGACATGTTCACCGACATGGTCAGGCCGTCGAGCCCGTGCTGCCGCCAGCGCTGCAGCGCCAGGCAGGCCTCCCGCAGCACCCACTCGCCGATCTCCAGGATCATGCCGTTCTCTTCGGCCAGCGGGATGAACTCGGCCGGCACGATCTCGCCGTGCTCCGGACTCGACCAGCGCAGCAGGGCCTCGGCGCCGGTGATGCGGGAGGTCGCGAGCGACTGCCTTGGCTGGTAGACCACGCGCAGCTCGCCGCGGTCCAGGGCCTTGTGCAGCGCGCCGGCCAGGGTCGCGCGTCGACGGATCGTCGCCTCCATGCTGTCGTCGTAGCGCATGTAGGTGCGGCGGCCGGCGGCCTTGGCCTGGTACATGGCGGCGTCGGCGCGCTTGAGCAGTTCGGTGGGCACCTGGGCGTGGTCGGGGTAGACGCTGATGCCGATCGACGGCGACACCGAAACTTCCTGCCCCTCCTGCGACAGCAGCGGGGCCTCGAACGCCATGATGATCTCGCGCGCCACGCGCTCGGCGTCCTCGGGGGCGGCGAGGTCGGCGAGGATCACGGTGAACTCGTCCCCGGCCAGGCGCGCCACGGTCTGGTCGTGGCCGACCGCCTGCTGCAGGCGCTCGGCGACGGCGCGCAGGATGCGGTCTCCGGTCGCGTGGCCGAGCGAGTCGTTGATGTCCTTGAAGCGGTCGAGATCGAGGAACAGCACCGCCACGCGCGAACCCTCGCGGCGCGCGCGCACGATCGCGCGCGACAGCCGCTCGGCCAGCAGCGAGCGGTTGGGCAGGTTGGTGAGGGAGTCGAAGTTGGCGAGATAGCGCAGCTCCTCCTCGGCGCGCTTCTGCAGCGTGATGTCGCTCAGCATCACCACGTACATGCGCTCGCCGTGCGGCGCGGAGCCGTCGGCCACGGTCGCGGCCTCGATCGCGCACAGGAACTCCTCGCCGTTGCCGTGGCGCTGCCAGAGTTCGCCGGACCAGCGGCCCTGCCGCTCGAGGCCGGCGCGCATCCCGCGCCCGCGGGCGGGCTCGTGCTGCAGGCTGTCGAGCATCTCGGCGCCGTGGCCGATGACCTCCGCGGCGGCGTAGCCGGTGATCCGGGTGAAGGCCGGATTGACCGAAAGGAAGCGGAAGCGCTCGTCGAGCACCGCCACCGCTTCGCTCATGCTGCGCAGCACTTCGCTGGCGATGCGGTTCTCGCGCTCGACCGCGCGGTTGCGGTCGATGTCCAGCGAGGTCCCAGCCACGCGCAGCACCGAGCCGTCGGCGTCGTGCTCGACCGTCCGTCCGCGGGCGCGGATCCAGACCCAGTCGCCCCTGGACCCGGTCGGGCTGTCAGCGCGGACGCGATGCTCGGAGGAGAACTCGACGGTTTCCCCGGCCACGTAGCGGCGCATCCGGTCGACCGCGGCGGGCAGGTCGTCGGGATGGATGACCGCGGCCGGGTCGGCCTCTTCGGTGCCGAGGCCGTGGTCGATGCCGCGCGGGTCGTGCTGCGCCACGAGGTAGCGCAGGCGCCCGGTCGGCACGTGGAAATCCCAGAAGCGCTGGTTGCTCGCCCACAGCGCCATGCGGAATCCACGCTCGCGCTCGCGAAGCCGGTCGGCCTCGCGGCGCGAGGCGCGCATGCGCAGGAACAGGACGATGCATGAGGCCGCGAGCAGCACGACGGCCGTGACGGCGGTGGCCAACCCGGTTCCTGCGACGGGCAAGAGACTGCTCCCCTTCCGCCTCCCCAGGCGGGCACCGCAGTGTAGGCGTGGCCGCGCACCGGCAACAAGCGGCCCGCACGGTACACTCCACCGGCCGTTTCCAGCCGATCCCGCCATGCCAGAACCCTTGCCCCACGTATCCGAAGTCGAACAGGCCTGCCGTGAGGCAGGGCTGGCCACGCCCGCGTCCGAGCTCCACGGCGGACTTTGCGGCTGGCTTGCCGGTGGCGGCGACGCGGGCGGCAACTGGCTCGCCCGCGTCATGGTCGACGACAGCCAGCCGGCGCCCGCGCCCGGATCCGTGCTCGCGCGGCTGCAGGCGGCGACCTCGGCCCAGTTCGAGGACCGCGACTTCGGCCTGGAGCTGCTGGTCCCGGACGAGGGTGCATCGCTGGCCGAGCGCAGCGGCGCGCTGTTCGACTGGTGCCGGGGCTTCGTCGGCGCGTTCGGGCTCGCCGCGGGCAGCGAGCCGCGGCTCTCCGGGGAAGGCACGGAGGCGCTGGCCGACCTCGCCCGCCTGGCCCGCGCCACCGCACAGGACGACGGCGACGAGGAGGACGAGGCGGCGCTCGTCGAGATCGAGGAGTTCGTGCGCGTGGCGGCCCTGCTCCTGCACGGCGACTGCGCGCTCGCCGCGCGCCACCGCAACCGCCTCAACTGAGGGCGCCCGCAGCGCACGCATGAACGGACGCACCACGCCCGCCACCGCGCTCGCGGCCTACCGCCGTCGCCGCCGCCAGTTGATGCGGATGGCGGGCGAGGACGCCATCCTCATCCTGCCCGCCGCGCCCGAGCGCGTGCGCAGCCGCGACACCTACCACCCGTACCGGCAGGACTCGGACGTCCTCTACCTCAGCGGCTTCGAGGAGCCCGAGGCGGTGCTGGTACTGGTGCCGGGCCGCAGCCACGGCGAGAGCCTGCTGTTCTGCCGCGAGCGCGACCCCGAGCGCGAAGCCTGGGACGGCCCGCGCGTAGGGCCGGAGGGCGCACCGGACGCGCTGGGCGTCGACGATGCCTACGCGATCGACGATATCGACGAGATCCTGCCCGGGCTGCTCGAGGGCCGCAGCCGCGTCTACTACCACTTCGGCCGCGACACCGATTTCGACCTGAAGCTGATCGGCTGGCTCAACCGCGTGCGTGCCCAGGTGCGCCACGGCGCGCAGCCGCCGCACGAATTCCTCGAGCTCGGGCACCTGCTCGACGAGATGCGCCTGATCAAGAGCGCCGACGAGCTGAAGCTGATGCGCCGGGCGGCGAAGATCAGCGTGCAGGCCCACGAGGCGCTGATGCGCGCGGCGCGGCCGGGCATGCGCGAATACGAGCTGCAGGCCGAGCTGGAGCGCGTGTTCCGCGCCTCCGGTGCCGAGCCCGCCTACGGCAGCATCGTCGGCGCCGGCGCCAACGCCTGCGTGCTGCACTACCGCGCCAACGATGCGGTCGCGCGTCGCGGCGACCTGGTCCTGGTCGACGCCGGCGCCGAGTACCGCGGCTACGCCGCCGACATCACCCGCACCA
>JAEXAY010000052.1 GCA_023457895.1 Pseudomonadota bacterium
GTCCCTGCCTGCAGCGCCTTGCCGTCCTGCATCATCGCCTCGATCGAGAAAGTGGAAACCGCACCCGGGAAGCGCTCATGCTCCGGCTTTTCGCCCGCAACCACCGGAATGGCGACACAATCCTGCGCGAAATCACGATAGACGCCGAGCATTGTCATGGTTTCCTCGATCGCCTCATCGGCGCTGGCAAAAGCCGAATGGCCTTCCTGCCAAAGGAACTCGGATGTGCGGAGGAACATCCGCGTGCGCATTTCCCAGCGCACCACATTAGCCCATTGGTTGATGCGGACGGGGAGGTCGCGCCAGCTTTGCACCCAACGCGAAAAGGCCGCGCCGATTACGGTTTCGGAGGTCGGCCTGACGATCAGAGGCTCTTCGAGCTTCGCTTCGGGGTCAGGCATCAACCCGCCCTTCCCGTCGCCGATCAGCCGGTGATGGGTGACCACTGCCATTTCCTTGGCGAAACCGTCGACATGCTCGGCCTCTTTCGAAAAATAGCCGAGCGGAATGAACAGCGGGAAATAGCAGTTGTCATAGCCCGATGCCTTGATTTCGCGGTCAAGCAACTGCTGGATGCGTTCCCAGATGCCATAACCCCATGGCCGGATGACCATGCACCCGCGAACGCCCGACTCTTCGGCCATGTCGGCTTCCCTGACGACTTCCTGATACCAGGCAGCGAAATCCTGTTCGCGGGTGATGCTGAGCGCGTGCTTGATGGCCATGTCTTTACTTTATTGATTGAAAATAGTGGATGATCGGGACGTCACGCCCACTTGATCCGGTCCGCGGAGTCAAGCGGCAATTTGATTGCCCCCTTGTTTTGAAGAAGTTATCGCTTTGCCTTCAGCGCTTCGATCTCGGCCTTCAGCGCCTCGATTTCCGCGTCACGCGGGTCTTCCTTCGCATGCGGACGGAAGGCGCTGGTCGCTGCCTCGAACATGGCCATGTTGCGCTTGGCGATTTCCGCCAGCGGGCCACCCGAAAGCGCTCCCTGTAAAGCGGACTGGAACTGGCGCTGGTTGGTGCGGAACGCGTCCATCGAAGCCTCGAGATATTGCGGCACCATCGCCTGCATGGAATCTCCATACATCGCAATCAGCTGCCGGAGGAAGCTGACCGGCAACATGGTCTGCCCGCGTGCTTCTTCGTCCATGATGATCTGGGTGAGAACACTGTGGGTTATATCTTCGCCGCTTTTTGCATCCACTACCCGGAAATCCGCCCCATCGCGGGTCATCGCGGCAAGATCGTCCAGCGTGATATAGCTGCTCTTGTCGGTATTATAGAGACGCCGGTTGGCATATTTCTTGATGATAATGGTGTCGCTGCTACCATCGACAGCCGATTCTTTGCGTGATCTGGGCATGGCCGCGCGCTCCCGTGGCATGAAAGGAAAACAATGTCTGCCACCAGCGTAACACGAAAGCTTGATGCGCTGCAACATGACGCGGTTTGTACAGGGCGCTCCGAGCCGTGACGCCACCCCAGGTGCCGCGCCCGCTGCCGCTGTTCCTTGACCTGGTGCGCGAGGTTGCCGCGGATGACCCCGAGCTTGCGCGCCGCGCGATGGAAGGATTGAGGCGCTATCAGGCGGCAGAACGACAGGCTTATACACGCCCGGCCCGGGTCGTGGCGCAGCAGGGGCGGGTCCGGCTGATCGATTATGGTACGCCAAGCGGAGACGACTTGACGCCGGTCATCTTCGTTCCATCGGTCATCAATCCGCCGATTATACTCGATCTGGCCGAGGGAAACAGCCTGCTACGATTCATCGCCGCGCATGGCTTCCGTCCGTTGCTGCTCGACTGGGGCGAGCCCGGCCCTACCGAGGCGGACGAAACATTGGGCGACCATGTCAGCCAATATCTCGTTCCGCTGGTTGAAACCATCGCGGAGAGAGGCTGTTCGCCCCATATCGTTGGCTATTGTATCGGCGGCACGATGGCGCTGGCCGCCGCGCATCTCGGGCCGGTCGCCAGCCTGGCGATGATCGCCTCGCCTTGGCATTTTGATCATTATGGCGAGGACCGGGCCATGCTTGCGGGCCTGTGGAGTGACAACGCTGCGATGTGCCGCCGCCTTGGGCTGGTCCCGATGGAACTGTTGCAGGTCGCGTTCTGGCGCATGGACCCGGAACGGACGGTGCGCAAATATGCGAGGGTCGCCGATGCAGATACGGCGACGCTCGCGCAATTCACCGTATTGGAGGATTGGGCCAATGAAGGTGCGCCGCTGACCTGGGCCGCCGGACGCGAGTTGATGGAAGACTTGTTTGCCGCAAATGTTACCGGTAGCGCGCGGTGGAAGGTGGAAGGAGAGGTCATCACCCCCGAAACAGTTCCCTGCCCCGCCCGCCAGTTTGTTTCTTCCAGCGACCGGATTGTTCCCGCCGCCAGCTGCGCCGCAGCGATCCCCCAGATTTCGGCGCATTCGGGCCATGTGGGGATGGTGGTGGGATCATCCGCTCGCACCGCCCTGTGGGAACCGCTTGCAAACTGGCTTTCGCAGGTGCAGCATAACAGCTGATGAGGCAAAGGAGTCGTGCCGGTTGGCCATCCTTTGCCGGTAATGCATCCAATCAACCAGGAGTTTCGCCATGACCGAAGTCGTGATCACCGCAGCCCGCCGTACCCCCGTGGGGAGCTTCCTCGGCAGTTTCGCCAACGTCCCGGCACATGAGCTTGGCAAGGTCGCGATCGAGGCCGCGCTGGGCGACGCCAAGGTAAAGCCCGACGAGGTTTCCGAGGTCATCCTCGGGCAGGTGCTGACCGCAAGCGAAGGGCAGAACCCGGCGCGGCAGGCGGCGATGGCTGCCGGCATCCCCAAGGAAATCCCGGCTTGGGGGATGAACCAGCTCTGCGGCTCGGGTCTGCGCGCAGTCGCGCTCGGCTGTCAGGCGATCCAGACCGGCGATTCGTCCATTGTCGTTGCCGGCGGACAGGAAAGCATGAGCATGGCGCCCCACGCCCAGCATCTGCGCGGCGGGCAGAAGATGGGCAGCCTGGAACTGGTCGACACGATGATCAAGGATGGTCTCACCGACGTGTTCAACGACTATCACATGGGCATCACCGCGGAAAATCTTGCCGAACAATATCAGATCAGCCGCGATGCGCAGGACGACTTCGCCGTCACCTCGCAGAACCGGGCGGAGAAGGCGCGGGCGGATGGCAAGTTCAGCCGCGAAATCGCACCGGTCACGGTCAAGGGCCGCAAGGGCGACGTGGTGGTCGACCAGGACGAATATATCCGCGAGGGTGTGACCAAGGAAACGGTCGCTGCGATGCGCCCGGCGTTCAAGAAGGACGGCACCGTTACCGCCGCCAATGCGAGCGGCATCAACGATGGTGCCGCCGCGGTCGTGCTGATGAGCCGGGCGGAAGCCGAAAAGCGCGGCGCGCCCATCCTCGCCACGATCAAGAGCTGGGCATCGGTCGGCGTCGATCCCGCGATCATGGGCATCGGTCCCGTCCCGGCGACCAAGAAGGCGCTTGAAAAGGCGGGCTGGACGATGGCCGACCTCGACCTTGTCGAAGCCAATGAAGCCTTTGCAGCGCAGGCGCTCTCGGTCGACAAGGAGCTTGGGTTCGATCCCGAGAAGCTCAACGTCAATGGCGGCGCAATCGCGATCGGCCACCCGATCGGCGCGTCGGGTGCGCGCATCCTCACCACGCTGCTCCACGAAATGGAGCGTCGCGATGCGAAGAAAGGCCTCGCCACGCTGTGCATCGGCGGCGGCATGGGCATCGCCATGTGCGTCGAGCGCTAATAAGCCTGCACTAAAACCACATCCGCTCGTAGCGCCGCCCGAGGCCAGTCAGTAGTTCATATTGCGACAGGCCCGTGGCGGCGGCGGTCTGCGGCAGGTCATAGTCGAGGGCGACCCGGTCGCCTTCGGCAATGCCGCAGCCGTCCGGCACGGCCAATCCCACCAGATCCATCGACACCCGCCCGATCAGCGGCAGATGATGGCCTTGCCATGAGGCTCCGCCCTTGCCGCCCGAAAAACAGCGCAGATAGCCGTCGGCATAGCCGAGGTTGATCGTCGCCACCTTGTGATCCCGCTCGGCGCGATAGGTCGCGTTATACCCCACCGGATCGCCCGCCCGGACGGTCCGGACCTGGAGCACATCGGCTTCGGGAAACACGACCTGGCGGATATTGTCCATATATTCACGCCGCGCCATGCCGCCATAAAGCGCGATGCCCGGGCGGGTCAGGTCGAAGCTGTAATCGGCACCGAGGCAAATCCCGGCGCTGTTGGCGAGGCTGTAGCGCTCGGCCGGTATCGCCGCCCTCACCTGATGGAACAGGGCAAGCTGGTCGCCATTTTGCGGCCCATCCTCATCAGCGCTGGCAAGATGGCTCATCAGCGTCACGAGCGTCAGCCCGTCGAGTGCGCCGGACAGCGCCTCCTTTACCGTCAGGCCAAGCCGGTTCATCCCGGTATCGACCATCACATCGCACGGCCGACCGGTGCCTGCCTGTTTCCACCGCGCCACCTGTTCGATGCTGTTCAGCACCGGGCGAGCGCGGCTGGCGCTGGCAACGGGCATATCCGCCACCCGTACGCCGTGGAGCACCGCCAGCGAGTTGCCGGCCTCCACAAGAGGGAGCACATCTTCGGCTTCCGCCCAGGTCGCGACAAAGAAATCGCGGCATCCGGCCTCCTCCAAATGTGCAACCACCTCGCGCGCGCCGAGGCCATAGCCGTTGGCCTTGATCGCCGCGCCGCACGCCGCTCCGGCACTCTGTTCCGCAAGCCAGCGCCAGTTGGACTGGAGCGCGGATTTGGACAGTCGAAGGCGAAGCGGGGCTTGATAATCGGTCACGCCGCTCCCCTAGCCTGCCGGGTCTGAACCGTCCACGACTTCCTTGTGGGTTTCCCTGAGCCCGAACCAGGTGAACAGCAGCGCCATCAGCACCACTGCGAACGTATACCACAGGCCATTATAGGGATCTCCCGTCCTGGCGTTGATATATTGGCTGACGAGCGGCAGGAAACCGCCGAAATAACCGGTGCCGATATGATAGGGGATCGACAACGAACTGTAGCGGATCGCGGGCGGAAACATCTCCGAAAGCAGCGCCGCAACCGGGCCATAGGTCAGCCCAGACCAGGAAAATACGAAGATAATGACGACAAGGACCACGACAATCTGCCCGGCGCCGAGCTTAACCGTTTCAAGGCTGATGCCGCTCGCCTTGATGGCATGCTCGGCCGCCGCGGCGGTCGGCGCATCGAGTGTAGTCCCCGCAACGCTCACGCTCAGCGCACTGCCTTGCTGCGTATCATAGGGAATACCCGCCTTGGTGAGCCCGGCGAGCAGCTTGCCGCAATCGGTCGCTTGCACCTTGGCGAGCGGATTGAAGCTGCAATCATGGCCGGTCACCAGCACCGGATGGGTATCGGCAAGGCGGCTCACCTCCGGATTGGCGACGCGGCCGACAAGATGGAACGCCGGAAACAGCAGCAGCAAGGTCAGCACATAGCCAAGGATGATCGGTTTCTTGCGCCCGATGCGGTCGGACCACCAGCCTGCGAAGATGAAGGCCAGCGTGCCGATCAGCGAACCTGCTCCGACGACCATTTCCGCCTGCGTCACATCGACACGCAAAGGTCCGGTAAGGAGGAACAGCAGGCTGAACATTGCGGTGTAGCTGATCACGGTGAGGCCTGCGGCGATGCCGAACAGCGCGACCATGATGCGTTTCATATTGCCCGGATAGGTGAAGCTTTCCTTGAGCGGGTTCTTCGCAACCCGGCCTTCCTCCTTCATCGCCTGGAACACTGGGCTTTCGTTGAGCTTCAGACGCATCCACAGCGAGATGGCAAGCAGCAGCAGCGAGAAGGCGAACGGCACGCGCCACGCCCACAGATCGAAGCTTTCCTTGCCGAAGATAAGCTTGGTGCCGAGCACCACGGCAAGGCTCATGATGAAGCCGCCGATCACCGAGGCCTGGATGAAGCTGGTGTAGAAACCCCGTTTGCCGGGCGGTGCATGCTCGGCGACATAGATCGCCGCGCCGCCATATTCGCCGCCGAGCGCAAGCCCCTGGAGGATCCGCAGCAACAGGATGATGATGGGTGCGGCAATGCCGATCTGCGCCTGCGCCGGCACGAAGGCGATCGCGGCGGTGGCGAGCCCCATCAGCGTGATGGTCATGAGGAAAGTATATTTGCGGCCCAGCTTGTCGCCGAAATAGCCGAACAGCACGGCACCGAGCGGGCGGAAACCGAAGCCGACCGCAAACCCGAGCAGCGACAGCAGCAATTCCATTGTCGGATCGCCGGAAGGGAAGAAGGTACGCCCGATGATCGCGGCGAGCGTGCCGTAGATGAAGAAATCATACCATTCGAACACGGTGCCGAGCGACGAGGCTGTAATGACAAGCCGCATTTCTTTGGGCGTGAGTTCGTGGTGCACACCGCCTTCGATATGCACGCGCTCCGCTTGCACCGTTGACCCCGTCATCCTCTCCCCGCCCTTTCTCTTATACGATTCGCGGCACAGCTTCGCGAACGTCCGTTTTGTTCGCGGCCGGTTTCGATGTCATCTATATTTTGTGTGCGGCCGGTGAATTTGCCGAGAGCGACGGAACTCTGCCAAAAACACCATCTTAAGTTGATAAGGTTGATATGTTAGACGCGTTTCACGCACCACAGCATATTGTAGTAGCCCGTCGCCCGAGCGACGGCCGCGTCCGGACAACGCCTGCGGGAGCCGCCGGTCCTTTTTTTGGATTCCCTGTCGCCGTCATCCGCCCATGTTGAGCGCAAAGGCAGCCGGTAGGACAGCGATTTTTCGTCCTGCGGCTAGAAGAGGCGTGACCCGTCGGGCACCGGATGGTCAGGTGCGAACAAGACCACCTCCCCTTCCGCATCGCCGAAGCCAAGGGTGAGCACTTCGGACATGAACTTGCCGATCTGGCGCGGCGGGAAGTTGACGACTGCGGCCACCTTACGCCCGGGCAACTCCTCGCAGCGGTAATGACGCGTGATCTGTGCGCTGGATTTCTTGCGGCCGATGCCGGGGCCGAAATCGATCACCAGCTTGTAGGCCGGTTTGCGCGCCTCGGGGTAAGGCTCGGCTGCGACGATGGTGCCGATGCGAATGTCGACCTTGAGGAAGTCGTCGAAAGTGATGGGATCGGAGGGCGGAGTGGCGGGATCGTGGGGGTGATGCATTAGAAAGTTCCGTAGCCCTGAGCCTGTCGAAGGGCGTTCCTCAGCTTAGCGCTATACTGAGAGACGTGCTTCGACAAGCTCAGCACGAACGGTTTGGGGGAAGCACGGGGCCTACCATCACTCCATCTCCAAAATGATCTCGTCGACCGCCAGACTGTCGCCGGCCTTGGCGTTGACCGCCTTGACCGTCCCGGCTTTCTCCGCGCGCAGGATATTTTCCATCTTCATCGCCTCGACCACCGCGAGCGGCTGACCGGCTTCGACCTTGTCGCCCGCCGCGACGTCGAGCCGCACCAGCAGGCCCGGCATCGGGCAGAGGAGGAAACGCGAAAGATCGGGCGGCACCTTCTCGATCATATGCTGGGCGAGCGGCGCGACATGGCCCGGTAGCACGCGCAGCTTGTGGCTCGCACCGCGCGTCGTGAGCGTCAGACCGCCGCGCTGCTTAGCGACCCTGACGGTCAGCGGCACCCCATCGATCTCGGCTTCGACCATGCGGTCGCCCGGCGTATAGGCCATGGCGAGATCGACCTGATCGGCATCGACCATAATCTCGTCCTCGCTCAGTTGCACCACATGGAGCGCGTCGCCGGCCTTGACCTGCCAGCTCGCCGGAGGCGGGAGACGGCCGCCAAGCTGGCCGTCGACCCGCCGCGCGCGATCGGCGTCCGCCGTGGCGATGAAGCCGGCAATCGCGGCAAGGTTGCGCGTGAGCGTGGCGTCGGCGGGCGCTCCGTGGAAGCCTTCCGGATATTCCTCCGCGATAAAGCCGGTGGTGAGATCGCCCGCCTTGAAGCGCGGATGCTGCATCAGCGCCGAGAGGAAATCGATATTATGACCAAGGCCCTGCAGTTCGAACGCATCGAGCGCTTCGATCTGCTTGTCGATCGCCTCCTCGCGCGTCTTGCCCCAGGTGATCAGCTTGGCGATCATCGGATCGTAGAACATCGACACTTCGCCGCCTTCATAGACACCGTCATCGACGCGCACGCCTTCGACGCCGCGGCGGCCATTGGCCTCGCCATCATTGGTCCAGCCTTCGACCGGCGGGCCATAGCGCACCACGCGCCCGGTCGAGGGGAGGAAGCCGCGATAAGGATCTTCGGCATAGACGCGGTTTTCGATCGACCAGCCATCGATGCCGATATCGGCTTGCGTGAACGGGAGTTTTTCGCCCGCGGCAACCCTGATCATCTGCTCGACCAGGTCGATGCCGGTGATCGCCTCGGTCACCGGATGCTCGACCTGGAGGCGGGTGTTCATTTCGAGGAAGTAGAAGCTCTTGCCCGTCGGGTCCTTGCCCGAAACGATGAGTTCCACCGTCCCCGCGCTGTGATAGCCGACGGCCGCGGCGAGCGCGACGCATTGCTCGCCCATGCTCTTGCGCATTTCCGGCGAAACGAACGGCGATGGCGCTTCTTCGACCACTTTCTGGTGGCGGCGCTGGATCGAACATTCGCGTTCGTTGAGGTAAACGATATTGCCGTGCTGGTCACCGAGGATCTGGATTTCGATGTGGCGCGGGTCCTCGATGAATTTTTCGATGAACACGCGGTCGTCGCCGAAGCTGTTGAGGCCTTCGCGCTTGACGCTCTCGAAACCCTCGCGCACGTCCTTTTCGGAAAATGCGAGCCGCATTCCCTTGCCCCCGCCGCCGGCCGAGGCCTTCATCATCACCGGATAACCGATCTCGCTGGAAATCTCGACCGCATGATCGGTGTCGCGGATTTCGCCGACAAAGCCGGGGACGACATTGACGCCCGCCTCCTTGGCGAGCTTTTTGGACTCGATCTTGTCGCCCATTGCGGCGATGGCATTCACCGGCGGGCCGATGAAGGCGATATTTTCCTTCGCCAATGCTTCGGCAAAGCTGGTGCGTTCGGAGAGGAAGCCATAGCCGGGGTGGACGGCCTCCGCGCCGGTTGCCTTGCACGCCGCGATGATCTTGTCGGCGATCAAATAGGATTCAGACGCCGGCGACGGACCGATATGAACCGCCTCGTCAGCCATCTGCACGAACGGCGCGCGGGCGTCGGCATCGGAATAGACCGCGACCGTCTGGATACCCATTTTGCGCGCGGTCTGGATAACCCGGCAGGCGATCTCGCCGCGGTTGGCGATCAGGATTTTCTTGAACATCATGGTTTCCTTGAAAACGTCATTGCGAGGAGCCCGAATGCAATTTGGGCGACGCGGCAATCCAGTGTTGCGCGCGCGGCTCTGGATTGCTTCGCTCCGCTCGCAATGACGCGGTTAATATTCACTCTGCGGCCTCCATCGCGGCGGACCTGCACGCCCGCATCGGCTCCTCAGCCGCCATCGGTTTCAGGCCCAGCTTGTCGAGCAGCGCGGCATCCCTGTCCTCGCCTGCATTGGCGGTGGTGAGCAGCTTGTCGCCGGTGAAGATGCTGTTCGCGCCAGCGATGAAACAGAGCGCTTGCGTCGCCTCGGACATGCTCTCGCGCCCCGCGCTCAACCGCACCATGCTCATCGGCATGGTGATACGCGCGACGGCGATCGTGCGGACGAACTCGATATCGTCGATCTTAGCCATTGGAGTATCCGCCAGCATATCGCCGAGCACCGTGCCCCTGACCGGCACCAGAGCGTTGACCGGCACGCTTTCGGGATGCTGGGGCAGCGTCGCGAGCGTGTGGATGAAGCCGACGCGATCGACGCGGGTTTCGCCCATGCCGACAATCCCGCCCGAACAGACGTTGATGCCCGCCTTGCGCACATGATCCAGCGTCGCCAGCCGCTCGTCCATGGTGCGCGTGGTGATCACGCGCTCATAATATTCGGGGCTGCTGTCGATATTGTGGTTGTAATAATCGAGCCCCGCTTCGGCCAGCATTTCGGCCTGCCGGGGCGTGAGCATCCCCAACGTCATGCAGGTTTCCATGCCCATCGCACGGACGCCCTTCACGATCTCGACGATCGCGGGCATGTCGCGGTCCTTGGGGTTGCGCCAGGCAGCCCCCATGCAGAAACGTTGCGAGCCATTGTCCTTGGCCTGTGCCGCCGATTGCAGCACCGCGCGCACGTCCATCAATTTGGTGGCCTGGAGACCCGTGTCGGCGCTGACCGACTGCGCACAGTAGCCGCAATCCTCCGGGCAACCGCCGGTCTTGATCGACAAGAGCGTCGAAAGCTGGATTTCGCCCGCGGCATGATGCGCGCGGTGGACGGTCGCGGCGCGATAGACCAGCTCGTCAAACGCCAGGTCGAACAGCGCAGCGATTTCCTCGCGGGTCCAGTCGGTGCGGGGCTTGGTCATGATAATCCCTTGTCTTTACTCACCGGCAATATTTCCGCGCCATCACCTGATAGAGCGCGAACGGCGGATCCTCGCCCTGCAGCGGCTCATACTGGTCTTCGGCCCAGGACCTGCGGTCTGCGAAACGCACGCGCACGACGCGGCGGGCGGACGCGTCGCCATAGCGCCCGGTGTCATATTTGACGACCCCGATGTCGGCGCGCGGACTGGCGCAGTTGAAGCTGATCACGCCCTTGTTGACGAACTTGTCGTTGGTCTCGAAATAGACATCGCGCCAGACGCCGCTTTTCTTTTCAAGCCGGGCGTACCAGTCGGTGAAGTAAGTGGAATCGATCTGCTGGCGATACAGCTTCTCGACCCGCACGCCGGGGCGGTTGTCGCTTTGCTTGCTTTGCGCGTGAGCCGGTGATGCGATCAGGATTGCACTCATCAAGGCGATTATTCGTCCATACTGCATCCAAACTCTCCTCTTCACGTCATGCTGAACTCGTTTTCAGCATCCATACACTCCATATTCTCAATCGTGCGGGAAATATGGACCCTGAAACAAGTTCAGGGTGACGGGTATCCCTCACGCCGCTTCGTCCAGCGGGGGCATATTGTGGCCGAGCAAGCGCAGCACATCGGCGGCGCATTCGACCACATTCGAGCCCGGGCCATAGATGCCCTGCACGCCGGCCTCGCGCAGAAAGTCATAATCCTGCGGCGGGATGACGCCGCCGGCTATGACCTTGATGTCGCCGCGGCCTTCTGCCTTCAGTTTCTGGATCAGTTCGGGAATCAGTGTCTTGTGCCCGGCCGCGAGGCTCGAAGCGCCGACGACATCGACCCCGCTTTCGAGCGCCAGCACGACGGTTTCCTCCGGCGTCTGGAACAGCGGACCCGACACGACATCAAAGCCCATGTCGGAAAAGGCCGAGGCGATCACATTGGCGCCGCGGTCGTGGCCGTCCTGCCCCATTTTGGCGACGAGCAGCCTGGGCTTGTGACCAAGCCGGTTCTCCACCGCCCGCACACCGTCGACCACCGCGGCCCACCGCTTGTCGTCCTTGTAGGGAGCGCCATAGACGCCCTTGACCGGCGTCGGGGTGGTGCCATAGCGGCCAAAGGCGCTTTCCATCGCCGCCGAGATTTCACCGAGCGTGGCGCGGGCTCTGGCACACTCCACCGCCAAGGCCAAAAGATTCCGTTCGGGCTGACCAACGGTTTCTGAAGCGGCCGCTTCCGCCAGCGCCTTGAGCGCGGCCTGGCACTTGTCCTCGTCGCGCGCCGCCTTGACCGCGTTGATCCGCGCGATCTGCGCCTCGCGCACCGCGCTGTTGTCAACCTCCAGCGTTTCGAGATGATCCTCGTTCGCCAGGCGGTATTTGTTGACCCCGACGATGACATCATCGCCGCGATCGACGCGTGCCTGCCGCGCGGCCGCAGCTTCCTCGACCATCGCCTTGGGCCAGCCTGCCGCGACGGCCTTGGCCATGCCGCCTTCGCTTTCGACGCGCTCGATGATCTCCCAGGCATTGTCGACCAGCTGCTGCGTCAGCGCCTCGACATAATAGCTGCCGCCCAGAGGATCGACGACATTGGTCATGCCGGTTTCTTCCTGGATGACGATCTGCGTGTTGCGGGCGATGCGCGCGGAAAAATCGGTCGGCAGCGCAATGGCTTCGTCAAGCGCATTGGTATGCAGCGACTGCGTACCGCCGAGCATTGCCGCCATCGCCTCGATCGTCGTGCGGATGACGTTGTTATAAGGGTCCTGCTCGGTGAGCGACACGCCCGATGTCTGGCAGTGCGTGCGCAGCATCTTCGAGCGCTCGTCCTTGGCGCCGAGCTTGGTCATGACACGGTGCCAGAGCACACGCGCGGCGCGCAGCTTGGCGACCTCCATGAAGAAATTCATGCCGATGGCGAAGAAAAAGCTGAGGCGCCCGGCGAACTTGTCGATGTCGAGTCCCGAGGCCATGCCATATTTCACATATTCCATGCCGTCGGCGATCGTGAAGGCGAGCTCCTGCACCTGCGTCGCGCCGGCTTCCTGCATGTGGTAGCCGGAGATCGAGATCGAGTTGAACTTCGGCATATGATCGGCCGTGTAGGCGAAGATATCCGAAATGATGCGCATCGAAGGTTCGGGCGGATAGATATAGGTGTTTCGCACCATGAACTCTTTGAGAATGTCGTTCTGGATGGTGCCTTCGAGCTGTTCCGGGGCAACGCCCTGCTCTTCCCCGGCGATGATGAAAAAAGCGAGGATCGGAATGACCGCGCCGTTCATCGTCATCGATACGGACATTTCCGCGAGCGGAATGCCGTCAAACAGGATCTTCATATCCTCGACGGTATCAATGGCGACGCCCGCCTTGCCGACATCGCCGACGACCCGCGGATGGTCGCTGTCATAGCCGCGATGGGTCGCAAGGTCGAAAGCGACCGACAGCCCCTTCTGCCCAGCGGCCAAGTTGCGGCGATAGAAAGCGTTGGATTCCTCGGCGGTTGAAAAGCCCGCATATTGGCGGATCGTCCAGGGGCGCCCCGCATACATCGACGCGCGCACGCCGCGAGTGAACGGAGCAAAACCGGGAAGGCCTGGATCGTCAGAATCCCTTGGGGTAACGTCCTCAGCCGTATAAAGCGGCTTGACGGTGATCCCTTCCGGCGTTTCCCAATTGAGGTCCTTGCCTTTGACCTCCTTGTCCGCCAGCGCTTTCCAGTCGTTGATATTTGCCATATTTTTTCTCTGTCCAATCACGTCACCCTGAACTTGTTTCAGGGTCCATATTTCCCACCCTATCGTTAGCGCTCCGCGCTATGGATGCTGAACCAAGTTCAGCATGACGACCTTCAATGCGCTTCCTTCGGCGTCTCCATAATCTCGGTCAGTACCCCGCCCATGTCCTTGGGGTGGACGAAGAAGATCAGCGTTCCGTGCGCGCCGATGCGCGGTTCCCCGAGGACGCGCTTGCCCATCGCCTCGAACTCGACCTTGGCGGCGTGTATGTCGGGCACCTCGTAGCACATGTGATGCTGCCCCCCTTGCGGGTTCTTTTCGAGGAAGCCCGCGATCGAGGTGTTGCCGGGAAGCGGCTCGATCAGTTCGATCTGGGTGCCGTTCATGCCGCTGTCGGTCGGCGTATCGACAAAGCAGACCTTCACCCCCTGCGATGGAAGATCAAAAGGTTCATGGATATGCGTCGCGCCCATGACGTCGCGGTAAAAGACGATGCTGTCCGCTATGGATGGCGTGGCGACACCAATATGGTTGAGACGGCCGAGTTTCATGATGCCTCCTTTATCGTCATTGCGAGCGGCGAAGCCGCGCGGCAATCCAGCGTTGCGCCTGCGACCCTGGATTGCTTCGCTTCACTTGCAATGACGAAGTGATATTGTATGGTTGAGACGTTCCAATATTCATTGAGGCACATCCATAAATAGCGCAATGAAAGCGCCGATAATTGGCAATGCAATAAGTTGGTATCGGTAACTGCGAACTATCCGATCAAACTTTTCAGGATTTTCGGACCTAGTTGTTGGTTTAAAGCCAAAAAAACTAATCCGCTGATATTTTTCTGCATGGTTAAGAAACATCCATATCGTTGGCATCCCGATACCCAATATCATGATAAAAATCAGCAATCTCATATTACCTCACAACGGAATATTGTCATGCTTCTTCCACGGGTTTTCGAGCTGCTTGTTACGCAGCTTGCGTAGTCCCAGGGCAATTCGCCGGCGTGTCGCGTGGGGCATGATGACCTCATCGATAAAGCCCTTGCTGGCCGCGACGAACGGGTTGGCGAAGCGTTCCTCATATTCGCGGGTGCGTTCGGCAATCTTGTCCGGGTCGCCAATGTCCTGGCGGAAGATGATTTCGACCGCGCCCTTGGCTCCCATCACCGCGATTTCCGCGGTCGGCCAGGCATAGTTCAGATCGCCGCGCAGATGCTTGGAGGCCATCACGTCATAGGCGCCGCCATAGGCCTTGCGGGTGATGACGGTGATCTTGGGCACGGTCGCCTCGGCATAGGCGAACAGCAGCTTGGCGCCATGCTTGATGATGCCGTTATGCTCCTGCGCGACGCCGGGAAGAAAGCCCGGGACATCGACAAAGGTCAGGATCGGAATGTCGAACGCATCGCAAAAACGCACGAAGCGCCCGGCTTTTTTTGAGCTGTTGATGTCGAGCACGCCGGCCAGCACCATCGGCTGATTGGCGACGATGCCGACCGTGCGGCCCTCGATCCGGCCGAAGCCGGTGAGGATATTGCCCGCGTGTGTGGGCTGGGTTTCAAAGAAATCGCCTTCATCCACGACCTTGCGGATGAGTTCGTGCATGTCATAGGGCTGGTTCGCGCTGGGCGGGATCAGCGTGTCGAGGCTGGGCTCGAGACGGTCCCACGGATCGGCGGTCGGTTGTTCGGGCACCGCTTCGCGATTGGAGGCGGGCAGGAAGTCGATAAAATCCCGCGCCGCGAGCAGCGCCTCGATATCATTTTCGAACGCGACATCGGCGACCCCTGATTTGGCGGTGTGGGTGATCGCACCGCCCAGTTCCTCCTGCGTCACGACCTCATTGGTGACGGTCTTGACCACATCGGGACCGGTCACGAACATGTAGCTACTGTCCTTCACCATGAAGATGAAGTCGGTCATCGCCGGCGAATAGACCGCCCCGCCCGCGCACGGCCCCATGATGAGCGAAAGCTGCGGCACCACGCCGCTCGCCAGCACGTTGCGCTGGAATACCTCGGCATAGCCCCCCAGCGAGGCGACGCCTTCCTGGATGCGCGCGCCGCCGCTGTCATTCAAACCGATAACCGGCGCGCCGACCTTCATCGCCATGTCCATCACCTTGCAGATTTTCTGCGCATGGCGTTCGGAAAGCGAGCCGCCGAAGACGGTGAAGTCCTGGCTGAAAACATATACGAGGCGGCCATTGATCGTGCCGGTGCCGGTCACCACCCCGTCACCGGGGATATGGTTTTGGTCCATGCCGAAATCGGTGCAATTATGCTCGACATACATGTCGAGTTCCTCGAACGAGCCTTCGTCGAGCAGCACGGCGAGCCGCTCGCGCGCGGTAAGGCGGCCCTTGGCATGCTGGGCATCGATCCGCTTCTGGCCTCCGCCCTGGCGGGCAGCTTCGCGGCGTTTTTCAAGTTCGGCGATATTGGAGGACAATTGGTTATCCCTTCGGTTCAATCCATTACGCCTCATGCCGCGCTTTGCCGTCTACCGCAAATGTGAAGTTGCAAAGTTGCAAAGTTATAGTTTGCAAAGTAGCAGGACGTTGCGAACGCCGACCCGGAAGGTTCAGACCATGATGCGTAAAAGAATTTTCGCAGGCGATGCGCTCAAGGCAATCCGCACCGAGCGCGGCCTCGCGCAGGCTCGCTTTGCGGCACTGCTTGGCATCAGCGCCTCCTATCTGTCGCAGCTGGAGCATGATGACCGTCCGCTGACGCCCGCGCTGCTCGACCGGCTGCGGCGCGACTTCGGTTTTGACGCAAGCGAGACCGGCGAGGACAGCTCGACCCGCCGCCTCGCCGCCTTTGCCGAGGCGGCGGCCGATCCGCTGTTCGAAGGTGGATTGCCCTCGTCCCAGCTGGTGCGCGCGGCCGAACAGCAACCGCTGCTGGTCGACCAGTTCGTGCGCCTTCACAGCGCCTATCGCCATGCCGGTGAGCGGCTCCACATGGTCGACGAGGCACTGGCCAATGCGGCCGGAGGCGGCGGCCGGCTGCCCTGGGAGCAGGTCCGCGACTGGTTCCATCACGCCGGCAATTATGTCGATACGCTCGACCGGGCAGCCGAACGACTTGCGCCCCGGATCGACGCGCGGCAGCCGAGCCCGTCGGCCGAAGCGCTCGAACGCTATCTGCGCGAAGCGCTCGGCGTGTCGCTGAGCTATGCCGAAACGCGGGGGCTGCGCGATTATGACGCAACGATGGAGCATCTTGTCGTCGATGCCGGACAGCCGCCCGAAACCCGCCGCTTCCAGCTCGCACACCAGCTTGCCAGCCTCGCGCTCAAGGATGCGATGATTGCGGAAGTCGAGGCTGCGCGGCTCGACAATCCGGCGGCGCGCCAATTATTGTTTACCGGCCTTGCCAATTATGCGGCAGCGGCGCTGCTCATGCCCTATGCCGCCTTCCGCGCGGCGGCGCGCGAGGTGCGGCACGATATCGACCGGCTGTGCCAGCGCTTCGGCGTCAGTTTCGAGCAGGCCTGCCACCGTCTCTCCACCCTCCAGCGCAGCGGCGCGCGCGGCATTCCGTTCTTCTTCTTCCGCGTCGACATGGCCGGCAATATCACCAAGCGCCATTCCGCGACGCGCCTCCAGTTCGCGCGCTTCGGCGGCGCCTGTCCGTTGTGGATTGTGCATGAGGCGGTTGCGATCCCCGATCGCGTCCTCGTCCAGCTCGCCGAAACCCCCGACGGGGTGCGCTATGTCTCGATGGCCAAGGGGCTGGTCAAGCCGAGCGGCAGCTACGAACGCGCGCCGCGCCGCTACGCGGTGGCGCTGGGGTGCGAGGCAAGCCATGCCGCAAGCTTCATCTATGCCGATGGACTCGATCTCGGATCCGCACGTGCGGTGACCAAAATCGGCATCTCCTGCCGCATCTGCCCACGCGAGGATTGCGACCAGCGCGCCTTCCCGCCATCGGACCGCAGCATCGCAGTCGATCCCGACCGGCGCGGGATCGTGCCCTATCGCTTCGCCTAGCGGTGCTGCGACAGGAGGAAGCGCGACAGCGGCGCGCAGCGGAAATCGGTTTCGGTTGACGTCACCCGGCCGCGCTCGACGAAATTGATCTGCAAGCGGTCCTTGCCGACAGGCTTCAGCTGGAAGCGCATCGTCTGCGCGTCGGCTTCATCGCCATCCAGCACCAGCCGCGAGGTGACGGTCCAGCCGATCTTTGCATCGCCCGCGACGCGTTGCACCTCATAGACATTACCCTCGCCATATTCGGCGACCGCGTGCATCCGGCGCGAGGTGATGACATTGGCGAGGATGAGCGAGCGCCAGATCTCGTCGGTATCGCTTCCCTTCGCGGCGCGCTTATAGGCCGCGCACTGGCTGCGGCCATCGGCATCGCCCTTGAACCATACGCCCTGCACGCTGGCGGGGATAACGGCGGCAGGCGCGGCGCGTCTTGCCTGCGCAGCCGCCGGGACCGCCATTCCTGCAACAAGAATGCCGGCGACGACCACGGCCACAAAATGAATCGACATCGGTTTTTCCCTCATTTCATCAGCACCAGTTCTTCGGCCATACTGGGGTGCAGTGCCATGGTTGCATCAAAATCGGCCTTTGTCAGCCCCGCTTTTACCGCGATCGCGGCGGCCTGCAGGATTTCCGGCGCATCGGGGCCGATCATGTGGAGACCGACTACCTTGCCGGAGGCCTCGTCGACGATCATCTTGTAGAGGCTGCGCTCGTTGCGTCCGGCGAGGACATTCTTCATCGGCCGGAAGTCGGACGAATAGACCAGGACCGAACCAAGCTTGTTGCGCGCCTCGCCCTCGGTCATGCCGACGCCGGCGAGCGGCGGGTGGGAGAAAACGGCGCTGGGGATGTGTTCATAATCGACCGTACGCGGATTGTCACCGAACACGGTATCGGCAAAGGCATGGCCCTCGCGGATCGCAACCGGAGTGAGCTGCACCCGGTCGGTGACGTCGCCCACCGCATAGATGCTGTCCACGCTGGTCTTGTTATGCTCATCGACCGGAATCGCGCCGTGCGCCGTGATGGTGATCCCCGCCTTGTCGAGCCCGAGGCCGTCGGTCTTGGGGCGGCGGCCGGTCGCGAACAGGACGAGATCGGCTTCCTTGGGTTCATGATCGCAGAAGCTTGCGAGCAGGGTGCCGTCTGCCTGCTTTTCGATGCCCTCAAAGTGGCAGTTGAAACGGAATTCGATGCCCTTTGCCATCGAGATCTGGAGGAGGCGGTCACGGATCTGCTCCTCATACCCGCGCAGGATCACGTCTGACCGGTTGACGATCGTGACCTGGCTGCCGAGCCCATGAAAGATACCGGCAAATTCATTGGCGATATAGCCCCCGCCCTGGATGATGACGCGTTTCGGCAGGGTTTCGAGGTGGAACACCTCGTTCGACGTCACGCCATGTTCGGCGCCGGGAAATTCGGGCACCACCGGCCAGCTGCCGGTCGCGATCAGGATATAGCGGGCGCTGACGCTCTTTCCGCTTGCCAGCCTGACTTCGTGCGGCCCTACGATGGTCGCGCGCTCAAGGAAAGTCGTCACCTTATTGTTGTCGAGCGTCTCGGTATAGGCCTTGTTGAGCCGGTCAACATCGGCGAGCACATTGTCGCGCAGCGTTACCCAGTCAAACCGGGTTTCGCCGATCTCCCAGCCAAAGCGCCTCGCATCGTGCAAATCTTCGGCGAAATGCGCCCCATAAACCAGCAGCTTCTTGGGAACGCAGCCACGGATCACGCAGGTTCCGCCGACACGATATTCTTCGGCGATGGCGACGCTCGCCCCATACCCGGCCGAAATGCGCGCCGCGCGTACACCGCCCGATCCGGCGCCGATCACGAACAGGTCATAATCATATTTGCTCATGAGATTACCCTTAATTTCGGTCAAACGCAGCTGCTATCAGGGCGCGGGTCGAAGCGTCAAACCTGTCCGTGCCTTCCGCCTCGATCGAGCGGGCGATTTCCTTGCCCAGCTCTACCCCGAACTGATCAAACGGGTTGATGCCGAGTAGTACCGCGTTGACGAAGGTGCGGTGCTCGTAAAAGGCGAGCAGTGCGCCGAGCGTGCGCGCATCGACATCATCGAGGAGAATGCTGGTCGAAGGTCGGTCGCCCGGATAAGTGCGCGCCGGATCGTCGCTGGTCCGCCCTGTCATAAGCGCCGCGCCTTGGGCAAAACAGTTGGTCAGCAGCGTACGGTGATGCGCAGGGTCAAGGTCCGAACCAGGGGTTTTCGATGCGATAAATTCGACCGGGACAAGATGGGTGCCCTGATGGAGCAGCTGGAATACGGCGTGCTGCGCGTCGGTCCCTACCCCGCCCCAGGTAATTGCGGCCGTCGGCCCGTCGACCGGTTGCCCATCGGCCGTCACGGACTTGCCGTTGCTCTCCATTTCAAGCTGCTGGAGATAGGAGGGAAGCAACCGCAGCCGTTCGTCATAGGCGAATGCCGCCCGGGTTTCGGCCTGACAAACCTGTGCATAGTAGAGGTCAACGGCAGCCGCAAGGAAGCAGACATTGTCGCGCCAGTCCGTCAGCCGGAAATGGCGATCCATCTGTGCCGCCCCTTCGAGCAGCGTTTCAAAAGCCTCCCAGCCAAGTGCCAGCGCTGCCGGAAAACCGATCGAGGACCAGAGAGAATAGCGGCCGCCAACGCTCTCGGCGAAAGGCAGGATGCGGGTATCATCGATGCCCCATTCCACCGCCTTGTCGGGGTTGGCGGTCAGCGCGATGAAACGCCCGAGCGGATCGATCACCCCGGCCTGCTCCATCCATTCGAGCGCCGAACCGGCATTGAGCATCGTTTCAGTGGTGGTGAAGGTTTTGGACGCTACCGCGACCAGCGTGTAATTGGGGTCGAAGCGCGCAAACACTTCCGCCAGCGCGGCGCCATCGACATTCGACACGACGGCCACGTCATAGCGCCCCTCTTCGCGCCCAAGCGCGTCGATGAGAAGGTCCGGCCCGAGCGCCGATCCGCCGATGCCGATGTGGAGAATATGGCGGATTTCACCCAGCGCGCCCATCTCGATGGCGTCGACGAGCGCACGCATCCGGTCGTGGAGCAGCCGGGCGACATGCACTGTTTCGGCATCGCCCTCCCCGCGTTCGGCGCTGTGCGTTGCGGCGCGCGCTTCGGTGAGATTGACGATGTCACCGGCAAACAAGCGCTTTCGCGCACTGTCGAGATCGCGCTGTCTGGCCAGCTTTTCAAACCCCGCGAGGCGTTCGGCGGTGAGATGCGTCTTGGAAAAATCGAACCGCAGTCCCGGTGTTTCGCGCACGAGCAGGTCGAGGCGGTCAGGGTCTTGCGCAAACAGCTCCGTGAGCCGTTTCTCCGGCGCGGCATTCAATGCCTCGCTTATATCAGACATGCTGGCTTTCCTCGATACTCGTGTGGATCATGGCTGCTCTACTCAACTGCCGCATCTTGTGCCAGCCGCCCGGAGAAATAATCTGGCATTCATTGCTTTGTGCGAATGCTCCCTTGACCTTTGAAACAATCCCCGTAAGCCGCTGACATGCTGGAAACCAATGCGGTCAGGAATGTGGAAAGGGAAGTGCCCGAAACGTCCCGCGACGGGAGCTTCTGGCGCTTTCTGCTGACCGTAGCCGTGGCGATGCTGGTACTGCGCACCTTCATTGTCTCGCCATTCAACATCCCATCGGAATCGATGCAGCCCAACCTGCTGATCGGTGACTATCTCATCGTCGACAAGATGGCCTATGGCTATTCGCGCTATTCGCTGCCCTTTGGCGCGAACCTGTTTTCGGGGCGTATCTTCAGCAAGTTGCCGGAGCGGGGCGATATCGTGGTGTTCAAGGCGCCGCCGGCCAACCGCGATGATTATATCAAGCGCGTCATCGGCCTTCCCGGCGATCGCATTCAGATGCGCGACGGCCAGCTGCTGCTGAACGGCGCACCCGTCACACGCCAGCAGGACCCCGATTATGTGATCCCGGTGACCGACAATATGCGCGCGGTGGCGGGCGCTGCGCCCTGTTTTCTGCCGGTATTCAACGTCAAAGGTGAGCGCGGCGGTGATCTCTGCCGCTATCCGCAATATCGCGAGACCCTGCCCAACGGCACCAGCTATGAAACGCTTGACCTCATCAGCGGCACGATGGACACGACCGGAGTTTATACGGTCCCGGCAGGGCACGTCTTCCTCATGGGCGACAATCGCGACCGCAGCGCCGACAGCCGCTTCCCCGCCGTCGAAGGTGGCGGCATCGGTATCGTTCCGGTCGAAAATCTCGTCGGCAAGGCCCGCTTCATCTATTTCTCAACCGATGGCAGCGCCAGCTGGTTCAACCCGCTGAGCTGGCCGGGCGCGACGCGCAGCGACCGGATCGGGACGACGCTGTGACATGACCCAGACTCCGGCTTTCTCCGAAACCGAGCGCGCCGCACTGGAAGCGCTGATTGGCCATGCGCCGCTCGATCACGGCCTTTATTTCGAGGCGCTGACCCACGGCAGCCATGGCAGCAAAAGCTATGAGCGGCTGGAATTTCTCGGCGATCGCGTGCTGGGGCTGGTGATCGCTGATGCCCTGTTCTCGCGTTTTTCCGAAGAACCCGAAGGCAAGCTGTCGAGCCGCCTCAACGCGCTGGTGTCAGGTGAGCTATGCGCCGAGATCGCGCGCGAAAATGGCATCGCGCCCATGATGCGGCTCGGCAAGCAGGCGCGCGACGATGGCGGGCATGACAGCGTCAATATTCTCGGTGACGTGATGGAGGCGCTCATCGGCGCCATCTATCTCGAACAAGGGCTCGAGGCGGCGCGTGGTTTCATCCTCCGGCTGTGGGGCGAGCGGCTGGAAAAACAGCTGTCAGCGCCCAAGCATCCCAAGTCCGCGCTGCAGGAATGGGCTGCCGCGCATCAGCGCAAGTCGCCCGATTACCAGATTGTCAGCCGCGATGGCCCGCATCATGCGCCGCGCTTTACCGTGGCGGTCGCGATCGGCAGGCTGGCCGAAGCGAGCGCGACCGGCAGTTCCAAACAGGAAGCGGAAACCGAAGCGGCGCGCGCGCTGCTCGCCAAACTCGAAGAAATGGGCAGGAAAAAGTGACGCAAAAATGCGGCCTCGTAGCGGTTGTCGGCGCACCCAATGCGGGGAAATCGACGCTAGTCAATGCGCTCGTCGGCCAGAAGGTGGCGATCGTCAGCCCCAAGGCGCAGACCACGCGCGTGCGGCTGATGGGCATTGCAATCGAGGAGGAAACGCAGATCATGCTGGTCGACACACCCGGCATTTTCGATCCCGGCCGCCGCCTCGACCGCGCCATGGTCGCGGCCGCCTGGGGCGGGACGCAGGACGCCGACGTCATCGCCCTCATCGTCGATGGCAAGGGCGGTCTGGGACCCAAGGTCGAAAAGATCGCCGAGGGGCTGAAGGACCGGCCCGAGCGCAAGTTCCTCATCCTCAACAAGGTGGATATCGCCGACAAGGCCAAGCTGCTGGTCCATGCCGAAAAACTCCATGCCATGGCGGATTTCGACGAAACCTTCTTCGTCAGCGCGGCGACCGGCGACGGCGTTGCCGAACTGAAGGCCGAACTGGCGAAGGCGATGCCCGAGGGGTTGTGGCATTTTCCCGAAGACCAGGTTTCGGACGCGACCGACCGCATGACCGCGGCGGAGATCACGCGCGAACAGCTCTATCTCCAGCTCCACGACGAACTTCCCTATGCGGCGGCCGTCGAGACCGAAAAATATGAGGAGCGGGAGGATGGATCGGTGGAAATCCACCAGCAGATCCTCGTCGCCCGCCCGACCCAGCGTGCCATTGTCCTCGGCAAAGGCGGCCAGCGCATCCGCGAGATCGGCAGCCGCGCGCGCGCCGAATTACAGCAGTTGCTCGGGGGCAAGGTCCATTTGTACCTGCACGTCAAGGTCAAGCCTGGCTGGGACGAGGACCGCGGCGTCTATCGCGACATGGGCCTCGACTGGGTCGACTAGGGCCGATCGCCGTCATTCCTGACCGGCGGTAAATTCGCTGCAATCGGGCGCATCCAGCACATAGCGGTCACGTTCGGCCGCTGCCTTCATTGTCCGGGTGAAGGTGCAACGCTGGTCCGTGCGCGGAAGGAAATCCCGTCTGGTCAGTTTCTTGAGAAAGGCCGGGTCGCTATTGTCCTGGTCGCGCGCGGCAAATCCGGGCGAAACGGTCGCCTCGGAGATGTACAGCAGCGATGGCATATCGTGCACCAGCTTGCCATCGGGTCTGATCTTCACCTCCAACTCATAATCATCCTGACAGAGCCCACGCCGCAGCTTGATGTCGCGTTCGCTGAAGCAGGCGCGTATAAGCGCCGATCCGCCGAACGGAATCCAGTCGTCGAGCGCGGCCAACACCAATTTGCCGTCCGCACCCATTTCCGCGCGGACCAGCTTCAGCGCATTGACGCCCGCCCCGCCGCCCGAATAGCCCTCGGTGCGCCAGGTCCTCAACCCAAGGATGAGCCCGTCACGATCGTCTCCCGTGCGGTAGGATATGGGCTCATCCCAGAACCGGAGCTGGTCATGGACGACAGCGATCGGCGCGGTGGCGTGTGCCGCGCCATGCGCCACCGTCACGGCCGCGATCGGCTCCTCCCCGCTTTCGCTGCGCTCGAACGAAAGGCACCAGCTTTTCCGCGCCGTGCAATAGGGGCCCTGCGTCCCGCTGTCGTCCGCCGCCGTTCGCGGCATCGCCAATATTTCCTGACGGACGGCAGGCGCTGGCGATGGGGGTTCGGCGGCAAGCAAAAACAGCCAGTACATGCCCCCGCCTTCCTTTCGATCAGTCTTTGGCCGGCGCTTCGCTGACCGAAGCTTTTTTGGCAGAAGCTTTCTTGGCGGGCGGCTTTTTCGCAGGCGCTTTCTTCGCTGCGGGCTTTTTTGCCGCCGGTTTCTTCGCCGGAGCTTTCTTCTTGCCCTTGGCCGGTCCCTTGGCGGCACGCTCGTCGATCAGCTGGGCGGCCTCCTCCAGCGTCAGCTGATCCTTGTCGATAGTCTTGGGCAGTGTCGCGTTGGTGGTGCCATCCGTCACATAGGCGCCATAGCGGCCATCCATCAGCTTGATCTCGGCTTCGGTGCGCGGGTGCGCGCCCAGGATTTTCAACGGTGCACGCGAGGCCGATTGCCGGCCGCGGCCCGGGTTGTTGGCGGCATCGGCGAGCTTGGCCACCGCCGCGTTCATTCCGGTTTCGAACACCTCGGCGGTCAAGGAAAGTCGCGCATATTTGCCGTCATGCGCAAGATAGGGGCCATAGCGGCCGATGCTTGCCGTAATCTCCTTGCCCGTCTCGGGGTGCGCGCCAATGGTGCGCGGAAGCGACAGCAGCTTCAAGGCCATGTCGAGATCGAGCGGTTCCGGCACGTCCTTGGGGATAGAGGCCATTTTGGCCTTCTTGCCTTCCTCCTTGTTGCTTTCGCCAAGCTGGACATAGGGGCCGAAGCGGCCGCTCTTGCGCGTGACCACCTCGCCGGTCACCGGATCGACGCCCAGTTCGCCATCTTCCGCGCCGCTGCCATTATCACCGCCCGGCTGGGCAAATTTGCGCGTGTACTTGCACTCCGGATAATTGGAGCAGGCGATGAACGGGCCGAAGCGGCCGCCGCGGAGCGACAGCCGCCCTTCCCCGCATTTGGGGCAGAGCCGCGGATCGCTGCCATCCTCGGTGTCGGGGAAGAGCAGCGGCGCGAGGAAAGTGTCGATCTCGGCCATGATGTCAGACGGCTTCTGATCCATGACTTCGGAGGTCTTGGGCTTGAAATCGCGCCAGAAGGCTTCGAGCACCGCCTGCCACTGGGCACGGCCACCGCTGATGTCGTCAAGCTCCTCTTCGAGGCCAGCGGTAAAGTCGTAGGAGACGTACCGTTCGAAATAGCGTTCCAGAAACGCTATCAATAAACGCCCGCTTTCCTCTGCAAAAAAACGATTTTTTTCCACGCGAACATAGGCGCGATCCTTCAGCACCTGAAGAATCGAGGCATAGGTCGATGGCCGTCCGATGCCGAGTTCCTCGAGCTTCTTGACGAGACTCGCCTCGGAATAGCGCGGCGGGGCTTGCGTGAAGTGCTGCTCGGCCTTGACCGTGCGCTTCACCGGCGCGTCACCTTCGCGCAGCACCGGGAGCAGCGCGCCGTCCTCATCGTCGCCCCTGTCGTCGCGGCCCTCCTCGTAAAGCGCCATGAAGCCGGGGAACTTGACCACCTGGCCGGTGGCGCGCAGGCCATGCTGGCCCGTACCGTCGGCCATCTCGACCGTGGTTCGTTCGAGCTGCGCCGAGGCCATCTGGCTCGCCAGCGCGCGCTTGTAGATGAGGTCATACAGCCGCGCATGATCGCCCGACCCTGCCTTGTCGCGGTTGAAATCGGTCGGGCGGATCGCCTCGTGCGCTTCCTGGGCATTCTTTGCCTTGGTCTGATACTGGCGCGGCTTTTCCGGCACGAAGGCGCCGTCATAGCGTTCGGCAATCGCTTTGCGGGCAGCCGAAATGGCGCTGCCGTCCATCTGCACGCCGTCGGTCCGCATATAGGTGATCGCGCCATCCTCGTAGAGATTCTGCGCGATCCGCATGGTGTGGCTGGCGGCAAAGCCGAGCTTGCGTGCGGCCTCCTGTTGCAGGGTCGAAGTGGTGAAGGGCGGCGGCGGATTGCGCGTTGCGGGCTTGGTCTCAACCGACTGCACGGTGAAGTGGCCCGCCTCAATGTCCGCCTTTGCCGCCATCGCGTCGCCCTGCTGGCCGATGGTGAGGCGGTCGATCTTTTGCCCACGCCACCTGACGAGCCGGCCGCTGAAGCCCTGCCCGCCCTGCTCCATGTCGGCGGTGACCGACCAATATTCCTGCGGCTTGAACAGCTCAATTTCGCGCTCGCGGTCGACGACGAGGCGCAGCGCCACCGACTGTACCCGCCCCGCCGACTTCGCGCCGGGAAGCTTGCGCCACAATACCGGGGACAGGGTGAAGCCGACCAGATAGTCGAGCGCCCGGCGCGCGCGATAGGCATCGATCAGATCCTCGTCGAGGCCGCGGGGGCGCGCCATCGCCTCGGTTACCGCCGCCTTGGTAATGGCGTTGAAGGTGACGCGCTCGACCTGTGCAGGCAGCGCCTTTTTCTGGCGCAACACTTCCTGCACATGCCAGCTGATCGCCTCGCCCTCGCGGTCGGGGTCGGTTGCGAGGATCAGGCGTTCCGCTTTCTTCGCCTCATCGGCAATGGCCTTCAGTTGCTTGCCCTTGTCGCCGTAATTTTCCCAGATCATGGCAAAGCCGTCGTCGGGGTTCACCGACCCGTCCTTGGGCGGCAGGTCGCGAATATGGCCATAGGAAGCGAGCACGCGGAAGTCGCGCCCCAGATATTTTTCGATGGTCTTGGCCTTGGCCGGGGATTCGACGATAACGAGTTGCATTGCTTGTATTTTTCTTCTCTCTCACACGTACGCGCGAGGGTGCTAGGCTAAAATGGGAAGGTCAAGGGGTTCACATCAGGCGAAAACGTCCACCCTTCTTGCCAGACCGCCGTCCAGCTGTGTGTAGATAGCCGCCGCCGCAACCCACAACGCCACCGTGCTGACAGCGAGCGGAATGTTGAGGGCAAGGCTCCCTGCCAAGGTCAGTGTCTGGTCAACATCGCTAAGGAAAAGCGATGCCGCACCGGCAAATGACGGCAATGAAAGAAAAAGCAGCGTCGCGAAGATGGCCAGAACGTGTCCGCTCGTCAGCGACCAGCTGCTGCGCATGGCGTCGGTCGCCGTGCTTTGCTCAGCAAACAGGGCAGGTACCGATGCAAACCAACGGCAGGCAAGGAAGATGCCTGGAATAACGAGAAGCAGCAGCCCAGCCAGCGACGCGACACCGGTCAATAAACTGATACCGAAAATCGAGCCGATGCGCGGCCGCTGCAAATCGTCACTGCTCGCGATATGATGACGTTCGAGGTAACGCCGGATGAGATGGGATTGGCCGATCAAGGTGACCATGATCGAGGCAATGTAGCCGACCAGCATCAAGCCGTTTTCATTATTCATAAAAAGGTCGCTTACAATATAAACCCCGGCCACGGCGCCCATCCACAGCAGACAGTTCACGGCATCCTCCCTGATGCCTTCCAACGTCGCGCCAAGAAACCCGGAAAATCCCGCCTGTTCCATTTTACCCCCTCAGCACAACCTTGGTCCCGGCTTGACGTTCGATACGGCCCGCCAGCTCCAGTTCCAATAGAATCAACTGCACTACCGACGTGTCAACGCCCGATTGACGCACCAGTTCGTCAAGGCTGACTGCGGTGAACCCGAGCAGCGATTGGATTCTTTGCCGTTCATTATCTTCAACATCGACCGGCGCCGAGGGGGCGGCCGGCACATTGCGCTCTCTGTATTCGCGCACTGCGCGCGCATCGATCGGACGGATGCTTTCGATCACATCGCCTGCGTCCTGAATCAGCGTCGCGCCATCGCGGATCAGGCCATTGCAGCCCCGCGCGCGGGCATCAAGCGGCGAGCCCGGAACCGCCATCACCTCGCGGCCATAGTCGCCTGCAAGCCGGGCGGTGATCAGCGATCCAGAACGTGGCGCAGCCTCGACGACAATCGTTCCGAGACTGAGCCCGGCAATGATACGGTTGCGATAAGGGAAATGCCGCGCCAACGGCTCGGTGCCGGGTGGCTGTTCGGCGAGCAGCAACTGATCGGTGGCGATCTTTTCCTGCAACTCCGCATTTTCCGGCGGAAAGCTGATGTCGATTCCGCTCGCGATCACCGCCACGGTCGATTGCGACAGCGCGCCGATATGGGCAGCGGTATCGATCCCGCGCGCAAGACCGCTAACGACCGTCAATCCTTCCGCCGCGAGATCCATCGCTAGCTGGCGGGCAAAACGGCATGCCGCCGCAGACGCATTGCGCGCACCGACGATCGACACCATCGGACGGCGGAGCCGGTCGAGATATCCACGCCAGCTCAATACCGGCGGTGCGTTGGCAAGCTCGGCAAGCGCGGCCGGATAGTCCGGTTCACCGAGGAAAAGATGTGCAGCACCCAGCCTTTCGACCGCTGCGATTTCCTGTTCGATCGCCGCGACATCGGCAATCCTGACTGGTCTCCCGCCGCCGCGCCGCGCAAGATCGGGCAAGGCATCCAGTGCACGCGCCCCACTTCCAAAACGGGAGAGAAGCTGGACATAGCTCACCGGGCCGATATTGGCGGAGCGTATAAGCCGAAGCCGGTTCAGCCTCTCGGCGGCGTCAATGGCTTGCGGCCGGAAATCGCCTTCAGCCATGCGGATCGGGAACGGACTTGGATGCGCCGATCTTCGGCTCCTCGCCGCGCAGCAGCCGCCGGATATTGTCGCGGTGCTTCCACAGCACGAGTAACGCCAGCGCGGCGGCCATCGGCACCATGCCGAGCGATCCGGTGAAGAGGCTGGAAACCGGCGCCGACACCGCCGCCATCATCCCGGCGAGCGAACTGATGCGGGTCACGGCCAGCATCCCCAGCCACACCAGCGCATAGACGAGCCCGACCTTCCAGCTCAGCGCCGCGACGATTCCCATCAGCGTCGCCACCCCCTTGCCGCCCCGAAATTTGAGCCAGACGGGCCAGCAATGCCCGACGAAGGCCGCGACCCCGGCCATCTCCATGAAATCGGCGCCGATGAAATGACCGGCGATGAGAACCGCCGCCGCCCCTTTCAGCATGTCGAGCAACAGCGTCGCCGCCGCCAGCCCCTTGCGGCCGGTGCGCAGCACATTGGTCGCGCCGATATTGCCCGATCCGATCTGCCGCAAATCCCCCGCCCCGGCGAGCCGGGTCAGGATGATGCCGAAGGGGATGCTGCCGAGCAGATAGCCGATCGCCAGCGCCAATGCCCCCTGTTGCCACAGGACCATCTATGTCCCCCTCTCTTTCGTTTCGCGGGGCGGACACTAGCCAATCGCCAGGCCGAGCGCTAGAGCCTCACGCCGATGAGCGACGATCGCCCTATTCTGATTTTCGATTCCGGTGTCGGCGGCTTGTCGGTGCTTGCGGAAATCCGCAAGGCGCTGCCCCAGGCGAGCATCGTCTATGCGGCGGACAATGCCGGTTATCCTTATGGCACCAAGTCCGAAGCCGAGATCGCAGCGCGGGTTCCGGCCATTCTCGGCCGCCTTGTCGAGCGCTTCCATCCTCGGGTTGTGGTGATCGCCTGCAACACGGCATCGACGATCGCGCTCGCGCATGTCCGCTCGGCGCTCGACGTGCCGGTTGTCGGCACCGTGCCTGCGGTCAAGCCCGCAGCGCTGCTGTCCCGATCGCGGGTTATCGGCGTGCTCGGCACCGAGGCCACGGTGCGCCAGCCCTATGTCGACCAGTTGGTCGCCGATCATGCCGCCGACTGCACGGTGTTGCGCTGCGGATCGGCGGAACTGGTCGAGATCGCCGAAGCCAAGCTGCGCGGACAGGCGCCGGACGCGGAGATCATCCGGGAGGTGATGGACCGGCTCTATAGCCAACCCAAAGGTAGTGAGATCGACGCGGTCGTGCTCTCCTGCACACATTTCCCGCTGCTCGTCGGGGAGATCGCCGCAGCCAGCCCGTCGCACGTGGCGCTGGTCGATTCCGGCGAAGGCATCGCGCGGCGCACCGCCTATCTGACGCAGGGCCAGCAATGGCCGCAAAACCCGTCGGGCATTGCCGTCTTCACCCGCGACGGAAGCGACATCGAACCGCTCAAACCGGCCCTCAGGCGCTTTGGTCTTTCCGATGTCAGGATATTGTAAGGGTTGGCAACGCATAAACCTACTGGAAAAAAGCAGATGATCGGCGTAATGGCCGGTCTTCGTCCGGACGAAGGCAACTCAAGGTAACCGCGTGGACTACGGCAAGATTTTCAATGATGCGATCGACCGGCTGCACAGCGAAGGCCGCTATCGCGTATTCATCGACATATTGCGGAACAAGGGCGCATTCCCCAATGCGCGCTGTTTTGCCGGACATAATGGCCCCAAGCCGATTACGGTATGGTGTTCGAACGACTATCTTGCGATGGGCCAGCATCCCGATGTGATCAAGGCGATGGAAGAAGCGCTGCACGACGTCGGCGCGGGGTCGGGCGGCACCCGCAACATCGGCGGCAACACCCATTATCATATCGACCTGGAGGCCGAACTCGCCGACCTTCATGGCAAGGAAGCCGCGCTGCTCTTCACCTCGGGCTATATCTCGAATGAGGCGACGCTTTCGACGCTGGCGAAAATCCTGCCGGGTTGCGTGATCTTTTCGGACGAACTCAACCACGCCTCAATGATCGCCGGCATCCGCAATTCGGGCTGCGAAAAGCGCGTGTGGCGCCACAACGACCTCGCCCATTTGGAGGAGCTACTCGCGGCCGAAAGCCCTGACGTCCCCAAGCTGATCGCGTTTGAGAGCGTCTATTCGATGGACGGCGACATCGCGCCAATCGCCGAAATCTGCGACCTTGCCGACAAATATAATGCCATCACCTATTGCGACGAGGTCCATGCGGTCGGCATGTATGGCCCGCGCGGCGGCGGCATTACCGAACGCGACGAAGTGGCGGACCGCGTCACCATCATCGAAGGGACGCTCGGCAAGGCATTTGGCGTGATGGGCGGCTATATTGCGGCCGACACGGTGATCGTCGATGTGATCCGCAGCTATGCGCCTGGCTTCATCTTCACGACCTCGCTGTCGCCGGTGCTGGTGGCGGGCGTTCTCGCAAGCGTGCGGCATCTCAAAGCGAGCAGCGTCGAGCGCGACGGCCAGCAGGCCGCCGCGGCCCGGCTCAAGCAGTTGTTCGCCGATGCAGGATTGCCGGTGATGAACAGCGTCACCCACATCGTGCCGCTGATGGTCGGCGATCCGGTCAAGGCGAAGAAAATCAGCGACATCCTGCTCGCCGAATATGGCGTCTATGTGCAGCCGATCAATTTCCCGACCGTTCCGCGCGGCACCGAACGCCTGCGCTTCACGCCGGGGCCGGCGCATAGCGACGAAATGATGCAGGAACTGACGCAGGCGCTGGTTGAAATCTGGGACCGGATGGAGATGCGGCTGGCCGCCTAGCGCTTCTCCCTCCCAATTCATGCCGGGCCGGAGCCGGCAGAAGGGGGTAAAGCACGTCTCCGCCTCACGCGGCGTCGACCAACCTCCGATAGGTTTCCCAATCGACATTTCCGCCCGATAGCGTGACCATCGCCGTTCCCTTGGGTTCGATCTTGCCTGACAGCACTGCCGCAAGGGCTGCAGCGCCGCCGGGCTCAACCACGAGATGCAGCCGCTCGAACACAAGCCGCATTGCCGCACCGATTTCGGCAGGGGTCACGCTCGCCCCTTCCGACACCCGCTCCTTCAGCACCGCGAAATTGACCGGGAAGGTGCGCGGCGTCTGCAAGGCATCGCACGGGGTGGGATAGCTCTGGTCTTCGACGCCAACAATCTCCCCTGCTGCCAGCGAACGGATGACATCATCCCAGCCTTCGGGCTCGACAATCGACAGGCGCGCGTCGGGGCAAGCGAGCGCCAGCCCCGCCGATAGGCCACCGCCGCCGCAGCAGGCGATGATATGATCGGGGCCATCCAGCCCGCGCGCCTGCAATTGCGCCGCGGCCTCCAGCCCCAATGTCCCCTGCCCTTCGATCACCCACGGATCACCGAAGGCGTGAACCAGTGTCGCCCCGGTACGCGCGACAATTTCCGCGGCAATTGCATCGCGGTCCTGCGCCGGCCTTTCGTAGAACACTACTTCGGCCCCGAGTGCCTGTGTCGCGGCGATCTTGGCCTTGGGTGCGTTGGAGGGCATCACAATGGTCGCCGCCAAGCCGAGGCGTTTCGCCGCCCAGGCCACGCCTTGCGCATGGTTGCCGCTCGACACGCCAACGACGCCGCGCGCCCGCTCCTCTTCGCTCAAATCGGTGAGGCGATGCCACGCGCCCCTGATCTTGAACGCGCCGATGGGCTGGAGCATCTCCGCCTTGCACCACAGGGTCCGCCCGTCGACCTCCAGCGGCAGCAGCGGGGTCGGTTGAAGGATAGCGGCGATCTTGTCCATTGCGCGCCGGACGCCCTCGTGCGTCGGCACGCGGGCCGCAGCTGAAAAATCTTGTGCCATCGTTTGCGCTGCCATGCCGCACCTCCTATATCGCCGCTCAAGGATTTCCCCTCACACAGGAGACAGCAGGTGAGCAAGGTTTTGGTGATCGGTGCAGGCGGCGTGGGTTCGGTCGCGGTTCATAAAATGGCGATGAATCCCGCGATTTTCAGCCACATCACGCTCGCCAGCCGGCGCAAGTTCAAATGCGACGCAATTGCCGAATCGGTCAAGCAGCGCACCGGCGTCACTATCGACACCGCCCAGGTCGATGCCGACAATGTCCCCGAGCTCGTGGCCCTGATCAAACAGGTTGAACCCGAGCTCGTCGTCAATCTGGCGCTGCCCTATCAGGACCTCCACATCATGGACGCCTGCCTGGAAACCGGCGTCGATTATATGGACACCGCCAATTACGAGCCGCGCGACGAAGCCAAGTTCGAATATAAGTGGCAGTGGGCCTATGACGACCAGTTCAAGGGCGCGGGTCTCATGGCGCTGTTGGGCTCAGGCTTTGACCCCGGCGTGACGTCGGTGTTCACCATGTGGCTCAGGAAACATCATTTCGACCGCATCGACACGCTCGACATTCTCGATTGCAATGGCGGCGATCACGGCCAGCATTTCGCGACCAACTTCAACCCCGAAATCAACATCCGCGAAGTCACCGCGCCCGCGCGTCATTATGAAGATGGCCAGTGGATCGAAACCCCGGCGATGTCGACCAAGGTGCCGTTCAACTTCGAGGAAGTCGGCGAAAAGAACATGTACCTCATGTATCATGAGGAACTGGAAAGCCTCGCGCGGCATCTGCCGGAACTGAAGCGCATCCGTTTCTGGATGACCTTCGGCGACCAATATATCACCCACCTCACGGTGCTGCAGAATGTCGGCATGACCCGCATCGACCCGGTCGTCTATGAGAGCAAGGAAATCATCCCCTTGCAGTTCCTGAAGGCCGTGCTGCCCGAACCGTCGAGCCTTGGCGAAACGACCAAGGGCAAGACCAATATCGGCGTCATCGCCACGGGCATCGGCAAGGACGGCCAGACCAAGACGCTCTATCTCTACAATATCTGCGACCATGAAGAAGCCTATGCCGAAACCGGCAACCAGGCGGTGAGCTACACCACCGGCGTCCCGGCAATGATCGGCGCGGCGATGATGGTCACGGGCGCCTGGAAGGGTGACGGCGTGTTCAACATGGAACAGTTCGACCCGGATCCCTTCATGGACATGCTGAACACGCAAGGTCTGCCGTGGCAGTGGAAGGAACTGGACGGGCCGCTGGCGTTCTAGGTCCCATTGCGCCCCTGCGAAGGCAGGGGGCCAGCGCCGTTAACGGCCGAGCTTTGTAGCCCTGAGCTCCTGCCTTCGCAGGAGCACGAAGAAGACTATGACCCAACTGCCCATCGAAATCCTCTGCGGCGATATCACGACGCTTGCGGTCGATGCCATCGTCAACGCCGCCAATGAAAGCCTGCTTGGCGGCGGAGGGGTCGACGGTGCGATCCACCGCGCGGCGGGGCCGGAATTGCTCGCCGAATGCCGCGTGCTCGGCGGCTGCCCGACCGGAGAGGCGCGGATAACCGGCGGTTACGCGCTTGCCGCCAGACATGTGATCCATACGGTCGGCCCGATTTGGCATGGCGGCGAACGGGGCGAGGCGGACCTCCTCGCCGCTTGCTATCGCAACAGTCTCTCGCTCGCACACGACCAAGGCCTGCGCAGCATCGCCTTTCCCGCAATCTCGACCGGGGTCTATGGCTATCCTGGCGATGCCGCCGCGGTGATTGCGGTGCGCGCCATTGCCGACTATGTTGCGGCGCATTCGGATGCGTTCGACCGCATCCTGCTCGTTTGTTTCAACTACGCCAGTTGTGCCGCGCTGTCGGCCGCGCTGGCCGCTCATTCCTGACAGGATATCCGATGGAAACCAAAGCCGGCGATCCCGGAGCCTTTGCCCGGTTTGACCTTACCCGCGTGCCCTCCCCCGCTTTTGTCGTGGACGAGGCCGCGATCCGCCGCAATCTGGCGATCCTCGCCGATGTGCGCGACCGGGCGGGGATCAGGATGCTCGCGGCGATGAAGGCCTTTTCGATGTGGCGGCTGGGACCGGTCATCGGCGAATATCTCGATGGGGTCTGCACCTCCGGGCTGTTCGAGGCCAAACTCGCGGCGGAGGAATATCGGGGCGAGATCGCGACCTATTGCGCAGGCTACAAGGCCGAAGACATGGCCGAAATCTGCGCGCTTTCCGACCATGTGATTTTCAATTCGCCCGCGCAGCACCAGCGCTTCCGTCCTTTTATCGAAGCGCGCGCGCAGGGGAAGCAACTCCATGTCGGCCTCCGCATCAACCCGCAAAACCCTGAGGGCGAGGTCGAGAAATATGACCCGAGCCAGCCCCACAGCCGTCTCGGACACCCGATCGACCAGCTGACCGCGGAAGACCTCGAAGGCATTGATGGCATCCATTTCCATAATCTGTGCGAGCAGGATCTTGAACCCCTCAAGCGCACTTGGAACAAAGTAAAACCTGTCTTAAGCCCCTATTTCAATCAATTGAAATGGCTTAATTTTGGTGGTGGACACCATATCACCCGGGCTGATTATCAGCGCGACGAGCTGGTCGCCTTCCTTCATGACGTCAAAACCGAAACTGGCTGCGAACTATATCTCGAGCCGGGCGAGGCCGTGGCGCTCGACGCCGGGATTCTGGTGGGAGAACTGCTGGATGTGTTCGATAACGGCATGCCCATCGGCGTCACCGATATTTCGGCCACCTGTCATATGCCTGACGTGATCGAAGCCCCCTACCGCCCCGCCTTGCTCGGCGAGCGCACGGATGGACCGGAAATCCGCCTCGGCGGCCCGTCATGCCTGTCGGGCGACATCATCGGCGATTATCGCCTGCCCGTCCCCTATGAGCCGGGCCAGCGCATCGCCTTCCTCGACCAGGCGCATTATTCTATGGTCAAGACCAACAGCTTCAACGGCGTGCCGTTGCCTTCGATCTGGCTGTGGAACAGCGAAACAGACGCGCTCGAATGTGTGCGCGCGTTTGGCTATGCAGATTTCAAGACGCGGTTGAGTTAAGCCTTCATCGTCAAAAATGCGAGGCGTCGAAAATCACGCCCACTACCCGTCCGTTGCGGGTGGCGGTGAGCGCGGTGTAATTATCATTGCATTCAAAGCCGCAGTCGATGTTGCGCTCTTCATGTTTGGCGGTGACGACATAGCGTGCCGCTCCCGATTTGGTGCAGCGACCGGCCGCAAGACCGCGCGCAAAAGCCGTGCGCTTGAGCTTTTCACCACCCTTGAGCGGGATCGCCCTGACCGCATTGCGCGCCGCGTCAGGGCTGGCGCAGATATAGACCGGATCCATCTCGGCCGGGTTATTGATCACGATCGCGCCGCCTTGGGTCCACTCTGCCTTCCAGCGTTCAAACGGCGTGCGCGGATGTTTGTTGTTCCCGGTCTCGTCGACAATACCGGTAAAGGCCTGCCCGCGCGCATCGCGGCCGGAGTAGATAGTATAGGTTTCGCGCCCTTGGGCGAGCGTCAGCGTCTTGCGGGCGTAGACGCGGTTGATGATGATCGCGCCTTGCTGCTTGACATCCTGGGTGCAACCGGTGGCCTTGAGCCCGGCAAAGAAATGGGTGATGTCGATGGTATGATTGCGCGGCGGACTCTCCACCCGGTAATAGTGCTCGAGCATCGTCCGGGCCGCGTCGAGACGGGGGCAGATCACCGTCGAAAAATCATCCGGGATATCGGTTTTCTGGGGCAATGGCAGCGGTGCGGCCTGCATGGCGATCGCCAGAAACAATGACATAATCCCCCACTTTCATCGAGTAAAATCAGCAGAATCACGCAACTCGTCGGGCGAAGCTACACGATTAATCCTTTTTTGAAACGAATCTCTTTACAGGGGGGGCGCTGGTGCATATATCGCGCCTTCGCTGCCCCAGGGGGACTTCCAATAACCGCAAGGCAGCTTGTCGTTTTTTAACACCGTTTTTTGGGGGTCCCTTGAGTTGCACAGCTACCATAGCGCACTGGGTCTAGTTTCCGACCTGAAGCCCGTTGAGCCGGTCACCCTTGTCCGCCCCCATGCGGCAAGGCGCGCAGCCCGTTTCTTCGTGGAGAATTTCCCCGGCAAATCGCTCTATGCGGTCAAGGCGAATCCGTCGCCCGATCTGTTGCGCGTGCTGTGGGACAGCGGCGTCACCCATTATGACGTGGCCTCGATTGCCGAGGTGCGCCTCGTTGCGCGCACGCTTCCCGAAGCAACGCTCTGCTTCATGCATCCGGTCAAGGCCGAGGAAGCGATCCGCGAAGCCTATTTCGATTATGGCGTGCGCACCTTCTCGCTCGACACGATGGACGAACTGGAAAAGATCCGCACCGCGACGGAAAGTGCGGAAGACCTGAACCTCTGCGTCCGCCTGCGCGTATCGTCCGACCATTCGCAGCTTTCGCTCGCCTCGAAATTCGGCGTTGAGGCGGAGGATTCGAAGGAACTGTTGATCGCGACACGGCAACTCGCCGACGCGCTCGGCATCTGCTTCCATGTCGGCTCGCAGGCAATGAGCCCGCAAGCCTATATCAATGCGCTCGAGCGTGTTCGCGCCGCGATCGTTGCGGCGGCCGTGACGGTCGATATCATCGATGTCGGCGGCGGCTTCCCCTCGGTCTATCCCGGCATGGAACCGCCCGCGCTGCTGCAATATTTCGACGTGATCGATCGCACCTATGAAAGCCTGCCGATCAGCTATTCTTCGGAATTGTGGTGCGAGCCCGGCCGCGCACTCTCGGCCGAATATAGCTCACTCATCGTGCGCGTCGAGAAGCGCCGCGGCACGGAGCTTTACATCAATGATGGTGCCTATGGCGCGCTGTTCGATGCCGCCCATGTCGGCTGGCGCTTTCCGGTCGAGTTGCTGCGCAAGGGCAGCAATGACGAAGAGGCGATGACCGCGTTCAGCTTCTACGGTCCGACGTGTGACGACATGGACCATATGGCCGGCCCCTTCTATCTCCCCGGAGACATCAAGGCGGGCGATTATATCGAGATCGGTATGCTCGGCGCCTATGGCGCGGCGATGCGGACCAAGTTCAACGGTTTCGGATCGGAACAGACTTATGTCGTGTCCGACGAACCGATGGCAACGCTGTATGATGTCGCCGCGCAGCCCGCAGCGCCCGCGCTCGACAATGTACGCTTCCTGCGTCCGAACGGCTGATTTAAGTTTCATTTGACAACTCAATTCAACGCCTCCACCCTGTAACCGTCAGGGTGGAGGTTTTTTTGATGGATACTGGACTGTTGAAGCCGGTGGTTGCCCTTGCCGCCTGGTCGATGCTGGTGTGGGCATGGTTGTTCATCGTGCGCATCCCCGCGCTCAGGAAAGCGGGCATCGACATGACCAGATATACCGGAGGAACGGGCAAGGACCTTGATCGCGTCCTGCCGGAAAAGCCGCAGTGGATCGCGCATAATTACAATCATCTGATGGAACAGCCGACGCTGTTTTACGCGGTTGCGCTGGCGCTCGCACTGCTGGGTCAAGGCACCGGTCCCAACGTAACACTTGCCTGGGGCTATGTCGTCCTGCGGGTTGCGCACAGCATCGTGCAGGCGACTTGGAACAAGGTCACGATACGTTTCCTCCTGTTCATGCTGGCGAGCCTGTGTCTGGTTGCGCTGACGGTGCAAGCAGTGATCGCCGTTTTCAACTGAAGTTCTGCTGTAAATCCGCGGTTTCTGGACGGGACTTTCCCAATGCTTGACTCCGTACCATGGTACGGCAGCTATAAGCGACTCATGCCCGTGAACGGGTTCATTCAAGGAGAAAAATCATGGCCGATTCCAAGCAACCCAAGGCTGAAGAAAAAAAGGCCTGCACCAACCCGAACTGCAAGTGCGATCCGTGCACCTGCAAGGAGTGCAAGTGCTGAGTTGACAAGCAGCCTGTCATTGCGAGCCGCGCGCCCTGCGGGCGCTCGCAATGACGATGATCAGTGGATTACGCCGCCCGGCTGAACCGCGCGGCCAGTTCGACATGCGTCGACCAGCGGAACTGGCCGACCGGCTGGACCCAATCGAGCGCATACCCGCCCGCAACCAGTTTCTTCGCGTCGCGTGCGAAGGTTGCAGGATTGCAGCTGACATAGGCGATGACCGGCACCGCCGATGACGCGAGTTCGCGCACCTGTTCTTCGGCTCCAGCGCGCGGCGGGTCGAGCAACACGCAATCGAACTTCGACGCATCGGCCGCCATCAGCGGGCGGCGGAAAAGGTCGCGATGTTCGGTCAGCACCGCCCTTCCCGTCCGCGCCGACGCGGTCTTGAGCGCCAGCAAGGGTTCGCGCGCGGCTTCTGCCGCATAAATCTTGCGCCCTTCGCTCAACGCCAGCGCGAAAGTGCCGAGGCCGCAGAAGAGATCGGCGATGGTACGGGCCTCTCTCACGGCTTCACGCACGGCCGCGATCAGCGCCGCCTCGCCTTCAGCCGTGGCCTGCAGGAAGCTGTAAGGCGCAAACGGCACCGGCACGCCGCCCAAGGTGATGGTCATCGGCTCGGGTTCCCATTGCGTTTCAGGACCGAAGCCATTGTCGATGCTGAGGCGCGCGAGCTTATGATCCTGCGCAAAACCGGTGAGTTTTTCGATGTCCCTCAGCCCGTCAGCTGCAATGCCCTCGACCAGCACATCGGCGCCCTGATCAGCGAGGGTCAGTTTTACCTGCGCCGAACGCCGGTCGGGCACGAACGATGCCAGCAGTGCGCGCAGCGGCGCCACAAGGGCGAACAGCTGCGGATGCAAAATCTCGCACTGCTGCATGTCAACGACGCGGTGGCTGCCCTGCCCGTTGAAGCCGAACTGGAAATGCTTGCCAAAACGCGCCGCCCGGAGCGCCGCACGGCGCCGGGTCCGCGGCGGCGAGACAATGGCTGGACGCACGGCCCCGGCCTCAACGTCCTGTCCTGCGAGCGAGCCCGCCACCCTGTCGCGCACATAATCTCCATAGGCGGGGTCGGACAGATGCTGAAGCTGGCAGCCGCCGCAGATCGGGAAGTGCCGACATACCGGCTCCGCGTGATTGGGGCCGAGTTCCAGCCCGCCATCCTCGCGCACCCGGTCGCCGGGGGCAGATAGTGGCACATGGCGGCCGTCACCGGTGACGCCATCGCCGCGCGCAGCGATGCGCAGGACAAGATCGGGGTCAGCGCTCATGCCAGCGCGCGTTGCACGGCTTTTGGCAAATGGTCAATCAGATCATCGGCAATGAGCGCAGGCCCGGCCAGCCGTGCCGCTTCGCCGTGCAGCCACACCG
>JAEXAY010000053.1 GCA_023457895.1 Pseudomonadota bacterium
GGGCAGATTCCCACGCGTTACGCACCCGTGCGCCACTAAGGCCGAAGCCTTCGTTCGACTTGCATGTGTTAGGCATGCCGCCAGCGTTCGTTCTGAGCCAGGATCAAACTCTCAAGTTTGATGTTCAGTTCAAGAGCAGGGGGAATACCCCACCCGAGAACCGCTCATTTCTAGGAGCCGTTCCTGCACAAATCTTACATGGTGTGTAGGACATGTATACAGGTAACGACTTAATTTAACCGAGTTACTTGCACCTAGAAGCTGCAAGACCCGGGGCCGCCGCCCACATGTCCCTTCATCAAAAAATCACAATGTCAAAGAGCCTCACTCAACATTAGAAGCGGACAACTTTCGTTCCCCGCTATCGCTACCGGGGGACTGGTTGTCCGTTTATGTTGGCGACCTTCGCGGTGAGCTGCGCTTATGTGGTCAGCGCCGCGTCGGTGAAGGGGCATATATGGGGGGGGTCCTGAGTCGTCAACAGTCTTTTTGCAATTTTATTTCACATTTTTGCGCTAAGGCGGTCAGCGCCGGCTTGGAAACGGCCGTGAACCCTAGGAAATCAGCGATTTTTGGAATGGTCGAAGCAGAAAAAACGGTGCCGGATGATTTTGGTTCCCAAGTGAAAAGCGCCTTTTTCTGGCGTTCGGGGAGCCAGATTCTGTCGCAACTGATCGCCTGGTCGTCGACTCTGATCGTGATTCGAGTGCTCGGACCGGCCAGTTATGGCCTGCTCGCGATGACCCAGGTGCTGGTTGCGCTGCTGTCGGCGCTCGCTGGATATGGATTCGCGCGCGCGCTGGTGCAGGCCGAATCGGTCACGCCAAAACTGATTCGCCAGACGGTCGGGCTGCTGCTGCTGCTCAACCTCTCCATGGCGGCGGCGCAGATCGCCATCGCGCCGCTGATGGCGGCCTATTATAATGAACCGCTGGTTGCCGACATCCTGCGCTGGCAGGTCCTGCTCTATCTCGCCAATCCCGTCATGATCACCGCCGAGGTGCTGCTCAGCCGCGAACTCCGGTTCAAGCCGATCGCGCTCGTCAATCTCGGCACCGCTCTTGTCGGCGCGATGGTCGCGCTGGGCTGCGCACTCGCCGGGATGGGCGTCTGGTCGCTCGTCTATGCGCCGATCGCGGCGTTCTGGACGCGCGCCATCGGCCTTGCGATCGCCGCGCGGCTGGTGCCGGTCCCAAGCTTCGACTTCCGCGGCAGCCGTGACATGATTGTCTATGGGACGACGCTGCTGGGCAGTCACCTCCTCGTGATCGTGCAGACCCAGTCGGACGTTTTCTTCGCCGGCCGCCGATTCGATCCCCATGCGATCGGGCTTTACAGCGAAGCGTTGTTCATGGCGCAGCTGCTCATCAACAAGTTCATTCCCTCGCTCAACGACGTGGCATTCCCGGCCTATACCCAGATTCAGAAGGACGCGGCCGCGGTGCGCTGGAACTTCCTCAAGTCGCTGCGGCTCATATTTCTGGTCGCCGCGCCGGTGTTCATCGGCCTTGCGGTGACGGCCGAACCGGCAATCGTCACCCTCATCGGAAGGAAATGGGTCGAGAGCGCTCCCTATGTCACGATGCTCGCGCTCGCGATGCCGTTCATGGCTTTCCACGCGTTGCTGGCGCCGCTCAACAATGCGCTGGGACGGCCCGGCCTCACCGTCCAGTCGAATCTTATCGGCGTGATCGTCTTCCCGCTGTGTTTTCTCATTGGCCTCAATGATTCGGTGCGCGCAGCGATTCACGCGGCAACAGGCCTCGATGGCGAAATGACCGGCGTGGCGATGGCCTGGCTGATTGCCGCCCCGCTGCTCGCGTGGGGGAGCGGCCTGCTGACACGCCGCATCGTGGGCTTTTCCTTTGCCGATGTTATCCGCGCGATTGGAGTCGGGATGGTACCGGCGGTCATTATGGGGATCATTGTCGCGATCATCGCGCGGATCCTGCCGCCGCTGCCCGCGCCGGTAACGCTCGCCATCCTCGCCGCAAGCGGCGCGATACTCTACATGGCGCAGCTGTGGATCTTCAACCGCCCGGCGATCGACGAGGTGCTGAGCATCATTCTGCGGCGCAAGGCCCAGGCCGCGCCCGCCACCTGAACCGGAGCCTCAGCGCCCCGCCTCCGGCGTGACCGGCTTCTGCGTCCGCATGCGTTGCAAGGCGGCACGATCAAACCACCATAGCTGCGGACTGCGCCGGGGCCGCAGACCGGGCAGCAGCGCAGGATAAAGCGAGCGCATCAGCCGCGGCAGGCCGGAAGGCCCCTGCTCCCGCATGATCGGGCTGATCATCTGGTTCTGGAAATGGCGCACACTGTAATTGACCATGCGGCTCCATTGCATCCGCAGCGCGCGCACCGACCAGGGCGAGACGGGTTCGCACAGGAACCCCGCATCATGACAGGTGACGATGCGCGAATCGTCCCATCCGCTTTCGGGGCCAAGGTTCGTCTTGGCCATCGCGCCGATCAGCCCGTCATCGCCGATGAGATCGTCGGGCAGCCGCACCCCGGCCTGTTTCATCGCCGCAAGGAAACTGCCGCGCAGCGCGTAAAGGTCGCCGAACATGCCATGGGTGCGCTCCACTTCGGCGCGGTAGAAATCCACCCGCCGTCCGTTGCACGGCAGGCCGGAGGCTGCATTGGCGCCCTGATTCCGGGCGAGGCACCGCGCCAGTGCATCAACCGAGCCCGGCGTCAGTTCGGCATCGCCATCGACGAAGACATGGACATCGTGAAATGAAGGCAGCGTGTCGAACACGAACCGGTTCCAGCTGCGCGACTTGCCGCCTTCCTTATAGTCATGAACCACGACATTGCCCGCCCGCGCCGCGATCTCGCGCGCGATCCGCGCGGTGCCGTCGGTCGAGCCGTTGACGACGACGTGGATGGCGACATCGTCGCGGCCGAGCGGCAGGCTTTCCAGGCAGCAAGCGATCCGGCGCTCCTCATTATGCGCCAGTACGGCAACTGCAATCGGCGCGCGCGGGCTGCTCATTGGTCCACCGGGGCTTTCCCGGCAATCGCCCATACCGTTACCGGGAAGCTTGGATCATTGCGGAAGCGCTTCAAGTGACGCCCTGAATATAATCGCGCATCGCATTGGCTTCGCTTTCGATCCGGTCGATGCGGTATTTGACGAGGTCGCCGATCGAAACAAAGCCGGTGATCGCGCCATCCCCTTCGACGACGGGCAAATGGCGAACCCGGCGGCGGGTCATCAGCGACAGGGCGGTGAGGACGGGAAGATCGTCCGCCACCGTGATTGCAGGAGAAGTCATGACGTCGGCAACCGCATAGTCGAGCGCGGCGGCACCTTTCGAGGCAAGGCAGTAGATCACGTCGCGTTCGGAAAATACGCCGACCACCTTCCCGGCTTCAAGCACCGGCACGGCCCCGATCCGCTTTTCCGAAAGCAGCTGAACCACGTCGCTGACCTTTTGCCCAGCATCGACGGAAATCACGTCATTTTCACGTCCGTTCACTATCGCCTTGATCGTCATGCTTCCTCTCCCTCTTGCTCGTGCCATTGCATGTAGGGGCCATTCCTCAGGGGCCGGTGCGATGAGCCTATCATAAAAAAGCCCGCTGCGGCAAAGAGCTTGCTCTTGATCCGGTTTTCGCCGACACAGCGCCATCATGGCCAAACGATCCAATCTCGACGATCCCGATTATGCCCGCTTTGCATGGGCGCGTTACCGGCGGCTGCTGAAGTGGATGGCGGGGAGCGCGCTGGTCGCGGTGATTTGCGCCTTTGCCTATCTCCGCTTTTCCGAAGGCGGCGATAATGTGTCCATCCATATGTATATCGCCACCGCGCTGGGGGTATTCTTTTCGGTGATGCTGGGTGCGGTGCTGATGGGTCTTGTTTTCCTGTCGAGCGGCACCGGCCATGACGAAGCCGTCGAGGACAAGCTCGACGAGGATCTGGGGCCTGACGGGCCCTATTATAAAGACCAGTAAGGAAGACGGTCCACCATGTCACCGCATCAGGAGCACCCCCGCTTTGATACCAGCGGCAAGAGCCCCATCCTGCGCGTCGTCCCGGGGCCGCAGGATATCAATTCCAACGGCCATATCTTCGGCGGCTGGGTGCTTTCGCAAATGGATATCGCCGCCGGCATCGTTGCGGGCCGCGAGGCGCAGGGACCGTGCGCGACCGTCGGTATCGAGGCGATGGAGTTCATCGCGCCGATCCTGCTGCGCGACATCATCTCGGTCTATGCCCATGTCGAACGGCGCGGCCGCACCTCGGTCGGCATCCGCATCAACGTGATCGCGACTCGCGATCTCGGCCAGAATGAGGTGGAAGTCACCAGCGGCCTGTTCACCTTCGTCGCGCTCGACGAAAATTTCCGTCCGAGACCGCTGCCGCCGGTCGACGGCTGATCCGGCCCGCCTGTCCGGCCAGACAGCTTCAATCCGGTCTTTTGACCTTGTAGGTCATCGACGCTGACCCGTTGGCGGGCACGGTTGCGAACCAGTTCTGCTGGCCGTCCTTGCGCCGCAAACGCACCGAGGGCGAGCGGATATCGCCATCCGCGTCGCTGCCGATCGCGATTTCGGCCTGCACGGCATATGGGTTGGCATTGGTCAGCGTGAGCGTGACCTTGCCGTCGGCAGCCTTCTGTTCGAGCCGCACCAGAGGGCTTGGTTCCAGCCGGAACTCGACTTCCTCATCGACCGCATGATCGCGCAGATTCGTATTGCCTGCGAGCAGCCGGTGGCCGCCCGCCTCTTCGAACAGCGCAATGCCGCCTGACGGAAGCGGCAGGCCAAGCCCGCCCTTCGCATTATTCTTCATCCGCAAGGTGAGCGGCACGCCGCTGCTTGGCTGGCTGTCATCGAACCAGACTTCGCCTTCATAGATTCGCGCAAATGGCACCCGGTCCCTGACGAGCAGCGCGACCTGCTTCTGCTGGTTGGCAGCAACCGTGACCGGCATCGGCACGCGATAAAGTTTGAGATCGCCAAGGTCTTCCTGCTCCGCAACACGGCGTGCGCGCGCGGCGGTCACAATAATGTTTTCGGCCATCGCCACCGGCGCAGGAGCCGGCATCGGCGGCTGCGGTGGAGCGCCATCATAAATAACGTCGCGTCCGGTTCCGTCGCGGCCCGAACTTAACGGATAGCACTGCAAATTGAGCTGGGGCGTGGGCTGACGGGTGATCAGCTCGCGATAGTCGCGTTCCTTGTTGAGCGTCCCCGCGACCGCCAGCATCTGCGCCTGCGGAAAGCTCACTTCATTGCCGTTGGCCACGGTCAGCCAGGCAAAAAGGTCGAGCGTCCTGCCATCCGGATTGACGGTCGCGACATAGTTGGCCGCCCAGTCGAAGCCCGTGGCAAGATAGGTCAGCGTGACCCTGGCGGTCATCGGAGCGGGGCTTCGCGTCAGCACGCTCAGCGTCGGTTTGGCGGTGAGCCCCCTTGGCACGCCATGATAGATCAGCGTTTCGGGAAGGCCCGAGCAGCGCAGCGATTCGAAACCTGCGGCGGTTTGCAGTACGACCGCCCCGCCCGCCCCGGAGCGGATGATGGCATCATGTTCTTCCTGCCGGCCGGTCCCGGGATTGGTGCGCCGCACCGTCACCCGGTTGCCGAGCGTGCCGTCGAGCAGCGCAGCGGGCGAGAGCAGCGCGGCATCGCGATTTTTCTGGACCACCCCGCCGGGCAATCCGGTGACGACCGCGCTCACCGCGATCATGCCGTCAGCCACCCCTTCGAACTTCACCTGCGATTCGTCCTGCGGCAGGCTGATCGTCCGGGTTTCGGTGATGAGCGCGAAGCCGTTGAGCCAGTTGCGATCGATCTCGCCGCTGCCGCGATTGGGGTCGCGATAGATGGTGACGCTCACCGCCTCGGGCCGGGACGACGAGACGATCTGCTGCGCCGCCGCCGGGGCAGAACCGGCCAGCAGCAACAGGCCGAAAAGGAGGCGCACGCGCACCGCCAGCGCGCTTAATAGCGGGTTTCGAAGGTGGCGGTCACGGTGGCCTCGCCATTGCCGGGCACCGGCACATTCCATTCGGTGGCGTTGGCGCTGACCCGGTTGCTCTTGAAGCTTTCATCAACAATGCGCGTATCGGCCCAGACCCAGTCGAGCCCGGCCTGCTGGAGGTCGACCGTCACCGGCTGGCTGCGCGCATTGGTGAGCACATAACGCATCGTCGTGCGCCAGCGCTGGTCGGAGATTTTCTGGCGGCTTTCGACCGTTGCCTTGACCTTGACGTCAAACGCATCGCCGGTCGCGAGGCCAAGCGCGCTGCCCATCGGGGTATGACCGATCCGGCTTTCGCCGATGAATTGCGGGTCGCCCTTGCGATCGCGCATATAGAAGCGCACCGTTCCTGCGGGCAAGGCATCGCCAAGCCCGCCATTGCGGCTCGAACTGAACTTGATCACCGACTTGGCGCTGGCGGGCTCATTCATGTTGCTGAGCCAGCCGACGGTGAACTGATAGGCCTTGCGCGCTGGGACCTTCTGCACATCGAGGAAGCTGACCTGCTTGGTCTGCGCATTGGCAATGGTTGTGCGTTCGGGTAGCGGATAGAGATAATAGTCGCCAAGCCGTTCGCGGCCCGGCGTTTCGGTGCCCGCCTGCTCCATGCCGCCCGGCGGGGGCGGCGGTACATAGCGGTTATAGCCGCCGCTGCTGCTGTTGCTACCGCCGGGATTTCCCGCAACGAGCAGGGTGCTGGCGTTCCGGAACGTCGTACCCGTATTGTTGGTGAGCGTCACCCAGCCCTGAACGTCGATCGTGCCAGCGGCTTCATCATACATCGACACATAGTCGGCGACCCAGCCCATGCCGCCGGTGAGATAGGTGAGCGTCGCCGGCCGTGCCCCGCCGCGCTGCGAATCAAGCGTGACCGACAGCGTCGGCTTGGCGCGCAGATTTTCAGGAATCCGGTCGAAGATGACGCGCACTGGCAAGCCATCGTCGCGCAGGATTTCGATGCGCTCCCCGATCTGCATGACGACGCCGCCATTGACCGCGAGGATTTTCGCGCGCTCGCGCGTTTCCGCACCGGTCGCCGGGTTGGTGCGGACGATCGTTACGGTCTCGCCGACCGCCTTGCCCATCATCGCATTGGGCGAGAGAAGGTCATAATCGAAATTCTGCTCGACAATCTCGGTGTTCGCCGCGCTAAACGAGACGGTCTGAGGCCGGATCTGCGCCGAGACATCCGGGAATTCCTGGCGATGCACGCCCTGTGGAATGTTGAGCTGGCGGATATCCTCCACCAGCGCCTGATTGTTGTTGTAGATGGTCACCGACACATCGCCCTGGGCGTTGGGCGCGACCGGGGAGTTCTGGCTCTGGGCTACGGCCACCGCCGGCGGGAGCGCGGCCCCGGCACAGGCAGCTCCGAGCAAAATCCGATGGATGCGCTTCATCATTCCCTCCTCAACGCCGCAGTGTCCGCGACCCCGTGTAACATGCTATCACGGATCGGCCAGCGCACAACCCAAAAGCGGCGCTCAGCCTGCCCGGCGCGCGGTTTGCGGAAGCAACAGGCTCGCATCGCCATAGCTGTAGAAACGATATCCTGCCGCAATTGCATGGGCATAGGCCGAATGCATGACGTCACGGCCCATCAGCGCGCTGACCAGCATGAACAAGGTCGAGCGCGGCAGGTGGAAGTTGGTCATCAGCCCGTCGATGAAGCGGAAGCGATAGCCCGGCGTGATGAAGATCGCGGTGTCGCCCTCGAACGGGCGCAGCACCCCGTCCTCTCCGGCCGCGCTTTCGAGCAGGCGCAGCGAGGTGGTGCCGACCGCAATCACCCGCCCGCCCTTTTTCCTGACGGCGTTGAGGCGGTCTGCCGCCGCCGCGTCGATCCGCCCCCATTCGCTGTGCATCTGGTGGTCGTCGGTGTCGTCGGCCTTGACCGGCAGAAAGGTTCCGGCGCCGACATGAAGCGTCAATGTTTCATGGGCCACGCCGCGTTCGCCGAGCGCTGCCATCAACCCGGCGGTGAAATGCAACGCTGCCGTCGGCGCCGCGACCGCGCCCTTCTCGCGCGCGAACATGGTCTGGTAATCCTCGGCGTCGCGTTCGTCGGTGGCGCGCTTGCCCGCGATATAGGGCGGGAGCGGCATGGTGCCGGCGCGTTCAAGCAGCAGTTCGACCGGCTCGTTGCCAAGGAAGGTGAGCGCGATGCTGCCGTCCGCCGCACGTGTTCCGGCGCTGGCCGTGACATCCTGTCCGAAATCGATCAAATCGCCTTCGCGCACCCGTTTCGCATTGCGCACAAAGGCCTGCCAGCTACGCAGGTCCAGCCGTTTGTGAAGCGTCGCCCCGACCGAGGCTTCGCCGCGCCGGCCTGCCAGCTGCGCGGGAATGACGCGGGTATCATTGAACACCAGGCAATCGCCGGGGGCGAGCAGCCGGGGCAGATCGGTGACAACATGGTCCGAAAGCGTTTCACCCGTCACGGCCAGCAGCCGCGCGCTGTCCCGCGGGCTTGCGGGGCGCAGCGCGATGCGCTCCGGCGGAAGGTCGAAATCGAACAGGTCAACGCGCATCGGGGATCATCCGGTTGCGCTGGGATCGGCTGTCCTGATGGCGCATGATGGTGCCGCGCGGGAGCGCGCCGCTCAGTTCTGGATCGGCGCGTTGAGGTCGGTCGAGATCGGCGCTGCGGGAACCGGCGCTTCGGTCAGCACCGGCGGGATCGGCTTGTTGTCGGCAAGGATCGAGGCCTGAACGATGCGCGAGGGCGCAGCAGGCGGCTCGCCACGGCGGATCGCATCGACAAATTGCATGCCCGAAATCACGCGGCCGAACGCGGTATAGTTGCGGTCGAGGCTGAAACGCGGCTGGAACACGATGAAGAACTGGCTGTTGGCGCTGTTCGGCTCGGTCGCGCGCGCCATCGAGACGGTGCCGCGGACATGCGGATAGGCGTTGAATTCGGCCGCAAGATCGGGAAGCTGCGAGCCGCCCTGCCCGGTGCCGGTCGGGTCGCCGCCCTGTGCCATGAAACCGTCTATCACGCGATGGAACACGATGCCGTTATAGAAACCGGCGCGGGTCAGCTGCTTGATGCGCTCGACATGCTGCGGCGCGATATCCGGGCGCAGCTGGATCACGACGCGGCCCCCGCTCGACAGATCGAGCGCCCACTGGTTTTCCGGCACTGCGATCTCGGCCGGGGTGATCATCGCGAGCGACTGGACCGGAGCAGCCGCGGTTGCCGGTTCCCCGTTCTTGCCGAACAACGGTATCGAGCTGCACGCCGAAAGGGCGATCAGCGCGGGGATCAGGAAAAGCGACTTGCGGTGCAGCATAAAGATATCGGGTCCATCACTGTGTCGGAGCGGGGAATGCGTCCCCTTTGCGGCCCTGCGATTAACCGAGGATGAGCGCGCTGTCCATCGCCCGCTGCAATCGGACCGCGCGGGAACGCGCTGGCGGTTCAGTGGTCCCCCTTCAGGCCGAGCTCGCGCACCCGCGCCTCCACCTCGTCGCGCACCTTGGGGGTCACGAACTTGTGGATCGGACCGCCATAGCTCGCAATTTCCTTGACCAGCCGCGAAGCGATCGGCTGGAGCCCGACGTCAGCCATCAGGAAAACCGTTTCGATGCGGTCATTGATCTGCTGGTTCATTCCCGCCATCTGATATTCATATTCGAAGTCGGCGACCGCGCGCAGGCCCCGCACGATCAGGCTCGCCTTCTCCCGCTCGGCGAAATCCATGAGGAGAAGATTGAAGCCGACGACCTCGATATTGTCACCAAGGTCCGCGACCTCGCGCCGCACCATCGCCATGCGCTCATCGTCGGAAAACATCGGCGATTTGGACGGATTGGTCGTGACGCCAACGATCAGCTTGTCGACGAGCTTGGCGCCGCGCCGGATGATGTCGATATGCCCCAGCGTGATCGGATCGAACGTGCCCGGATAAACCCCGATTCTTTCTGCCATTACCGGTCCCTTTCCACCACATAGCGCGCGATGGCGCGCAGCAGGCCGGCTTCCGCGCCATAGCCGCCGAGATGCGCGATCGCCTGGTCGACGAGCAGCCCTGCCTGCTCGCGTGCGCGTTCGAGCCCCATCAGCGATACGAAGGTTGCCTTGCCTGCGTCCGCATCCTTGCCCACGGCCTTGCCGGTCGCCGCCGCGCTGCCTTCGACGTCGAGAATATCGTCGGCGATCTGGAAGGCGAGGCCGATGTCGCGCGCATAGCCGCGCAAATGGGTGCGGCCCTCCGGCGGCACACGCCCCAGAATCGCGCCCGCTTCGAGGCAGAAGCCGATGAGCGCGCCGGTCTTGAGCTGCTGCAACCGGGTGATGGTTGGAAGGTCGAACGGCTCCGCGGCGCTTTCCGCGGCAAGGTCCATCGCCTGCCCGCCCGCCATGCCCGCAGCGCCCGACGCACGCGCCAGTTCCAGCACCAGTTCGGCGCGGACGAACGGGTCGCCATGCGTTGCCTCGTCCGCCAGGATTTCAAAGGCGAGGCTTTGCAGCGCATCGCCTGCGAGCACCGCGCTGGCCTCGTCGAACGCCTTGTGTACGGTCGGCTTGCCGCGCCGCATGTCGTCATCGTCCATGCAAGGGAGGTCGTCGTGAATGAGCGAATAGACATGGATCGCCTCGACCGCCGCGCCGACCCGGAGCGCGGCTTCGCGATCAACGTGGAAGAGCTGGCTCGCTGCCTGCACCAGCAGCGGGCGGAGCCGCTTGCCGCCGTCCATCGCCGCATGACGCATCGCCTGGTACAGCCGCTCGCGCGGATCGCCGGGCGCGGCGAGCAGATGGTCGAAGATGCGGTCGATATCGGTCGCGATTTTTCCGAGTGCCGGGCTCAGCAGCGCATGCCCATCGCCGGGGTGGCCGGCATCGTCATCATTGCTGGCTGCCACCTGGACGCCTCAGTTCGCGTCGAACGGAACGGTGCCCGAAGGCTTGCCGGACGCATCGAGGCTGATCTTGTCGATCCGCGCCTGCGCCGCGTTGAGCCGCGCCTCGCAATGCGCGCGGAGCGCATCGCCGCGCGCGTAGAGATCAACCGATTCGTCGAGCGGCACATCGCCGCGCTCAAGTTTGCCTACGATCGCCTCAAGCTCGGCGAGCGCTGTCTCGAAGCTGAGGCTGGAAATATCGGCGGAAGGCGCTGTATCGGTCATGAGCCCAGCATTGGCCTTGCGCAGCCAAACGGTCAAGCGGCAACCGCATGCTAGGCAACGCAGATATAGATTGCTAGAGGGCGCGGCATGACCCAGACAGCCTCCGCCATCACGCCCGAAATCGTCGCCGAACATGGGCTTTCCCCGGAAGAATATGAGCGCGTGCTTGCGGCGCTCGGGCGCGAGCCCAATCTGACCGAGCTCGGCATTTTCTCGGTCATGTGGTCGGAGCATTGCTCTTACAAATCGAGCCGCATCCATCTGAAGAAGCTGCCGACCGAAGGTCCGCAGGTGATTTGCGGCCCCGGCGAAAATGCCGGCGTCATCGACATCGGTGATGGCCAGGCGGCGATCTTCAAGATGGAATCGCACAATCACCCCAGCTACATCGAGCCCTATCAGGGCGCGGCGACGGGCGTGGGCGGCATTTTGCGCGACGTCTTCACCATGGGTGCGCGCCCGGTCGCGAACATGAACGCGCTGCGTTTCGGCCGCCCCGATCATCCCAAGATGCGCCACCTTATCGATGGCGTCGTCCGCGGCATCGGCGGTTACGGCAATTGCGTCGGCGTTCCGACCGTCGGCGGCGAGGTCAATTTCCACAGCGCCTATGACGGCAATATCCTCGTCAACGCGATGACCGTGGGCGTCGCCGATACCGACAAGATTTTCTATTCGGCGGCGAGCGGTGTCGGCAATCCGATCGTCTATGTCGGCTCCAAGACCGGCCGCGACGGTATTCACGGCGCAACCATGGCCTCGGCGGACTTCGGCGAGGACAGCGAGGAAAAGCGCCCGACCGTGCAGGTGGGTGACCCCTTCACCGAAAAGCTGCTCATCGAAGCCTGCCTGGAACTCATGGCCTCGGACGCGATCGTCGCCATTCAGGATATGGGCGCGGCGGGGCTGACCTCCTCGTCGGTGGAAATGGCATCGAAGGGCGGCGTCGGCATCCATCTCGTCATGGATCATGTGCCGCAGCGCGAAACCGGCATGACGGCTTATGAAATGATGCTGTCGGAAAGCCAGGAGCGCATGCTCATGGTGCTGAAGCCGGGCCGCGAGGCCGAAGCCGAAGCGATCTTCCGCAAATGGGAGCTCGATTTCGCCGTCATCGGCCATGTCACCGACACCGGCCGCATGGTGCTCGAACATAAGGGCGAGATCGTCTGCGACATTCCGCTCGCGCCTTTGGCCGACGAAGCACCGCTCTACGACCGGGCCTATCTCAGCCGCGAGGAGTATAAAGCCTGGGCCAAGGTGAAGCCGCTCGGCGATATCCCGGCCTCGAGCGATCTCGGCGCGGACCTGATCAAGCTCATGGGCTCGCCCGACATCGCCTCGCGGCGCTGGATCTGGGAGCAATATGACAACAAGGTCGGCGGCGACACGGTGCAGGCGCCCGGCGGCGATGCCGCGGTCGTCCGCGTCCACGGCACGCAAAAGGCGCTCGCTATCGCCACCGATTGCACGCCGCGCTATTGCTATGCCGACCCGTTCGAGGGCGGCAAGCAGGCGGTCGCCGAAACCTACCGCAATATTTCCGCGGTCGGCGCGACGCCGCTGGCGATCACCAACTGCCTCAACTTCGCCAATCCGCAACGCCCCGAAATCATGGCCCAGATCGTCGGCTGCCTCGACGGCATGGCCGAAGCCTGCCGCGCGCTCGATTATCCGATCGTCTCGGGGAATGTCTCGCTTTACAATGAATCGAAAGCGACGGGCGGCGGCTCGGCGATCCTGCCGACCCCGGCGATTGGTGGCGTCGGGCTGTTGCAGGATTACAGCAAGTCGGCGACCATCGCGTTCAAGGGCGGCGCGCACAAGATTTTCCTGATCGGCGCCGATCCCAAGGCCGCACCCGAACTGGGGCAATCGAAATGGCTCGAGGTATGCCACGGCCGCGAGGACGGGCTGCCGCCTCGCGTCAACCTCGCCAAGGAGCGCCGCAACAGCCAATTTGTCCGCGAACTCATTGCCGAGGGCCATGTGCTGGCGGTGCACGACGTGTCCGACGGCGGCATTCTTGTCGCGATCGCCGAAATGGCACTCGCGGGCAATGTCGGCGCCCGGCTTGAACTCAGTGCATTCGAGGATGAGGTCGACAGCGAACGCGTCAACCATGCCTGGTCGCTGTTTGCGGAAAATCAGGGCCGCTACATCGTCACCGAACGGTTCGATTCGCATGTGATCGAAAAGCATATCCGCGACAGCGGCATCGGCTGCTTCATCGGCTGGACCGGCGGCGACACCATCGCGCTGTGCCGCGGCGAACGAGCCATCTATCCCGAAATCCCGCTCGCCGACCTGCGTGCCGCGCACGAAGGCTTTTTCCCGGAACTGATGGCAAACGAGCTTTAAGCGCGCTTGACATGGAACCGGGCGAAGCGCAGCCTTCCCGTCGATGAAAGCAATCGCCAGGGCCACGCTGGTGGCGGGAACACTTGATATCCTGTCGGCGATCGCCTTTGCCGGGATGGCGGGAATGGGTCCGGTTGCGCTGCTCCAGTTCGTTGCAAGCGGCCCGTTCGGCGATCAGGCCAAGTCAGGTGGAGGCTGGGCGCTTGCCGGCCTCCTCGTCCATTTCGCGATCATGGCCTGCATGGTGGCCGCCTATTATCTCGCGGCGCGGCGCTGGCCCGCGCTCAACCGCCGCCCGCTATGGTCGGGTGCGCTTTACGGCGTGCTGCTGTGGTTCATCATGTACTGGATCGTGCGGCCGCTGCGCTGGCCCGCGATGGCGCTCCCCGCCGCCTGGGCCGGAATGCCGGTGGAGAAGGTTGCGTGGAGCATCGGCAATGCGCTGTTTTCGCATTGCCTCCTCGTCGGCATTCCGATCGCGCTGATGACCGCCCGCGCGCTACGCGGTCCGTCCGGCTGATCAGGCAGCCTTTGCCAGCAGATTATAGGGATCAACCCCGCCTTCGCGCCACACCGCATGCGCTTTGGCATAATGGTGTGCCGGGGTGATGTTGAGGCGGCGGCGCGCTTCGTCAACCGGCAGCGCGAGCAGTTCCCTGATCGATTGTTCGACAAGGCGCGGACAGGCCTTGCCGAGCCGCTGGCCTTCGCGGATCGCGCGCAGAACCGGCGCCGCCCCCTTGGTGTTCTGCCGGATATTCAAACCCGCCATATAACCGATGAACAGATGGGCGATGCTCGGCTGCTGGCTGTAGGTAAAGGCGAGCACACAGGCTTCCCCCAGCGCGTCGCGGCCATAGCC
>JAEXAY010000054.1 GCA_023457895.1 Pseudomonadota bacterium
CGCGGGGGATTCACTCCAGAGCGAGATCACCGACGCACTGCTCAACAATGAAAGCTTTTTCTTTCGCGACCATCTGCTGTTTACGTACATTAACAATGTTCTGCTCGAAGATATCCGGACGGCAAAGGGCGCAAACAGGACGCTTTCAATCTGGCTCGCGGGCTGTTCAAACGGGCAGGAAGCCTATTCGGTCGCAATGATGCTGGCTGAAGATCCGGCGCGCTGGGCGGGTTGGTCCATCAGGATCGTCGCCACCGATGTCAGCGAAGGCGCGATCGAACGGGCGCGCAAGGGCATCTATAGTCAGTTCGAAATCCAGCGCGGCCTGCCGGTAACGCGGATGGTGCGCTGGTTCGATCAGGATGGCGAAAACTGGGTGGCGCGCGAGGAACTGCGCAGGATGATCGATTTTCGCCAGCAGAATATGCTTCTGCAGACTCCGCTCGGCGGGCCGTTCGACCTGATCTTCTGCCGCAATGTCCTTTTATATTTCTCGCTGCCTGTCCGGCGACAGGTATTCGCGCGGCTTCGCAAACTGATCGCGCCGCATGGCTATCTGATGCTGGGCGCGGGAGAAACGGTGATCGGACAGACCGATGACTTTGCCTCGAGCAGGGTACATCGCGGCTTTTATTGCCCCACTGCCGAAAGCAACGAGATCGCTCTACGGTCGGCTTGATCGTGCCGCAGCAAAATGCCTTGCCAAAGCCCGGCCTTTTGCGGCAACCAACCGGGTATCGCCTCTTCTTCTGGAATTTGAGCCATCCATGAGCGCATTCATCGAACACCCTTCGCCCAATTTCGACGAGCGGACCCTGCCGGTTTCGATGATCGTTCTCCATTATACGGGTATGCAGGACGGGCCTTCGGCCTTGCGTGCCTTGTCGGTGCCGGAATCCGGGGTGTCCTCGCACTATATGGTGGAGGAGGACGGCCGAATCTACCAGCTCGTCGACGAAGCAAAGCGTGCCTGGCATGCCGGTAAATCGCATTGGCGTGGCGTCACCGATATCAATTCCGCCAGCGTCGGAATCGAGATCGTCAATCCGGGTCATGAGTTCGGCTATCGGACATTTCCGCAGGCTCAGGTTGATGCGGTCAAGAGCCTTGTTGGCGAGATAAAGGGGCGGTACAATATCACCCGCGGCAATATCGTCGGCCATTCCGATATTGCTCCGACGCGCAAGCAGGACCCGGGCGAATTATTCCCGTGGAATGAGCTGGCAAAAAGCCGTCTTGCTTTGCCCCGGCCATCCAAGAAATTGATGGACCCATTATGGTCCGATGCAGGGTTTCTGCTGGCGCTTGAGCGGTTCGGCTACGACGTTACCGACGGCTTTGCCGCGACGGTCGCCTTTCAGCGCCGTTTTCGCCCCGAACTGATCGATGGGACGATCGACGGCGAATGCCGGGCGATCCTGCTCGCGCTGTTGCTGCCGCAACCGCAAGGCGATTGAAAAAGCTGCAATTGCTGCCTATCTTGTGCCCTTGCCAGGAGGCTGGGCGACCGCCGCCGCGCACAGGTGCGGGGGAGGAAAGTCCGGGCTCCACAAAATGACGGTGCCGGATAGCGTCCGGCGGTCCTTCGCGGGATCAGGGAAAGTGCCACAGAAAGCAGATCGCCTACGGTTTCGGCCCGGTGACAGTGAAAGGGTGCGGTAAGAGCGCACCGCGTAATGCTGGCAACAGCAACGGCATGGCAAACCCCACCGGGAGCAAGACCGAATAGGGACGACGCGCGGGCAACCGCAGGGTGATTTTGGTCCAGTCGTCCGGGTTGGTTGCTTGAGCCGTGCCGCAAGGCCCGGCCTAGAGGAATGGTCGCCCAGTGCCGTATCGGCATGGACAGAACCCGGCTTACAGGCCTCCTGGCAAATTTTTCCCCGATGGCGGTGGCCAGAGTTGCTGCGGCGCGATACAATGGAAAGCAATGGCTAAGGCGACACGATCCAATGACTGGGGTTTCCCGCGCTGGCGCGGCTATGGCAGCACGCGCGAGGCCAGGCCCGTGCGCCTGTGCGACCGGGAAGGCTGCGACGCACCGGGCGACCGACCTGCACCCAAGGCGCCGAACAGCCCCGAACGCTGGTATTTCTGTGAAAGCCATGCCGCCGAATATAATCGCAACTGGGATTATTTCGCAGGACTGTCCGCTGAAGAGGCGGCCGAACGCGAACGCACCGAACGGCGCGACAGCAAGGGATACAAGGAAGCGCAGCATTATGGCTGGGGAGGTCCCGGTGACGGGCGCTTCAGCCGCGATGAGCTGAATGCATTGAAGGCGCTCGAACTCGACGAGGAGGCCGATTTCGAAGCGGTCAAGAACGCCTGGCGGCGGCTCGCCAAGGAGCATCATCCGGACCTAAAGCCCGGCGACAGCGCCGCTTATGTGAAGTTCCAGACTATTCAGGCGGCGTTCGAGGTGATGAAACGGTGGGAAGAACGCCGCCTCGCGCTGGGCAAGACGAAGCAGCGAGCCTGAGCTTCAAACCGATCAGCTGTACCGCGCCGCCGTATCCCGGATCAGCGCGATCATGTTGGGAATGCCCTGTGTGCGATTCGAGGACAGCTGGTTTTTGAGATCGAACCGCTCCAGCGTCGCGGCGATGTCCAATTGGGCCACTTCCGCTGCCGGTTTGTCCTGCACGGCGGACAGCACCAGCGCGATAATGCCCTTGGTGATGGCGGCGTTGCTGTCCGCTAGAAAATGAAGCCGCCGGCCCTGTTCGGTGGGATAAACCCACACGCTTGCCGAACAGCCGCGCACCAGCGTTGCATCGGTCTTGAGCGCTTCCGGCATCGGTTCGAGCGCGCGGCCAAGGTCGATCAGCAGCCGATAGCGATCATCGGCATCGAGGAAGTCATATTCTTCGTAAATGTCATCGAGCGGGCGCGAGCTTTCGGTCATGCCTCGCGCTATAGGGAGAGCTAGAGGTCGACGCCAGCGGCAATCGCTTCAAGCTTGCGGACGCGTTCCTTGAGATCGGCAACCTCGATGCGCGAGAAGGCGGTATGCGGCTCATTATCCCGCGCGGTCGCGGCGCCAACAAGGTTGAGTTCGTCCCGCTTTAGCGCAATCCAGTCGCGCCAGCCCTTGAGCGCAACGACGCTCAAGATCCCGGTGGCTGCGAGCGTCATCGCGCCGATACCGGTGTATAAGATTGGGTCGGTCATTGCTGTCACTCCGATCTCGTCCCTGACTATGGATCAGTTGGTCTTGTCGCGCAGTCTGGCGATTTCGCGGTCAAGTTCGATAGCGCGCTGGTCATCGGTCGCGAGCCGTTCGAGAACCGCGATCCGCTCCTTCAACGCCTTGACATCGGCCTCAAGCTGCGCCTTTTCCGGGTCTGCGTTGCGGCCAACGAAAACATCGTTGCCGTCCTTGTCTTCCACCACGCCATAACGCGCCTTGAGCACGCTGGCGATTGCGCCAACCATTACCAGGATGGCTAAAAATTCCCATAAATTCATAGCGTTTCACCTGCTTTGACGGTTGCGGACGGCTCGATCAACTGGATGTCGCGGAGCGCCTCGATCTGGGCCGCGGTATCGAATCCCTTGTCGGTGATGATGCGTTCCAGCACCCGGACGCGCTGTTCCAGCCTCTCGGTGTGAGCCGCATATTGTGCGGATTTTTCTGCCGTCAGCGCAGTCTGGACCGCCATCTGCTTTTCTTTGAATTTAAGCCATTTATGGAACATGCCCGATCCAATCCCGCCCGCTATAGCGATGATCGGGATGAGTAAAGCCAATGTGCCTTCCATCGTTGCTTCCTCTCAATTCTTAGCTGTCCGCAAGGCTTCAATATCCTGCGCCAGCCGGTGGCTATCATCGGTAACAATGCGTTCGACATTGGCGAGCCGATCCTTGAGAGAGCCGAGCTCGGCCTGAAGCTGTGCATTCTCCTGGCTGAGAAGCTTGATCCGCTCCATTTCCGCAGAGCTTGTCTTGGGCAGGAGTGACTGCCCCCACGCTCCGCTTAGCGGATAACCATTCTTGATCCTCAGCCACGTGTCGATAATCCAGCCGGCAATGCCAGCCACGGCAATGATCGTTACCGGTGTCGCGACCGTTTGCAGGATGGTGATGGCGTTAACCGTGTTACCCATGATTACCCTGTGCTCCCCATAAGTCTCCGCCTATTCGGCTTATTTCAGCGCATCTATTTCCTCGGCTAGACGGCGGTTCGAGCTGACATAATGCGCCTCGATGTCGGCGATGCGGCGATCGATGTCGCGCAATTTGGAGCGTACATCCTTGGCTGAGCCGGAGGTATTGCTGCGCACGCCCTGCCAGAATTTCGCATCGACCGCGTCATCGTAGAGCCCGGCAGGCTTGTTGTCCGACATCCAGGCAATCACGAGATAGGTGATGAGATTGAACGGGAAGATGGCGAAGGTAGATATGATGGCGGCGAGCCGGATCCACAAAACGTCGATGCCGGTATAGTCGGCAATTCCCGCACAGACCCCGAGCCATTTGCCACGCACCTTGTCCAGGTAAAATTTGGTGCGGCTTGGCGCGGGTCTCGACGGGTTCGACGTCAGCGCAATGCTGCGGTCATAGGCATATTCCAGCCGGTCATCTCGATGCAGTTGTGCTTCGAGGTCGGCAATCGCACGGGCATGTTCGTCAATCTGGTCTTTGATGCTCGTCATCGGTCCAGTCCCTTATTTGATCTGGGTCAGGCGGTCGGCCGCCACAATGCGTTCAATCGTCATCAGCCGTTCGTCGAGACGCCGCGCCGTGTCATGGAGGTCATCAAGCAGCGCCTCGTCCTCGTTGGTGAGCGTTTTAGCCTGCCGCCATTTGGTGACATAATGGAGCATGAGCCAGGTTACCGCGATGAGGATGATGCCTGCCACGGTCACGCCTATCACCGGGAAAATTTCGCTAACCATGTGCGAGGCTTCGCGCATCGCTTCAAGATCCTGCGGAGTCATGTCGCTACCCTGGATGATCACATTGGGATCGACAGAGATCAGCATCAGGCGTCTCCCTTCTTCTTCAGCGCGGCCTTCATGGCGGCCAGTTCGGCATCGACCTCGTCGGTTTCGCGCAGGGCCGAGATTTCATCTTCGAGGCTGAGCGGGCCGTTCATCCCCAGCGCCTCGGCATGGCCTTCAGCAAAATCGGCCTGCCGTTCGAGATCGTCAAAGCGAGAGAAGGCGTCGCGGGTGCGTTCGCCGCCATACATGGTTCGCAGTTTGATGCGGTTTTCCGCCCCTTCCAGCCGTGCCGCGATGCTGTTCTGACGGGTCCGGGCCTCGCGCAGCTTGGCCTGGAGCTTGGCGATGTCATCCTCGCTCGCGCGCAACGCATCGTCGAGCACCTGGATTTCCGCATTGAGCTCGCTCGCCATATCGGCGGCCTTCTTGCGTTCGATCAGCGCCGCTTTGGCCAAGTCCTCGCGGTCCTTGGAAAGGGCGAGTTCGGCCTTTTCGGTCCAGCTTTCCTGTAATGCGTCAAGCTTCATCACGTGACGGCGCATTTCCTTCTGGTCGGCAATGTTGCGCGCCGCCGAGGCGCGCACTTCGACCAGCGTTTCTTCCATCTCGAGGATGATGACGCGGATCATCCGCGCCGGATCATCCGAGCGATCGAGAATATCGGTAAAATTGGCGGCGATGATGTCGCGGGTGCGCGAAAAAATTCCCATCAACATGGTCTCCAGAGTGCGGGCCAGTTCGGCCAGGGTAATCCCGGTTTCGCCCGAATGAAAGAATGATGACGCCGAAGCGCTGCCCCGGGACGGATTAGGGCTCGACCGCTCCGGCGTCATCGGGCCGGCAAGAACAAGGTCATTGGACATTGCGGGCCTCGTTGAAATTAAAACTGGACATGGATGCCTCTCGATATGTTTGCTCCAATCACTGCAGGAGTTATGCCAGTTTCGAAAGCGGCAGAAATCCTTGACTTGAGAGCCTAGTAAATTTTTTCTTCTTGCCAATTTTTGGGAATTATGACCAAGGGTTGGCGTGCAGCGCGAATCGCAATTTGTCGGTCAATCGCTTGCCTTTCTCGACAGCGTCGAGCGGGCCAGCCGTGCCGCGCCGCTCAACCGTCCGGTGCTGGTGATCGGCGAACGCGGCACCGGTAAGGAGCTCATCGCTGAGCGCCTCCATCACCTTTCGGATCGTTGGTCAGGACCGCTGGTCACGATGAATTGCGCCGCACTACCCGAAACGCTGATCGAAGCCGAATTGTTCGGCCATGAAGCGGGCGCCTTTACCGGCGCCACCAAGGCGCGGGCAGGGCGGTTCGAGGAAGCCGACGGTGGTACCCTGTTTCTCGACGAACTCGGCACGCTGTCGATGGGCGCGCAGGAACGGCTTTTGCGTGCGGTCGAATATGGCGAAGTGGCGCGCATCGGGTCTTCGCGGCCGATCCGGGTCGATTGCCGCATCGTCGCTGCGACCAATGAGGACCTGCCCGCGCGCGCGGATGCCGGGACGTTTCGCGCCGATTTGCTCGACCGGCTGTCGTTCGAAGTGATCACCTTGCCGCCACTCCGGGAAAGGGAAGGGGATATTCCGCTCCTCGCCGACTATTTCGGCCGCCGCATGGCAAGCGAACTCGAATGGAATGAATGGCCGGGCTTTACCCCGCGCGCGTCGGCTGCAATGGAAGGCTATGCCTGGCCGGGCAATGTGCGCGAGCTTCGCAATGTCATCGAGCGCGCGGTCTATCGCTCTGACGATGCGCGCGACGCGATTGATGCCATCATATTCGATCCCTTCGCCAGCCCGTGGAAACCGAGGGCACCTGGCTCCGCCTCGGCTAGGCCGTCCCATTTAGCGGTCGCGTCAACGGCGGCTCCGGACACCGCAGAAGCGCCGCAGATACAGCCCCAGCATGTCACCGACATTCGCGCCGCAGTCGATGCCTATGAAAAGGCGATCCTCGAAGCCGCCATGGCGCGCTGCCGCTTCAACCAGAAGCTCACGGCGGAAACGCTGGGGCTAACCTATGACCAGTTGCGGCACAGCCTGAAGAAACACAGGCTTCTATGAAGCCTCCGGTGCGGACTGACGGTGACCTGCGTTCGATTGGCGACGCCGACGCGGTGGCAGCCGCCGCTACGCACAATCCGACCTTGTTGGCGCGCCTCGTCCGCAGTCTAGAAGCGGAAAATGCGATCGAGCGCATGCGCGCCGCTGACGCGCTGGAAAAAGCGTCCCGCCGCGCGCCCGACTTGCTGCTGTCGCACAAGCAGGCCCTGCTCGCCATCCAGCAAAGGGCGGTACAGCAGGAGGTGAGATGGCATCTGTTTCAGATCGTGCCGAGGATGCCGCTCGATAATGCGGAGCGGCTTGCTGTGTTCTGGCTCGCCGAGACGGCGCTGAATGATACCAGCCGGATTGTGGCCTCGGAAGCACTGGATGCCATGCACCGGCTGACCAAGGATGATCCCTCGCTTGAACTGCGGTTCAGGCAGGCGATGGATCATGCGCTGGCGAGCGGTGTGCCGTCGCTCTCTGCGCGCGCGCGCAAATTGCTTGGCTTATGGGCCTGATTTATGCGCTCACTCACAAACTGCAAAAATTTCATGAGGAATGAGCCTTTTCTTGGCCCGCGCGTTAGGCCAATGAACATCCATTCATTTTCATCATAATATCGGAGGACAGCATGGCGTTTACACTTCCCGACCTTCCCTATGCAAAGGACGCGTTTGGCGACCTGATTTCGGCAGAAACCTTCGACTATCACCATGGGAAGCATCACAAGGCGTATGTCGACAAGGCCAATGAACTGGTTGCGGCTGATGCATCGCTGAAGGGCAAATCGCTGGTTGACCTCATCAAGACGGCCAAGGGCGGCCTGTTCAACCAGGTCGGCCAGATCTGGAACCACAGCTTCTACTGGCAGTGCCTGAGCCCGGAAAAGCAGGAGCCCAAGGGCAAGCTAAAGGAAATGATCGACGCCCAGTTCGGCTCGACGGAGGAACTGGTTGGCAAGCTTAAGGCCGAAGCTGTCGGCCATTTCGGCAGTGGTTGGGCCGCACTCAACCTCGACGGGGACAAGCTGGCGGTGACGTCCTACCACGACGCCGACTGTCCGGTGAAGCATGACGCCAAACCACTGCTCATCTTCGACGTTTGGGAACATGCTTATTATATCGACTATCGCAATGCCCGTCCGAAATATGCAGAAGAGGTGCTCGCCAAGGCGATCAACTGGGACTTCGTGGCGCAGAATCTCGACGGCAAGGGCGCCGACCGCGCCGATCAGAAGGGTTGAAGTCAGCAATTACGCTCGACAATCCAGTTTGTGAGAAAGGGGCCATCTGGCCCCTTTTTTATACTCCGTCTTTCTGTTCTGCGCCAAGTCCGTGCCGCATCAGCATGGGCACGTTGGCAAGGACAAAGAGGAAAGAGACGGCGGTCACGCCCCATACCTTGACCGTGAGCCAGGTATCGAAGCTCAACATTTGCCGCATCACCTCGTTGGCCGCTGCCATAGCGAGGAAGAAAAAGCCCCAGTTGCGGGAGATTTTGAGCCAGCCCGCCTCGTCGAGCCCGTCGAACGCGGCCTCGAACACATATTTGAGGAGGGCCTTGTCCCTGAGCCAGCCGCCGATCAGCAACGCTGCGAAAAAGGCGTAGATGATGGTCGGTTTGATCTGGATGAATTTCTGGTCGTGGAAATAGACGGTAAGGGCGCCGAAGCCGATCACCAGCACCGCCGACAGCCACAGCATCGGCGACACCTTGCCAAGCTTCCATTTTGAAACGACCACCGCGACAATAATCGCGATCATGAACGCGATCGTACCCTGGATCGCGGCTGCTGTCTGCCCGAAGGCCGAACTGCTGCCATCTGGCGATGCAAATTTGAAGGTCAGGAAAAACACCAGCAGCGGACCGAAATCGAGCAGGAAAGGGAGAAATCCTCCCTGCTTTTGGACCGGTTTTTCCGGGTGCGCCGCTTCCTCTACGAGGACGCTTGGATCGGGCATTTCTTCGGACATCAGAAGTTCCCTGCAATCGCATTGGCGACCAGTTGGGGATGGAAGGGACGCAGATCGTCCAGTCCTTCCCCGATGCCTATGGCGTGAATCGGCAGCCCGTATCTTTCCGCCGCCGATACCAGCACCCCGCCGCGCGCGGTTCCGTCGAGCTTGGTCATGACAAGTCCCGTGACGCCCGCCATTTCCTTGAACACGTCGATTTGCGATAGCGCATTCTGGCCATTGGTCGCATCAAGCACGAGCACGATATCGTGCGGGCTTTCCGGGTTGATCTTGCCAAGCACGCGCTTGACCTTGGCGAGTTCGTCCATCAGTTCCCGCCGGTTTTGCAGCCGTCCGGCCGTGTCGACAATCAGGACATCGGTGCCCGCTGCCTGCGCCTGCTTATAGGCATCGAACACCACACTTGCCGCATCGCCGCCTTCCGGGCCCGACACGATCGGAACGCCGAGCCGCTCTGCCCATATTTTGAGCTGGCCGATCGCGGCGGCGCGGAAAGTATCGCCGGCCGCCAGCATGACCGAATAATCCATTTCCTGGAACAGGTGCGCGAGTTTGGCGATGGTCGTGGTCTTGCCCGAGCCATTGACCCCGATCACCAAGATCACATGAGGGCGGGGAAAGGCAACGATATCGAGCGGCACTGCAACAGGCGCGAGCACCTTGGCGATCTCGTCGGCGACAACCGCGCGGACTTCGATTTCTTCCACATTGCGGTCGAGCCTCTGGCTGGCAAGGCGCTCGCGGATGCGCGCAGCCATGCTGGGGCCGAGGTCCGACATGATGAGCGCATCCTCGATCTCGTCGAGCATCGCATCATCCACACCGCGCCCGAACAGGCCGGAGATATTTTCGCCGAGGCGGTCCGACGTGCGGCGCAGTCCGCCAAAAACCCGTTCCTGCCAAGATGATCCGCTCATGCGATTAAGATGCCTTTTTCCACGCGCTTGATAGTCACCGGGGCGATATGGCCGGGCGGCAATGGCTTTTCCAGTCTTATGCTGGCAAAATTTTCGGCATGGCCGGAGCACCCGTCGCGTTCGACCAGCATGACCTGCTCTGTTCCGGCAAGCGACGAAAGAAAAGCTGTCTGGCGTTTTCCGCAAGCTTCCCGCAACCGGGCAGCGCGTTCCTTGATGAGGGCGGGCGACAATTGGGGCATCCGTGCGGCGGGTGTCCCGTTACGTGGACTATATGGGAAAATATGGCCATAGACGATGTCGCAATCGTCAATGAGACGGAGGCTGTTGGTAAACATCGCCTCACTTTCGGTCGGAAAGCCCGCGATGATGTCGGCGCCGGTGGCAATTTCCGGACGAGCGGCCTTGAGTCGCTCGACCATTGCGATGGCCTGTTCGCGGTTATGCCGGCGCTTCATCCGCTTGAGGATCATATTGTCTCCAGCCTGCAGGCTGAGGTGAAGATGCGGCATGACCCGCTTTTCTCCGGTCAGCAGATCGAACATGCGATCGTCGATCTCGATACTGTCGAGCGAGGACAAGCGCAGCCGTTCCATTCCGCGGACATGGACGAGCAACCGTTCGAGCAGATGTCCCAGTGCTGGCTGGCCGGGGAGATCATGACCATAGCTGGTGACATCGACACCGGTGAGGACGATCTCGCGGTGGCCTTGATCAACCAGCGCCTGCACCTGCTCGATCACCGCACCGGCAGGCACCGAGCGGCTGTTGCCGCGGCCATAGGGAATGATGCAGAAGGTGCAGCGATGATCGCAACCATTCTGCACCTCGACAAAGGCGCGCGCATGGCTGGTGAAGGCTGCCGCCAGCTGCGGGGCCGTGTCGTCGACCTGCATGATATCGGTGACGTGGATCTTAGGAGCGGCCGGAGGCGCAAGGCCGTTTCCGGTCCCGAACGATGCCTGAAGCATCGGGAGGTAGGAGGGGAGGTCTGCCTTTTCGCTATTGCCAAGTACGAGGTCGACCTCGTCCATCGCTGCAAATCGGTCGGGATCGACCTGTGCGGCACATCCGGTAACGACAAGACGCGCACTAGGATTTTCGCGCTTCGCCCGGCGAATGACGCGTCCGGTCGACCGCACGGCTTCTTCGGTCACCGCACAGCTGTTGACGACGATAAGCCTGTCCGTACCGGTCCGGCTCGCCAATTGTGTGCGGATCGCTTCGGTTTCCGCGATATTGAGGCGGCAGCCGAGCGTGATGGTCTGGATCGCCGGATCGATCTCCTGCGCTTCGCTCACGGAAAATTCGCCCAGTCGATTTCGCCTTCAAATACCAGCGTTGCGGGACCGCTCATCGAGATTGATCCGCCACTCTCCCACGCGATGGAAAGGTCGCCGCCGGGAAGCGTGACCGTGACCGGGGATTGCACCTTGCCTTGGCGAATAGCTGCGACGGCGGTGGCACAGGCACCGGTGCCGCATGCCAGCGTGAGCCCAGCTCCGCGTTCCCATACGTGCAGCTTAAGCGATTGCGGCCCGGTAATTTCCGCGACGTTGATATTGACCCGTTCCGGAAACAGCGGGTCTTGTTCGATCAGCGGGCCGGTATCCTGCAGCGGAACGGCATCCGCGTCCTTTACGAAGAAGATGGCATGCGGGTTTCCGACATTGACCGCCATGGGGCGTTCGAGACCGTCCCAGGAAACCGGCATGGCGCTGGTGTCCATCGCATAGGCGAGCGGGATGTCCTCCCAGTCGAACCGAGGCTTGCCCATATCGACCGTGGCGTCGCTTTGGCGGCCGTGGGCGCTCAAAAGCCCCGCCGCGGTTTCGATCACGGCATCGGCGATGCCTTCGCCTGCCAGAATGGCCGCGACGCAGCGCGTGGCATTGCCGCAGGCCTCAACCTCTCCGCCGTCGGCGTTGAAGATGCGCATTCTCACCGCAGCCTGCTCCGAAGGTTCAAGCACGATCAACTGGTCACAGCCGATGCCGGTATGACGATTGGCGAGCGCGGCGGCGCGCGCCGGCGTCATCTCGACCGGGGCGGTGCGGGCATCGACAATGACGAAATCGTTGCCGAGCCCGTGCATTTTCCTGAAACGGCTGCGCATAACTGGCGCATCTAGGCGTGGCCGGTGGTGGAGTCCAGTTTTCCGTTGCGCCGCGCGATCAACCAGCGTGACGCGCAACTTCGTGATATTCGGCCTGGGGGACGGCTGCATGACGGTCGGCGGTGGTTCCCGGCAACAGGTTGCGGTTGAGCAGGAGCGTCCGCGTTTGGACGCTCGACATCGGACGGCCGAAATGCCAGCCCTGTCCCTTGGAGCAGCCCAGTTCGATCAGCTGGCGTTCGATTTCCGCATCCTCAATGCCTTCGGCGGTCACCGGCATCCCGAGGCTTTCGCCGAGACGCGCGATCGCAGCGACGATGGCAGCGCTATCCTTGCTGTTCGTCATCGACGATACAAAACTGCGGTCGATCTTGATGCGGTCGAAGGGGAGGGCGCGCAGGTGCGCCAGCGACGAATAGCCGGTGCCAAAGTCGTCGAGCGCGATCTGGATGCCCTGATTCTTGAGGCTGCCGATAATCGATTGGGCAAGGCTCAGATTGTCGAATAGCGAGCTTTCGGTGATCTCGATTTCCAGCCGCTCTGCCGGGAAACCGGTTTCGACCAGCAGCTTGACGATCTTCTGCGCCAGCCACGGGTCCTTGAGTTGGGTCGGAGATACGTTGACCGATAGGGTCAGCGTCGGGTCCCACTGTTTTGCATCTTCCATCGCCCGGCGCATCAGGTAGAAGCTGAGGTCGGTGATGAGGCCGCATTCCTCTGCGATCGGAATGAACACTTCAGGCGAAATCATGCCGTGCGTTGGCGATTCCCACCTCGCCAGCATTTCAAAGCCCTTGAGACGCCCGGTCGAAAGTTCGACCTGCTGTTCATAAAAAGGCATGAAATGGCCGAGAGGGATACCTTCGCGGATGCCGCTTTCAATATTGTTCCTGGCGCGCAGTTCGCGCTCCATCGATGCGTCGAACCAGCAAAAGCGGTTGCGGCCGCGCTTCTTCGCATCATACATGGCAATGTCGGCGCGGCGCATCAGGGCCTCAACGGTTTCTGCGCCCGCTTCAATGCGCGAGATGCCGATAGACGTTGAAATTGTGATGTGGAGGCGATCGGATACCACCGGCTCCGCCATCGCCGAAACCAAACGTTCGGCGATACGATTGACGATATCCGGATTGGCCGGATCGAACTTGAATGCGCAAACAAACTCATCGCCGCCGAGGCGCGAGATGAGTGCAGAGGTTGGTAATATGGCCTGGATACGCTTTGCAGCTTCCTTCAGGACCATATCCCCGGTTGCATGACCATGGACATCGTTGACATTTTTGAAATGATCAAGATCCAGCATGAAAAAGGCAACGGTTTTGGTGTGCCGGGTAGCCTCGTTGATCATATTTGCGCCTCGTACCGTGATCGAACGCCGGTTGAGAAAGCCGGTCAGCGGATCAGTGGCAGCGAGCATCTGGGCGCGCTTTTCTGCTTCCGCCCGTTCGGTGATTTCCGCATGCAGGTCGCGGTAGCGGCGCCAGGCAAAGAGTATAAGCGCAATGTTGAGAATTAGCGTCGTGTGCAGCAAATTGTCGCTGCCGCCGCCATATCCAGCTATTTCGCGAGCGAGATCGGACATGGCGCGCCCGCCAGTTCCGACGAAGAGGATGATTGCAGCTACAATGATGCCTCCGGTTACGAAGTCCTGTTGAGCTGCCCCCAACCGGCTTTTTTCGCTTTCGCGGCGGTTGCGGCCTTGATTCAGCAGAGTCTGCATGTCTTCCCCGTTCTTTCATCCTCACCGCACGCGCCTTGCCCGCACACGCGATGGGTCAACCCCCTTGTACTGCGTCAAATTGGTGTAGATGTTATTAATGAGGTCGCGGTTTTGCTTGTCAAATCCTGCACATGACGTTAAGGCCCGCTCCGGTTGCGCCTCTGGCGTCGCCATAATTCAAATCCGAGACGGCATGTTTTCTGTCCACGGATGGCCGCTGGTAGGCGAGGTTTCGCCCACCGGCGCGTTTTGCGTTGTAACGCATTCGACCGGCATTTCTGCCGGACCCGAATCGGAAAGGTGAAGGCGTATGTTCGATAATCTGAGCCAGAGGCTAGGATCGGTGTTTGACCGTCTCAAGGGCCGTGGCGCGCTTAACGAACAGGACGTCCGGGAAGCGATGCGAGAGGTCCGCATCGCGCTGCTCGAAGCCGATGTCGCTCTTCCGGTGGTGCGCAGCTTCATTGAGCAGGTTACCGAACTCGCCATCGGTCAGGACGTATTGCGCTCGGTGACGCCGGGGCAGATGGTGATCAAGATCGTGTCCGACGGTCTCACCGAAATGCTCGGATCGAAGGCGAGCGAGCTCGACCTCAACGTCACCCCGCCTGCTATCATCCTGATGGTCGGCCTGCAGGGGTCGGGCAAGACGACAACGACCGCCAAGATCGCCAAGCGGCTGAAGGAAAAAGAGCGCAAGAAGGTGTTGATGGCCTCGCTCGACGTCAACCGTCCGGCGGCGCAGGAGCAACTCGCAACACTCGGCAAGCAGGTCGACGTCGCGACCTTGCCCATCGTACCAGGACAACAGCCGGTCGAAATCGCCAATCGCGCTCTGCAGGCCGCGAAGCTTCAGGGCTTCGATGTCCTGATGCTCGATACCGCTGGCCGCCTCCATGTCGATCAGGGACTGATGGACGAGATGCAGGCATTGGCGGCGGCTGCCCGCCCCACTGAAACCTTGCTGGTAGTCGACTCGCTCTCCGGCCAGGACGCGGTTCAGGTCGCCAAGAGTTTTTCCGAACAGGTTGACCTCACCGGCGTCGTGCTGACCCGCATGGATGGCGATGCCCGCGGTGGCGCTGCGCTTTCGCTGCGCGCCGTAACGGGCAAGC
>JAEXAY010000055.1 GCA_023457895.1 Pseudomonadota bacterium
CACGAACACCGGGCAGCTGTTGCCCGCCTTCTGGAAGATCGACGCCTTGGTCAGTTCGGGGATCGCCTTGGCGCATTCGAACACCCCGTGCGCGCCGGAGCCGCGCGCGTGGACGATCCGCTCGGGAATGCGTTCATGGTCGAAGTGGAAGATTTTCTCTCGCAGGATGAAATCTTCGAGCAGCGTCGGACCGCGCTCTCCCGCCCTGAGACTGTTCTGATTGTCCGACACGCGATGGCCGAAATTGTCGGTGAGATGCGCGACCCCGTCGCGGTGATTGCCATCATGCGGCACATGCTGATGGGTTTCCCCGCCTTCTCCAATAGCCCCTTCCGGATTTCGGGAGCTTTTCTTGCCTTCGCCGGGCTGGTGGCCGTGGAGGCTATTGTCCAGGGCAGGCGAGGTCGAAGCAGGGGGCGGGGTCTTGGCCATTACGGGGATCCTTTCAGGATTGGAAAAAGGCCGCCCTGCCACAGCATGCAGCCTTATTCTTCACAATGCGTCAGCCGGTGAACGGTTGCGTTTCGCTCGCGCTATTTCGCCTTAACCTACTTTGGCTGTCCCGGCATTTGGGCCGGTGTCGTCGTCATCCTCAAGCGCCGCCACCGCTTCCTCCGCTGCTTCGATCTTTGCCCGGTTCTTGGGGCTGAGCCAATATTGCCATACGCCGTAGGCGTTGATCAGCAGGAGGATCGCGTTCTGGATAGTGAGCGGCATCTGCCCCTGCGTGATGCCGCTGGCGATCCACGCGACCGAGGCGGTCATGAAGATCGCAAAACCGAGCCCGGTCTGCTTGCGTCCGAAATCCCCCGCGACCAATATTGCCGCACCAATGCCGCTGATCGAGGCATACCATTCAAGCGGACCGTTCATGCGTCTCTCCCACACGGGTTGTTCTGCGAAAAAACACTACCCGCGAAACCGATAAGCTGTTCCGGCGGTTGATATGTATCATCATGAATCCGGCTTTCCCTTGTCCCTTGGATGAACGAGAAACCGGGAAAAGCGAAAGGCAGCCCTCTATGGCCGGTCACTGGCCCGAAATTCTTTGGATCGTCCGTCATGGGCAGAGCGCGGGAAATGTCGCGCGCGACGAGGCCCATGCGGCCGGGGCGCTACGGATAGACCTTGTCCACCGCGACGTTGATGTGCCCTTGTCGGATCTCGGCAAGGAACAGGCCGCTTCGCTCGGCAAATGGTTCGCGGGACAGCCCGATCAACCCGATGTGATGCTCGCCTCGCCCTATGTCCGCGCGCAGCAGACCGCGCAGATATTTCGCGCGCATGGCGGGTGCGCGCCCGACGAGGGCATCTGCATCGACGAACGCTTGCGCGAAAAGGAGTTCGGCGTGCTCGACGGGCTGACGACCGAAGGCGTGCGGCACTTCAATCCCGAGCAGGCCGAATTTCGCAAGCTGCTCGGTAAATTTTACCACCGGCCCCCGGGTGGGGAAAGCTGGTGCGATGTCATCTTTCGCCTGCGCTCGCTGCTCGACACGGTGTCGCTCCATTATTCAGGCTGCAAGGTGATGATCGTCGCGCATCAGGTCGTCGTGCTGTGCCTGCGCTATGTCATCGAGAAACTGTCCGAGGAGGAAATTCTGGCGATTGACCGGCTGGGCGATGTCGGCAATTGCGCGGTCACCGAATATCGTTTCGACCCCGATCAGGGAAAGGACGGCGGGCTGGTGCTGACCGCCTATAATGTGACCGCCCCGCTCGAGGCGGATGCAACGCCGGTCACGCGCGCGCCCGATGAAATGGTGGCCGCTCGTGGCTGAGGCAATTCCGCTCGACAGCCGCTGGCTTGCAGCCCATCCGCTCCCCGAACTGCCGTCAAACACCGACAAGAACAGCCGCGGCCGGGTGCTCGCTATTGGCGGCAGCCGTTTTGTGGCGGGAGGGCTCAAGCTCACCGGCGAGGCGGCGTTACGGGCAGGGGCGGGAAAGCTCCAGTTCGCGACCATCGGGAGCGTCGCGCTCGCGCTCGGACTGGCTGTTCCCGAAGCCGGAGTGATCGCGCTGCCGGAGGATCCGGACGGTGAACTTGGCGAGGAGTCCTGTAACATTGTCGAAGCGGCGGTCGAAAAATGCGATTGCGTCGTTCTCGGCCCGGCAATGACCAGCGTCGAGGCGGCGCTGCCGCTGCTGCGCGCCGTCCTTGAAACATTGAGCGAGGATCAGGCCGCCGTGCTCGATGCGGCGGCGGTGGAGGCCGCGCGCCGCATGCCGGAACTGGTCAAAGCCCTCAACGGCCGCGTCGTGATAACACCGCATGCGGGAGAAATGGCGGCCTTGCTCGATGAAGAGGCCGATGCAATGATCCGGGATCCGGCAGGCGCCGTCGATCGCGCAGTCGATTTGACCGGCGCAGTTGTGATGCTCAAGGGTGAGCACAGTCTGCTCGGCAGCCCTGATGGCGCGCTGCTCGATTATGCCGGAGGCGGCGCCGGGCTGGCAACGGGCGGGTCGGGTGATGTGCTGGCCGGTATCCTTGCCGGATTGCTTGCGCGCGGGCAGGCGCCATTCGATGCTGCCGCCTGGGCGATCTGGCTCCACGGCGAAGCGGGCCGCCGCCTGTCGGAAGAACGGGGACCGCTCGGCTATCTCGCGCGAGAGCTCTCTCCAACGATTCCGGCCCTCATGCGCGGCGTGATCTAGGCCGGTAGAGATTTGTACGGTTCGCGTGCATAGACGACATCGCCATCAATGAGCGTCAGCTCGACACGATCATTGCAGGGCTGGTTGATGATTTCCAGCATGGAGCCACCACATACCATGAGGTCCGCTGGATCCCCAATTCTGGGCCAGCTCACGTCGTCGGGGTTTTCTTCGGTCAGCCACAGTTTGAATGCATCCAGCGGAGTAAGTGCCTCCTCGCGCGATAAAAGATCGCCGGATGCGGTTTCGCGACGGATCGCCGCAGCCATCGCAGCCCAAGGATCGATGCTGCCGTAGGGCCCATCGCTTCCGGCGCAAAGATGGACGCCAGCGCGGCGAAGGCTGTCCATACGGTAAAGGTCGGGCAAATCCGACGGCGGGATCGTTTCGAGATAACGTTGCCCGCGGTCGCGGATGAAGATCGGGTTGATGACAACTGCGAGGCCGCGGCTTCGGATCAACGGGATATAGTCTCGACTGATTACCGATCCATGCTCGATCCGGTCGCCGGGACATGCTCCTCCTGAAGCGTCCAGCGCGGCAATGAAAAAGGCCAGTTCACCAAGCGTCACGCAATGCGCCGCAACGCGACGATCTGCGGTTCTCGCTGTGCGAATTCGGGCGGTCAGTTCATCAAGCGAGGGAAGGTGACGCTCGTCCAACAGCAGTTTAAGCGGGCCCAGTTCATAGCCTTCTCCGGCCAGCAGACTTTCATCGCCCATCAGGTGGAGCTTCTGGCGCAATTGTCCGTCTCGGCGCGCCTTTGCGAGAAAGGCGGCTTCACGAGGTCCGTTGCGCGCGCCTGCATCGGTGACATAAGTGACTCCGAGGGCGCTCCAGCGCTTTGAGATTGCCGACAGATCGGGTCCCGGCAAGGCGAGCGCGCGTTGAAGCCAGCGGTCCTCCCGCCAAAAACGTCCGGTCAGTTTGCCATGCACCCGCTCTGCCCCCGACGGCCAATGGCCGGCTGGAAGCATGGCCATCGCTGCCGAGTTGAGCACCCAGAGAGCGCCTGTCCGGTCCTGAAGACGTATCGGCCGACTGGCCAGCCATCCGTCCAGTTGGCTGCGATCGGGGATGCCAGCCGCGCGTTCATCATAACCGACGATGCGCAAGCATTCTTCGTCTGGAAGCTGTTCGTCGGCGTACCGGATGGCGGCGACGACTTCGCTTTGGTTAGTTTTTCCGGAAAGATCGAGGGACCGGGTTAGCGCAGCGGTGGCAAGGATGTGGACATGGTGATCGTGCAAGCCCGGAAGCAAGACCCTTCCTTGTCCATCGATAACATGATCTGCGCCAGGCGATGACGAACCAAGGGCGACAATCGTGCCCCCGGAGCAATGGACATCGGTAGCGGCGCGTCCCCACGGACGCACGTTGCGCAGCGTAATGCTCAAGGCTCTGCCATCTTACGGTATGCAGCGGCGACACATGCCATAGCCATGTCGATCAACTCACCTTCACGCGCGGACAATGCCGCGATTGCCGCCTCAACACCTGTGAGCGGGTCGGCAAGTGCATCGCCGATGAAGCGGGGCCGATGATCGCGCCATTCCATGAGTCCGCCGGCAACGGCGCAATCGTCACCAAAGCCAACACGTCCTGCGCCATCTCCGGTAAACCCATAAGCGGTGATCGCAATCCAGCGCAAACCCGGATTGCAGTCAAACAGCACGGCAGGATCAAGCCCGAGCCGTTTCAGCGCAGCCGCGCGCCCGCTCGTGATCAACATGTCCGCAGTGGCGATTTCTCGAAGTAGTTTCTGCTGGTCTGCCGGTTCGCGCAGGTCGACCCGGAGTAACTTTTTTCCTACGCTCAGGAAATCGTGGAGTAAGGGAGAGGACGATTGGGTAGGGTCGGGGCGCCCCACGCTGTCGATCCTGACGACGTCGAACCCCGCCCGGGTCAGCAACGCGCCGCATAATGGCCCGGCCCACAGCGCCGACATGTCTATGACGCGTCCAGGCCTGTATTGCGGGACCCGTTCCGTCAGAGCTTGAGGTGACGCTTCGCCCGCGAGTGCCGCGGGCAGATGGAGTTCAGCCAATTGGTCGCGTACCGCTTGCGCAGGCTGCGGCGTGCTCCATTCACTAAGCCCGCTCTCAATTTCCTCTTCCTGCCCTATCAGAGCGCTTACGATTTCCCTGTCCTCGGCACGTGCGAGATTGATAGCGACCCAGCCCGCTCTTGCAGGGTAAAACCGGCAATGGCGGTTGGCGGATCGGAAGTCTGGCGGATGCAAGCCGCCCGGCGCATCGCGCGCCAGTAGCTGATGCACGTTGACGGGAAAGGGGAGCAGGCGCAACCGGGTTGCCAACCGCTGTGTCACGCGGGTCAGCATCGGCTGTCGACCAGATTCCATTCCAGCGCACGTTCGATCCCGATGCGCTTGCCGCCCAGCATCATCCAGCAGGCGCGATGGCGGCCGATGCGGCGCGGGATTGTTACCGTCCCTCCCGCGCCCGGAATGAGCCCCATACCGACTTCGGGCAGTTGCGCCCAGAAATCCGGCCGCGCCGAAACCTGCGCCGCAGCGGCGGGAATTTCGATGCCTGCGCCGATGCAGGCGCCGTGGAGGCGCGCGGCGGCGCGGCGTCCCAGTCTGTCGAGCAATAGCGCCGCGCTGCGCCGGGTGCGGATCAGATGCGCGAGCATCAGATCAGGCGTGGTACCAAACTCGTCCAACGCTCCGCCGGTGGAAAAGCAGCGTCCTTCGCCTTGCAGGGTGACGGCGGGGCATGAGGGGTCTTCGATCACGTTGACCAGCGCTTCGAACAGGGCATCGCGCATCGCCGCCGTCATCGCATTGCGCGTCTGGGGAACATTGAGCGAGAGCGTGACCGACGGACCGGAGCGGTGATAGGTCACCGGCTGGCTGCTTTGCGGAAGGAGGGTAGAACGGGGGCCGCGCCGCTCGAGCCAGCACTGGAATTCGCCGGAGCCGAGCAGGCTTGAATAAGCGAGTGATTCCATTTCGAGCGCGGTTTCAAACGGCAAATTTTCCGTAATCCTGAGCAGCCGCGCCAGCGTGACGGCGGCCACCGGATTATCCCGGACAGACCGCGCAAGGCCGCGCCGCATTTCGTCCAGTCGCCCGGCGGGAACCGAAACCCATGGCCGCGTTGCCACGGCGGCGGTCGTCAGCAGGATATCATAGTGCGCCGGATCGACGCCCGGCTGACGGCCGTCCTGATCAATCCCGATATGGATTGCACCGCTGACAAGCGGACCGGCGCGCTTGTTCAGATCGTGCCATGCCAACGGATCAGTGCCGCCGAACGATGGAACAGAGGCATCGAGCAGGGTCGCCGGTGCGGGAGCGATGATGTCAGGTTCCGCCATGGTCATATGATGCGAGGCTGGCGGGAAAAAATCTACAGGCGGCGCGACCTGAAGCCGCGCCGCCTGCCAAGATTGGCCGCTTAGAAATCAACTCCCAGGCTGACCCCATAGGTACGGGGCGTGCCATATTGCGCGATATCATAGGCAAGCGCGCCCAGACCGATGCGGTCAACGACATATTTGTCGTTGAGCAGGTTCTGCGCCCAGATGGAAGCCTTGGCGCGTGCGCCGCCGAGGTCAAAGCGGTAGCCGATACGCGCGTCAACCAGATTTTGCGGGCTCGCTGCTGAATAGGGGAAGGTCACCAGCACGGCCTTGCTCTTGTAATTATAACCGGCATGGGCGAAAAATCCGGGACCCGACCCGCCGTTCTGGTCATAATCGGCCGACAGCGAGATGCTGTGCTTGGGTGCACCGAGCAACCAGGGCCGTTCGACTGTCAGCGTCCCGACCGTGACCGGATCGGCCTTGCCGTCGGTGAAGGCATAGGCTGCACTGGCAGTGACATCCTGAGCCAGCGCTACTGTCATCTCAGCCTCGCCGCCCCAGATCTTGGTGTTGGCGTTGGCGATGACACGCGCGGTAGAATCGGTCGCACTCAGCGACTGCGGGATCTGTTCATTGTCGAGCAGATAATAGAAGCCCGCCGCGTTGAAACGCACCCGCCGGTCGAACAGGTCGCTCTTGATCCCGAGTTCATAGGCGGTGATTTCTTCCTTGCCGTAGATGAAGTCGGAGGCATAGGTCGTGCCCGGGACGCGCGCGCCTTGCGACACCTGATTGAAACCACCTGAACGGTAGGATTCAACCCGGCTTGCATAAACCATGACATCCTTGTTGACGTCCCATTGCAGGATCAGCGTGGGATCAAAGCTGCGGAACGTGCGCTTCGCGATGTTCGGCAGGATGGGCTCACCGAGCAGGTTCGTCGTATCCATGAAGATCGGCGAATAGCTCTGCTGCTCGCCCTTCTTGACGTCGATCGAATAGCGGGCGCCGGTGATCAGGCGGAACGCATCGCCCAGATGCCAGGTTAGCTGTCCGTAAACAGCATAGGCATCGGTGTTGATGTGGAGTTCGTTGCCCGCGCTGAACCGGACATTGCGGTAAAGCGTGGCCAGATCTGTTGCCGACGCCTGCGCCTGTTGCAGAAGTGCTGCCCGGATGCTGGCTGGCAAGGTCGGGTCGCTGGCTGCGCCGAGCCGTCCCAGTCCGTTGCCGATGGGCCCGAGCGCGGACAATAGGGAGACGAGATTCGATGCGTCATCCCGGCGGTTGGCAGGCGGACCCGAACCAGTATCCTCGTTGAAATAATAAAGGCCAGCGGTGTAATCGACCAAGTCACCGAATTCGCCAGTGGAGGTCAGGTCGACGCTATATTGCTGATGATCGTCCAGCGTGGAGGTGCCCCCCGGCGGTGATTGATAGAAGGAATCCGGCCGGTACCCGGCTACCACAGCCGCATAGTCCGAGCGGACAGGTTGGCCGACCATACCGAGCAGGAGCGGCGCGGTGAGTAATGCGCTGCGAATGGAAAAAGTGCCGTTGGCCGGATTGCGGTCCAAATCGGCATTATAAATCATGTTCCCGATGACCGGATTATAGGTCGGGTTGAGCGACGAAAAACGGCGGACGTCGGATGAGCGCCAGCCCGCAACCAGTTTCAGCTGATGGTCGGGATTATACTGCCACTCCGCACTGAAAACGGCACCCGCATTCTTTGCCTTGCTCCGTTCGACATTGAATGCTGTCGCTGCGTCTTTGACGCGTCCGCTGACGGGAGTCATCGCGGCCGCAAACAGGGCTGTGGGGGCATTGCTACCCGCGACCGCATGATAATAGACCGGCTGGTTACGCGCTTCGGTATAGTCAATCGCGGCATCGACCCGAAGATTGCTGGTCAGGTCGGCACCCGCCGCGAACCGTCCGCCAAAACGCTCATACCCTCCGAAATCCTCGCCCGGCCCGGAATTCTTGATCCAGCCGTCGCGGCGGCTGTAGAGGCCGGAGACACGGAAGCCGCCATTTTCGCCCGCCGGGATGTTGACCCCGAAGCCGGTGCGCACGGCGTTATAATTGCCATAATCGGCAAAGGCCTTGCCCGAAAATTCTCCTCCTTGGGGGCGCACGGAAATGAGGTTGATCGCACCGGCGACCGCATTGCGACCGTAAAGCGTACCCTGCGGGCCCTTCAATACTTCGACCCGGGCGAGGTCGGGCGAATCAAACGCGAGGCCCGTCGTCTTGCCTAGGTAAAGCCCGTCCACATAGAGCGCGACCTTGCTTTCCACGCCGATCTGCGGATCGGTGACACCGATGCCGCGCAAGGTGAAACGCAGCCCGTTGGCGTCAGCAGAGCTCGGCGCGACGTTCAATGCCGGGGTGAAGGTCGCAATCTGCTCAAAACCATCGATACGCCGGGTCTCAAGCGCTTTCTCGTCGAAGGCATTGATGGTGATCGGAACGTCCTGAACGCTTTCTGAGCGCTTCTGGGCGGTCACCACGATATCTTCGAGTCCGCCCGTTGATCGTTCTGCCGTTTCGTCCGCCGTTTGCGCGTAGGCACCGCTGCTGACAATTGCCGACAGGCTGACGCAGGCTGCAACCTGCCACTTCCTTAACTTTACCATAATCCTCTCCTGTTTTGTCTGCCCCGCTTGTTATCGGGTCCAGTGGATAATTCCTGGTTTATTTCAATCAGTTTTTCAGCCCGACCAGTTCTCTTGCGTTGGGCACCGCGTAGAACTGGCTGAACCATTCGCGCCACAGCATGATTGGACCATCGCCGTCGCACAGCAGCGGATTCGGGCGGTATTTCTTGTTGTTCCAGACGATCATGTCGACCGATTCAAACCCGGCGGATTCCTCGCCCTCCGCTTCACCGATCGAATGCTGGTAGACATGTTCGGCAAGCTGGCGTTCGGGCGTTCCTTCGGCGTAATTTTTGAAGGTAAACTGCATCCGCGTGCGGGTGAGCTCGCGTGTGATCGGGGTCGAGGCCGAGAACATCAGCACCGAGACGCCATCCTTGGTGTGGCGCACGACCGATATGCCGGGGCCGTGGGTTTCGAGCACGATGTAGCCCTCGCCGATATCCTCGTGGAACCTGAACCCGTCGGCGCGCGCCTTGACCGGCGGAATGATCGGCGAGCGATGGAGGAATTTGAGGTGCGCGTTGTCGACGCCGTTCTCGCCGATTTCCTGTAGGCAGGTGCCGATGTCCCAGCAGCCATGACGCGCCGGAACATGCTCGTCCGGTGCCTCCAGTTCAGGAACGGTTGGAAGCGGAAACATCGGTGGCTCGTCATCGGGATGGAACCAGGCCCAGATCGCGCCATATTTTTCCTCGACCGGCAGCGCGCGCAGGATCGGCTTGCGCCGTGCCATGCCGGGCATGACCTTGCCGTAAGGAATATGCTTGCACCAGCCCTCGGCATCGAACTGCCAGTGGTGGAACGGGCATTTAATGGTATTGCCCTCAACCGTGCCGCCGTGGCCGAGATGCGCGCCCAGATGCGGACAGTAGGGATCGGTGATACCAACCACTCCATCGTCGCCGCGGAACATCACATATTCGCTGTCGAACACCTGGATGTTGCGGATTTCGCCCTTGGCCAGCGTGTCCGAGCGGTCGATGCAGAACCAGCCGAACGGCACGGGGAACGGGCAGCGCTCCAGTTCGTCGCCGGTCTGGACTCGGTCTTCGGCGGGTTTGGCGAGGGTATCCTGCATTTTGCTCTCCTGTTGCACTTCGCTCTCAGGCGGTTGGCGTCAGCATCATGTCGACAAAGGAACCGGCTTCGGCCGGGAATGGCGGATAGTGCATCATCGAACGGGTTTCGGGGGTGTAGCCATCCTCTACTATCGCGCGGGCGTTGGAAAACTCCTTGAAGCCGGCATGCCCTCCAAGGCGGCCGATGCCGCTATGATTGCAGCCGCCGAACGGCAGCGTGGAGATATTGGCCTGGCATACGACATTGTTGATCGCGCTCGTGCCGGCGCGGGTATGATCAAGATACCATTGCGCGGTCGCGGGATCGCCGGTGAAGATATAGATGGCGAGCGGCTTGGGCCGCTTTGCGATCTCGGCGATACATGCTTCGCGGCTGGCGAAGTCGCGGATCAGCAGGACGGGTCCGAAGATTTCCTCGTCGGCAATCGTCATGTCATTGGTGACGCCGGTAAGGATCGTCGGCGACACGAAGCGCGCGGCCTCGTCGATTTCGCCCCCGAACGGGATCGACGCGCCTTTGGCGACGGCCTCGTCGACCAGTCCCTTGATGCGCGTGACGTGCCGCGCATTGACGATGCGGGCGAAATCGGACGAGGCCTGAAGTCCCTTTCCTTCCGCGTCGAACATGGCTGTGAATTTCTCGCCCAGCGCCTTCACCAGATCTTCGCGGCGGCTTTGGTGCACCATGATATAATCGGGCGAGAGGCAGACCTGCCCGGATATCAGGCTCTTGCCGAAGGCGAGCTTGGCGGCCGCATCCTCGATGTCGGCATCGGCTTCGACGATCACCGGGTTCTTGCCGCCCATCTCGAGCGTAACCCCGGCAAAATTCTTGGCGGCCGCTTCCATGATGAACTGGCCAACGCGGTTGTTGCCGACATAGCAGATGTGATTGAACGGCAGTTCGAGCAGTTGCTGGGCGACCTCGGGACCACCCTCGACCACGGCAACGTCGTCGGCAAGGCCTGCGCTGTCGATGATCTTCCGGACCAGCGCCGCATTCGCGGGGGTGACTTCGGAGGGCTTCAGCACCACCGCATTGCCCGCCGCGATCATACTGATGACCGGATCGAGCGCGATCAGGATGGGGGAATTCCAGCTCGCCAGATGGAGCACCACGCCCTTGGGTTCATAATGGACCCAAGCCTTGCGGCCCATCAGCGCGGGCGTGTCCTCCGCATCCTCGCGCTCCATCCATTGCGCGAGATGATCGCAATTATAATCGACCGCACCTTTCAGCGGAATGAGGTGGAGCTTGCCGTCCATGCCGAGCTCTTCATGGCCCGCCGCACTGATTTCTTCGCGCAGATCATAGACGGCCCGGTAGAGCGCGCGCAGCTTGGCGATGCGCTGCTCGGCGGTGGTCCGCGCCAGTGCCGGAGCCCGTGCCGCCAAGCGATCGAATATCGGCTGATAGGGGTTCATCGCGAGGCCTCGTTTCAAAACATCTGCGGGGGCGTCGGCCCGGACTGGGTCAGCATTTCCTCGACGCGCTTCTGCAACGCGCCGCGCGTACCGCTTTCGAGCGGAGTACCCAGAAAATGTCGTTGGCGAGCGCCTCCACCACATAGTTGGCGAAATCTTCGGGCTCGGTGAGTTCGACCTCGCGGCCGATGGTCGCCTTCATCACCTGCTGGAACGTGTCGATCGAATCGATACCCGACCCAGCCTCGACCGCCGGGTGCGCATATTTGTCCTGCACATTGCGCTGCGAATTCATCAGCGCTGTCCGCACCACATGCGGTCCTGGAAACAGCAGCGCGGCCTTCACTTTCGACTGCATGTTATAGAGGTTATGGCCAAGCATTTCCCACAGCGCGATGAGCGCCGCCTTGGACGAGGAATAGGCATAGGACATCGCCGGGAACACCAGCCCCGCGCCCGAGGCCGTTGCTGCCATCAGCCCTCCCTGTTCCTGCTCGAGCATCCGCGGCATGAACGCCTGCATCCCGAACAACGGACCGAAATAATTGACGTCCATCGCCCAGCGATAGGCCTGCTCGGGCACCGCCCACGGCACCATCCCGCCGCCGCCGCCGACGCCCGCATTGTTGAACACGGCATCGACCGTGCCGAAGCGGGCAAAGGCCTCATCGGCCATGGCAAACACCGCGTCGCGATCCGACACGTCGAGCCGCACACCCACCACGTCGGCATTCTGGCGCTTGAGATCCTCGACCGCGCCATCGAGCACCGACTGCTCGATGTCGCATATCATCAGCCGCGCGCCATCGCGCGCAAGCCGTTCGGCGAGCGCCTTGCCGACACCATTGGCACCACCCGTGATGACAGCGCTCTTGCCGTTCCAGTCCTTCATGCCTCTGTCTCCCGTTTCCTGGCCGGCCCCGGCGCCGCCACCCGCGCAGCGAAGCGATCCAGCAGCAATTCCAGCCCTTCGCCGAACATCACTTCGGCGTCAGCGCCCGATAATATGTCCTCGACCAGAGCCATGTCGGTTTCCGATAGTTCGGCGCGCATCGCCTCAGTTGCTTCGCTATGCGCGGGATCAAGCCCGCGCGCGGCCGATCCGCGCAGACGCACGATCTCGATCGAGGCCGACAGCGTCAGTGGCCCGAGGCGGCGGAGCAGCCACAAGGCATCGCTGGACGAAAAACCGTAGCTTGCAAGATTGCCCAAAAAGTCGCGGATCAGCACCGCCATGATCGCGGTCGTGTCCTTGCCGTCGATATGGAAGCGGATATATTCCGGGTGGTCGATACGGCGCTGGACGATTGTGGTGGCAAATTCGGTCACATATTGCCGCCAGCCGATGCCCTGCGGCGTGACCATATCATAATCGTCGAGCGAATGGCGTACCGCCGCTTCGATCAGCACTTCGCGCGAGGCGAAATATTCATAGATGGACGAGGGCGCGACCCCGAGCGCTGCCGCAAGCTTGCGGATGGTGAGCACCTCCAAACCGATGTCGAGCGCCGCTTCGATGATCATGGATTCGGTCAGGATCGCGCGCCGGCCAACCTTGCCGCGCGGACGCTTGACCTCAGTATCGACGGGTTGGGTTTTTTCCGTCATCATCCTCTCCGAACAATGTTCGGAAATTCACACCGCCCCAGGTTTTTGTCAATCATGAAATGACTCCCGGCTTTCCGAAAATTCGTCGCGAAGACGGCGGCGCAGCAGTTTGCCCATTTCGTTGTGCGGCAGTTCGGCAACGATGCGGATATGTTGCGGGACCCGGCTGGACCGCAGGTGCGCGTGTACAAAGTCCTGCAATTCCTGCGCGGCTATATCGTCGTCTTCGGCAGTGATGATGGCAGCCGCCACCGCCTCGCCCCATTCGCTGTCGGGCACACCGAACACCGCTGCCTCGCGTACCGAAGGGTGTTGGCACAGAACCGCTTCGATCTCGCCCGGCGAGATATTTTCCGCGCCGCGCACGATGATGTCATCGGCACGGCCATCGAGGAAGAGATAGCCCGCCTCGTCGATCCAGCCGCGGTCGCGGGTGCAGAACCAGCCGTCCGCGTTCCGCAGCGCGCCCTGCTCGCGATATTCGCCTGCGACCTGGTCGCCGCGCACATAAACGAGGCCGGTTTCGCCACCGGCCAGCGCCGCGCCGTCATCATCGAAGATCGCGAGGTCGATGCCGGGAAGCGGCTGACCGACCGAGCCGATACGCGCGCGCGCGCATTCCTCCGTCGCGACGGCCGCCGCGCGATGATCGTCCGGGGTCAGGAGACAGATGGTCGAGCTGGTTTCGGTCAGCCCATAGGCGTTGGTGAAATCGACTTGCGGCCACAGCGTCATCGCCGCTTCGATGGTGTCGCGCGGCATCCGTCCGCCGCCATAGGCGATGCTGCGCAGTGCGGGCAGCGCGGCGCTGCCGGGATGCCGGGCGGCGTGGGCGACGATCCGTTGCACCATGGTGGGCACGAGGAAGGCGGACGTCACGCTTTCCTCCCGCGCAAGGGTCAGCCACGCCTCCGGACTGAACGCCGGCAACAGGACGATCCGGCGCCCCGCATAGACATTGCTCATCAGCGCCGAAATGCCCGCGATATGATAGGGCGGCACGGTGATCAGCGCGGCCTCTTCCTCGCCCGCGCCGAGAAATTCGACCGTCCCAAGGATATAGGCGAGCAAATGCTCGTGGCGCAGCAGCGCCGCCTTCGGACTGCCGGTGGTGCCCGAGGTGAACAGTTCGACCGCCACCGCCGCGCCGTCATCGCCGACGAAATCGCGCGGCACGTCATCGGCCCGGGTGATGGTCAACGCATCGGGAGACACCGCCGCATGACCTTCCACCGCGCGGTCACTGACGATGCGGCAAGGCTGCGCGCGGTCGAGCAGCGCCGCGATCTCCGCATCGGTCAGCCGGTAATTGACCGGCACATAGGGCCGTCCCGCAAGCGCCGCACCGAACAGCGCAACCGCTGCCGCCGGATGATTTTCGGCCAGGAAGACCAATGATCCGTCCGGTTCGCCTGCAAGACTGGCGGCGAGCCGCCGGGCGGCCGCATCGAGCGCGCCATAGGTCAGCCGCTGACCCGCGCCGCAGATCGCCACCCGGTCGGGCGCGGCATCGGTCATCATCTGGAGGATCAGCGCGATGTTCATGCGGCAGGGTCAGTCCGAAGAAGGCAGTTGCTTGGCCTGTTTGACGACCAGCGTCTCGCCATTGACCGCAAGCGGCCCCGCGCCGCCCCGCGTGCAGAGAAACTCCATTGTCTCGGCGGCGTCGGTATAGCGCTTGCCGGCGATGATCCCCTCGCCGCCTGCCGCAGCATCGACCGCATCGCTGGTCATCGGTTCGCCGCCGCATGTGACGGTCAGTTCAACACCCGCGGGCACGCGCAGCGTCATGATCTGGGTGCCGCATATCCGGCTGTTGAGCTTGGTTCCTGCCTTGATCATGTTCTTTCCTCGTTCATTCGCGCGCCACGATCGCCCCGGCGACGCCCGCGCCGACAAAGGCCGTGCGCGCATCGCTGACCTGATTGGCGGCGGTGCCGCGCACCTGCCGCACCGCTTCGGTGATGTTGTTCATGCCGTGGATATAGGCCTCGCCGATCAACCCGCCGTTGGGGCTGAGCGGGGTCGCGCCGTCGAGCGCGCAATGGCCCTCGCGGATATAGTCCTTGGCCTCGCCTGCTCCGCAAAAGCCGAAGGCTTCGAGCTGGCGCAGGATCTGCGGCGTGAAATTATCGTAGATCAGCGCGACGTCCGTTTCGCGCGGCGCCATGCCCGCCGCCGCCGTCACGCGCTCGCACACTCGCTCCGATATCGGCAGCCGGGCAAGGTCGCCCTGATAGAAATCGCTGATGATCTCGTGGTTGAACAGCATCGCATATTCGGCACCGAGCAGCGTCACCGGTGTTTGCCCGAGGTCGCGCGCGCGTTCGGCGGTGGTGACGAGAATGGCAACGCCGCCATCCGATTCCTGGCAGCAATCGAGCAGGCGCAGCCACGGCGCGACGATCCATTTGCTCGCCTGATGGTCCTCGAGGCTGATCGGTTTTCCATAAAACCAGGCGTTGGGGTTGGTCGCGGCATGAGCGCGCAGCAGCACCGACACCCGGCCCAGATCCTCGCTGGTGACCCCATAGCGCGACAGATAGGGACCGGCGGAAAGGCTCTCCCACGCCGCCGGGGTCTGCGCCCCGAACGGGAAGCACCACTCCATGAAGGTCGAGCTGTGCGCATCGAGCGGGATGGCGGCATGCGGCTGACCGAAGCGATATTGCGAGCGCTCGTTCATCGCGCGCCAGATCAGCACATGCTTGCAAAAACCGCTTTCGACCGCGCGCGCGGCATGTACCAGCGTGGTTGCCGACGCCGCGCCGCCTTGCGGCAGGCGCACCGTGTAGCGGCATTCCTCGATCCCGAGCGCGCGTTGCAGGTCGACCTCGTCCGAATTGTCGATACCGAAGGTGATGAGGCCATCGACCTGTGCCGGGTCGAGCCCCGCATCGGCGCACGCGGCGAGCGCTGCTTCCGCCGCGAGCCGCTGTTCGCTCCGCCCGGAGGCGCGTGAAAATTCGGTCTGGCCGATTCCGGCGATGGTGGCGCGGCGCGCGCGGGGCCCGCTCATGCCTCCTCCTCCGCCGGGCGGAAACAGGGCAGCGCCTTGCCGCCGCTGCTGCGCACAAAATCCACCTTGACGCGCAGCCCGCCATGGACCGCTTCGAGCGGCGCGCCTTCGAGCGTGGAGACCAGCCGCACGCCCTCGTCGAGCTCGACAAGGATCGCCACCGGCGGCTCGGAAAATCCATAGGGGCGCGGGTGGACCGACTGCGCCCAGCTGATGACGCGGCCCCATCCCGACATCGCTTTCTCACCCATCGTCTGGCCGTGACAGGCGGGGCACACGGGGCGCGGCGGATGCCACAACCGCTCGCACGAGCAGCATAGCTGGATCGCGAGTTCGCCGCGCTCGGCCGCCGCCCAGAAGAAAGCGCCGTCGATGCGGTGAAGCGGATCGGGGCGCTGTTGCTGTTCCATCGCGCGCTCGCCCATCAAAGCCCCCACGGATTGGCCATCGCCTGCTGACCGGCAACCGGCGGATCGCACAGGATCGCGCCCTCGCCCGCCAGTTCGGCGATCTGGTCTGGCGAATAACCGAGTTCGGCGAGCAGCGCGGCACTGTCTGCGCCGACGATCAGCGGGCCCTGGACGATATCGTTCATCCCGCCCGACAAGTCATAGGTGCGGCCGATCTGTTCGATATGGCCGACCAGCTTGTGGTCATAACCAACCGTCCATTGCCGTTCGCGCAGGTCGGCGCGGTCGAACAGGCGGAGCGAGGCCTCGCCATCGGACAGTTCGGCCGGTATGCCTGCGCTATCCAGTTTGGCCAGGAGGTCGGAAGCATTGCCACCGGCAAAAGCGCTTTCCCAGCCTGCGTCATCGCCCAGCAACTGTTCGAGCGCCGCGCGTTGCGCCCCCGTTACCGCCGCCAGCTGGATCCACCGGCCGTCGCTGGTGCGATAGAGCCGGTAGGCCGGACCATAGCCGGTCTGCATCGCATCGACGCGCGGCCGATCGAACGCGCTCCCATCCGCGCCCGCCACTGCATAGCTGGTGTTGAGCAGGCAGGCGTTGACGATAGAGGTGTCGACGAACTGGCCCTTGCCGGTTCGCTCGCGCTCCTCCAGCGCATTGCAGATCGCCACCGCGGAAAGAAAACCATTGCCGGTATCGCCGAGCGAGGTCAGCGACCAAATCGGCTTGCCGCCCCTGGCCATGCCGCCATCTTCATGCTGGATGCCGGCGAGACACGCGCCGGTCTGGTCGTTGCCCGGCAAATTCTTGCGCGGCCCATCCTCGAAGCCGCGCGTGTGGCAATAGATGAGGCGCGGATATTTTTGCTTGAGGCTGGCATAATCGAGCCCGAGCCGTTCGACCGCGCCATAGCGCATATTGTGCTGCACCACATCGGCGGTCGCGATCAGCTTATGGAGCGCCTCCATCGCCTTCGGGTTCTTGAGCATCAGCGCAATCGAGCGTTTGCCGCGATTGGCCATATAGGCGATGTGCATGCGGTGCCAGTAGCCATCCCACAGCGTGTTGACCTTGATCACCTCGGCGCCAAGATCGGCGAGCAACTGGCAGCCGAAAGGGCCCGCAATCGCGAGTCCCAGATCGAGCACGCGGATCCCGGCGAGCGGTACCTTGCCCGATGATGGCACAGCCGGCTTGGCGGCTGGTTCGGGCAGCGCCGCCGCACGCGCCTTGACCGCGTCCGTATCCGCGCCCGGTGCGTGCGCAGCCCCCGGAACCTGGCCGCGGCTGGTCTCGAGGCGGTAGCTCACGCCTACCTGATTGATCGCGCCGAGGTCCGGGTCATCGACCGTCGCGACGCAGCCGTCGGCGATGAGCAACGGGTCGGTCAGCGATTCCTCGACGCTGCGGCATTCCTGCATCGTCATTTCGGCAACGCGCGCGGCTTCGACCCAATCGGAGGCGTTGAAGCGGCGCACCGCATCGGCGAGGATCGGCTGGTAATGCGCCATCACCACCAGTTCTTCGGGACCCACGCCGAAGCGGTCGGGGTCGTTCTGCACGGTGAGGTCGGGCGTCGCATTGAGCGTATCGCCCTTGGCGCTTTCGAGGATGAAGCGCGGATTGGGTACCCAGTTATGCACCCAGCGCCCGTCCTTGCATTCGAAATGACCCTTGGGGCTGCGCGCCCCGAGGATCCAGCTGTTGAAGCCTTCGGCCTCGGGATCGGCGGCGCGCTGCCATACGCCGGAGCCGCAGGCGAGCGCGCCCTGATAGAGCGAGGTCGAAACCTTCTGGCCCGCGCCCGTTTTTTCGCGCGCATAAAGCGCCGCCGCGATCCCGAGCGAGGCGGAGAAAAACGCGCCGAGGCTCGGCCACGGCGAGGCGACAAACAGCGGGCCTTCGCGGTTGGCGCCCTGCACCCAGTCGGGGTCGATCTCGATATCGGCGAACGGGTCGGGCGTCTGCGCCATGCGCCACACCGAAGCTTCGGGCCAGCCACGCTGTTCCCACTGCAAGCCCGAGCGCGCGGCGACCAGCGCGTCATAGCCGGGGCGGTCGCGGTCCGGTCCCTTCTCGCCATAGCCGGTGATCGAACAATAGATGAGCCTGGGGTTGATTTTGGCGAGCACCGCGAAATCGATTCCGAGCCGTTCGGTCACGCCCGGCGAGAAACTTTCGATCAAAACATCCGCATCGGAGGCGAGGCGCAGGAACAGGTCATGGTCGCCCTTGTCCTTGAGGTCGAACACCGCGCGCTCCTTGCCGCGCTGCCACACCTTGTAGCCGAGCAGTTCGCCGAACGGATCGCCCCCGGGGCTTTCGATTCGCGTCACGCTGGCGCCGTGATCGCCCAGCAGCATCGCGGTCATCGGACCCGCGATACCCCAGCTCAAATCCAGCACTTTCAAGCCATCATGGACGCCCGCCATTGCTTCCCCTCTCTTGCGCGTGCTTGACGTTTCCGTCCGCATCTCTATTTTCCGAACATTGTTCGAAAATTGATTCCGCGCAAGTCAAAAAATGATGGCCGGACCAAAAACGGGGGACGAGACAGATCATGGTGGGGTTGAAGGTGACGACCCGGGAAGGGCGCGAATTGACACTGGAGGTCGCTGCGGGCGCGGCCCTGATGTATGCGCTGCGTGATGCGGATATCGGCATCGCCGGCACCTGCGGCGGTGCTGCTTCGTGCGGCACCTGCCATGTCGAGATCGATCCGGCGTGGGTGGCGCGCCTGACACCGCCGTGCGAAGAGGAAGCGGACATGCTCGAGGCGCTGAGCGAAGTGACGCAGATCGGCCCCTGTTCGCGCCTCAGCTGCCAGATCGTCGCGGACACCGCGCTCGATGGCCTAGTGCTGACGATCGCCGCCGAGGACTGATCGCTCGAACCATTGCGTGACCGTGTCGATCAGCTCCGGCATGGCGGCGGTCACGAAATGATTATGCCCCGCACCTTCAAGTTCGACGGCTTCGCACGGAGCGCCCGTAAAGGCCGCGCCGGCCGTCGCGGCGCGCGCGCCAATATCATGCTCCCCCCTGACCAGAAGCACGGGGATCCGCACGGCGGCGGCAGATGCCGCCAGCGCGCCGGGCATCATCGAAACGATTGCGCCGGGCGTATAAAGCGGCGCCCTGACCGCTGAAAGCAGCGCGGTGGCCGCAGCATTCTCGCCGGCAAATTGCTCGGCACGCATTCCGACCCGCGCGGTTTCGGCGGCGCGTTCCTCGCTGCTCTTCGGCCGCTGGGCGCGGCGCTGCCGGGCGAGTTCGGGCAAGGCCGGCCAGAAAGCGCCGGGGCGCCCCGCATAGGGCCGTTCCTGGTCGAGCAGCGCTTCCGGAAGCCCCTCGACATTGGAGCCCAGCAGGATGAGGCCATCGAACGGCGCGCCGGCCGCCGCCGTCATCACGATCATCACACCGCCCATCGAATGGCCGACCCCGATCACCGAAACCGCCCTCGTTCCCAACTCGCCGGCAAGCTCCCGCGCGATCGCCGCGAAGCGTTCGGCGGCGTCCGCAGGCATGACGTCGCCATCGAAACCGGTACCGAGATTTGATCCGGTGCCGGGCTGATCGGCGAGCGCGACCGCGAAACCGCGCCGCACCATCGCCGCCGCAAAATTATAGCGCGAGCCGTCGCCTCCGAGCGTGAAATAGCCGCGCGTCATCCCGCCGCCGGGCAGGCAGAACAGCAACGCGCGCGGCTCGGCCGGACGGTGGAGTTCCACTTCTATTCCGCGACGCATGGCCATGGATATGTCCGCCTGCATCGGCCCTCCCTTTTTCGCGCACGCATTTCGACCTTGCGTCAACCTAATTTTTGAACAATGTTCGGGAAATAAGCAAGGCGGGCCAAAATAAGCAAGACGGGCAGCGTCGGGCAGAAAGGCGCGCCGATCGAGAGGAGACACAATGGCGCAAAACCGAGCGCGCGATGGTCTGCAACGCTGGCTAGTCCTCGCCGGCGGCTTCCTCACCACGATGGCCGCGATCGGCGCGACAACTTATAGTTTCGGGCTTTATGTGAAGCCGGTGAGTGCCGAATTCCTGCTCAATCGCACGGATGCCAATCGCGGAATGCAGGCCCTGCTGCTCGGAATGATGCTGTGGAGTCCGCTGGTAGGATTTCTCCTCCCCAAATGGGGCGGGCGACTGGTGATCGCGCTCGGCGGCGTGGCGGTCGCGGCCGGGGGCTGGATGATGTCCGGCGCGCAATCGGCGGCCATGATCTTCGCCGTCATTCTCGGCCCGGTTGCGCTCGGGGTGGTCGCGATCGGAATATTGTCGGCCAACAGTCTGGTCGCGGCCTGGTTCGAAGAGGGACGCAGCCGGGCGCTGGGGATCCTTTCCGTCTCGACCTCTGCGGGCGGTTTCGCGATAGTTCCGCTGGTGGCCCGATTGATGAACGGCGGGGATTGGCGCCAGGCCGCGCTCTATAGCGGCTTCGGGGTTGGGGCGCTCGCCTTGCTGGTGGCAGCAGTGCTTATTCGCCCCGAACCGCGCCGCTTGGACCGGGAAGCAATTGGGCTGCGATCGGGGAAGCCGAATATCATCGGGCGGCCGGATTTCTGGTGGTGCACCGTGGCGATCGCGCTGCTGATCAGTTCTGATCAGGCGCTGCTCGCCTCGCTCATTCCGCACCTGCAGGACCAGAAACTGTCCACTGGACAGGCCGCTGCGGTCATGTCCGCCGTCACTTTTTCCGCCATCGCCGGCAAGCTGGTCGTCGGCTGGGCGGCCGAGCGCGTCCCGCTGGTCCGGTTGTTCGCGATCGTCGTGGCCTGCAATGTCGGGCTGATCCTTGTGCTACTGGTGACCAACGTGCCTTGGATTCTTATCATGGCGGCGCTGACCATCGGCATCGCGATCGGTGGCGTGTTTCCGCTGTGGAGCATCTCGCTTTCGCGCCTGTTTCAGCCGGTGGATTTTCCCAAGGCCTTTGGACTAAGCGCAACATTTATTACGCTCGCCGGAATGGCATCGATCGAACTGACCGGACGGCTGTATGACCGGACCGGCAATTATGCGCTGGCGTTTGCCGTGCTCGCGCTCTGGGCAGTGGCGTCGACCGGAGCCTTCTGGCTTGCGCGTTCTGACAGGGGAGGCTCGACGGCTCTTGCAGGACGATAAGGCTCGGCCAATGCCGGGAACTTTTATTCTGTCTGGCCGGTTGGATGACGAGGAATACGGAAGGGAACATTGCAATGGATGTTAGCCATAACAGTGCAAATAGCCGGTATGAACTGATTGAGGATGGGCATGTAGCCTATGCTGCTTACAAGCGCGATGGCGACGTGTGGGACTTTAACCATACCGTCGTGCCCAAGGCGCTGGGCGGGCGGGGGATCGGCACCAGGCTGGTCGAAGCTGCCCTCGCCGATGTCCGGGCACAGGGCGGCAAGGTAAAGCCGAGTTGCAGTTTCGTAGCGGGTTATCTGGAAAAACATCCCGATGCGGCTGAGGTGGTTTAGGGGCAGAAACGCGCGAAAAATCTCCGATTGAACCCCTAAACCTGCGGGACAAAACCCAGAGTTCAATGCGCCGCGCTGGTGCTGTCGACCTTTTCGACCCAGTGAGGGAAAAAGACCGGTTCCCGGTATGACCAGCCGGGCGCCGTTGCCGCCGCGTCGCTGATCGACTGGAGCAGTTCGCGGCGCTTTTCCGGATGGAGGTGGGGAAGGGCGGCCGCCGCGCAGAAGGCGGCAGGCAGCCACGGCCGCACCGCCGCGCCCAGAAGCCGTTCATAGAGAAAGCGATAGGCGCCAAAGCCGTTCAGCCGGTTCTGGCCGAGGTCGAAGGCCGACAAGGTGATAAGCGCCGCCATGAACGGTTCGATCGCAGCGAGGCCGCTATCTTCGGGGATACGGTCGCGCAACGCCTCAAGACGGCGATAGATTTTGGCCTGCACCCGGATGCTGGTCGCCTCCACCTCGTCGCGTGACCATAGCGCGATCGCGTCGTCGCGTTCCAGCCCGACATCAAGCGAGCGGCGGATATAACGCTGGGTGGAAGGCGGAAAGCTTGCGAACTCGCGCATTTCCGCAAGAGCAAATTCGCCGTTCGCTGGTTTGGGTCCCGATGCCATGTTCGTGCCTCCAGTCTGCGGGGCTCGGCAGGGCATCCTTATGGCTGGTCACCGGATCTTGTTACGGACCAGTCCTGACCATCTGAAACATGCCCCCGCCCACAGCCTTGTTATGCAACGATCATGGTTAACAAAGCGTGAGCGGATCGTGCAAGGGCGGTTCGGTGCTGACGGCTTGCAAGCCACCCGACCTGTGTCTAGGGAGCAACAGTTTTGTTGGATTTTCGCGTTTTTTCGCAAATGGGAAGCAAATAATGACCCTGACCGGCACCCCTGTTATTTCGGCCACCGGCCTGTTCACGCCGCCGCACAGCATCTCGAACGAGGAACTGGTGGACAGCTTCAACCGCTTTGTCGCGGCGCATAACAGCACCCATGCAGCGGCGATTGCGGCGGGCGAGATGGAAGAATTGCAGCCTTCGAGCGTCGAGTTCATCGAAAAGGCGAGCGGGATCAAGGCGCGTTATGTGCTGAGCAAGGCGCCGATCCTCGACCCTGAGATCATGTGCCCGCGTTTCCCGGCGCGCAGCAACGACGAAATCAGCGTGTTGGCGGAGATCGGGCTCAAGGCGGCGCAGGATGCGCTCGCCCGTGCCGGCCGCGACGCCGGAGATGTCGATGCGGTGATCGTTGCCGCCTCCAACATGGAGCGTGCCTATCCGGCGATCGCCATCGAGATCCAGCACGCGCTCGGGATGGGGGAGGGGTTTGCCTTCGACATGAATGTGGCCTGTTCCTCGGCGACCTTCGGCATCCAGACCGCAGCCGATTATATCAGGAGCGGCAATGCGAGGTCGGTGCTGGTGATCAACCCCGAAATCTGTTCGGGCCATTTGAACTGGCGCGACCGCGACAGCCATTTCATCTTCGGCGATGTCGCGACCGCCATTCTGGTCGAGGACAAGGGGATCGCGCCCGCAGGCCATTGGGACATAGTGGGCACCCGGCTCAAGACGCAGTTTTCCAATAGTATCCGAAACAATTTCGGGTTTCTCAACCGCGCCTATGAAGGTGCGCCACCCATGTCCACCAGCGGGGCGAAGGACGACAGGCTGTTCGTTCAGGAAGGCCGCAAGGTGTTCAAGGAAGTGGTGCCGATGGTCGCGCAGATGATCGTCGACCAGATGGAGCGGCTCGGACTTGCGCCGGAGGATATGCGCCGCCTGTGGCTTCATCAGGCCAACACCGGCATGAACCGCCTGATCGCGCAGCGCGTGCTGGGGCATGAGGCGACCGAGGATGAAAGCCCGACCGTGCTCGATAGCTACGCGAATACGTCATCGGCGGGCTCGATCATCGCCTTCCATCTTCACAGCGACGATCTGAAACCGGGCGACACCGGTGTGATCTGCTCGTTCGGTGCCGGCTATTCCGCCGGCACCATATTTATTCGCAAGGCGGCCTAGCGCCTCATGCCTGCTGCCGCCCTCAGGGCTGGATCGACGACGGCGGGTCGGACGCATCCATCGAGGCGGCCAGTTCCTTGTCGAGTTCTTTCGATTCGGCCTTGTTCGCGGACTGCTGATGCTTTTCCGCCTTTTCCTGCGCGCGGGCCGCAGCCGTATCGGGACGCGCCTGCTCCTGTGTGTCCTGCGAGGTCAAGCGGCCGCTTTCGCGGGCCATGCGGGCGTCTGCCTCCGCCTTCGCGTCGGCTGCGCGCTCCTGATCCGCCTTGAGCTGCGCCGCTTCGCGCGCGCCTTGCTCCTGTTCGTGGCCGGCATTGGCCTGCGCGGCTTCGCGGGCCTGTTGATTGGTGCGGTTCTGATCGGTCATTTGCCATCTCCTTCCCCCAACCAACGGACGGGGCATGGAGACGTTCCGCCAGCTAATTTCGATCAGCCGCTTTTGCCGGGCTCCCTGTCCTTGTCCTGGTTGTCCTTGCTCTGATCACCAAGGAGGAGTTTAGGTCCCTTTTCCCGGATCGTACTCTCGATCGCACCGGCGACCATACCGAGCATGCCGGGGAGCGCCACGGTAACGATCACCGCGCGTTCCTCGATGTCGAGTGTCGCCGGGATCGTCTGGCCCATCGCGGTGATGTCGAGCGTCATCCGGTCCTCGCTCGGCCAGCCGGACTTGATCGCCGTATTGCCGGGAATGTAGCTGTCGAGGCTGCCGACCCGCTCGCGCATACGACGGCGCACTTCCTCTTTCGGCAGGTTGTGGGACACGGGGACGGAAATGGTGCGCATGGAAATCTGGTCCTGATCAGGAGGTTGCGGGGACGCCGGCGCGGGCCAGTTCGCCCCTGATGCGGCCGGTGAGCCAGTAAAACCACATCTTGAAATCGGCCGCGAGCGACCACAGCGGATAGGTGAAGGTTGCCGGCCGGTTCTTCTCGACCCCGAAATGCCCCGCCCAGGCGAAGAAATAACCCGCCAGGGGGAGCAGCCAGAGTAGTGCGGCGCGCCCGGTGACGATAGCGTAAAGCGCGAGCGCGACCACGAGGCTGGTGCCGATATAATGGAGCGCGCGGGTCGCGGGCTTGCTGTGTTCGCGCAGATAATAGGGCCAGAATTCGGCGAAACTCTTGATCGTGCGTTCGGCCATATTCATCTCCCTTGCCAGAACCGGATATAGGCCGGCGCCGCGCGCGTGCAAGAGATTTGGCTGCGAGGCTCGGCGATGTACTTTACCTGTAATTCGACAAGCACCAGCCGGTTCTTATCAACGCATTTGGCATAGCTATGCACTCAACTGGTCGCAAATCACCAACGGCCTGAGATATTTAACGATAGTTTACTTGAGCTATTATATTTCTGCGGGCTAGAAATGCCGGTATCTGGCCTTTTTCGGACCAAGGTCCCCCTGTTGCAAAAGGGCCGGATGACTCCGCCTTCTGGTCAATACCAGAAGGACGTCCCCGATATCTGTTTCACATGCCCACGTGCGCGGATATCGGGGACACCGGCAAGCCACGCTTCCATCTCAATTTTCGGTAGAAATTTGTATTAATGGCTGGGGCGGGAGGATTCGAACCTCCGCATGGCGGTACCAAAAACCGCTGCCTTACCGCTTGGCTACGCCCCAATGCGCTATGCGAGCGCGCCCTATAGGGCGGCGGCACCCGGATGGGAAGGGGGAAATAGGGGAAAAATGCGCCCAATCTACCCTCCCTGGTGAGGGAGGGTGGACGGGTCTCCAACTTGTGTGCTCCTGCGCAACGGGTACGGAGGACTTTGAAACCGCACCGGACGGCGTGGTACGCCCGCTCAAACCCGCGCGATCTTGCGTACCCAGCCATGCGGATCGGGGAGGGTGCCGCGCTGGATGCCGGTGAGCGTATCGCGCAGCTTCATCGTCAACTGCCCGGGGCCGCCCGCGCCGATAGTGAAATCATGATGGCGGCCCTTGACCTCCCCGACCGGCGTCACCACGGCGGCTGTGCCGCAGGCGAAGGTTTCGACGAGCTTGCCGCTCTTCGCATCCGCTTCCCACTGGTCGATGGCATAAGGCTCCTCGGTCACGGCAATGCCTTCATCGCGGGCGAGCTGCATGATCGAATCGCGGGTAATGCCGGGCAGGATGGTTCCGAGCGGCGGGGTGATCATGCGCCCGTCGTCGAACAGGAAGAACAGGTTCATGCCGCCCAGTTCGTCGATCCAGCGCTGTTCCTTCGCGTCAAGAAAAACCACCTGGTCGCAGCCTTTGTCGATCGCTTCCGATTGCGGGAGGAGCGAGGCGGCGTAATTACCCCCGCACTTGGCCGCGCCCGTGCCACCCGGACCGGCACGCGAATAATCCTCGCTCACCCAGATTTTGACCGCCGGCGCGCCGCTTTTGAAATAGGCGCCGGCGGGCGACAGGATGACAATGTAGAGATATTCCTTCGCCGGCCGCACGCCGAGGAAGGCTTCGGACGCGAACATGAAGGGCCGGATATAGAGCGATCCGCCCTCGATTCCGGGCATCCACGCCTTGTCGGTGCGGACAATCTCCTCGATCGAGGCAAGGAACAGATCTTCGGGCAGTTCGGGCATGGCGAGCCGCTGCGCCGAGCGGTTGAAACGCTGCGCATTCTGTTCCGGGCGGAACAGCGCGAAACTGCCGTCGGCATGGCGATAGGCCTTCAGCCCTTCGAAAATTTCCTGCGCATAATGGAGCACCGCAGTCGCCGGATCGAGCGACAAGGGCCCGCGCGGACCGATCTTGGCCTCGTGCCAACCCTGTCCCTCGGTATAGCGGATCGTCACCATATGGTCGGTGAAGAGCGTGCCGAAGCCCGGTTTTTCGATCATCGCCGCGCGCGAAACCGCATCGACCGGATGGGGATGATGTTCGACGATGAACTCGGGCGCGCTGGTCATGGGAGTCGGGCTTTCCTGCTTCTGCTTTGTGTCGCGCACCCCCTTGCCAAAGGCCAGCGCCACGCGCAAGAGAGTGGGCAGCCATGCCGGACGGACAAAACCCCGCCACATCGATGACCGCATCTGCGCTGTTCCTGCGCGAAGCCGAGGTGCGGCGCGGTATCGAGCTGCTCTTTTTCGGCCAAAGCCACCTCGTGCGCGCGCTCGACGACATATTGGAGAAAGAGGGGCTGGGGCGAGCGCACCAGCGCGCGCTCTATTTCATCGCGCGGCGCCCGGGGCTCGTGATCTCGGACCTGCTCGCGCTGCTCGGTGTTACCAAACAGTCGCTCAGCCGGGTACTCAAGGAGTTGGAGGCGCGCGGCCTGATCACGCTTGCGACCGGCCGGAGCGACCGGCGGCAGAAGGAATTGCGCCTCACCGACAGCGGCAGCGTACTCGAGGCGAGACTGTTTGTCGAACTGCGCACCCGCATGGCGGCGGCCTATGGCGATGCCGGGCAGGATGCGGTGAGCGGCTTCTGGCGCGTGTGCGAAGGGCTGGTGCCAAAGGGCGAACGCCGCCGCATCGCCGATTTGCAGAGCGGATGATGGGTGTGATGCCAGTCTTTCCCTTCGCCCTCCCTTTTAGGGAGGGTCAAAAAAACGTCAGCTTTTTTGGGGTGGGTATAAGCCCTGCCGCCAATGCTTCACCCACCCCGGAAAATTGTGCCAATTTTCCGACCCTCCCTCGCCAGGGAGGGTGGGGCGTCTGCCAGCTTCCCGTGCTCCTTCGCAGGCAGGAGCCCAGAGCAGCACAGCGCCACATAGCCTTGGGCCCCTGTCTGCGCAGGGGTATAAAGCGTTCGGCCAGACGGGTATCTTGCGGATATTCGGAAACGGTAAAGCGATCCCATGACCAATCCAGAAACCGTCAGTCCTGAGCCTGTCGAAGGACGTCCATCCGCTGCAACGCTTTTGACAGATAAAGCGCCCACCGGATGGAAGGCCCGGCTCCTCGCGCTGCTGCTCGGCGCGCTCTCCGCGTTCGGCATGGCGCCGCTCTTCTGGTGGCCGCTGACGATTGCGGCGATGGCCGCGCTTGTCTGGCTCATCGCGGTCCGCCGCGAGGGCGCCTTTGCCGCCGGATGGTGGTTCGGGCTCGGCCATTTCGCCGTCGGGCTTAACTGGCTCCCGACCGCCTTCGGCTTTCAGGCCAAGATGCCCGCCTTCCTTGGCTGGATCGCGCTGCTGTTGCTGAGCGGGCTGATGGCTTTCTATCCCGCGCTCGCGGCCTGGGCGGCCAGACGCATCGGCGGCGCCCGGCTGGGACCGCTGGTGCTAGCGTTTGCCGGATGCTGGACGCTTGCCGAATGGCTGCGCGCCACGCTGTTCACCGGCTTTGCGTGGAACCCGCTGGCCGAGGTTGCGCTCCCCATGATGATGGCCGGACCGGCGCGCTTCATCGGCACTTATGGGGTAAGCGCGCTGCTGCTGCTGGTGGCGGGCAGCTGGGCCGCGATCGCGCTGCGGCAATGGCGCAGTGCAGCGATGGCGCTCGTGCTGCCGCTCCTGTTCGCGGGCGCCGACATGATGCTGCCAGCGGGCGCCGGAACGCCGGGGCCGCAGGTCACGCTGGTGCAGCCCAACATCGGGCAGGAGGTCAAATGGGAGAGTGAGGCCGCTGCGGCCAACTTCGCCAAACTCGCCGCGCTGACCGTGCCAAAGAGCCCCGATCCGCGCCTCATCCTGTGGACCGAGGCGGCCTTTCCCGACTATCTCGAGACCGGCTATCCCGATCTTTACTACAGCATCTCCCCGCAAATGGCGCGCGACCGGATCATCGCGGTGATGAACCCCGATGACGCGATCCTGACTGGCGCGCTCAAACTCCACTTCGACACGCAAGGCAATGTCGTGGGCGCCCGCAACAGTATCTTCGCGATGGACGCGGACGGCCGCCTCACCGGGCGTTACGACAAGGCGCACCTGCTGCCGTTCGGCGAATATGTGCCGCTGCGCAGTCTGCTCGAGCCGCTGGGCCTCAGCCGCTTTGCGCCAGGCGATATCGATTTTATCCCGGGGCCGGGGCCGCGCAGCATCGACATGGGCCGCTTCGGCAAGGTCGGGCTGGTGATCTGCTACGAGCTCATTTTTTCCGGGCAGGTGGTCGACCGCGCCGACCGCCCGGCGTTCATCTTTTCGCCCTCCAATGATGCCTGGTTCGGGCACTGGGGCGCGCCGCAGCACCATGCGCAAGGGCGGCTGCGGGCGATCGAGGAGGGGCTGCCGGTCCTGCGTGTCACGCCGACCGGAATCAGCGGCATCGTCGACGCCGATGGCCGGACGGTGGCGGACATCCCGCAGGGACAGGCAGGGCGGATCGATGCCGGGGTGCCGGCCGCCCATGCTCCGACGCTGTTTTCGCAACAGGGCAACCGGATACCGCTGCTTCTCGCGTCGATATTGGTTCTTCTGGCCTTTGCTCTTGCCCGCCGCGCCACTTCCAGCTAAGGGCGCAGCCAGATATAAAGAAGTCTTTATATACTCGTTTCTTCAACCCGCAGATACAGCAAAGGCTGGCACAACCATGCGCGAACATTTTTTGTTTACCTCTGAATCCGTTTCCGAAGGCCACCCCGACAAGGTCGCCGACCAGATCAGCGACGCCATCGTCGACCTGTTCCTTTCGAAAGACCCCGAAGCGCGTGTCGCGTGCGAAACGCTGACCACGACCAACCGCGTCGTCCTCGCCGGTGAAATCCGCGGCAAGGGCGTGTTCGAGGACGGCAGATGGGCCCCCGGCCTCGAGGAAGAGATCGAAAAGACGGTGCGCAATGTCGTCCGCGAAATCGGCTATGAGCAGGACGGTTTCCATTGGCAGAATCTCGAATTCGCCAACCATCTTCACGGCCAGTCCGCCCATATCGCGCAGGGTGTCGATGAAAGCGGCAACAAGGATGAAGGCGCGGGAGACCAGGGCATCATGTTCGGCTATGCGTCGGACGAAACCCCGGACCTCATGCCGGCGACGCTGCATTACAGCCACAAGATCCTCGAAAAGCTTTCGGCCGATCGCCACAGCGGCGCGGCGGCCTTCCTCGAGCCCGACGCCAAGAGCCAGGTGACGCTCGAATATGTCGATGAAAAGCCGGTGCGCGCGAAAGCGGTGGTGGTCTCGACCCAGCATTGCGCCGATGTGAGCGACGATAACGGTCAGGCGACGATCACCGACTATGTCCGCGGCGTGGTCAAGCAGGTCCTTCCCGAAGGCTGGTTCGACGACCAGACCGAACTTTATGTGAACCCCACGGGCTGCTTCGAAATCGGCGGGCCGGACGGCGATGCGGGCGTGACCGGCCGCAAGATCATCGTCGATACCTATGGCGGCGCGGCCCCGCATGGCGGCGGCGCGTTCAGCGGCAAGGATCCGACCAAGGTCGACCGTTCGGCCGCCTATGTCGCGCGCTATCTCGCCAAGAATATCGTTGCATCGGGCCTTGCGCGCCGCTGCACCATCCAGCTCAGCTACGCCATCGGCGTTGCCGAGCCGCTGTCGCTCTATGTCGATACCCACGATACCGGCACGGTTTCGGAGCGCAAACTGGAAGAAGTGCTGCCTACGCTGGTCAAGCTGACCCCCAAGGGCATCCGCACCCATTTGGGCCTCAACAAGCCGATCTACCGCAAGACCGCGGCCTATGGCCATTTCGGCCGCAAGCCCGAAGGCGATCTGTTCCCTTGGGAAAAGACCGACTTGGTGGAGAAGCTGAAAGCAGCGGTGGCGTAAAATTTGTTCTGTTGAAAGATTAGGGCTATCGGCATTGCTAAACGTCAAAACTCAAGATTTGCGTCTGGACGGAGAGAGTTCATGAAAATTGCGTTTATCGGTCTCGGCAACATGGGCGGCGGGATGGCCGCCAATCTGGCGAAGGCGGGGCATGAAGTCCGCGCGTTCGACCTTTCGGAGGAAGCCAGCGCCAAGGCAGAAGCGGCCGGGTGCCTGCGCGCTCCCGATGCGGCGGGCGCGATCCGCGACGCCGAGGCGGTCGTCACCATGCTGCCTGCGGGCAAGCATGTCGCGGGCGTTTATGAAAATGACGTGTTCGCCAATGCTGCCCCCGGCACGCTGCTGATTGATTGTTCGACCATCGATGTCGCGACGGCCAAGGCCAATGCCGAAGCGGCAACCGCCAAGGGCTTTGTCGCGGTCGACGCGCCGGTCTCCGGCGGGATTGCGGCGGCGAATGGCGGAACGCTGACCTTCATGGTTGGCGGCAGCGATGAGGGCTTTGCTCGCGCCGAGCCGATCCTTGCGAAAATGGGCAAGGCGGTCATTCACGCGGGTGCGAGCGGAGCGGGGCAGGCGGCCAAGATTTGCAACAATATGCTGCTTGGTGCGTCGATGGTTGCGACCTGCGAGGCATTCAACCTTGCCCGAAAGCTCGGCCTTGATCTCCAGAGCTTCTACGACATTGCATCGGTTTCGTCGGGCCAGAGCTGGTCGATGACAAGCTATTGCCCCGTGCCCGGGGTCGGCCCGCAAACCCCCGCCGACAACGGCTACAACGGCGGTTTTGCCGCCGCATTGATGCTCAAGGATTTGCGGCTCGCGATGGAAGCGGCGGACAGCGTCGATGCAAGCGTGCCGATGGGTGAGCGCGCGCGCGCTCTATACGAGGCGTTCGTGGAACAGGATACCGATGGCCGCGATTTCTCGGCCATCATCCAGAAACTGGACGAACTGGCAGGCTGAACCGGCAGCCGGCGCCGCGCGGATCAGTAGGCGCGCCCGCTGATCCGCTGGATTTCGCGGGCGACCATCTCCTCGACGATGGCCGGGAGATTCTGGTCGAGCCATTCCTTGAGCATCGGCTTCAAGGCCTCGCGGACCATTGCGTCGAGCGACACGGTTTCGATCGCCATGTCGGGACGGGGCGCGGGCTTGACCATCTCGGCCAGCTGGGTGAGCGTCTGGCGGCTCGCCGCGACACGTTCCTCGGACAACAGCACTTCCTCTGTGGCACCATTGGCTAGCTCGGGGCTTGCCTGTCCGGAAGCGGTTTCAGCGGTCGCGTCGGTCAATTCCAGCACCTCTTCTTCGCTGGTTTCCATATGGATCTCGGTGTCGTCCGGAGCGCTGACTGCGTCAAGCGATTCGGCTTCCGCTGCTGCAGATCCGGTCTCGGCCGCGAACGGATCGGCGGAGGCCGCACGGCTCCTGGTACGCGGATTATTCCCGGTTTCGGCGTCTTCCCGCGCCATGACGCGGCGGATAGACGAAAGGATTTCTTCCATCGAAGGCTCTTTGCTCATGTCGCCCACATTAAACCCCTGTAATCGCGAGAGGTAGTGCTAGCCGCTTGGCCGGTTCTTGCCAATTGCTTTGTGCCAAAGCGAGACAGAAAGACGGTGTAAGCGGGCAGCGCCTAGTTGCGTCGCGCGGGAGGCGGGGGTGGGGTGGTCGTGGGCCGCTTGAATTCCGGTACCGTCGAGGATTGTGCCGGAGTCTGATAGGTCCGTGTCGCCTGCGGTGCGGGCATGGGATCATCGTCCCAGTCCCAGACCTTGTCCTTGACCCGATTGTAATTCACCTCTGGCTGATAGAGCGCGCCGCCTTCAATACCAAGGTCCTGCGCTTCAGCCTTGCCCATTGCCGCGAGCAGCGAAAAGCCCGCGACATAGGCATTACGCTCTGCCGTCACCTGCTGGACCTGCGCGTTGAGCAGTTCCTGTTCGGCGTTGAGGATGTCGAGAATGGTGCGGCTGCCTACGCTGTTCTCCGCGCGGACGCCTTCCAGCGACAGCGCGCTTGCTTCAACCGCGGTCTGCGATGAGCGGATGATGTCCTGAGAGGCGCGGTAGCTTGCAAAGGCCGCGCGCGTCTGGGCGATCACATTGCGTTCGGTGGCGATCAGCGCCTCGAGCGCCTGGCTGTTACGCGCCTGCGACTGGCGCACGATGGCCGACGGGCGGCCGCCCTGGAACAGCGGGAAGGTCGCAGTCACGCCTACGCCGCCGACAAGGCGCGACTGGTCCGCGGAAATGCTCGGAACCGGGCTGGTCGCCGAGCCCAGATAATTGGTATAGTTGGTCTGCGCGGTGCCGGCGAGCTGCGGCATGCGTGCGCCCTTGGCCGACTTCACGTCATAGCGGGTCGCTTCGACCATATGCTGCGCGGCCTCGATATCCGGATTACCAGCGAGTGCCTGCTGCACGGCGTCTTCGCTGCTCTGTGGCAGGTTGGGAAGCGGCGGCGGCGGCTGGAGGTTGACCGGCGCCTCGCCGACCAGCTCGATATAGCGTTCGCGGCTGGCGATCAGCTGGGCCTCCGAGCTGCGCAGCTGTGCCTGCGCCAGAGCAAGGCGCGAATCTGACTGGGCGATATCGGTACGGGTAAGATCTCCGATCTGGAAGCGGTCCTTGGTTGCTTCAAGATTGACCTGCAGTACGCCGACATTGCCACGGTTGAGCGAGACGATCGCCTGATCGCGGATAACGTCCATGTAAACCGCGACGACCTGGTTGAACACCGAGGCTTCGGTCGCGCGCAGATCAGCCTGCCCGGACTCGACCCTTTTTTCCGCGGCGCGCACGGCGTTGCGAACGCGGCCACCTTGGTAAATCGGGACCGATCCGCTGATTCCGGCGGAAATATCGCGATCCGCGGTTCCATTACCGTAACCGAACAGATTTTCGTTATAGCCGGCCTGCGATCCGACGCTCGGTAATTGTTCCGAACGGGTGATCGGAACATTCTCGTCCTGCGCCCGCTGTCCGGCGCGCGCGCCGGTCAGCGTCGGGTTGTTTTCATAGGCTTTTTCCAGTGCGCCGCGGAGCGTTTCCGCCGCTGCCGGAGAAACCGTCAGCGTCGCGGCAAGCACAGCGAGGGCGAGCGACGAGCGGGACAAGGCTTTGATGGACATCGGCACGATCTTGATATTCCTTTTCACAAACCGGGTGGGCTTCAGAAGCTGAAGACCTTGGGCTTGGCGAAGCCGGGAAGCGGTGCCACATCCATATCCGCAAAATGGCTGAACGAAAGCTGATCTCCTGTGCGCACGCCGCGCGAAAGCCGCGTCACGCCGCGATCCCTGATAGCGGCGATGATGCGGCCTGACGGGCTCAGCTGGCGGGCAATCGCGGCTGGAACCTCCTCGACCGCCCCGTCGATCAGGATGACATCATAGAGTGTTCCGGCTGCTCCGCCCTCAGTGAGCGGCGCTTCGATCAGCGTGACATTGGCGCGGCCGGCGAGCTGTTCCCGCGCCTTGGCGGCGAGCGCAGCCGATTCCTCGACAACGACGACGCGGTGGGCGATATGCGACAGGACATCGGCGGTATAGCCCGTGGCGCCGCCGATCAGCAGCACCGTATCCGTCTCGCGGATACCGGCCTCTATGATCATGCGCCCGATGGTGAGGGGCGGGTTGAGGCTGCGGCCCTCGCCGAGCGGGATGGCGCGATCTATGTAGCTGAACCCGGCACTTTCGGCCGGCACATAATTTTCGCGCGCGACCTTTGCGATCGCGCCGAGAACGGCCGGGTCCTTGACGTCGGTCGTGCGCAACTGGCTTTCGATCATATGCTGACGCATCGTCTGAAACTGGCTTTGATTCACTGTCATGGCCTAATTATCTATCCTGTCCCGACCTGTATTGCAATGATAATACAGTTGGCGCCGCGAGCGGAGCTGCGCGCAGATGGGGCGTCCTTAATGATATTTGGCCGATGCGCCAACAAAATTGCGGTCCGGGTCTGCCGGCGATGCCGCGATTGTAGCGGGTTCGTCAGGCGAAGTTGACGAAGCCGACTCTCAACGCGTTTTCCCGCGGTTCCTTCCACCCGAATTGGCCCGCCCGGAATCCCGGCCCGGCGGCTTGCCGCTGCTTTGCCGTGCCGCTCCTCACCGAGTCGACCCTTGGCCATGACACACCGCGAGCGTGTGGAGCAAACTTGCCATCACCACGTGCCGATGCCAGACTTCCCCCGATGTTGGCCTTAATGTCGCTTTTCAGCACCTCGGTGCTTGACTTTGCAGCCAATGGTTCGCAAGTGGCGCCTTCACCGCACGCACAGCAGTGCAAAGAGGCCCGATGGCGGAGTGGTGACGCAGCGGACTGCAAATCCGTATACGCCGGTTCGATTCCGGCTCGGGCCTCCAGTGATCTTGCCGTTTAAAATTTAAGGAAACCGCGTCCAAGCGCGGAAGGCAAAATGCTCGGGCAAGCCGAAGGCAAGAATGGATTTGCAGTGGCGGTCACTGTTTTGTCCACGTTGATTCTCAGGCGGACCCGGACAGAGTGGTCGATATGCCATTCTCTGCAGATATCTCCGCTTAAGTTCTAAATTGTCGAACGAAATGCTCTGATTAGGCATTAATTGATCTAGTCAATCATAGAGTTCGTTATAATCGCCTATCTAAATGTCATGATCGAGGTTAAGTTGCTGCGTGTCAATGGAGCAGTAACGGAGACTGATAATGGCTGACGGAAAAACCGAACATCGCGGGGACTTGCCCGCCACCCATATGGACGACGGCTTTTGGGGCCCCTGTTGTCGATAACCAGAACAGCATGACCGCTGGTCCGCGTGGCCCGCTGTTGATGCAAGATGTGTGGCTGCTCGAAAAGCTCGCCAATCTCAACCGGGAGATCATTCCCGAACGCCGGATGCATGCCAAGGGGTCTGGCGCATTCGGTACTTTTACGGTGACGCATGACATCACACGGTACACGCATGCCAAAATCTTTTCCGAGATTGGCAAGAAGACAGACATGTTTGCCCGTTTCACCACGGTTGCGGGCGAACGTGGCGCGGCAGACGCGGAACGAGACATCCGCGGTTTTGCTCTCAAATTCTATACTGAGGATGGCAATTGGGACCTGGTCGGCAACAACACCCCGGTTTTCTTCCTCCGCGATCCCCGCAAGTTCCCCGATCTCAACAAGGCGGTGAAGCGCGATCCCAGGACAAACTTGCGGTCCGCCACCTACAACTGGGATTTCTGGACTCTGCTTCCCGAAGCCCTGTTCCAGGTTACGATCGTGATGTCGGAGCGGGGTATTCCGAAAAGCTTTCGCCACATGCATGGTTTCGGATCGCATACCTATTCGATGATCAATGCCGCGGGCGAACGCCACTGGGTCAAGTTCCACTTTCATACGCAGCAGGGGATCGCAAACCTTACGGATGCCGAGGCGGCGGAGGTTGTCGGGCGTGATCGCGAAAGCAATCAGCGCGACCTGTATGACGCGATTGAAAGCGGCGATTATCCGAAGTGGAAAATGTATATCCAGGTGATGCCCGAGGAGGATGCCGAAAAGGTACCCTATCACCCGTTCGATCTTACCAAGATCTGGCCAACGGCGGATTATCCATTGATTGAAGCCGGGGAGTTCGAGCTTAACCGCAATCCGGAAAACTTCTACGCCGATGTTGAGCAAAGTGCCTTTGCGCCATCAAATCTCGTGCCAGGCATTTCCGTCTCGCCCGACAAGATGCTTCAGGCGCGCCTGTTCGCATATGCGGACGCGCAGCGTTACCGGCTGGGAGTCAACCACCACCAGATCCCCGTTAATGCCGCCCGCTGCCCGGTTCATTCCAACCATCGTGATGGCCAGGGCAGGGTGGATGGCAACTATGGGGGCCTGCCACATTATGAGCCCAACAGTTTTGGCCAGTGGCAGGAGCAGCCCGCATATCGTGAGCCACCGCTCAGGATCAACGGAGATGCAGACTTCTGGAACTTCCGCGAAGACGACGATGACTATTACTCGCAGCCACGCGCGTTGTTTCTCGGCATGAACGCCACCCAGCGTGAGGCCTTGTTCGGCAACACGGCGCGGGCGATGGGGGATGCGCCAGACTTCATAAAGCAGCGTCACATTGACAACTGCACAAGGGCCCACCCCGATTATGGGGCAGGCGTCGCCCATGCACTGGGCATGGGACCCAAACTTGAACCGACCGTACCACCTGCTTCCGGGCCAGAGCGGCACGTGGAGCATCTGTAACTGCCGTTTCGAGTACAATGCCCGGGAGTCAGTCTTCCGGGCATTTTTCATATGTCATGTCTTATAGGGGAAGGTGATTTCCCCTCCGGCGCGTCGGTTCTCAACTCCACCGGCAGCTGATCGTTGATGAAAAATGGCCGCGGGCATCTTCAGTTGGGAAACTGGAGCAGTTGCCTCTATAGCTCTTCAGTCAAGTGCGCGTCCCGGGATAATAGATCCGATCCTGCTCTGACTCGTCCGGCTTCGCGTTCGGCATTGTAAATCCGGGACGGCCCTCAGCACCAATTTGGATGGCCGCGTTTCAAGCGCATACCGGATTGGAGTTCGTTCCGGTTGACAAGCGTCGTGCCGCCGCTTCACATGCACTGGAGCGGTGCCAGCAACATGCATGTGGAGCGTTTCGGGTTGAAGAACATTGCCACCTTGGCAGCAATGTGGGCGGCTTTCACATTGTCTGGCTGTGCGACCGTGAGGCCGCTGCAGGTTCCGCCGCCGCAGGTGAGCGTTCCCGATCAATGGCAGGGATTGCCCGCCAGTGAAACGCAGACGGATATTGGCCAATATTGGCGCACGCTCGATGATCCGCTGATCGACGACCTGGTGGCGCGTGCGCTGGCGGAAAACCGCAGCCTGGCGCAGGCTGTGGCCCGGATTGCTCAAGCGCGCGCCGGCGTGACGCAGGCACGGGCCGGTTATTTGCCGCAAGTCAGTGCGAGCGGCAGCGCTCAGCGCAACATCGGGGATGGTGCAAGCGATCGCTTCCGTTTCGGTCTTGGTGCCGACGTGCGCTGGGAGACCGACCTGTTCGGGCGCGTGTCAATGGGGGTGGCGGCGAGCGAGGCCGATCTGGCCGGAGCAGGTTATTCCCTCGCCGATACACAACGCGCGATCATCGGTCAGATCGCCCAAGGCGTTGTCAGCGGGCGAAGCCTGACGCAGCAGCTTGCGATCGCGCGTGATACGGAGAAGATACAGCGGGGCAATTTGCAGATTGCGCAATGGCGTCTTCAGGCCGGGCTGGTCACCAGTCTGGACGTTGAGCAGGCGCGCGGCCAATGGGCCGACACCGCCGCATCCATTCCCGCGCTCGAACGCGAGCTTGCAACCACGGCTCATATGCTTTCCCGTCTGGCGGGAGAAGCTCCGGGCCGCGTCCTTGGCGAGTTTGCGATCTTGCGCTCCGTGCCAGCGGTGCCGCAGACGCTGGCCGCCGATCCGCCGGCATCTATCCTGCGCCGGCGCCCCGATGTTCGGCTGGCGGAGAGCCATCTCGCGGCCGACATGGCGCGCCTCGGTATTGCACGGACGCAATTTCTTCCAGCACTTCAGTTGTCCGGCAATATCGGTACGGCGGCGCTTGGCCTCGGCAATCTCTTCAGCACAATCACGGGTTCTCTGGTTGGCACTCTCAGCCAGATGATCTTCGATGCAGGCCGCACCCGCGCGCAGGTTCAAAGCGCTGAGGCTGTGGCCGATGGCTCGCTTGCGGCGTGGGAACTTTCGATTCTGACTGCACTTGAAGAGGTGGAAGCCAGCAGCGCTGCATTAAATGCGGCCGGAGCGCGACAGGCTTTCAGCCGTGTTTCGCTGGAGGCTGCCCAGAATACGGCGGTGCTGGCGCGAAGCCAGTATCAGGCAGGCCTGATCGACTTTCAGCGCCTGCTGACATCCGAAGCCCAACTGCTGGCCGCGCGGAACGGTCTGATTGCCAATCAGGCGGAAGAGGCGGTGGCTTTCATCCGCCTGACCCAGGCGCTTGGTGGCGGATGGGATGAAAATGCCGTGAAGACACAAACCCAATCACCAAGCAAAGGAACCGCAACCCCATGAGCGCGCAAAGCCACGGTTCGAAGGTTGATCCCCCAACTGATCCTGCTGTGGCGCCGCCGGAATCCGGAACCGATGTCGACTCTTTCCTCGGCGTCAAGAAAAAGCCTGTGTGGCGGCGTTGGGCAAAATATTGGATACCCGCCCTTCTGGCCGTGCTGATCGCCGCATGGCTGTTGCCATCCCTGGGCAAAAAAGCGCCCGAATATCTGACGCAGCCAGTTGTCGAACGCTCGCTTGATCTGACAGTTACGGCAACCGGAAATCTGCGCCCGACCAACCAGGTTCAGGTCGGTTCGGAAGTATCTGGCCGGGTTGAAGCGGTTTATGCGGATGTGAACGACCGGGTCACACGCGGACAGGTCCTCGCCCGCATTAACACCGACGTTATCGAAGATCAGATCAAACAGGCCCGTGCGACGCTGGCCGCGGCTCAGGCTTCGATTTCTCAGGCGCAGGCTGGCTTTGACGTCTCGCAGGCCCAGCTTGGCCGCATGCGCGAAGTGTATCGCATCTCCGGCGGCAAGGTGCCATCAAAGGTCGAACTTGAACAGGCGGTAGCTGCAGTCAATCGCGATCGCGCTGCCGTCGCCGCTGCCCGCGCGACCGCCCGTGCCAACGAAGCTCAATTATCGTCCGCCGTTACCAACCGCGACCGGGCCGTGATCCGCTCGCCAGTCTCCGGCGTCGTCTTGGCCCGGCAGATTGAAAGCGGGCAAACGGTTGCGGCAAGCTTCAGCACCCCGAATATGTTCATCATTGCCGAAGATATTTCGGTGATGCAGTTGCGGGTGAATGTCGACGAAGCCGATGTTGCTCGCGTCGCACAGGGCCAGAAAGCAACATTTACCGTCGATGCCCACCCTGGCAAGCGCTTCCCGGCGGAGGTCGAGCGGATCGATCAGGCCCCGACCAACATTTCCGCGCAGGCAGCAACGGCAACCACCGGTCAGACGCAAAGCGGCAATTCCGTCGTCAACTATGAAGCGCGGCTTGCCGTGTCGAATAGCGAAGGCCTGTTGCGCCCGGGCATGACAGCCACCGCCACCATCGCGACGGCGAGTACGGGCAAGCAATTGCTCGTTCCCAACGGCGCCCTCCGGTTCGATCCGGACACGGCGGAAAAAGAAGGCGGCAGCGTACTCAATCCGGAAATCGGGTTGCAACAGCGCCAGCAGGCCACCATCGGTGTTGGCAGCCGCCAGTCGGTCCATGTTCTTAACACCGACGGCAGCCTGCGCCGTATTGAAGTGGTCACGGGCGAAAGTGACGGACGGATGACCGTGGTGCGCTCCTCTCAACTGAAGGCGGGAATGCGCGTCGTTACCGGCCGCACGGCGAACGGTTCCTGATGGCCGAACCGCTTATCGTCCTCAAGAACGTCACCAAGGTTTTTGGCGAGGGACCGGCCGCCTTTCAGGCATTGAAAGGCATAAATCTTTCGATCGAGGAGGGCGATTTTGTTGCGGTAATGGGCCCCTCCGGGTCAGGCAAGTCAACCACCATGAACATCCTGGGCTGTCTTGACGTGCCGACCAGCGGCAGCTTCCACTTCACGGGGGTGGAGGTTAATGCGCTCGACCGGGACCAGCGCTCGTTGCTGCGCCGGAAATATCTTGGCTTCGTGTTTCAGGGCTTCAACCTTCTCGCGCGAACCAGCGCACTGGAAAATGTCGAACTTCCACTGCTGTATCGTGGTGAAAGCAAAGCGGCGCGGCGGGAAGCGGCGATGCGCGCACTCGATCATGTCGGACTGGCGCCATGGGCTGATCACACACCGGCGGAACTTTCTGGCGGGCAGCAACAGCGTGTGGCGATTGCGCGGGCCATTGTTACCGAACCGTCGGTGCTGCTCGCCGACGAACCAACAGGCAATCTCGACAGCGTGCGATCGCGCGAAATCATGGAATTGCTGAGCGAACTCAACCGCAGCGGCATTACGGTCCTGATGGTGACCCATGAGGAAGAAATGGCCGCTTTTGCTCATACCATCGTGCATTTCTACGATGGTCTGGTCGACCGCATCACTGTCAATCCGCCACGACGGGACACCGCTGGAAAGCCAGAAAGTGGGGCCGATTCCCCATGAATGGCATTTTCGGAGCAACGCTTGCCCTCGCATTGCGCGAAATCAGGCGCCACCTGATGCGTTCCTTCCTCACGACGCTGGGGATCATTATTGGCGTCGCTGCCGTCATTACCATGGTCACGCTCGGAAACGGCGTGACCGCATCGGTCCAGAACCAGATTTCTTCGCTCGGTTCCAATGTGTTCGTGGTGTTCCCCCTAGGCGGAGACCGCGACGTGCCACGCGCATTCAAGCCGGACGATGTCACGGCGGTCAAGAACCAGCTTGCTGGCATCATTGATGCCGCTGGCAGCGTATCGAGCAGCACTACGGCTTTCCATAACGGGCAGGACTGGGCGACCAGCGTACAGGGAGCCGACTCTGCCTTCCTGCGAGCCCAGAATATCATAGTCGTTGAAGGGCGTGCCTTTACCAGTGAGGAAGAAACCGCGGGTCGTAATGTTTGCATCATCGGCCCCAAAGTCCGCAGCACGATCTTCGTGCCAGGCGTCAGTCCTCTTCGCGAGCAGATGCGGCTCGGCAGCGTATCGTGCACCGTCATCGGCGTGCTTAAGGAGCGCGGGCAGGGCGGGGGACCGGGTCAGGACCAGGATAATAGCGTGTTCATGCCGTTGAAGACAGTTCAGCGCCGTTTTACCGGCAATGACGATCTGCAATATTTCGTGATCCGTTATGACAGCGCTTATTCGAGCAAGGCGATTCAGGATTCGCTCGTCGCCCTGTTGCGCGATCGCCGCCTTTTGCGAGACTTTGCTGATAATGATTTCAACATCATCGATACTGCGCAGGTCAATCAGGCACTCGGTGCGGCCACCGGCGCTCTTACCGCAATGGTCGCGGTGATCGCTTCGATCAGCCTGCTGGTCGGCGGCATCGGCATCATGAATATCATGCTGGTCTCCGTGACAGAGCGGACCCGCGAGATTGGCATCCGCTTGGCCATAGGCGCGCTCGCACGCGAAGTGCGGCTTCAGTTTCTCACGGAGGCGGTTGTCTTATGCTGTCTCGGCGGACTGGTGGGGATCATCCTCGCCTTCCTGCTGTCGTGGGGCATTGCGACGGCAATCGATGTCCCGTTTCTCTTCAGCCCGGCGGTCAATCTTGTGAGCTTTCTCTTCTCCGCAGCGATGGGCATCGTCTTCGGCTACTATCCCGCAAGCCGCGCTTCGAGACTCGACCCGATAGACGCGCTGAGGCACGAATAAGCAGCGTCGGCATATCGCCAGCAGCATTTTCTGTGGTGGGGATCGAATCATTTGCCTGTGAAGGCTGTTGCGGGCCAGGTGATGGACAGAGCACCGCGTGTGTCGCCTTCCTTGAATCCGGTTGCCTTGTCATCGGGATAAAGTGCTGCGAGGCGAGCCTGGATGTCTGGGGAAATATTGGTGCCATGACAGACGGCGCACGGCTGATCCTGCATCGGTATCGCCCGCATGAAATAGACGCTGTTCCCGTCCTGCCACGTCTTTACACGCGGCTTGCCGGCCGCATCGATCGGCCCGGTTTCAAATTGCTCGAGTATCGCGCGTTCGCGTGCATTCGGGACATTGGCCGGGTTGCGGTTCCGCAAGGATACGCGGCGAATTGATGCTCCCGTCTCCTCGCCAAGGGCGGCCGCGATGGCGGGGGCCGCCTGATGACAAACCTCAATCGCACTGGCTGGTCCGCCAGTTTTCAACGCTGCGCCCAATTGGCTCTGCAACTGGGTCTGGAATTTATCCGCCACCGGAAGTGACTTAGCCGTGATGTCTTCAGCGGTGATGACGGGTTGTGGAGCGCCGCAGCCAGCCAGCATTGCCGTCAGCAGAAGCGGTATCGTGCGCGTGCTCATGCGTCAGTTCTCCTTGTCCAGCAGCAGTTAAACGCAGCACGATACTGAGGCGCTGCTCACCGCGCCGCAATGGCGCGGGCAAAAAACTTGTCTGCCTCCCGGACCCACAGCACAGAGCTGGCGACGGCAGCGCAAATCAGCCAGTCTGCGGCCGTCAAGCTGACGGTTCCAAATGCAGCCTGCAACACGGGCAGATGGACAACCCCGATCTGCAGCAGCAGAGAAAAGCCAATCGCCGCCCATAGCCATCTGTTTTCAAACAGGCCGCGGAAAGCACTTTCATGATCCGATCGGGCATTCAAGGCATTGAACAGCTGGAACAATGTCAGCGTCGTAAATGCCAGGGTCTGGCCATGGGCTAAATTTCCCGTTCCCTCGACAAGTCCGCCCGGCATGCCCGCATCGAGGACCAGCAGGGTTCCCGCCGCCATGATGAAACCGACGAGGATAATGCCGCGCCACATTTCGCGCGTAACGATTCCCTGCCGGCGCGAGCGCGGAGGCTCATCCATGATCCCCCGCTTGGCCGGGTCGAGTCCGAGCGCAATTGCGGGCGCTCCATCGGTTATGAGATTGATCCACAGGATATGGATCGCCAGCAGCGGCAGTACCAGCCCGCCCTCCAGGCCGCGCAGTCCAATAACCCCGGAGAGCGCGACCCCCAGGAACATCGTCATCACCTCGCCGATATTGGATGACAGGAGATACCGCAAAAATTTGCGAATATTGGCATAGATCGCCCGCCCTTCCTCGACTGCTGTGATGATGGTGGCAAAATTATCATCCATCAGGACCATATCGGCAGCCTCGCGTGAGACATCCGTTCCGGTGATCCCCATCGCGACGCCGATATCCGCAGCCTGCAGGGCGGGCGCATCATTGACCCCATCTCCCGTCATGGCCACCGTCATGCCGCCACGCTGGAGGGCGCGCACGATATGCAACTTATGTTCGGGGTCGACCCGCGCATAAACTGATGTATCGGCGACGGCGCTTTCGATCTGCGTCTCCGGCATCGTGGCGAGGTCGAGGCCCCGGATAACCTCGCCGTCGGCCGAAATTCCCAGTTCACGGGCTATCACGGAAGCGGTGCGGGGATGATCGCCGGTAATCATGATAACCCGAATGCCCGCATGCTTGGCGCGCGCGACCGCTTCAGCTGCCTCGACCCGGGGTGGATCGATCATGCCGACAAGACCAAGGAAGACGAGGTCCTTTTCCACATCGTTATCCGTTCCTTCACACGGATTGCCCGCAATCGGCCGCCAGGCAATGGCGAGCGTTCGCAACGCCTGGTCAGCGAGCTGATCGTTGCGGGCACGAATTTGGTTGCGGCGCTGCGTGGTCAGTTCGCACCTTTTCTCGCCGACCTGCTCCCAAGTGCATTTCTCCAATATGGCGATGAGGGCGCCTTTGGAAAAAAGCACTGGCTCTTTATGGTCATCGGTGCGCGCGATACTGCTCATCATCTTGCGTTGCGACGAAAATGGAAATTCCCGCAGCCGCTCTTGTGCCGGAATGGCAATTGCTGCCGCATCCGCCTTGCGGGCCGCCACGATGAGTGCGGCATCCGTGGGATCGCCGGTAATGAACCAGACCCCTCCCTCATCCTGTTTGAGTTCGGCATTGTTGGCACCGGCTGCGGCGGTCAGCAGTTGCACAAGTTCTGCCCGCTGTCCGGCCTCATTGTCGGCACACTCGTGCCACTCGATCTTTCCGGCAGGTTCATATCCGATGCCTTCGAAGCGGACCGAGCCACTGGCCGTCACAATCTCGCGTACCGTCATTTCGTTACGCGTAAGCGTGCCGGTCTTGTCGGTCGCAATGACATTGGCTGCGCCGAGCGTTTCAACGGCCGGCAGATGCCGGATGACTGCATTGCGGCTTGCCATCCGCTGCACCCCCAGCGACAATACGGCGGTAACGACGGCAGGCAAGCCTTCCGGTATCGCTGCTACCGCCAGCGCGACGCCCAGCAGGATAACATCGAAATAGGCCGCAAAACCGTGGAGGTCGGTCGTCCCGAGGATGATGACGATCATGACCAGGGCGATTGCAACCACGGCGATCGCAAGTTGGCGGCCAAGGCGGTCCAGTTCCTGTTGCAGCGGTGTGCGCTCGTCCGAAGCAGGCTGCATCAGCCCTGCGATGTGGCCCATCTGCGTACGAGTGCCGGTCGCCGTCACAACAGCGCGCCCTCTGCCTGATGTCACCGCAGTGCCGCTGAACAGCATATTATACTGATCCCCGATTGCAGCATCGTCTGCGATGACAGCGGGGTCCTTGGTGACAGGCAGACTTTCACCGGTGAGGGCTGCTTCGGCGACATGGAGCCCAATTCCATCGAACAACCGGGCATCGGCGGGCACGATGTCGCCTTCCTCAAGGCATATGATATCCCCGCAAGCAAGATCGGTAGAAGGGATTTGCTGGCGCTGATGGTCACGAACCACAGTGGCGCGGGTCTGGGTCATTTGCCGGAGCGCTTCCACTGCATTCTTCGCGCGCGCCTGCTGGATGTACCCAAGTAGTCCGTTCGCCATGACGATCGCGAGAATGGCGATCGCTTCGTAAGGGAGTGCCGTGTCGCGCTCTACAAACCACAAGACGGCGGAGACGACCGCGGCGGCCAGAAGCAGTTGGATCAGGATATCGTCAAACTGGGCCAGTACCATTTTCCACGCCGGTTGCGCTTGGCTGGCGGCGAGAAGATTTTTTCCATCCCGGGCAAGCCGGGTTGCCGCTTCATTCGAAGAAAGACCGCTATCGAGACTGGTGTCGAGGCGCCGCGCGACCTCACGAGCATCATGCCTGTGGGGCTCGATTACTATTGGCTCTGCCACCCGTCCTTGTCCTTCCGGTAACCTGGCAATTGACATGTCATCTGATAATAACCGCCGGTATGCAAAGATGGGTCCCATCCATCGGCAGGTCAAATCCAGAAAAATATTGGACTTGCTCCGGATCGCTGCCAGCGGTGATTGATCAGCCAGCCCGGTCGAGCAAATCGTCCGTCACTTCGAGCAGAAACATGGGGCCTTCCGATGCGCTTTCGATGGCGTCGACAAAGGCCGCCCGTGTCGCAGGCTCGTCATAGACCATTCTGGCGTCGTATGCCGCCTGCCAACTGGTCCGATCGGGCCATTCCGCGATACCGACAAAGCGCGTTTGCCCATCCGCCAAGGTTTCGCAATGAAGCCGGGAGCCAAGCGAACCATATTTCTGGCGGATCAATTCGGTTCCTCGCCGCCACGCAGTCCGGAACTGCTCCTCCTTGCCGCTTTTTACTTTCCACCAGTAACCGGCGACGAGCATCGAAGCCTCCTTGAATGGTGTAGTCGTCTTTCCCGTTTTCCCCGCTATGCCGGGACGGCCGGGACGCGTTTTAACGCGTAAGCCCCGCCATCTTTCGATAGCGGGGCTTCATGGGATATTTCTCTGCTTTTTACAGCTTCAACAATATCTCAATTTGTCGCCGACTTGGTGTTCTTCGGCTCGAAAGCCTCAGTGGTCCTTGTCGAACAACATGACAGATACGCCTGATTGCCGCAAAAGTTCCGTAGCTGCTCTTACAGGGTGCTGCTGCCCGCGCATTCACCGGACCGTACCGTTCCTCATTTACGCAGCATGTCGAGCGCAACATCGACGATCATGTCTTCCTGTCCGCCGACCATCTTGCGGCGGCCGAGTTCGGCGAGGATGGTGCGGGTATCGATGCCATATTCCGCGCTCGCCTTTTCGGCATGGCGCAGGAATGAGCTGTACACCCCTGCGTAACCGAGCGTGAGCGTTTCGCGGTCGACGCGCACGGGACGATCCTGCAGCGGGCGCACCAGGTCCTCGGCCGCATCCATGAGCGCGAAAAGATCGCAGCCGTGGTTCCAGCCCATACGGTCTGCCGCGGCGATGAATACCTCAAGCGGGGCGTTGCCCGCGCCTGCGCCCATGCCGGCGAGGCTCGCATCGACCCGGATTGCGCCGTTCTGCACCGCGACAATGCTGTTGGCGACACCGAGGCTGAGATTGTGGTGCGCGTGGACGCCGCGCTGGGTTTCCGGCTTCAGCACCCGGTCATAGGCCCGGAGCCGCGCCGCATATTCGTCCATGTTCATCGCCCCGCCGCTGTCGGTGACATAGACGCAGTGCGCGCCATAATCTTCCATCAGCTTGGCCTGGCTGGCGAGCGCTTCGGGGTCCGACATGTGGCTCATCATGAGGAAGCCGGAAACATCCATGCCCAGCCCGCGCGCGGCCTCGATATGCTGCTTTGACACGTCAGCCTCGGTGCAATGGGTCGCGATGCGCACCGAACGTACGCCCATCTCATAGGCGTGTTTCAGGTCATGCACCGTGCCGATACCGGGGAGCAGCAGCGTGGTCAGCACGCTATGCTCGAGCACTTCAGCGACCGCACCGATCCAGTCCCAGTCGGTATAGGCGCCAAAGCCGTAGTTGAACGAGGAGCCCTGAAGCCCGTCACCATGCGCAACCTCAATGGCGTCCACCTTGGCGCGGTCAAGCGCCCTGGCGATGTCGCGCACATGATCGAGGCCGTACTGGTGCCGGACGGCATGCATGCCGTCGCGCAGAGTCACGTCCTGAATGTAAAGCTTGGTGGTCTTGGGATCGAAACTCATGCCGCTGCTCCCTGATGCATCCGTTCGGCCATGCGCTCGGCGGTCTTCATGGCCGCTGACGTCATGATGTCGAGATTGCCGGCATAGGCCGGAAGATAATGGGCCGCGCCCTCGACCTCGAGGAACACGGTGACCTTGAGACCGGTGAACTCGCCGTCCATTTCGGGAATACGCAGCGGCTTGTTGCCGCCGATCCGTTCAAACTGGACGTCCTGCTTGAGCCGGTAGCCGGGGACATAGGTCTGCACCTCGGCGACCATTTCCTGCACGCTCTTGCGGATCGCCTCCTCATCGTCGCCTTCGGCGAGGCAATAAACGGTGTCACGCATGATGAGCGGCGGTTCGGCCGGATTGAGGATGATGATTGCCTTGCCGCGGTCGGCACCGCCGACGTCGACAATCGCCTGGCTGGTGGTTTCGGTAAACTCGTCGATATTGGCGCGGGTCCCCGGTCCGGCGCTTTTCGAGGAAATGGAAGCCACGATCTCGCCGTAGCGCACATTGGCAACCCGGTCGACGGCATGGACGATGGGAATTGTCGCCTGTCCGCCGCACGTCACCATGTTGACGTTGGCGGCATCGAGATGGTCATGACCATTGACCGGCGGGATCACATGCGGGCCGATCGAGGCAGGGGTCAGGTCGATCATCCGCTTGCCGTGCTGCTGGCACAATTCATTGTTGCGCTTGTGCGCCCCCGCACTGGTCGCATCGAAGACGATTTCGATATCCGCAAATTCGGGCATCCTGACCAGACCGTCGATCCCTTCGGCGGTGATCGGAACTCCCATCCGTTCAGCACGCTTGAGGCCATCCGATTCCGGATCAATCCCGACAAAAGCGCCCATTTCGAGCGTTTTCGACAGGCGCATGATCTTGATCATCAAATCGGTACCGATATTGCCCGATCCGATAATCGCGACCTTGGTTTTCTTCGTTTCCGCCATCATCCGGCCTTTCCATAAATGAAGCTGACGTCGCCGATACCGCCCACGCTGGCACGGACGGTATCGCCCGGTGTCAGCGCCACCATCGGTCCCAATGCGCCGGCCAGCAGAACATCGCCGGCCTTGAGGGCTTCGCCTCGCTTGGCCAGCGTTTGCGCCAGCCACGCCGCCGCCTTGAGCGGGCTGCCAAGCGCGGCGGCGCCGACCCCGGTTGAAACCTCCGAACCATTGATCGCCATCGTCATCGGCGCGCCTTCGAGGTACAGTCCGGCGAGCGGCTTGCCCTCGGCAGCGAGGACATAAAAAGCCGAGCTGCCATTGTCGGCCACAGTATCAGCGAAGGTGATTTTCCAGTCGGCGATACGGCTGTCGACAATCTCGATCGCGGCGTGGACCGTTGCGACCGCGTCGGCGACCATCTCCGGCGTCGTGGCCGGATCTGGCAAATCCTTGCCAAGCACAAAGGCGATTTCGGCTTCGGCCTTTGGCTGGAGGCATTTGGCAGGATCCAGCACGCCGCCATCGGCCACCTCCATATCGTCGAACAGCACGCCAAAATCGGGCTGGTCGACGCCGAGTTGCGCCTGCACCGCCTTGGCCGTCAGCCCTGCCTTGCGGCCGACGATCCGCCGCCCTTCCGCCTCCCAGAGGCGGGTGTTGATCGTCTGGACGGCGTAGGCGCCATCTATGTCGACCGGATCGAGTCCGTCGCGCATCGGCGCAACCGCTCCGGACGTGTAAGCCTCCCGCAAGCGGCGGGCGAGTTCTTCATGACTAGCACGGGTCATCGGCGTTATCTCCATTTCGACGGGATCAAATCTACGCAGCATAAAGACTTGTTGCCAGCCGCCGGTTGTCCTATTTTCTCACCTGATGAGAAAAGACCCAATGAAAGGCACGCCGACAATCTCGGCCTTGAGCCGCACGCTTGCCATGCTGGAGGCCGTCGTTGCCGATGGCGGCCAATCGAACATATCTGCAATCGCGCGCTCCATTGGCATGCCCGTCGCCACGGCGCATCGTCAGGTCGCGACACTGGTGGCCGAAGGATATCTGAGGTCAGGCGTCGGCAATCGTCACTTTCCCGGCGAGCGGCTCCTCAACCTCGTCCACAGGCTCGACGAGAAACAGCTCATTGCCAATGTCGCCGCCCCGGTCCTGCACCGGCTGGCGACCCGGTTGCGTTGCATCGTGCAAATGGGAACGCTCGAAAATGATATGGTTACCTATCGCATAAAGATGGGCCATGGTTCGCATGCGCTGTTCACCCGCGTCGGGATGCAGCTCGAAGCCTATTGCTCCGCGATCGGCAAGGTGTTGCTTGCCAACCTCCCGGCAACCGAGCGCAGTAACTATCTCGCGGGTGGCCCATTCGTCGCGCTGACGCCATATACGATCACCGACCCCGCGGCTTTGGCCGCCGAACTGGAAAGGGTGCACGAGCAGGGCCACGCCTTCGACGAGCAGGAGATCGCGCTTGATCTCAGTTGCGTCGCGGTTCCGATCCATTCCGGCGATGGCAGGGTCATGGCCGCGATATCCGCGTCCGCCGGACAATGGGCGTCAGAAGAAGCGAGACTGAACGCGCTTTCCGGACTTAAAGCTGCAGCGGATGAAATCTCGAAATATCTGGATGAATGTCGCCAGTCGTCCGTCGACTAACAAACAAACTACCAATCAGTCAGTTCGATAAAAAACGGGGGCCGTAGCCCCCGGAGCAAAGCTCCCAGATGGTCAATTCCATCTGGTCTTATTTGGTGCAACTCAGATTGCTTGTTAACAACCAGACCTGCGATTTCTGAATAGCGCGATAGTGGAGCAAAATTTTTGAAAGTCAATCCTCTGACCGCTTGAAATAATCCGGAACGGGGATAGCCTGTGCGGCAACAGGGAGAATTATCATGGACCACCGCACCACATCGCTGGGCCTCGACATGGGCAGCAATTCGATCGGCTGGTGTCTTTATCGTACCGAAAACGGCGAGCCGGTGGAGATCATCGATCTAGGCGTCCGCATCTTTTCCGACGGCCGGGATCCGAAATCGGGTGCATCGCTCGCCGTCGACCGGCGCGATGCGCGTTCGATGCGGCGGCGGCGGGATCGTTATGTCGGGCGGCGCAAGGCGATGCTGCGCGAACTGGTGCGCTTTGGCCTGCTCCCCGAGGACAAGGCGGCGAACAAGGCGCTTGAGCGCGAAGATCCGTATGATTTGCGCGTCCGGGCGCTCGACGAAAAGCTTGAGCCGTACGAGATCGGGCGCGCGCTGTTCCATCTCAACCAGCGGCGCGGCTTCAAGTCGAACCGCAAGGCCGAACGCAAGGCGAAGGACAATGAAAGTGGCAAGATCGCAACCGCAACCAAGGCGCTCGACGAGGAAATGGCCCTCATCGGCGCGCGCACATTCGCCGAGTTCCTGCTGAAGCGCGAGCCCGGCGACGGACAACCGCGCTGGATGCGGGTGCGGATGCGCCCCGATGCGGACGGCTATGATTTTTATCCCGACCGGCGCCATTATGAAGAGGAATTCGATGCAATATGGACCAAACAGGCCGGATATCATCCCGCGCTCCTGACCGAAGAAGCGCGCGCCGCGATCCACCGCGTGCTGTTTTACCAGCGTCCGCTCAAGGAGCAGGAGGTCGGCTATTGCACCTTCGCGGGGTGGAATGGCGTTCCGGCCGATGAGCGCCGCCTGCCCAAGGCCCACCCGCTGTTCCAGCAGCGGCGGCTCTATGAGGAGGTCAACCAGCTGCGCGTGGTGACACCGGGAGAGGCCGACCGGCAGCTCACCCGCGACGAACGCGATGCGCTGATCCTCAAATTGCAGGACAAGCAGAAAGTCAGTTTTTCTACGCTCGGCAAGGTCATCAAGCTCGCGCCGGGGAAGCGCTTCAACAAGGAGAGCGAAAATCGCGCCGACCTCATCGGCGACGAGGTGCGCGCGGTGATGGGCGACAAGAAGCGTTTCGGCAATCGCTGGCTGCATTTCGACCTCCCGGAGCAATTGCGCATCATCGGCAAGGTGCAGAATGAGGAAGATCCGGAAAAACTCCTCGGCTGGCTGCAAGGCGAATATGGTCTGGATGAAGAAACGGCCCTCGCCATCGCCAATGCACGGCTGCCTGAAGGCTATGGCCGGTTCGGCGAAACCGCGACGCGCAAGCTGATCGAGGCGCTTGAGCGCGAGGTGTTGACTTACAGCGATGCCGCTGCCGCCGCAGGCTTCCACCACAGCGATTTTCGCACCGGTGAGGATTTTGCCGAACTGCCTTATTATGGCGAGGTGCTCGCCAAGGACATTGCGCCCGGCAAGGAAGACTATGGCGATGCCGACGAGCGCCGTTTCGGCAAGATCACCAATCCGACCGTCCATATCGGGATGAATCAGCTGCGACGGCTCGTCAACGCGATCATCCGGGTGCACGGGCAGCCGGACACGATCTATATCGAGCTTGCGCGCGAACTGAAGCTCAACGACAAGCAAAAAGACGAGCATAAACGCCGGATCAAGCGCGACACCGATGCTGCGATCGCGCGTGGCGAGCTACTTCAGAGCATGGGCCAGCGCGACAGCGGCGGCAACCGCATGCTGCTGCGGCTGTGGGAGGAGCTTGATCCGCGTGATCCGCTCAATCGCCGCTGTCCCTATTGCGGCGACCAGATCAGCGCCGAAATGCTGATGAACGGATCGGCCGACATCGATCATATCATTCCCTATTCGCGCTGCCTCGACGATGGCGCGGGGAACAAGACAGTGTGCCATACGCATTGCAATCGCCAGAAAGGCAACAAGACGCCCCATGAGCGCTGGGGCGACACTGAGCGCTGGGAAACTATCCAGGACCAGGTGGCGCGGATGCACCGCTCCAAGCAATGGCGCTTTGGCCCGGACGCGATGGAGCGGATCGACAAGGATGGCGGCTTTATCGCGCGCCAGCTGACCGACACCCAATATCTCGCGCGGCTGGCGGCCAAATATCTCGGCAGCCTGTACGCCGGAAAGGGTAGCCGCCATGTCTATGCGGTTCCGGGCCGCATGACCGCGATGCTGCGCCGCCTGTGGGGGCTTAATTCGCTTCTGCCCGATCATAACTGGGTCGAAAACGAACATAGCGATGCACCCAAGAACCGCCTTGATCATCGCCATCACACGATTGATGCGGCGGTCGTCGGGGCGCTTACGCCCTCAATGATCCAGCAGATTGCCCATGCTGCGGCACGGGCGGAAGCGCAGGAGCTGGACAGCCTGTTCGTTGACCTCGCCTCGCCTTGGGAGGGTTTCCGCGACGAGTTGCAGGAGCGCCTCCTCAATGTCACCGTCAGCCACAAGCCCGATCATGGACGCAAGGGCAAGCCGGACAAGAAGCGCGACATCACATCAGGGCGGCTGCATAACGATACGGCATATGGCTTCACCGGAGAAACCAACGCGGCCGGGCTTCCCATCGTTGTGCGTCGTGTCCCTCTGCTGAGCCTGAAGCCGGAAGATCTCACCAAAGCGGACCGGATGAGCGATACCGTTCTGCAGGGGGAGCTGCGGACGGTTACCGCTGGCAAATCCGGCAAGGATTTCGAAGCGGCGCTAAGGGCCTATGCGAGGCGTCCGGGTCATTATCAGAATATACGCCGCGTCCGGGTACGTGAGCCGCTGGGCGTCATTCCGATCCGTGACCGCGACGGCAGAGCCTATAAGGCATATAAGGGCGACGCCAATGCGCGCATGGATATCTGGCGCATGCCCGATGGCAAATGGGTGTCGAAATGGAAAGATCGCGACGGCATGGACCATTCGGGCATTATTTCCATGTTCGACGCGCACCAGCCGGGCACTGCTGACGTCAAGCCCCACCCCGCTGCCAAGAAAATATTGAGCCTGCGCCAGAATGATCTGGTCGCGGTTGAACGCGATGGCGGGCCGCGAGAAATCATGCGTGTAGTGAAATTTTCAGGAAATGGACAAATCGCGTTCGCTGCCGATAATGAAGCCGGGCCATTAAAAGCTCGCGACGGGCTGCCCAACGACACAGACCCTTTCAAATATTTTCTATCATCAGCATCTGGCTTAAAAAAAGCCAAAGCCCGGCAGGTCCGGATCGATGAACTGGGGCGGATATTCGATCCCGGGCCGCGCGGGTGAAACTGCTCCATAATGGAGTCAAATTGACTCGACTTTAAGCCGTCGCGCGGCAGCCTTTGTTGCAACTGGTGCAAGCAAGGGGCAGCCGCATGGACCGGATTGTCGATATCGCAACCGACGGGTTGCATCTGTCCGCCTATCGCGGGCTGATGCTGCTGTCGCGCGACCGCGAAGAAATCGGGCGCGTCGCACTCGATGACGTTGCCGCCGTGATCGTCCACGCCCATGGCGTCACCTGGACCACCAGCCTCGCGGTCGAACTGGCGGCGCGTGGTGCCGTTCTCGTCCTTTGCGCGAATAATCATGCGCCGGTCGCCTATCTCACCGCGATCGATGGGCACCATGCCCAGAACGCGAGGCTGCGTGCGCAATGGGATGCGCCGCGCCCGCTCTTCAAGCGTGCCTGGCAGCAGATCGTCATGGCCAAGGTGCGGATGCAGGCGAGTCTGCTCGCCGCCCATGGCCGGGACGAAGCCAGCGCCCTTCAGTTTCTCTCCGACCGCGTCCGTTCGGGCGACCCGGACAATATGGAGGCGCAAGCCGCGCGCCGCTATTGGCCCGCGCTGTTCGGGCCGGACTTTCGCCGTGACCGGGCGGCGGGCGGCATCAACGGGTTGCTCAACTATGGCTATACCGTGATGCGGGCGATGGTGGCGCGATCGATCGTGGCGTCCGGGTTGCACCCCAGTATCGGACTCCATCATGCCAACCGGCTCAATGCCTTTGCCCTCGCCGACGATCTGGTCGAGCCCTTCCGGCCACTGGTCGATGCCCTTGTCCATCAGCTCAATGATGATGGCGTCGAACTGCTGGACCGCGACGCCAAGCGGCGGCTGACGGGACTTGTCACCGCCGACCTGGAAATCGCCGGTGCGGTTTCTCCCGTCACCGTCTGTGTCCAGCGGCTGACCCAATCGCTCGCGGCGAGTTTCGAGAGCGGCCGGCTCGCGTTGCAACTGTTCATGCCGCCCTCGCCGCTCGGATGGCAGGCCATCGCGCGCCATTGTCCCGAAGGTGAAACCGTATGACCGTCCTCATGCGCGGGCTCGACGGCAATACCCATTACAGCGGATACCGGCTTATGTGGATCTTGGTGATGTTAGACTTGCCTGTGGGCACCCGCGAGGAATCACGCGCGGCGACGAAGTTTCGCGAATTCCTGCTCGATGAAGGGTACGAGATGAGCCAGTTTTCCATCTATGCCCGCTTCTGTTCGGGCAAGGAGCAATATGAAACCTATGTACGGCGAATCGAATCATCGCTGCCAGAAAAGGGAGACGTTCACATTCTCGCCTTTACCGACCGGCAATATGAAAATATAATCCGTTTTTCAGGGCAGCTGCGTAAACGGCAAAGAAAAAATCCGAGTCAACTGGCGCTGTTTTGAGGAGCATGTGCGATGTTTGCAATGACCGGTGCGATCCAAAACAGGATTGAAATCAATAATTTGGATACACACCGTCATAGCACTTCAGAAATCGCGGTCCAGCTGCAACGACGGGGATGAGGGATAAGGACTGGTTACGGTCATAGCACTTCAGAAATCGCGGTCCAGCTGCAACTCCACGACAATAGCCGCGCGAGGTGCTGGAGTCATAGCACTTCAGAAATCGCGGTCCAGCTGCAACGTCATTCACGCAGCGGCGATCAAGCCTTGGGTCATAGCAC
>JAEXAY010000056.1 GCA_023457895.1 Pseudomonadota bacterium
GTCAAGGGCCAGGTCGAGCAGGAGCATAACGGTCTCACCCGCACCTATATGAAGCGCAAGTTGCTTGACCAGCTGGCCGACGCGCATGATTTCGACGTGCCGCCCTCGATGGTCGAAGCCGAGTTCAACCAGATCTGGGCGCAGCTCGAACATGAAGCGAGCCACGAGGCCGATCCGGAAGCCGCGCGCAAGGAAATCGAAAAAGATCGCGACGATTACCGCAATATCGCGGTGCGCCGCGTGCGTCTCGGCCTGCTGCTGTCCGAAATCGGGCAGGCCAATGGCGTCGAGGTGAGCCAGCAGGAAATGTCGCGCCTCATCATGCAGGCCGCGCAGCAATATGGCCCGCAGGACCGCGAGCGCTTCATCCAATATGTCCAGCAGGATCCGATGGCCGCCGCCCAGCTTCGCGCGCCGCTCTATGAGGACAAGGTCGTCGACTTCCTGTTCGACAAGGCCGAAATCAGCGACCGCGAAGTGAGCCGCGAAGACCTTGAAGCCGCGATCGAGAGCGAGGACGGCCACGTCCACGGCCCGGATTGCGATCACGATCATGGCGCCAAGGCAAAGAAGGCTCCGGCTAAAAAGGCTGCCGCCAAGAAGGGCGAGGCCAAGGCGGCTCCCGCGAAGAAGGTCGATAGCAAAAAGGCCGATGCCGAACCTGCTGCCAAGGCTGAAAAGGCCGCGCCGGCCAAGAAGGCGCCCGCCAAGGCTGCGGCCAAGCCGGCCGAAAAGGCTGAAAAGCCTGCTGCCAAGAAGGCTCCGGCCAAGAAGAAATAGGCCGGTCACCGGTTTTATGCGGAAAGGCGGGCGAGTTAACCACTCTCCCGCCTTTTTCTTTTGATGACGCTGTGCCACAAGGCCTTGACCCTAAAGCCCCGGCACCCAATGTTGAGCGCCCGGCGAAAATCTCAAGATACAGGATAGTTATGACCAACTCGATCTATGATCCGACCAACGCGCTTGTTCCGATTGTCATCGAACAATCGACCCGCGGCGAGCGCAGCTTTGACATTTTCTCGCGCCTCCTGCGCGAACGGATCGTGTTCGTGAACGGCCCCGTCGAGGATAATATGGCCGCGCTGATCGTCGCGCAGCTGCTCTTCCTCGAATCGGAAAACCCGAAGAAGGACATCTATATGTATATCAACTCGCCGGGCGGGGTCGTCACGGCGGGCATGGCGATCCATGACACGATGCAATATATCCGTCCGCGCGTCGGCACGGTCTGTATCGGGCAAGCGGCGTCGATGGGTTCCTTCCTGCTCGCGGCGGGAGAGCCCGGCATGCGCGTTGCGCTCACCAATGCGCGGATCATGGTCCACCAGCCTTCGGGCGGGGCGCAGGGCAAGGCGTCGGATATCGAAATCCAGGCCAAGGAAATCCTGCGCATCCGTGCGCGGATGAACGCGCTCTACCAGAAATATACCGGCCAGCCGCTCGAGGCGATCGAGAAGGCGATGGATCGCGACACCTTCCTCGAAGCCGAAGAAGCCAAGGCGTTCGGGCTTGTCGATCAGGTGTTCGACCAGCGGCCGAAGCCCTCCGAGGATCCGACGTCCGATCAATCGGCTGCGGACAAGCCCAAGGAGTAAGGCGAAACGGCCTTACCTTCGTGAACTTTCGACGTCGTGGACAGCGATGCAAAGGTGGCGGGGGGCCGGGCTAGCCAAATGGCCGCTTGAATTATGACAATAGCCCGATAGGATGGGCCTGTTTCCCCGCAGATGGCGGCGGAACAGTTTAGGGATAGGTATGACGAAGTTGAGCGGTTCGGATTCAAAAAGCACGCTTTACTGCTCCTTCTGCGGAAAGTCGCAGCATGAAGTCCGCAAGCTGATTGCCGGACCGACGGTCTTCATCTGCGATGAATGCGTCGAACTGTGCAACGACATTATCCGCGAGGAAGTGAAGGGCGGGCTTGCCGCGAAGAAGGACGGCGGCGTGCCGTCCCCGCAGGAAATCTGCGACGTGCTCGACGATTATGTGATCGGTCAGGCGCGCGCCAAGCGCGTGCTCTCGGTTGCGGTGCATAACCACTATAAGCGGCTCAACCATGGCGGGAAGGGCGACGATGTCGAACTCGCCAAGTCGAACATCCTGCTGGTAGGGCCGACGGGTTCGGGCAAGACCTTGCTCGCCCAGACGCTTGCCAAGACCTTTGACGTACCCTTCACCATGGCTGATGCGACCACGCTCACCGAAGCGGGCTATGTCGGTGAGGATGTGGAAAATATCATCCTCAAACTGCTCCAGGCGTCGGATTACAATGTCGAGAAGGCGCAGCGCGGCATCGTCTATATCGACGAAATCGACAAGATCAGCCGCAAGGCCGAAAACCCCTCGATCACCCGCGACGTTTCGGGCGAGGGCGTGCAGCAGGCGCTCTTGAAGCTGATGGAAGGCACCACTGCCAGCGTGCCGCCGCAGGGCGGGCGCAAGCATCCGCAGCAGGAGTTTCTCCAGGTTGATACGACCAATATCCTGTTCATCTGCGGCGGGGCTTTCGCGGGGCTGGAAAAGATCATCGGCGACCGTTTGCAGGGCAAGTCGATCGGTTTCGGCGCGCATGTCGCCGCGCCCGACGAGCGCCGCACCGGTGCGATCCTGCAGCAGGGCGAGCCCGAAGATCTGCTCAAATTCGGGCTGATCCCCGAATTTGTCGGCCGCTTGCCGGTGATCGCAACGCTCGAAGATCTCGATGTCGACGCGCTGGTCAAGATTCTGGCCGAGCCCAAGAACGCGCTGGTGAAGCAATATCGCAAGCTGTTCGAGCTTGAGGATGTGGGCCTCACCTTCACCGACGATGCGCTGGTCGCGATCGCCAACAAGGCGATTGCTAGGAAGACCGGCGCGCGCGGGCTGCGCTCGATCCTCGAGGGCATTTTGCTCGACACCATGTTCGACTTGCCGACTCTGGAAGGTGTCAGCGAGGTGGTGATCGACAAGGATGTGGTCGAAGGCCGCAAGGAGCCGATCAAGGTGTTCGCGGAAAGCCCCAAAAAGAAAAAGAGCGCATCAGCGGCCGCCGACGACGCAGCCTGATGGCTGGGGATTTTATCCGGATCCGGGTAGAGCGCGAAAAGATTTTAAACCTGTGACTTCTGCGCCACAGGTCCGGGGTTCGGTATGAACCCTGCCCTTGATCATATAAAATCTTTTTAAATCAATGTTATGTGTCATTCACAGCAATGCTGGCATGACACCATATCCGAATCCACCTGAAATTTTACACTTTTATTACGATGGCCATGCTGCACCGCGACATACTGTCATCAAGCTGCCACATTCGCTAACCATTCGGGCCACAAGCAAGGCCGGGCTATGACGATTCTGTGCACGATTGCCTCGCTGAACTTATAAGATTTCGTAGAACCAAAAGGAACATTTCCATGAAAACCATGCTGTATCGCACGGTAGCTGTGGCCGCGCTCATCATGCCATCCATGGCATTCGCGCAGTCAACCGGCTCGGTTGATTTCGAAGACGAAGCGATTGTCGTAACCGGCACGCGCGCGCAGGATGTCGCGGGCATTCAGGCTCCGGATACCACCAAGGCGAAGCAGGTGCTGACGCAGGAGCATATTGAGCGTCAGAACCCGGGGCAGACGATCCTTGACACTATTAACGTCATGCCGGGCGTAAACTTCCAGAACAACGATGCCTATGGCTCGGCTGGCGGTACGCTGAGCATCCGTGGTTTCTCTAGCGACCGTATTTCGTTGACGTTCGATGGTGTTCCGCTGAACGATTCGGGTAACTACGCCATCTATTCGAACCAGCAACTCGATCCCGAACTGATCGAACAGGTCAACGTGAACCTTGGTTCGACCGACGTCGACAGCCCGACCGCTGCAGCTTCGGGCTCGACGGTCAACTATCGGACCAAGACGCCGGACGAAGAGCTTGGCGGTATGCTGTCGGCTTCTTACGGCGATTTCGATTTCTTCCGCGTGTTCGGCAAGATCGAAACCGGGAACATCACCTCGTTCGGAACGCGTGCCTTCTTCGCAGCGTCGCGCGCAGTGAACCGCATTCCGTTCAACAATTACGGCCGCATCCGCAAGCAGCAGTATAACGCCCGTATTTATCAGCCGATCGGCGATAACGGCGACTTCGTTTCGCTGTCCGGCCACTATAACGAGAACCGCAATAACTTCTTCGGTTCGGTTCGTCTCCGCAACGATGCCGGCGCGCCTGCAGTTCCGGATCGTTTTCCGGCCAACCGTGATCAACTGGAATATGGCATTCCTTATCCCTGCACGATTGATGCCCCCCAAGCGGGTGTGGCGGATACGGTTAACAGCTGCGGTACCCAGTTTGACCGTCGCTACAATCCGTCGAATACTGGTAACCTTCGCGGATCGTCGCGCTTCACCCTGACCGAAGGTCTGACGCTGTCGGTGGACCCCAGCTACCAGTATGTTAAGGCAAATGGTGGCGGAACCGTCACCGGACGTGAGGGAACATACGCAATTGGAGGAATCCAGTACACTGGTTTCATCGGCGGACAATATTATTTCGGCCGTGACCTCAATGGCGATGGCGATATTCTCGATACCTGCCCGGGAGTTGGTGTGGCTTGTTCAAGCCGCAACAGCAATGGCGTTACGCTTCTTGCTCCCAGCCAGACCAACACGCGCCGTTACGGTGTTATCTCCAACCTGACCTGGGATCTGAATGACCAGCATCGTTTCCGTCTTGCCTATACGCTGGACCATGCGCGCCACCGTCAAACTGGTCAGTTGATTGGTCTGGCCCCCAATGGCGAACCGCTGGATGTTTTTGCTGTCAACGCACCGCTCACGGATGCTTCCGGCGCGGTAATGCAAAAGCGTGATCGTAAGTCTCTGGCCATTCTTAACCAGATCGCCGGTGAATATCGCGGCAGGTTCATGAATGAAGCGCTGACCGTCAACCTCGGTTTGCGCGCGCCTTTCTTCAAGCGTGATCTGAACAACTATTGCTTCACCACCAGCGCGGCCGGTTTCGTTGACTGCTTCAGTACCAACACCGCCGCTGCGGCGGCTTATGCTGCCGCCAATCCGACCATGCAGGGGCCGCAACGCCGCGTGTTCAAATATGATGCGCTGCTGCCGAACATCGGTTTGACTTTCGATGTTAGCCCGCAGATCTCGGTCTTCGGCAACTATTCGAAGGGCATCCAGGTTCCGGGCACCGACAGCCTGTACAACAGCTTCTTCTTTGATCCGACGACAGATCAGGCCAAGCCGTCGCCGGAAAAGACCGACAACTTCGATCTTGGCCTGCGCTATCGTTCGAGCCAGGTGCAGGCACAGGTCAGCGGCTGGTTCACGCGCTACACGGATCGTCTGGCATCGGCTTATGACGTTGAACTGGACCGCAACGTGTATCGGAACCTCGGCCGCGTGGACAAATATGGTGTCGATGGTTTTGTTTCCTATGCACCGGTCAAGGAATTGGCGTTCTACGTGTTCGGATCTATCCTGGAATCCGAAATCAAGGATGATCTCCAACTCACGCCGACGACCTATGCGCCAACAGCTGGAAAGCGCGAGTCTGGCGCGGCGACTTACAGCTATGGCGGCACCGTCCGCGGGATGCTTGGTCCAGTCGAACTGGGGATAACCGGTAAGCGCACAGGCCCTCGCTATCTGTTCGACACCAACCTTCCGTTGGTCATCGGTGGCGTGACCCAGTTCCCTGCCAAGACACCGGCTTACTGGCTCGTCAACGCGGATGCCCGCATCAGTCTGGCTGACTTTGGACTGGAAAAGACCCATTTGCAGTTCAACGTCTATAACCTGTTCGACAAACTCTACTATGGCGGCTTTGGTGGCAGCCTGACCCAGAGCTCGAGCGCGCCGTTTGTTCAGATCGGCGCTCCGCGTACGATCAGTGGTACGCTGGTGGTTGGCTTCTAAGCCACGCTGTTTGCGAAAAAAGAGGGCGCCGGGAGAAATTCCGGCGCCCTTTTTACTCCGGTTTCGCTCCTGAAATCACCGGATACACCCATCCAGCCCGTCGCGCTGTACCACCCGCATCCTGGCTGTAATCGCATTGCCGTATCGGCGGGTATAGCCTGATGGCGTGATGGCCTCGCGTTCCTTGGGCAGGGGAAGCACGGCTGCGATGCGAGCGGCCTCGGTAGGTGAGAGCTTCTGCGCGCTCTTGCCAAAATAGCGTTCGGCCCCTGCCGTCACGCCGTAAGTGCCGATGCCGGTCTCGGCGATGTTCAAATAGACCTCCATGATCCGGCGCTTGCCCCAGATTTGTTCGATTAGCAGGGTAAACCAGGCTTCGGGGATCTTGCGCAGCGCCCGGCTGATCCGGCTTGAACCCTGCCAAAGAAAAGCATTCTTGGCGGTCTGCTGGCTGATCGTCGACCCGCCGCGCATCTTGCCTCCGGAAAGATTGGCACGAAGCGCCTGTTCCAGCGCGGTCGTGTCAAACCCCGAATGGGCGCAGAATTTGCTGTCTTCCGCGGCGATGACCGCGCGCGGCATATTCGGATCAATACGCTCCAACGGCTCCCAGTTCTTGGTGAGCCCGTGCCCTTCGATGAGGTCGCCCATCATCGTCGCGGTAAGCGGCACGGGGATCCATTTATAGATCAGTACCCACAAGACCGATCCGGCGACGAAGTAAACGATCGCGCGCCCGATCAGCCAGCCGATACGGTACCCGGATTTGCTGGGGGCAGACGTGCGCTGAAAGGAGGAGGGGCGGGTGAGCGCGTTGAACTTGGATCGTCGGGCCATGGCGCACCCCTACCAATCCTCATACCATGCGGGAAGAAGGATTTGCGGGGGTGCGGACTAACCGACCACCCATGAGAAAACCCCCGCCGCATCCGGCAGGGGCTTCCCGGGAGCGGCTCCTTGAAAAAATCGGAGCCTATTCCTTTGTACTGGCTTAGACGGCGGCGGGAAGGAGCCGCTTTTCGCCGGCGATACGCAACATCGCTTTTTGCAGCTTTTCGAACGCGCGCACCTCAATCTGGCGGACGCGTTCGCGGCTGACGCCATATTGCTGCGAGAGGTCCTCTAGCGTTTGCGGATCATCGACCAGGCGCCGCTGCGTCAGGATATGCTGCTCGCGCTCGTTGAGATGCTCCATTGCCTCGTTGAGCAGGGCATGGCGCACGTCGCGCTCTTCCGCTTCGGCGACGCGTTCGTCTTGAAGCGGGGCGTCATCGGCGAGCCAGTCCTGCCACTGCCCGTCACCATCCTCGCGCATCGGAACGTTGAGCGAAGTGTCGCCGCCCATCGCCATGCGGCGGTTCATGCTCACGACCTCATCTTCCGACACGCCAAGGTCGGTCGCGATCTTCTGCACGTCTTCGGGACGCAGATCGCCATCCTCGAACGCTTCCAGATTATTCTTCATCCGGCGGAGGTTGAAGAAAAGTTTTTTCTGCGCGGCCGTGGTGCCCATCTTGACGAGGCTCCAAGAGCGCAGGATAAATTCCTGGATCGAGGCCCTGATCCACCACATCGCGTATGTGGCAAGCCGGAAGCCGCGGTCGGGCTCGAACTTCTTCACGCCTTGCATGAGACCGATATTGCCTTCCGAGATAAGCTCGGACACGGGGAGTCCATAACCGCGATAGCCCATCGCGATTTTGGCCACGAGTCGCAGGTGCGAGGTGACGAGCTGCGCCGCCGCCTCGGGGTCCTGATGCTCCTGATACCGCTTGGCGAGCATATATTCCTGTTCGGGCGTGAGCAGCGGAAATTTGCGGATTTCCGACAGGTAGCGATTGAGGCTTGCTTCCCCGCCAAGAGCGGGAACAGCCGGGACGTTACTTTTTGCCGAAATTGCTTTGGCCTTGGCCATCGTGGTATTTTATTCCTTCCTGAACCCAAGGAGCCGACATCCTAGCAGGGAATCGGCGCTTTTGGAGTAAATATTTATACGCGTAACCGGTTGAGCAGTTCCAGCATATCCGGTGGAATTGAACTGGTCAGAGTAATCGATTCACCCGATTTTGGATGGATGAAACCAAGCACCGCCGCGTGCAGCGCCTGCCGCTCGAATTGCAGCGATTTGAGCAGGTCGGCAACCGGCTTTTTCGGGCGCCCGTAGGCCGGGTCGCCAAGCAGCGGGTGACCGATATGGGTCATGTGCACGCGGACCTGATGGGTGCGCCCGGTTTCGAGACGGCATTCGACGAGGCTCGCGTGCGGCAATGTCTCGAGCGTCCGGTAATGGGTGACGGCATGCTTGCCCTTGCCATCGGGCACTACGGTCATCTTCTTGCGATTGGCGGAAGCGCGCGCGATCGCGCCGCGTACCGTCCCCTCCAGCGGACGAGGGTGACCGTGGACGATCGCCTGATAGCGCCGGATAATGCTGTGATCGGCGAACTGTCGCGCCAGCCCTTCATGGGCGCGGTCATTCTTTGCCGCGATGATCAGCCCCGAGGTACCCTTGTCGATGCGGTGGACAATACCGGGCCGCGCGATCCCGCCAATGCCTGAAAGCTGACCCGCGCAATGATGAAGCAGGGCGTTGACCAGCGTGCCGTCGGCATTTCCGGCGGCGGGGTGAACGACCATCCCGGCCGGCTTGTCGACCACGATGACATCCTCGTCCTCGTAAGCGATGGCAAGGCCGAGGTCCTGCGCCGCGTTGCCGCTGTCGGCAGCGGGCGGCACGGTGACGATAATGTCGATCGGAGTCGTCAATTTGAACGAGGGGTCTTTGAGCAATCCACCGCTGGCGCCGCGCACAAAACCGGCCAGCATCAGCGCCTTGATCCGTTCGCGCGACAATTCCGGAATGGCAGCGGTGAGCGCGCGGTCTATGCGCAGACCTGCGGCGGTATCGTCCAGCCTGACTTCGATATTGGTTTCCCCGGCTCCCACGCGTAAAAATATGGGGATGAGGGCTGCAATATCAAGATGGACTCTGGAGCAACTGCTCGCCGACGTGGCCCTGTCGACGGTAGAGGAGCGCTGCGGGCTTTTGCTCGGCAGCGGAAACCTGATCCGCGCCATTGTCCCGGCCCGCAATGTTCATCCCGATCCGCAGAGTTGTTTCGAACTTGATCCGGCCGTGCTTCTGCCCGCGGAGCGGGTCGGGCGGGGGACCGGTCGCGCCGTTATCGGCCATTATCATAGTCATCCTCATGGGTGCGCGGCACCTTCGGCGACCGATGCCGAAATGGCGCGGGCGGACGGGCGCTACTGGCTGATCGCCGGAGCGGGCGGCGCGTTCGCGCTGTGGCAAAGCGTTGCTTCCGGCGCGCTCCACGGCCGTTTTAACCAATTAGTGCTGGATATATTGGACGAGGATTGCCACTAGGCGGAGCAATCCAGCATCGCTCGTCCGCGCGAAACCGAAAGGCCCCGATTGCAATGCCGCTTGACCAGATTGATTTTGCCAGCCTGCTTTGTTCGCGTCTGTGTCACGATCTGCTGAGCCCAGTCGGCGCGCTCAACAACGGGCTTGAGCTGATGGCGGACGAAACCGATCCCGAAATGCGGCAGCGTTGCTTTGAACTGCTCGAGCAAAGCGCCCGGACTTCGGCCAGCAAGCTCAAATTTTTCAGGCTTGCCTTTGGTTCTGCAGGCGGTTTTGGCGAGAGCGTTCCGGCTTCTGAAGTGAAATCCGCGATCGAGGGCCTCATTAATGACCGGACGACGCTGGGCTGGCTGGTCAACGATGCCGGGCTCCCCAAGCCGGCGGCGAAATGCCTGCTGAATCTCACGCTGGTCGCGGCCGATGCGATGGTGCGCGGCGGTCAGCTTGATATCGGGGCGGAGCAGCGCGGCAACGAGATGGAACTGGTCGTGCGCGGCGCGGGCGAGCGGATCACGCTCGACCCGGAAATCCGGCGCGCGCTCGAAGGGCAGATGGCCGAGGACGAGTTGACCTCGCGCACCGCTGCGGCATGGATGACATCGCGGCTGGCCGCCCAGAATGGGGGGCAGATGATGGTGCAAACAGGCGATGGGCTTATCGTCCTTGGCGCAGTGATGCGACTGTAGTTTCGGATTCCATTTTACGCGGGTAAACCCGATTTTAACCAATCGCTTCCATAGCTGTGCATCATTGGATGCAACCGGGTGGGGCAGATGGACGAGCTGTTGCAGGATTTCCTCGCGGAGACGGCGGAAATCATGGAGGAAATTGGCGGCGAGATCATCGCCTGGGAAAGCAACCCGTCTGATCGCGACCGGCTCGACGCGATTTTCCGTTTTGTCCACACCGTCAAGGGCAGCAGCGGCTTTCTTGATCTGAAACGCATCGGCGCGCTTGCGCATGCGGCGGAAGATGCGCTGGGGGCGGTCCGCGATGGCACGCGCGAGGCGACACCCGCCATGGTCAGTGCCGTACTTGCGATCATTGATCGCATCACCAGCCTGAGCGCTGAAATCGAACGGGACGGTGTTGAGCCCGAAGGCAGCGACGCGCCGCTGATCGCCAGCCTTGCGCAATCAGCCGGGGAGGGAGTTGGCGAGGCGGCAGAAGCTGCGGCGCCAGTGCCGGCGCAGGCCGAACCGGGCGGCGTCCTGCGTTCGATCCGCGTTCCGCTCAGCCTTCTTGACAATATCATGAACGGCGTGTCCGACATTGTGCTGGCGCGTAACGAGGTCGCCCGCCAGTTCCGTGAAGCCTCTCTGAACGGCGAGGTCGTTTCGGCCTTTGAACGACTGTCGGGCTCGATCGCCGATATGCGCAATGCAGTCAGCCAGATGCGGATGCAGCGGATCGAAAAGCTTTTTTCCGCGCTGCCGCGCACGGTGCGCGATCTGTCAGCCCGGCTCGACAAGCGCGTCGAGCTGATCATCGAGGGAAGCGAGGTCGAGATCGACCGTGAAATGATCGAGATGATCCGCGATCCGCTGACGCATATCGTCCGCAATGCGATCGACCATGGCATCGAAACGGTCGCGAAGCGCACTGCCGCGGGTAAGAATGGGGCAGGACTTCTTACGGTGGCGGCGCGCCAGTCCGGTAACCAGATCGTCGTCGAGGTGTCGGACGATGGTGGCGGCGTATCGCTTGACCGGCTTGTCAGCAAGGCAATTGACGCCAAGCTGATCACGCAGGGCGACGCCAATGCGATGAGCGCGGCAGAAAAGCTCGAACTGTTGTTCTCGCCCGGTCTGTCAACCGCTAGCAAGGTGACCGATATTTCCGGCCGTGGCGTCGGCATGGACGTTGTTCGTGCCAATGTCGAACGCATTGGCGGTGTCGTCGATGTCGAAAACCGCTTTGGCGAAGGCTTCACCGTACGGCTGCGCGTCCCGATGACGCTAACGATCATTTCCGGGCTGACGGTTCGTGCCGGCAGCCAGCGCTTTGCTCTGCCGCGCTCCAATATTCTCGAAATACTCATGCAGGACAGCGATGCGGCGCGGATCGATCGGGCGGGCGGAGCTGAAATCGTGCTGGTGCGCGGCCAACGCCTTGCGCTCGTTTGCCTTGATGATGTGCTTGGCCTGCCGCGTGCGGAGAATGACGATGGCGATCGCACGCTGGTTCTTGTCCGTCCGGCCAGCGGCAAGCCCTATGCGCTCTCGGTGCAGGAAGTGCTCGATCAGGAAGAACTGGTTATCCGTCCAGCGGCTCCGCAAATTATGGGGAGCGGACTGTATGCGGGCACCACCCTGCCGGACAGCGGGCGCCCGATGCTCCTGATTGACCCCAGTGGCGTTGCGATCAAGGCGTCGGTATTCGAGGATGCGCGCGGTGCCGAAGCCGACCTCAGCCACATCGAGGCGGATGACGACGAGGGCGATGCGGTCGACCGCCAGATGCTTCTCTTCAGCGAATATGATGGCCGCAAACGTGCCGTGCGACTGCCGGTAATCGACCGGGTCGAAGACATTGATGCGGGCCAGATCAGTCTCAGCGCCGGCCAGTGGCGTGCCACGCTCGGCGATGAAATCGTTCCGGTGTTTACAAACGGCGTGCCGGAAGGCCTTTCGCGTCTCAAGATGCTGAGCATCACCGACGGCAACACCACCGTCGGATACCCCATCGCGGAAGTCATCGACATCGTCGACACGCCGTTCGAAATGGCGCCTGCCGGACATGACGGACTTGCTTCGGGCGTTGCGCTGATCGGCGGAGAGCAGGTTGAGGTCATTGATCCGCACTGGATTTTCAGTGAGGTCGCAAGCCTTTCGATGGCGCAGCCGCAGGCGAAGCCGGTGTGCCGGATTGATCATGGCGACGATGAATGGGCGCGCCTGTTTCTCGCGCCGATGGTGGAGGCCGCAGGCTACAAGGTCATTCTTGGCGACATGACGCAGGAAGATAGTGCGCCCTCCATCGTCATCTGTTCGGCGCATATCGATAGCGCCGTTCCGGTTGAACAGGGCACGCCGATCATCAGGCTCCGCGCCCAGGCGGCGCGCCTGCGCAAGGGTGATGACAGCATCTACCGGTATGATCGTAACGCGCTGGTGAATGCCCTGAAGGCCGGGCGGCAGCGCTGATGGGGGGTAGCATGATCGAGAATCTCTATCTGGTCGCTCGCGTCGGCGGCACGCGGGTCGCATTCCGGTCCGCCGAGGTCGAATCGGTGGTCGTGGTCAGGAATGTGACGCCCGTTCCCGCCGCGCCGCCCCACATCATCGGGTTGTTTGCCTTGCGCAGCCGGGTCATCACGCTGGTGGATGCCGGTCTGTCAGTGGGCGAGAGCGGCATCGGAACGCCGGAAGGGCGGAAGACCGTCGTCGCCGAACGTGGTGGACATGCCTACGGGATCATCGTTGACCAGGTCGATGACGTCGTTTTCATCGAGGAGGATGAATTTCCGGTGCGCGGAAAACTGGCTCCGGGCTGGGCGGGCGTGGCGGCATCGATGATCGATCACGACAACCAGACTTTGCTGGTGGTCGATACCAACGCTCTGGTCCAGGGCCAGATGCGTGCGCGGGCCGCTTGAGACGCAAAATCCGGCAAATTGCGGACGAATTGACCGCGACGTTAACCGGAACCTTACGCTTGGGGCATTAAGTTCAGATCGCATCCGCTGCGATTGGGGTGGAGAAACGGGGAAATTTCCATGAAGACTTGTCTGGTGGTCGATGACAGCAAGGTGATCCGCAAGGTCGCACGCCATATTCTGGAAGGCATGAAGTTCAGGGTTGACGAAGCCTGCGACGGACAGGAAGCGCTCGATTATTGTCAGGGCAAGGCGCCGGATGTCGTTTTGCTCGACTGGAACATGCCGCGCATGAGCGGAATGGAATTTCTCGAGGCGCTGAATGATTCAACTGTTTCGCCGCGGCCAAAAATCGTGTTCTGTACGACCGAAAATGGCGTGGCGCATATTCGGGCGGCCATTGAGGCGGGAGCGGACGAATATGTTATGAAGCCGTTCGACCGCGAAACGATCGAAGGAAAATTGCAGCTCGTTGGCCTCGCCTGAGCAGGGCGGGACCGGTGAAACAGGCTTCTCCTCCTCCGGCTCCGGAACGGGAGCGCGCTGCTGGCCGTCCGGTGGCGACCAGTCACCGGGCTTCTAGGGCTCGTGAGGAATATGACGGCCCGGAACGCGCGCCCGTACGCGTGATGCTCGTCGATGACAGCCTGGTCATCCGCAGCGTACTCGAACATATGATCGAGCGATCGCAGGATTTCCAGATTGTCGCGTCGGTTGCCAATGCACGAGAAGCGCTGGATTTTCTTGTGCACGATACGGTGGATGTCGTTATCCTCGACATCGAGATGCCGGTGATGAGCGGGCTTGCGGCCCTTCCCGATATTCTCGAGCGCGGCAAGGACGCGCGTGTCCTCATCCTGTCCTCAAACTGCGAAGAAGGTGGCCCGGCTGCGGTTGAAGCGCTTGCGCTCGGGGCGTCGGATACGCTGGCGAAGCCGGGCCGCGCGCGCTTCGGCGGGACCTTCAGCGAAGTGCTGAATGATCGCTTGCGCCGTCTCGGTCACGCCAAGCGGGCAAAACGCAAGGCAAGCGAATATGTGCGTGTAGCCGAGCAGCGCCACAAGGTCGAAGCACCCAATCCTTCGCGGGATAAAGCGCTCGATTGTATCGCGGTGGGTGCGTCGACCGGCGGCATTCCCTCGATGCAGGCCCTACTACGTGGCTTGGACGAGGAGATCTCGGCCCCCATCCTGCTGACCCAGCATCTCCCTGACGCATTCATTCCCTTTTTTGCCCGGCAACTCGGCGCAATGACCTCGCGCAAGGTGCATGTCGCCGAAGCGGATATGCCGGTTCACCCGAACCATATCTATCTCGCGCCGGGGCAGGGACACCTCACCCTCTATCGCGACAAGGCCAAGCGGGTCCGGATCCGCATTCTCGAAGGTCCGGTCGAATCCGGCTGTGAGCCCTCGGTCGATCCCATGTTTTCATCGGTCGCCGAAATTTATGGCGGCCGCGCCTGCGCTATAGTGCTGAGCGGCATGGGCAGGGACGGGCTTCATGGCGCGCGCGAACTGCATGGCAGGGGGATTCCGGTCCTTGCGCAGAATCCGGAAAGTTGCGTGGTCTGGGGGATGCCGGGTGCGGTGGTGCGCGACGGCATTGCCTCGGCCGTTTTGACGCCGGATGCTATGGCCACATACCTCAATCGCTGGGTCGCAGAGCGATGATGGTCGATATCAGCAATGACCTTGCCCGCCTCAAGATGGTCGAACTGCTTGCACGCCGGACCGGGCAGACACTGTGTGAAAACCGGTTATGGCGCATCGATACCGCGCTGAAGCCGTTGCTGGTGAAATATAAGCTTGCGTCGCTCGGCGAACTCGCCACGATGATGGATAAGGCCGCGGGGGATTCACTCCAGAGC
>JAEXAY010000057.1 GCA_023457895.1 Pseudomonadota bacterium
GCTGAACTTGTTTCAGCATCCATAGACCCGGAGCCATCGATAGTACGGGATATATGGACCCTGAAACAAGTTCAGGGCGACGGGAAAAAATGAAACATGACCGGATCATCATACCTGCTCCTTCACCTTCATCCCCGCAATTCGCATGAAATTGGCCAGCATGTCATGGCCATATTCGGTGGCGATGCTTTCCGGGTGGAACTGGACGCTGTGGATGGGGAGCGAGGCATGGCGGAACCCCATGACCGATCCGTCATCGGCGGTTGCATTGACGATGAGGCTCTCCGGAATATCCTCGACGATCAGTGAGTGATAGCGCGTCGCGGTGAAAGGTGAGGGGATGCCTTGGAACAGCCCGGTGCCGTCATGGTTCACCGGCGAGGTCTTGCCATGCATCAGTCCGCCGCGCACCACCTTGCCGCCGAAATGCTGGCCGATTGCCTGATGCCCGAGACATACGCCGAGCAGTGGCTTGTTTGCCTTCGCGCAGGCTGCGACCAGATCGAGGCTGATCCCGGCTTCGTTGGGCGTGCAAGGTCCCGGGGAGAGCAGAAAGGCTTTGGCATCCGTCGCCACTGCTTCGGCCGCGGATAGTGCGTCATTGCGCACCACCTCGACCTCGGCCCCGAGCTCCATCAGATAATGGACGAGGTTCCAGGTGAAGCTGTCATAATTGTCGATAACGAGGATCATGAGCGGGCAATCACGGGCTGGGTGTCTGCAACAGCTTGGCCACGTCGGCCTTCCAGAACCTGGCCCATGTATGGGTGCTGTGCCCCTTGGTTTCGGGCGTTGCCGGGATCAGGATGAAGCGCGCGGCAGGCATCCGCTTCACCTGCTTTTCGGCGATACCAAGATAGGGCGGGTTAATGAAATCATCTTCCGAATTGATCCACAGCACCGGCATGGTGACGGTGTCTAGTTTGGGTTCCGGATTGTAATTACGCGATGATTCAAGCTGATAGATACGATCGTTGGCATCGTCCTTGAGGCGATTGGGAAACGCCTTGGCGAGCGCATCTTCGGCTGCTGCACGCGTTGGATATTGGGTTTGAAACGCCAGCGGATTGGCTCCCGCGACGGTCGAAAGCGCGGCGGCGGTGCGGATTCCGGCGACCGGCTGCACGGTATAGTTGCCGCCATTCCACGCCGGGTCGGCCTTGATCGCATCGACCGACATCTTGCGCCACATGCGGTTCAATCCGGCAATCTCGACCGGATTGCAGGCGAAGGGCGCGAGCCGCGCGACATTTTGCGGGTAGGTTTCGCCCCAGACGAAGCTGTGCATGCAGCCCATCGAGGTGCCGAGGATGAGTTGCAGCTTCCTGATGCCCAGCGTTTCGGTGACAAGCTTGTGCTGGGCGCGGACCATGTCGTCATAGTCATAAGCCGGAAATTTCATCCGCATCCCGTCGCTGGGTTTGGACGATTGGCCGTGACCGATATTGTCGGGCAGGATCACAAAATATTTGGTAATGTCGAAAGGCTGGCCGGGGCCATAAAGCTCATCGGCGAATTGCGGCTGCATGAACTGCTTGCCGCTCCCGCCGGTGCCGTGTAGCACCATGATCCCATTGTCGATCTCGCCTTTCGCATTGCGGTGCGGCGTACCCAGCGTGGTGTAGTGGATCCTGAGTTCGGGCAGCGTTTCGCCCGAACCGAAGCGAAAATCCTTGAAAACCGCGTCACGTTCGGTGACGGGCCATTCCTTTGCCGAGGCCGGACCTGCCATCAGTGCAGCCATCAGTGCCGCCAGTGCCAATTTGCGCATCTTGTTCCCTCCTATTGTCCGTAACCGCTGTTGCGTGCCTGTAGCACGGCATCGCGCGCCGCGGCGAGCAAAGCGCCAGCCTTCGCCTCGCATTCGCGCTGTTCATAGGCCGGATCACTGTCGGCGACGATCCCGGCGCCCGCCTGCACATGCATGGTGCCGTCCTTGACGATTGCGGTGCGCAGGACGATGCAGCTGTCCATGTTTCCGTCGGGAGAGAAATAGCCCACGCCGCCAGCATAGGCGCAGCGCGTTTCGCTTTCGAGTTCGGCGATGATCTGACACGCGCGCACCTTGGGGGCGCCGGACACTGTGCCAGCCGGGAAACCGGCGAACAGCGCATCCACCGCATCCTTGTCCGGCGCGAGCTTTCCGGTCACGTTGGAAACGATATGCATGACATGGCTGTAGCGTTCGACCATGAAGCTGTCGGTTACCGTAACGCTCCCGGCCGCGGCAACCCGGCCAACATCGTTACGGCCGAGGTCGAGCAGCATCAGATGCTCGGCGCGCTCCTTGGGGTCGGCGAGCAGGCTTTCGCGGTTGGCTTCATCCTCTTGCGCGGTCTTTCCACGTGGCCGCGTGCCTGCGATCGGCCTGATCGTCACCTCGCCATCGCGCGCGCGGACGAGGATTTCAGGGCTCGACCCGATCAGCGCAAAGCCGGGCAGGTCGAGATAATAGAGGAAAGGCGAGGGGTTGACCCGCCTGAGGCTGCGATAGAGGCTGAGTGGGGGGAGCGGGAAGGGGCAGGTGAAGCGCTGCGCCAGCACGACCTGAAATATGTCTCCGGCGACGATATAATCCTTGGCCGCCGCAACCATCTCGCCATAGCGGCCGGGAGCGAGCACGGGGCCGAGCTGCATTGCCTCCTGCTCCGGCAATTCGCTTTCCGGCAGCCTGGGAGGCAATCCGGCCGCAAGCCGTGCTGCGGCGGCTTCGATCCGTTCACCGGCCGCGCTGATCTGCGCGTCTGCGTCGGGCGCCTTGTCGGGCCATACAGGCGCAATCAGGAAAAGCTCGTCCTTCAGCCGGTCGAATATCAGAATGACGGTCGGCCGCACGAACAGCATGTCGGGCAAGCCGATCGGATTGTCCGCCGGGCGCGGCAGTTTCTCGATAAGGCCGATCGATTCATAGGAAAAATAACCGACGAGGCAGGCGAGCGCATTGGGCAATTCGGAGGGAACGTCAATGCGGCAGTCCTGCACCAGCGCCCGCAGCGCGTCGAGCGCAGGGCTGTCGCAGGGCTCGAACGCATCAGGCTTGGCCGGCCATTGGCGGTTGATTTCGGCGCGGTTACCCTGGGCGCGGAAGAGCAGATCGGGAGCGAGCCCGAGCAGACTGTAGCGCCCCCGCACCTCGCCGCCTTCGACCGATTCAAGCAGCCAGTCGCCGCGGCCGGGTTCGATCAGCTTGAGCGCCGCCGACACGGGCGTATCGGTATCGGCAATCTGCTTTTGCCAGATCAGGGCAGGCTGCCCGGCCGTCAGCGCAAGGCGGGCCGCCGCGATCCCCTCGATCATTGCGCCTGCTGGTTGGCGCCGGTGAGTTCGGCCTTGAGCGCCGTGATCGCGTCCCTGTTTTCCTTGACGCTGACCGCCTTGCGCGCCGCCGCCAGGATCTGGTCGACATACTCCTTGCCCAGCGTCTGGGTCAGCTGGCCCTGAATAGCCGGGATGATGGTGGGATCCTTGGAGGCATCACCGCGCTTCGACTGATCGAGATAGAGCACCATCCAGCCGAGATTGTTCGGCATCTCGAGCGTCTTGGCGGTGCGCGGCGTCATCGAGAACAGCAGCGTGAGTTCGGGCGGAACACGTCCTTGTGCCGCAGTGATCTGCGCACGCTTGCTGCCGATGCGCTGAACCGGTTCGGTGCGCGCGCCCTCGGCCTTGATGGCAGCATCGAGCGCCTCCCCCTTGCCCACGCGGTCGGCGATCTTGCGTGCCAGTTCGCGGGCCTTGCGCGATCCTTCGGCGCGCTTCCAGTCGTCGCTTACCCGCGTCTGGATGGCATCGAGAGCCGGAACCGCACCCGGAATGATGCGCGCCGCATCGACAATCGCATATTGCTCATTTTCCTTGATCGTGACGACCTGGGTTTCGCCACTCTTGCTCGCCTGAAACGCGCTTTGCGCCATGGTCGCAGCCACGGTGTCGGGCTTGTAACCCGCATCTCCCGGAGCCGTGCCGTTGGCGAGGATGGCGGGCGTGGTGACCACGTTGAGGCCGTTCTGCTTGGCGATCTCCTCAACCGAAGCGCCGCCGTCGGCGAGGTCCTGCACCTTGTTGAAGAAATCGGCGACGGCTTCCTGCTTCTTGCGCGCCGACAGTTCCTTTTCGAGCTCGGGGCGGGCTTGCTCCAGCGTCTTTGCGGCGCTGCGCTCAATCTTTTCGAGCTTTACGACCGACCAGCCGAGCGGAACCTTGATCGGGCCGACCACGGCGCCCTCCGCAGCGGCAAAGCCCGCCTTGGCCACTTCCGCGCTGCTCGCGGCAGCGAGATCATTCTGCGTTTTGGCCGTAATCGAACTGGCGGAAAGCCCGATCGACGAGGCAGCTGCCGAAAGCGGTGAACCGGCAGCCTTGGCGGCAAGCGCCTTGGCCTGCGCTTCCTCCGCGACGATCACCTGGGCGAACTGGCGCGCCTCCGCGGCTGCGAACTTCGCCTTGTTGTCATTATACGCCTTTTCGATTTCGGCGTCGGTGACCACGGCCGATCCGGCCGCGTTGGCGGGACCGAAGGTTGCATAGCGGACCACGCGCTGTTCGGGCACGAGATAGCGCGACCGGTTCTTGCTGACATAGTCATTCAGCTGCGCGGTCGTCGGCGCCGTGGCCGGTGCGTAGAATTGTGATGGAATGAAGGCGGCGAGGCCCGAACGCTCTTCAAGCAGAAGGTCACCATAAGGGCGCACGAAACCGGCGGGGGCAGGGGTCGCCTGTGCCGCAGGACCAAGCAATTGCTCGATCAGCAATTCGCGCTCGATGCTCGTGCGCAGATCATTTTCCCTGATTCCATTTTGCTGCAGCAGCTGTTCGAACTTTGCCTGGTTGAACTTGCCATCCACGCCCTGAAACGCCGGGTTCTCCGCGATGCGCGCATCGACCAGCCGCTTGGAAACGCCGAAGCCCAGTTTGCGCGCATATTCTTCCAGCGTGTAGCTGGCGAGGACATCCTTCAGCACATCGTCGAAATTCTGGGCCATGAAGCTCGCCTGATCGATCCCGGGCTGCTGTTGGCGCTGGACCTGGTAGGCGCGGTTCATCGTTTCGCGCAGTTCGGCGACACTCAGCGTCCGGCCACCGACCTTGGCCGCTGATCCACCCCCCGCGACACCGCCCAGCTGGCCGCCGATATCGGAGGCGGCAAAGGCAAAGGCGATCAGCCCGAGAAAGGCGAGGCTGATGACGGTACCGAGTTTTGACTGGAACAGGCTGCGAAAGAAATTGATCATGACAGGACAGGGTCGCCATTCTGAATGGAAGCGGAGCGGATTTTCAAGGCGGCCGAAACCGCTTGGTTTGGCTCGCTTTAGGGTTGAGCGGGACGGGCTTCAAGTGTTTCTTCCACGCCGCCCCTTTTCATGGGCAGAGCATCTGTCTAGGAGCGGGCATCTTTTGCAATCAGCTTGAAGGACAGGGGCACGCCATGGGTCTGCGCAAATTTGTGGTCGGAAACTGGAAGATGAACGGCGATCGCGCCGCCATCGGCGAAGCGGAGCAGATCGCAGCGGCGGCAGCCGGGCACCCCGGCGTCGATGCCGCGCTCTGTCCCCCGGCGACCCTGATTGCGGCGATGGCCGGTGCGGTCGCCCCCATGCGGGTGGGCGGGCAGGATTGCCATGTCGAGGAGAAGGGAGCCTTCACAGGCAGCGTTTCGGCGCCGATGCTGAAAGACGCCGGTGCGGCATTGACGATTGTCGGGCATAGCGAGCGGCGGGAAGGTTTTGCCGAAACCGACGAGATCGTCCGCAGCAAGGCCGAAGCCGCTATGAAGGCGGGGCTGGATGTCATCCTGTGCGTCGGCGAGCCCAGGAATATCCGCGAAGCCGCCGAAGCCGAACCGTTCGTGCTCGATCAGCTCGATGGCTCCCTGCCAGCCTTTGCCGAAGGCCGCAGCCTGGCGGTCGCCTATGAGCCGATCTGGGCGATCGGCACGGGCCTGACCCCGACCGTGGAAGATGTGCGGGTGATGCATGCAACCATCCGTGGCAAGCTGATGGACTTTTATGGTGCCGATGCGGGCGCCGCCGTGCGTATTCTTTATGGTGGATCAGTGACGGGTGACAATGCCTCCGAACTGCTGGCGGTCGAAAATGTCGATGGTGCGCTGGTTGGTGGTGCTTCGCTCACTGCCGCCAAATTTGTTCCGATTATCGAAGCGGCCGCGAGCCTCGGCTGACCGCCGCGGTCGCATCCTGGTCAACAGATGTTGCAGTCGCGGCGCCGACAAATTATGTGCGGCGCCGATACTGTATTTTCCAAAGAAATTTAGTCAGGCTTCCATTTCATGTTCAAGTTTCTGCTCGTCGTCCAGGCAATCGTTACGCTGACCCTCATCACGGTCATCCTGATGCAGCGTTCGGAAGGCGGCGGCCTTGGTATTGGCGGTGGCAGCCCCTCTGGCCTGATGTCGGCGCGCGGCGCGGCCGATTTCCTGACCCGCGCGACTTCCATCCTGGCCGCGCTTTTCATTATCCTGTCGATCGTGCTTGCAGGGCTTGCCTCGGTCAACCGCAGCGGCGGCGAGATCGATACGTCGCTGGCGAAGGGCGCAGCGCAGACCGCACCGGCGGTTCCGGCGCCCGGTAGTGCAGTTCCGCTCGAAGGCGCAGCGCCGGCAGCGGCGAACGATCCGCTGGCAGCGGCGGCAGCGGCCAAAGCGGCTGCCGAACAGAAGGGCGCGGCCCAACCCGCTCCGGCGCAGAACGGCGTTCCGCTGCAGCAATAATTGCAGTCTTGACGTAAAATTTTTGAGTGCGAGCGGATTCGACCGCTTGCGCTCGCCCTCACTTCTCGACTAGGCATTTCCTCCCATGGCGCGGTTCATTTTCATCACCGGCGGCGTGGTCTCCTCGCTCGGAAAAGGTCTTATGGCAGCAAGTCTTGCTGCCCTTCTCCAGGCGCGCGGCTACAAGGTCCGCATCCGTAAATTTGACCCCTATCTCAATGTCGATCCAGGCACGATGAGCCCGTATCAGCATGGCGAAGTCTATGTGACCGACGATGGCGCGGAGACCGATCTCGATCTTGGCCATTACGAACGCTTCACCGGCGTTTCGGCGCGCCAGTCCGACAATGTGACTTCGGGGCGCATTTACCAGACAATCATTCAGAAAGAGCGCCGCGGTGACTATCTCGGCGCCACGGTGCAGGTCATTCCGCACGTCACCGACGCGATCAAGCAATTTGCGCAAGCCGAAACCGACGATGTCGATTTCGTCCTGTGTGAAATCGGCGGCACGGTGGGCGATATTGAATCGCTGCCTTTCATTGAATCGATCCGCCAGCTGCGTAACGAACTCGGCCGTGACCAGACGCTTTCGGTCCATGTCACGCTGGTGCCCTATATCGCCGCTGCTGGCGAACTCAAGACCAAGCCGACGCAGCACAGCGTCCGCGAACTGGCGAGCCTCGGGGTGCAGCCGGACATATTGCTGTGCCGGTCGGAAAAGCCGCTGCCCGACAGCGAACGCGCGAAAATCGCGCAATTCTGTAATGTGCGCAAGGAAGCGGTCATTCCGGCGCTGGATGCACCGTCCATCTATGCGGTGCCGCGCCAGTATCACAAAGAAGGCCTCGACACCGAAGTGCTGCGCGCGTTCGGCATCACCGATGCGCCTGCGCCCGATCTGACGCGCTGGGACGATATTCTCGACCGCTACCAGAACCCCGAGGGCGAGGTGACGATCGGCGTCGTCGGCAAATATGTCGGCCTGCAGGATGCCTATAAATCGTTGCACGAGGCGCTGGTCCACGGCGGCATCGCCAACCGGGTCAAGGTCCATGTCAAATGGCTTGATGCCGAAATGTTCGAAATGAACGGCGATCTCGCAGCGCAACTGGAGCCGATGGACGGCATTCTCGTGCCCGGCGGCTTCGGGGAGCGCGGCAGCGAGGGCAAGATCGCCAGCGTCCAGTTTGCGCGTGAACGCAATGTGCCGTTCTTCGGCATCTGCCTCGGCATGCAGATGGCGTGCATCGAAGCGGCGCGCAACACCGCGGGGATCGCCAGGGCTTCGACCACCGAATTCGGCCCGACCGATGAACCGGTGGTGGGGCTGATCACCGAGTGGATGAGCGAAGAGGGCCTGCAGAAGCGCGGCGCGGACAGCGATCTTGGCGGCACGATGCGGCTCGGCGCCTATGACGCGGTGCTTGCCCCCAACAGCCATGTCGCCGCGATTTACGGCGATACCACGATCAGCGAGCGTCACCGTCACCGCTACGAGGTCAACAAGGCCTATCGCGAACCGCTGGAGAAGGGCGGGTTATTGTTCTCTGGCATGTCGCCCGACGGTGAGCTTCCGGAAATTGTCGAGCGGCCGGAGCATGCCTGGTTTATCGGCGTGCAGTCGCATCCTGAACTCAAGTCCAAGCCGTTCGACCCGCACCCGCTGTTCGCCAGCTTTATCGCCGCAGCGGTCAAGCAATCGCGGCTGGTCTGAGCACCATAAGACAAAAGCCCGGGCCAAAAAATGACCCGGGCTTTCGCGTGACGAATATATCGCCATCCCCCGCTGGCAGGCCGTACTGATGCGCGTCCGTGTTCCCTTCGTCGCGCGCCGTTCGGCTCTTGACCCTCCCTGGATTTGGCCAATGGCGTATCCAGTGGCGCAATGGTTATGCAGACGCTCACCAAAAGTCATGCTTTGAATCATGTTCCGCTGAAGATTAGCGTCCGCCTGTGTCGATTTGGCCACACTGTTGTTGACGGCGACTATCGAGTCGCTGATCGTCCTTGGCTGTTGCAGCGGGCCTGCAATCGCCCTATGGCGAGGCAGTTTCGTTCGTCTTTCCAGCCCGCAAGAGGCGCATTTCCTTCATGTTTCTCAGTCCGTCCGAACGCCTGATCGTCAAGCGATATGTCCTGCCGGCCAAGGGCGAGGGCTTCATTTTCCTGGTCGCGAGCATCAGTCTCGTCGCCGTGATGCTGGGCGTGATGGCGCTGGTGATCGTGATGAGCGTGATGAATGGTTTTCGCGCCGAGCTGTTTGACAAGATTGTCGGCCTCAACGGCCATGCGATCGTGCAGGGCTATGACGGCCGGCTCGACAACTGGCGGCAGGTGCTTCAGCAGGCCAAGGCGACGCCCGGCGTGACCAGCGCAAAACCGCTGATAGAACAACCGCTTCTGGCCAATTTCGAAGGCCGGGTCGAAGCTGTGCTGGTGCGCGGCCAGCAGATCGAGGATATTCGCGGCAACAAGAGCATGAAGGTGGTGGCAGGCTCGCTCGCGTCGGTGACGCCTGACAGCGGCCGCGTCGCGATCGGGTCCGGGCTGGCTCAAAATCTCGGCGCACAGGTCGGATCGCAGATCAGCATCATCAATCCGGCAGGCCGCGCGACTCCGTTTGGCACGGTGCCGCGCGAGGTCGGCTACACGGTGGGCGCGATCTTCGAGATCGGTGTCTATGAATTCGACAAGGCCTATGTGATCATGCCGATGCAGGATGCGCAGACCCTGCTGCTGCTCGGCGATTCCGTCGGGATGATCGAACTCCAGACCAGCGACGCGGACAAGGTCGCAGATATTGTCGAACCGCTACGCGCCAAGGTCGCGAGCCAGGCGATTATCACCGACTGGCGCACGCTTAACAGTAGCCTGTTCGAAGCGCTGGCGGTGGAGCGCGTCGCGATGTTCACCGTGCTGTCGATCATCATCCTGGTGGCGGTGTTCAATATCCTGTCCTCGCTCATCATGCTGGTGCGGGCCAAGACGCGCGACATCGCGATCCTGCGCACCATGGGAGCGACCCGCAAGTCGATGCTCAAGATTTTTGTCAGCGTCGGCGTGATGATCGGCGTGCTGGGCACGATCCTTGGGCTGATCCTCGGCTTCGTCTTCCTGTTCTTCCGCCAGAATGTCGTCAATTTCGTCCAGTTCATCACCGGCCAGAATCTGTGGGACCCCTCAATCCGCTTCCTCACCGAACTGCCGTCGAAGGCCGATCCGGTGGAGATTACCGTAATCGCGCTGATGGCGGTGCTGTTCAGCTTCCTTGCCACACTCTATCCGGCCTTCAAGGCGGCAAACACCGATCCCGTTCAGGTGCTGCGTTATGAATAGTCGCGAGGAACAGTCGATCGAACGCGCTGCCGCCCGCTTTGGCACGGTACCGGCAGGTGCGCCCGGGCAAACGCTACCGCGCCCCAAAACCCGGCCCATCATGCTGCAAACACGCGGATTACGCCGCAGTTTCGAGCAGGGCGATGAAGTCATCGAGGTGCTTCGCGGGGTTGATCTCGACATCGCGGCGGGTGAAATCGTTGCGCTGCTCGGACCATCCGGATCGGGCAAGTCGACGCTGCTGCAGGCGGTGGGACTTCTCGAAGGCGGATTTCATGGCTCGATCATGATCGACGGGCAGGAGGTCGCCAATCTCGACAATGAGGAACGCACCGCGGTCAGGCGCGAAAAGCTCGGCTTCATATACCAGTTCCACCATTTGCTGCCCGATTTCAACGCCACCGAAAATGTGATGATGCCGCAGCTCATCTTCGGTACAGGCCCGGCGGAAGCGCAGGTGCGGTCGGAAAAGCTGCTCGCCGATCTCGGGCTCGGCCATCGCCTGACCCACAAGCCAAGCAAATTGTCGGGCGGCGAGCAGCAACGCGTGGCGGTTGCCCGTGCCATGGCCAACCGGCCCAAGCTGATCCTCGCGGACGAACCCACCGGCAATCTCGACGAGAAGACGTCGGACGTGGTGTTCGAGCAATTTGTCCGCCTCGTGCGCCATCATGGCAGTTCGGCACTGGTGGCGACGCATAACGAGGCGCTGGCGAAGCGCATGGACCGGGTGGTGCGGCTGCATGACGGGGTGCTGGAGTGAGCCCTTCGGAATTCCGTTTGCTCGAGATTAGTCTAAGGGCCGATTGACCCGGAGAATAAAACAGTGCTTCGACAAGCTCAGCACGAACGGGGAGGGAAGATGCATGTCGACGATTTATGATTTCAGCGCGAAGGCTCCGGATGGCACCAGCGTGCCGCTCGCGGATTACCGGGGCAAGGTTTTGCTGGTCGTCAACACCGCCTCCAAATGCGGCTTCACGCCCCAATATGAGGGACTGGAGGCGCTCTACCGCAGCTATCACGATCAGGGCTTTGAAATCCTCGCCTTCCCGTGCAACCAGTTCGGCGCGCAGGAGCCCGGGGACGCGGCGGAAATCGCGAACTTCTGCAAGCTGAACTATGATGTGAGCTTCCCGCTGTTCGCCAAGATCGATGTCAACGGACCTGATGCCGACCCCATCTGGGCATGGCTCAAGCAGCAGAAGGCGGGGTTGATGGGCACCACGCGGATCAAGTGGAACTTCACGAAATTCCTGATCGACCGCAAGGGGCAGGTGGCTGGACGCTATGCGCCGGCGACCAAGCCGGAAAAGATCGAAGCCGATATTCGCGCATTATTGGACGCGCGATAACCGTGGGCGCCACTGTAGTCTTGCAAGACTCGAGCCCCGCCTCCTAGGGTCCTTCGCCATGCCGCATGCCGCTTTCGTCCCCTTACGGGTCTTTTCCTGCTACACGATGCTCGACGGTGCGATCGAGCCGAAACTGATCGCCAAGGCGGCAGCCGAGAATGGTTTTCCCGCTGTGGCGCTTACTGATCGCAACGGGCTTTATGCGGCGATGGCCTTTTCCGATGCCAGCGCCAGCGCCGGGGTGCAGCCGATCGTTGGTACCATGCTCGGTATCGCACGGCCGCAACGCAGTGACGGCCAAGCGGGTGGAACCGACTGGCTCGCGCTCTATGCACAGGATGAGACCGGCTATGAGAATATGTGCAAGCTGGTGTCGATGGCGCATCTCGAACGGCCGCCGCACGAGGACCCGCATGTTCTCCTTTCCGACCTTCACGGCCTGACCGATGGCCTCCTCTGCCTGACCGCAGGCGGGGAGGGCGCGCTGGTGCGGCTCGCGGCCAACCAGCAGCTTGCCGAGGCCGAACGCTATTGCGATGCGCTCGAAAGCCTGTTTCCCGGCCGGCTTTATGTCGAACTGGTGCGGCGCGGCGATCCGTACGAAGAGGCGGCGGAACCGGCGTTGATCGACCTCGCGCTGAAACGCAACCTGCCGCTGGTCGCCACCAATCCCTGCTGTTACGTCAAGCCCGATTTCCACCCCGCGCATGATGCGATGCTGTGCATTGCGGGCAGCGCCTATCTGGAAAGCGACGAACGCAAGAAAAGCTCGACCGAAGCCTGGATGAAGTCCGCGGCCGAGATGGAGCGATTGTTCGAGGACATCCCCGAAGCGCTCAGCAACACATTGGTCGTGGCGCAGCGCTGTGCGGTGATGGCCCCCAAGCGCAAGCCGATCCTTCCCAGTATGGCGGGCGATCGCGAGGCCGAGGCCGCGCAGCTTCGCCGTGATGCCGAGGCCGGACTGGCGGAGCGCCTTGCGAAATATCCGGACCTTTCTGCCGAGGAGCGGCAGGCCTATCTCGACCGGCTGAATTTCGAGGTCGATATCATCACCGGCATGGGCTTTCCCGGCTATTTCCTGATCGTCGCCGACTTCATCAAATGGGCCAAGGATCATGACATTCCGGTGGGGCCGGGGCGCGGGTCAGGCGCGGGATCGGTTGTCGCCTGGGCACTCACCATCACCGACCTCGATCCGCTCAAACTCGGGCTGCTGTTCGAACGCTTTCTCAACCCCGAGCGCGTCTCGATGCCCGATTTCGACATCGACTTTTGCGAAACCCGCCGCGGCGAGGTGATCCGCTATGTTCAGGAAAAATACGGGCAGGATACGGTCGCGCAGATTATCACCTTCGGAAAGCTGAAGGCTCGCGCGGTTCTGAAGGATACCGGCCGTGTGCTCCAGATGAGCTATGGCCAGGTCGACCGACTTGCCAAACTGGTGCCCAACCACCCGACCGATCCGTGGACGCTCGAACGGGCGCTCAACGGCGTCTCCGAACTCGCGACCGAATATAAAGGCAACCCCGCGGTCAAGCGCCTGTTCGATCTCGCCAAGCAGCTTGAGGGCATGCCGCGGCACTCGTCGACCCACGCAGCGGGTGTGGTGATCGGCGACCGCCCGCTCGCTGAACTGGTCCCGCTTTACCGCGATCCGCGCTCGGACATGCCGGTGACGCAGTTCGACATGAAATATGTCGAGGGCGCGGGGCTGGTGAAGTTCGACTTTTTGGGCTTGAAGACGCTGTCGGTGCTCAAGATGGCGGTGCGGCTACTGGCGCAGAATGGCATCACCATTGATCTTGACGCGCTCAGCTGGGACGATCCGGCGGTGTACGAACTGCTCCAGCGCGGCGAGACGGTCGGCGTGTTCCAGCTGGAATCCGAAGGCATGCGGCGCACGCTGTCGGCGGTGAAGCCGACTAATTTCGGCGATATCATCGCGCTCGTCTCGCTCTACCGGCCGGGGCCGATGGACAATATCCCGCTGTTCGGCGCGCGCAAGAATGGCCGCGAGGAGATTGCCTACCCGCACCCGCTGCTCGAGCCGATCCTCAAGGAAACCTATGGCATCTTCGTCTATCAGGAACAGGTGATGCAGGCCGCGCAGATCCTCGCCGGCTACAGCCTCGGCGATGCCGACCTGCTGCGCCGCGCGATGGGCAAGAAGATCAAGGCGGAGATGGACGCGCAGCGCGCCCGCTTTGTCGAAGGCTGCGCCGAGAAGGATATCAGCGAAGCGCAGGCCAATGAACTGTTCGACTTGATCGACAAGTTCGCCGGCTATGGTTTCAACAAGAGCCACGCGGCGGCCTATGCGCTGCTTGCCTATCAGACCGCCTGGCTCAAGGCGCACCATCCGGCGGAGTTTTTCGCTGCCTCGATGGCGTATGACATCCATCTTACCGACAAGCTGGCGGTGTTCATGGACGATGCGCGGCGCCTTGATGTTGCTGTGTTGCCGGTCGATATCAACCGCAGCGAGGCCGACTTTTCGGTCGAGGTGCAGGAGCATGGCGCCCACGCGGTGCGCTATGCGCTGGGCGGGCTCAAGGGCGTTGGCGAGAATGCGATGGCGGGGCTTGTCGCGGAACGAAAGGACCACGGCGCATTTGCCAGCCTCGACGATTTCGCCGACAGGGTTGATCCCCGCCAGCTCAACCGCCGCCAGCTCGAAGCATTGGCGGCAGCGGGCGCATTCGATGGTTTGAACGATAACCGCGCGGCGGTGTTCGGGGCGGCGGAGACGATCCTCGCGGTTGCCTCCAACGCCGCCCACCAGCGCGAAAGCGGGCAGGGCGGTCTGTTCGGGGCCGAGGTTTCAACCACGCCGTCCGTGCCGCTTCCGCAGGTCGAGCCCTGGTCGCTGACCGAGCGCATGGCGCGCGAAAAGGACGCGTTCGGCTTTTATTTCTCGGCGCATCCGGTCGATCATTACCGCCACCTCACCAGCGCGCATGGTGCGCGCACCTATGCCGAGATTTCAACCTCGACCGTCGCTGCGGGGCAGCGCCGCCCGGCCGTGATGGCGGGCCTGATCGAAGGCATACGCTGGCGGACCTCGCAGCGGGGCAACCGCTTTGCCATGCTCACCCTTTCCGACCGGTCGGGCCAGTTTTCCGCCAATTGTTTCGATGAAAATGCCTGCAACCAGATTGAAGAGATGGCAAAACAAGGCGCTTGCGCCCTCCTCAACGTCGAACTTGATCAGCCCAATGGCGAGGAAGCGCCGCGTATTGTCGTGCGTTCGGTGACCTCGTTCGACCGGCTCAGCACCAGCGTGGCGCTGCGCATGGACATTCCGGTCGAAACGCCCGAGGCCGTGAGCGAACTCGCGCTGGCGCTCGACAACCGCAAGGGCGGGCGCGGCGAGATCGTGCTGCTGCACCAGTCCGCGCCACTGCCCCCGGTGCGGATCAGCATCGGCAAGGATTATCTGGTCGATTCCGAACTTGCCGAAATGCTCGAACGGATCGACGGCGTCGGCACCGTCGATCTGCGCCCGATACGCTGAGATCAGCCCGCCTTATTCTGCCCGAACAGGATTTTCTTTTCCTCGTCGGACATCGGCTTGCGTTCGCCATAGACGGAATCGCGCTCGGCATAGACTTTGGCGACCGCGGGCCGCGCCTTGATCGACGCGAACCAGCGCCGGAGGTTGGGAAAAGGCGTCAAATCGATCGGCGCCTTGTCATAGCTGTTGACCCAAGGATAGCAGGCCATGTCGGCAATCGAATAGTCGCCTGCCAGGAACGCCTCCTGACCGAGGCGCTTGTCCATCACGCTATAGAGCCGGTTGACTTCGTTCGCATAACGGTCGCGAGCATAAGTAATGATTTCGGGCGCATAGACATGAAAATGGCCATATTGCCCGGACATCGGGCCAAGTCCCGCCACCTGCCAGAACAGCCATTCGAGCGTTGTCGCACGCTGGCGGAGGTCAGCGGAAAGAAATTGGCCGGTCTTTTCGCCAAGATAGAGCAGGATTGCGCCGCTTTCGAACAGTGATACAGGCGCGCCGCCGTCGGCCGGCGCGTGATCGACGATCGCCGGGATCTTGTTGTTGGGCGAGATCGCCAGAAACTCCGGCTTGAACTGGTCGCCCTTGCCGATATCGACCGGAAGCACCCGATGCTCCAGCCCCATCTCCTCAAGCGCGATGGAAATTTTCATGCCGTTAGGCGTCGGCCAGCTGTAGAGTTCGATCATTTATAGCGTTCCTTTCATAGGGATAACAAAGACAATTGCACTCGGGTTCCCAACTCGCAATAGTGGATTCAAACAGGAGAGGAGAAGCCATGCTAGGCGGAATGCAGGATTATGAACTGAGGATCACCGGCCTGATCGACCATGCAGCCAGAGAGCATGGCGAGCGCGAGGTGGTCACCCGCTGGGCCGACGGCACCGTCGAGCGCAATAACTGGGCAGGGGTCGCGCTGGAAGCAAAGAAGGTCGCGCAGGCCCTGGTCAAACTCGGGATGAAAAAGGGTGACCGGATTGCCACGCTGGCGATGAACCATGGCCGTCATCTTGCCACATGGTATGGCTCCGCCGGCATGGGTGGCGTCGTCCACACGGTCAATCCGCGCCTGTTCGAAGAGCAACTCGTCTATATCTTCAACCACGCGCAGGACCGCGTGCTGTTTTATGATGCGGCGTTTCAGGGGCTGGTCGACCGCCTGAAGCCCGATCTCGGGACGATCGAACATTATGTGTGCTTTGATGGTTCGGGCGAAGGTGGCCCGAACTATCTCGAACTGATCGCGGCGGAGGACGGTCATTTTGAATGGGTAACCGGCAGCGAGCGCGATCCTTGCGGCCTGTGCTATACCAGCGGCACGACCGGTAATCCCAAGGGAGTCCTGTACGAGCATCGCTCGAACATCCTCCACGCGCTGGCCGAGATGCAGCCCGATGTGTTTGGCCTGTCGGCGCGCACCGTGGCACTGCCGATCGTTCCAATGTTCCATGCCAATGCCTGGGGGCTACCCTATGGCGCAGCCGCAGCGGGCGCCAAGGTGGTGCTTTCGGCGGTCAATGATCCGGCTGTGCTGTGGGAGCTCTTCCGCGGCGAGAAAGTCACCCACAGCGCGGGCGTTCCGACCGTGTGGCTCTCGCTGTTCGCCCACATGGACCAGCATGGGGGCGATTATGGCGCGATCCAGCGGATCGTCATCGGCGGCTCGGCGGCGCCGCGGGCGATGATCGAGCGCTTCCTGCGCGCCGGCATCACGGTCAGCCACGCCTGGGGTATGACCGAAACCTCTCCGATTGGCACCATGGGCGCGCTCCCGCCCGAATGGGACGAGATGACGATCGAAGAACAGGTCGAGCAGGTCAGCAAGCAGGGGAAGGTACCCTATCTGGTCGAACTGCGCGTGGTCGATGAGGATGGCAACGAACTTCCGCGCGACGGCAAGAGCTCCGGCCGGCTGCAAGTGCGCGGTCCATGGATCGTCGCGCGCTATTTCGAGGACGACAAGGGGCCGGCGACCGACGCGGATAACTGGTTCGACACCGGCGACGTGTCGATCCTCCACCCCGACGGCACCATGCAGATCACCGACCGTGCCAAGGACGTGATCAAGTCGGGCGGTGAATGGATCAGTTCGATCGAGCTGGAAAATGCCGCGGTCGGCTGTGATGGGGTCGCCGAGGCGGCGGCGGTGGGCGTCTATCACCCCAAATGGGACGAGCGGCCGTTGCTGCTCGTGGTGCGCAAGCCCGGCTCGGAGGTGAGCGCGGAGGCCATTCTCGATCATCTCTCCACCCATGTTGCCAAATGGTGGCTGCCGGACGAGGTCAAGTTTGTCGACGAATTGCCACACACCGCCACCGGCAAGCTGCTCAAGCGGCAACTGCGCGAAGACTACAAGGATTACCGCTTCGCCGATCCGATTGATTGAGGGACGGCATGTAGCGCCTTGCGTCATTGCGGGGAGGCGAACGACGCGATCCAGAGCGGTTGATGCGACTCTGGATTGCCGCCTTCGCGGCTCGCAATGACGTTATTGTCCCGTCCTTGTGATGGTGGGAGCTAGAACAACGTCATCTGTCCTCCTGTTTCGGGCGGCCGGAACAAGTCCGTGCGCAAGTGAACGGCCGCCTTGCCGATGCCGTTGGCCCTCAGCGCGCGGGTGAAGCGGGTGCGGAGGAGGTCCGCCCACACGCCTTCGCCCTTCATCCGGCTGCCGAAGCGCGGATCATTATCGCGCCCGCCGCGCAGCGAGCGGATGATATTCATCACCTTGTCGGCCCGGTCCGGATAGTGGACGCCGAGCCATTCGCGGAACAGCGGCGCGACCTCGAAGGGCAGGCGCACCGGAATGAAGCTCGCCGACTGCGCACCCGCTTCGGCCGCGGCGGCGATGATCGCCTCCATCTCATGGTCAGTGATTGCGGGGATGACGGGAGCGACATTGACGTGCGTCGGGATTCCGGCTTCCGCCAGCGCCCGGATCGCGGCGATACGCTTGGCAGGGCGCGGTGCGCGTGGCTCGAGCTTGCGGTGCGTAGAGGCTTCAAGTGTCGTAACTGAAATTCCTATGAATACCAGTCCATTGCGCGCCATATCTGCTAACAGATCGATATCGCGCACAACCCGGTCGGACTTGGTCGTGATGGTGAGCGGATGCCGGCACTGGTGAAGCATTTCTAATATTTCCCGCATGATCCGCCATTCGCTCTCGATCGGCTGATAGGGATCGGTGTTGGTGCCGAAAGCGATCGGCCGGGCGCTGTAGTTTTTGCGGGCAAGTTCGTTGCGCAACAGATCGGGGGCGCTCGGCTTGGCGAACAGCCTGGTTTCAAAGTCCAGTCCCGGCGACAGGTCGTGATAAGCGTGGGAAGGCCGGGCGAAACAGTAAATGCAGCCATGCTCGCAGCCGCGATAGGGGTTGATCGAGCGGTCGAACGGCACGTCGGGCGACTGGTTGCGCGTGATGATGGTACGGGGATGCTCTATCGTCACCGTTGTGCGCAGCGGCCGGACATCGCTATCCATTACCGCATGATCAAGCCAGTCGCCATCGGCCAGCCGCTCGGGCAGGGCAAAACGCAGCGGCGTCGCGGCACTTTGCGCGCCCCGGCCTTTGTGGCGCTGGTGCGGGTTTGGCGGGTCTTCGTTCATGGCGCCGCGCTAAATTGCCCCATTAAAAAGAACAATACAAGAACATAAACTTGTTTCGAGCGCGGTTTCCATCGACGCGGGCTACGCAGGCAAGATATGATTGGTCCGATAACAAAAGGCCCGGCCATAAGCATGACCGGACCTTTTCAAATCGCTACGTAAAAAGTGCAGGCGTATCAGTTTGCGTGGCTGCCGCCCGGCTGCGTCACTTCGCCCAAGGCCGCACCCGCGACCGCCGGATCCTTTTCGCGGGCGGCATCGGCCAGTGCGACCACCCCGACGAGATCACCGCTGTCATCGACCACCGGCAAGCGGCGGAGTTGTGCGTTGCTCATGGTTTCCATCGCAGCGGAGAAATCATCGTCCTGACGCACGCATTTGACGTCCGCGCTCATGATATCCTGAACCGCGGTTTCATCACCGCAACCCTTCGCGACGCCGCGCACGACGATGTCGCGGTCGGTGATTGCGCCAACGAGCTTGCGGCCATCGACCACCGGGAGAAAGCCCATATCCTGATCGGCCATTACCTGAGCGACGCTGGCGATGCTGTCACTGCACTCGACCGAGCAAACGTCGCTGCTCATCATTTCGGAAACCTTGCTTGCCATGATCTTTTCCTTTCGAGGGGGAGGGTACCTCAAAGGAACGACGCTATGGCTTACTGGTTCCTGCGTCAGTTGGCCGTGCCGGTCGCGCGCTCGTTATAAGAGAGGCGGGCCGTCGCTGCGCCGCGTTCGGTCGGGAACAGCGGCCATTTGCCCTGCGCCATATCGGCCATGCTACGTGACGTCTGTCCGGCTTGTTGCTGATACATCCAGTAATTGCGCAGGACGATGCCGACATAACCGCGCGTTTCCCAATAAGGGATCGATTCGATGAACAGCAGCGGATCGCCATTGTCCCGCACCTCGCTGTTCCACCGCGCGACCGGATTGGGGCCGGCATTATAGGCAGCGATGACCTTGGGCAGCAGACCACCTGTTGCGCCATTGTCACGCAGATATTCCATGTAGCTCTGGCCATATTCCATGTTGACCGAGGGCTTGGAAAGATCGCCCGGCGCAAGGAATGCACCGCGCTTGGCCGCGATATCGCGCGCCGTTCCGGGGCGCACCTGCATCAACCCCTCGGCGCCAGCCGGGCTCACCGCCGCGGTACGGAACTGCGATTCCTGCAGCGCATGGGCGTAGACCAGCGACTTGTCGACGCGCCACCCGCCCTGCGGCTGCCAGTTGGGCGCGGGGTAGCGGGCAAACTTGTCGGCACGCTGGCCGGAAGGAGCATAATGGGCGAGGTACATCTGCGTTGCCGGAAGCGACAGCAGGCGGGCGATCGACAGGATCGCCTTGTAATCACGCGCATCGCCCGAGCGCGCCTGAAAGCGCAGCGTGCTGTCGGCGCGCTTGTCCTCGTCAATCTCGGCAAGCGCGATGGCGAGGCGGACATTGTCATGATCCTTGATCTGCCGCCAGGCGGTGCGGTCGACGCGGTCCGCGTCGCGATCGCGCATGCCAAGCGCCTCGCCTGCGAGCAGGCCATAGAAGGTCTCGCTCATGCGCGAAGCGGTCTTGAGCCGGGCGTTGACGCCCTGCGGCTGCCCGCTCGCCATCAAAGCGCGCGCGGTCCAGTAAAGGCCGGCGGCTTCGAGTTCGGCATCGTTGGTAAGGCTCGCGATACGATCGAACCGTTGGGCCGCGGTGCGATAGTCGGCCTGCCGCCAGGCGATCAGCCCGGCAGCCCAATGCGCCTGCGCCACCCAGGGGCCCGAACCGGTCAGCGCGGTCTCGACCATGCGCCGCGCATTGCCGTCGTCATTTTCGATATAATAGGACCAGGCGATGCGATATTGCCATTCGGTGCGTGCATCCGGCGAAAGGCTCCCGATCACGCTGTTGAGCGTGGCTTCGGCGCCTGCCGGGTCGTCATTCTTGATCGAGGAGAGAATTTGCGCGGAGACCGACGCGGCCACCGGGTCGGCCACGCTGGCAAGGTTGAACACACGCCGCGGCGCCTCGCCAAGATAGCGGAAGGATTGTTCGCTCGGCAGCGAGGGCAGGGTAACGGCGCCGCGTTTCTGCGCAAGACGGGCGAGCTGCTGACCTTGTGGAAGATCGGGCTGGCGCGCCAGAAGCGCCATGATGGCGTCGAGTTCGACCTTGGGGCTATTGGCGGCGAGATAATATTCTGCCCGGGCGAAGCTGTTGAGCGCCTTCATGTCACCGCGGTCGAGCATTTCCTCGACGCGAGTCCAGCTCTGGTCGCGCAAAGCCGCGAAAAGCTGGCGGTAATGGGTGCGCTGCGACGAGGAAAGCACTTCGGGAACGCTCTGCCCGTCGGCATAACCTGCCTGGGCGGCAGCGGGCGTTGCGGTGCCTGCGAGCGGGAGAATGGCCATCATCGCGGCGAGCGGGAGAGCGGCGAGCTTAGGCATGGTTTTTTCCCAGTTCCTTCCTGAGCAACTTCAGATCGTCCCACGCCGCGCGCTTATATTGCGGCCGTTCCAGCAGGAAACGCGGGTGGAATGTGATAACAGCGTCAACACTGCCATGAAAATGGTTAACGCTTCGTAACCATGAGCGGCCTTCGCGCATATCCATCCCGATGAGAGCACGGCTCGTCCGGTCGCCGAGGACCAATAAGGTTTTCGGCTGCGCCAGTGCAATGTGATGGCGCGCGATCGCGACAAGATCGCGTTCAGCCTGCGGATCAAGCCGCCCGCCCGGTGGCCGGGTGAAGCAGAGCGGTGTAAGCATCACCTGCTCCAGCGGAATGCCGATCGCGCCCAGCATGGCGGAAAGAAGCTTGCCCGGCCCGCCGGAAAACAGCGTCTGCTGCTCGATATCCGCGCCATCGGGAAAGTCGCTGATGACCATCAGTCCGGACTGCGCAATACCCCGCGGCAACACCCGATGCGCCGACCAGCCCGCGCCTGGAAGCGCTGGGCTGTTAGAGAGCCAGCGATGAAAATCCTGCAGGTTATCCGGTAATGTTGCCGCGTCGAAGCTTTGGGCTGCGGCTTGCTGCGGGACGGCCGCAACGGGAGCCGGCGCCGAATCGGCGCGGGTTTCAGTGTGGAGTAAAGGCTCTGGCGGTGTAAGAAACGGCATCACCTCGTCGCGATACAGGTAATCGACACCGGCGAGTGCCCACCAGTTCAGGTAGCTTTCCGCTGCGTCTTTCGCTTGCCCCTGCATGGTTTTGCTAAACAGGGAGTTGACGCGGCAGTCAATTGCCGGGCATCGCGATTGATGACAAAGCGTGTGATCGCTGCGATGATGTGACAAGACGGGATAATCCTCAGGGGACAAGAGATGAGTGAACGGGAATCCATGCCCTATGATGTGGTGATTGTCGGCGGAGGCCCCGCAGGGCTTTCCGCGGCCATTCGCCTCAAGCAGATCGACCCCGAGCTTTCGGTCTGCATCCTCGAAAAAGGCTCCGAAATCGGCGCACATATCCTCTCGGGGGCGGTGATCGACCCCAAGGCGCTCAACGAACTGCTGCCGGATTGGCGCGAGCAGGGCTGCAGCCTCGCCGACGTGCCGGTGACCGAAAACCATCACTGGGTGCTGTCGAAGGGCGGCAAGATGGCAATCCCGCATCTGCTGACACCGGGCTGGATGCACAACAAGGGCACCTATACCGGTAGCCTCGGCAATCTGTGCCGCTGGCTTGCGGGACAGGCCGAAAATCTCGGCGTCGAAATCTTTCCCGGCTTTCCGGCCGCAGAGGTGCTGTATGACGAAAATGGTGCGGTGCGCGGTGTCGCGACCGGAGACATGGGCGTCGCGCGCGATGGCAGCCACAAGCCCGACTATCAGCCGGGGATGGAACTCCACGCCAAATATACGCTGTTTGCCGAAGGCGCGCGCGGCAGCCTGACCAAGCAACTGAAGGCTAGATACGACCTCGAACGTGACAGCCAGCCGCAAATCTATGGCCTTGGCATGAAGGAATTGTGGGATATCCAGCCGGACAAGCATGTTCCCGGCAAGGTCATCCACACCCAGGGCTGGCCGCTTTCGGAAACCGAAAGCTGGGGCGGGGGCTTCCTCTATCATCAGGCCAATAACCAGGTCGCCCTCGGCTTCGTCGTCGCGCTCGACTACAAGAACCCCTATGTCTTCCCGTTTGAGGAATTCCAGCGCTGGAAGACCCATCCCGAAATCGCCAGGATCCTCGAAGGCGGCAAGCGTGTTTCCTATGGCGCGCGCGCGATCAATGAGGGCGGGTGGCAATCGGTGCCGAAACTCGCCTTCCTGGGCGGGGCGCTGATCGGCTGTTCGGCGGGGTTCGTCAACGTGCCGCGCATCAAGGGCACGCATACCGCGATGAAATCGGGGATGCTGGCGGCGGAAAGCGTCGCTGCCGCCATCGCTGCGGGTCGCGAGCATGACGAAGTCGCCGACTATCAGGCCAATCTCAACGACAGCTGGATCGCGCGTGAACTCAAGATGGTGCGCAATGTCCAGCCCGCCGTCGCCAAATATGGCGAGGATTTTGGGACCATCCTCGCCGGTATCGACATGTGGATGAACACCATGGGGATTGGCCTTCCGATCACCATGAAGCACCATCGCGACAATGAAAGCCTCTACAACAAGAGCCTGTTCCAGCCGATTGCCTACCCCAAGCCCGATGGTGTGCTGACATTCGACCGGCTCTCTTCGGTGTTCCTGTCGAACACCAACCATGAGGAAGACCAGCCTTGCCACCTGCAATTGAAGGATCCCTCGATCCCGATCGACTATAACCTTCCCATGTATGACGAACCGGCGCAGCGCTATTGCCCGGCCGGCGTCTATGAGGTGGTCGACAAGGAAACGGCGCCGCGCTTCGTCATCAACGCGCAGAATTGCGTGCATTGCAAGACATGCGACATCAAGGATCCGTTGCAGAATATCAACTGGGTCACCCCCGAAGGCGGCGGCGGGCCCAATTATCCGAATATGTGATGGGGCTCGAAAAATGTCATTGCGAGGAGCGTGGCGACGAAGCAATCCCACGGCTGCTCATGCTGCCTTGGATTGCCGCGCCGCGTTGCGGCTCGCAATGATGGATGACAGCGCATTTTCCGTGCTCCTGCGCAGGCAGCAGCCTAGTGCGGTCGGGCGTAGCGTATTGTTGCCCAGGGTCTCCGCCTGTGCAGGGACATGGCGGAGTGGATGGCGATGAGCGACTATGCCTCTCCCGTCTGCTTCGCTGGCGATTTCGATCGCGAAACCGCGCCGGCCAAGATCAACCTTGCGCTTCATGTGCGGGGGCGACGGCCGGACGGTTATCATGAACTCGAAACGCTGTTCGCTTTCGCGCGTCACGGTGACGAGCTTTCGGTTGAGGCCGCGCCCGATGTCAGCCTGTCGGTAACTGGCCCATTTGCGGCGCAGTTGGCCGGAGAAGCGGACAATCTGGTGCTGCGCGCCGCGCGCCAGCTTGCCGAATATGGCGATATTTCGCGCGGGGGCCACATTACTCTGGTCAAGAATTTGCCGGTGGCCTCGGGGATCGGCGGCGGCTCTGCGGATGCAGCGGCGGCGTTGCGCATGCTCGACCGCTTTTGGCGGATCGGCTCGCCGCAGGACGATTTGCTTGCCATCGCCGCCAGTCTTGGCGCCGATGTGCCAGCCTGCCTCGTCGGCCGAACCGCGGTCGGGACGGGGCGGGGCGATGCGCTGGAGGTGATTGCGGACGATGATCTGACCGGTCGCCCGTTGCTGCTGGTTAACCCCCTCCAGCCGGTTTCAACCGCCGAAATCTTCCGCCGCTGGGACGGCGTCGACCGCGGACCCTTGCGGGATGGCCCGCCATCTGACGTCATGGCGTCAGGCCGGAACGACCTTGAGCCGATGGCGCGCGCGCTGTGTCCGGAAATCGGCGAAATATTGGCGCTGCTGAAGTCGCTCGCGGACCGTAGCCTGGCGCGGATGTCGGGTTCGGGCGCGACCTGTTTCGCGCTGTTTGCCAATGACTCCGCCCGCGACGCGGCGGAAAGGGCGATCCATGCCCGCTTTCCCGCCTATTGGACGCTGGCCAGCCATGTTGCCTGAGCATAATGCCTATCGTCTGATCGGAAGTTGCGAACCGGGCGGCCTCCTCATCGTTTCGGACCACGCGTCGGATCATGTACCGGCGGACATCGATCTCGGCGTCGATCCGGCGCTGCTTGTCAACCATATCGCGATCGATATCGGCGTCGCCGAAGTCGGCCGGTTGATGGTCGCGGCCGATCCCCAGTTCACCGCCTTTCAGGGCGGCGTCTCCCGCCTCGTGATCGACTGCAACCGCGATCCGCAGGCGCCGGGTCTGATCCCGCATGTCAGCGACGGCCATGTCATTGCAGGAAACTACCCGACCGAAGCGGTGCGAAGCGCGCGCGTGACGCAGTTTTACGAGCCCTATCATGCAGCGCTCGACAGGCTCATAGCCGCGATGCAACCCGCTCTGGTCGTGTCGCTGCACAGCTTCACTCCGCACTTGCACGAGCATCCCGATACCGAACGGCCGTGGCAGATTGCCTGCCTCTACAACGAGGACGACAGGGCCGCGAGGATTGCCATACCGTTTCTCGAGGGGCAGGGACTCGTCACCGGTGACCAGCAGCCCTATTCCGGAAAACTCCTGAACTACACGATGAACCGGCATGCCGAGGCGCGCGGCATCGCCTATGTCGGGATCGAGGTGCGGCAGGACGAGATCGGCGATGAGACCGGGCGGGCGGATTATGCAGAAATAATTGCACAAATGGCGCGTCACTGCCGCAATAGTCTTGCTTAACCCCGGCTGCTTTGCTTAGGGCCTTTCGCAATGAGAAAGGAAATCCTCCCCGTGACCAGCAACCGCTTCGACAAATCCCGGCTTCCCTCGCGCCATGTTTCGGTCGGCCCCGAACGCGCGCCCCACCGCAGCTATTATTATGCGATGGGCCTCACCGAGGAAGAGATTGCGCGGCCGTTCGTCGGCGTGGTCTCGGCCGGGAATGACAGCGCGCCGTGCAACACCGCGCTCGATGCGCAGGCCGACATCTGCCGCCTCGGGGTTGAACGTGGCGGCGGGATGCCGCGCCGCTTCAACACCATCACCGTGACCGATGGCATTGCGATGGGCCATCAGGGAATGAAAAGTTCGCTCGTCAGCCGCGAGGTCATCGCCGACAGCATCGAACTGTCGGTGCGTGGCCATTGTTATGACGCGCTGGTCGGCTTCGCGGGATGCGACAAGTCGCTCCCCGGCATGATGATGGCGATGATCCGGCTCAATGTGCCGTCGATCTTCGTCTATGGCGGATCGATCCTCCCGGGGCGCTTCCATGATCAGGACGTCACCGTGGTCGATGTGTTCGAGGCGGTGGGCCAGCATGCGGCCGGAAACTGCCCGTTGCAGGAACTGATCGAACTGGAAAAGGTCGCCTGTCCGGGGCATGGCGCGTGCGGCGGCCAGTTCACTGCCAACACCATGGCGTGTGTGGCAGAGGCCATTGGATTATCCTTGCCGAACAGTAATATGGCCCCAGCACCTTACAAGAGCCGTGAAGAAGTGGCGCTGGCCGCGGGCGAGCAGGTAATGGAACTCATCGCGCAGAATATCCGCCCGCGTGACATTGTGACACGCGCCGCCCTCGAAAATGCGGCGCGCGTTGTCGCGGCCACCGGCGGCTCGACCAACGGGGCGCTGCACCTGCCCGCGATGGCGCATGAAGCGGGGATCGAATTCGACCTGTTCGACGTCGCCGAAATCTTCAAGTCGACGCCCTATATCGCCGACCTAAAGCCGGGGGGGAAATATGTCGCCAAGGATATGCACGATGCCGGCGGGGTCTATATGCTCATGAAAACGCTGCTCGCGGAAGGATTCCTCGACGGCAGTTGCCTGACCGTCACCGGCAAGACGCTGGGCGAGAATATCGACGCTATCACCTGGAATCCGGAACAGAAGGTGATTTACGATGCCACGACGCCGATCACGCCCACAGGCGGGGTCGTCGGCCTGAAAGGCAGCCTCGCGCCCGATGGTGCCATTGTGAAGGTGGCCGGCATGCACCGCCTGCAATTTACCGGCCCGGCGCGCTGCTTCGATTGCGAGGAAGAAGCCTTCGAAGCGGTGGAGAAGCGCGAGATTGCCGAAGGTTCGGTGATCGTCATCCGTTACGAAGGGCCGAAGGGCGGCCCCGGCATGCGCGAAATGCTGGCCACGACAGCAGCGCTTTACGGTCAGGGCATGGGCGAAAAGGTTGCGCTCATCACCGATGGCCGCTTCTCCGGCGGTACGCGCGGCTTCTGCATCGGCCATGTTGGCCCCGAGGCGGCGGAGGGCGGTCCGATCGCGCTGGTCGAGGACGGCGACTTGATCAGCATCGATGCTGAAGCGGGCACGATCGATCTCGACGTCGACGACGCGACGCTCGCTGCGCGCAAGGCGAAATGGCAGCCGCGCAGCAATGATTATCAGGCGGGAGCCTTGTGGCGTTACGCGCAGAATGTCGGTCCGGCTTGGAAGGGAGCGGTGACCCATCCGGGCGCTGCCGCTGAAACCCATGTCTATGCGGATATTTAGGACCGCGCTCATTGCTTCAAGCCTGGGCTTGGCCGCCTGTGGCGGTTCGGCCAATGAGCGCGATCCCAATGCCGAGCTGGTCGAATGTGCGCTCGACGCCGCTACGGCCTTCACCCGTGACTGCACCGTCGACCGTTCGGGTGACAAGGAGGGGCTAGTGCTCACCATCGGTCGCGAGGATAAGGGTTATCGCCGCTTTGTCGTACCCGGAGATGGGCGCGGACTGGTAGCGGCCGACGGCGCAGACGTAGCGCGGCTGCGTATCACCGGCGATCAGCAGGTCGAGGTTGAAATAGGCCGCGACCGCTACCGTCTGCCCGCAACGATCAGGCAGGGTGGATGACGGCCCGGCCACCTGCCGGACCTGTCCTGACCGCTGCCGAGATGCGCGCGGCGGAAGCAGCAAAGTTCACCCTTGAACGCCCGTCCTCCTTCTACATGGAGCGCGCCGGCAAGGCGGTCGCCGACCTTGTCTGGCGGATTGCCGCCGGACGTTCGATCCTGATCCTGTGCGGCCCGGGTAATAATGGGGGAGATGGCTATGTCGCGGCGCGGTATCTCGCCGCAGCGGGAGCCAGCGTCCGCGTCGTCGCAGCCGCCGGACCGGCGAGTGAAGGCTGCCGCTCGGCTCGGGGATTATGGGAAGGACCGGTGGAGATGCTGGGCCAAGACACCCGATCCGCGGCGATCATCGTCGATGCGATTTTCGGCACCGGCGCGCGGGGCGGGCTGGACCCTGTCTGGTCAGCGGCAGCGCTGCGCCTGTTCGAACGGGCCGACCGGGTCATCGCGGTGGATCTGCCCAGTGCGCTCAACAGCGATGACCCGCAGGTTGAAGGGCTTTATCGCTGCGATGTGACGCTGGCGCTCGGCGCGCTCAAGCCCGCGCATCTGCTGCAGCCCGCCGCCATGTGGTGTGGAACGCTGCTATTAGACACGCTCGACCTGGTCGAACCCGGTACATTTCCGGCTCAGCCGAAGGTGATGGCGCCTTCCGTGCTGCTCACCCCGCTCCCGGTTGATCACAAATATAGCCGCGGCCAGGTTGCCGTTATCGCAGGCGCGATGCCGGGCGCAGCGGCGCTTGCAATCAGCGCCGCCATACGCTGCGAAATCGGTTATGGCGTACTGGTCGCCGACGAGCGGCCAGCGGGTTTGGCGCATGCCGTGGTGCAAAGGCCGCGCACACAGCTCGATGCCTTGCTCGCCGACAAGCGCCTTTCCGCGGTGGTGATCGGTCCCGGACTCGGGCGCGACGATGCAGCGCGGGGTTTGCTCCAGCGCGCGCTGGCGAGCGGTAAGCCACTGGTCATCGACGGCGATGCGCTGCACCTGCTCGACCCGGACCAGCCTTTCAAGGCGCCGGTCATCCTCACCCCCCACGAAGGCGAATTTGCCGCGCTGTTCGGTGCGACCGAAGGAAACAAGATCGCACGGGCCCGGCAGGCGGCACAGCGTTGCAACGCGGTGATCGTCTACAAGGGTGCTGATACCGTCATCGCGGCGCCCGACGGCGCGGTCAGCATGGCGGCGGGCGCGTCCAACTGGCTCGCGACGGCCGGAACCGGCGACGTGCTGGCGGGCCTGTGCGGTGCCGCTCTGGCGCGCTTTTCCGATACTCCTGTCGATGCCGCCGAAACCGCGGTGTGGC
>JAEXAY010000058.1 GCA_023457895.1 Pseudomonadota bacterium
GCGCGCTGTCGCGCTGGTGGCCGGTATGTTCATGCTGGTCGCCAACACGGGATGTTCACCCGATGGCAATGCGGACAAGGACGATCGCTCGCTTCCTCTCGCCGGAACGCATATCTTCACATGCGGAAACGGGACGAAAGTGCGGGTCGATTTTGTCGGCAACGGCCTGACGATCGATTTCGCGACCTTGCCCGATGGCAAAGCCGAGCGTCTGACCGCTCCCGCCGCCGGCGTCACCTATTTTGGCGACACCATGAATCTCGCGATCTCGAACGGGTCGATCGTGGTCATACGGCCCGATGCCGGATCGCAGGTCTGCCGCCGCGACGGCCCCGGCCAGGAACGGGACGGGCGACCGCCTCCGTGATCTCGCACCGCCTCGCGCCCTATCCCCGGCGCGGGCGCTGAACGAGATCGATGCAACAGAGGAAAATTCATGACCGAACAGATCCAGCTCGACATCCCGCTTGTCCTTCCCGACATTCCGGACGCCAATGACGCCTGCGTTGCGCGTCTGACATCCAATCTCGCGGCGCGACCGGGGATCGAGAAAGCGCATATCGTTCCAGCGGAAGGGGACAAGCCCGCGCTGCTGTGCATCCACTATGATCCGGGCATCCTCTCGCTTTCGCGTATCCGCGACATCGCGCGCGGCGCAGGGGCCGCCCTTGCCGAACGCTACGGCCATGCCCTGTGGCCGGTGAAGGGGATCGGCCATCAACGCAAGGCCCGCACGGTGAGCGAGCAGTTACGCGCCTTGCCAGGCGTGTTGGAAGCCGACGCCAATGCCGCTGGCATGGTGCGCGTGGAGTTCGATCGGGAACAGGTGTCCGAAAAGGACATTCTTGGCGCGCTGTCGCGGTTGGGCGTCAAGCAGACCAGGCGGTCGCTGGTGTCGCCTGTTCCCGAAGCTACGCCAAGGGATGCCCATGCCGGTCACGATCACGGCCCCGGCGGGCATGACGAAAAGGCCGCGCACAAGGAAGGCGATGGTCACGATCACGATCATGGCGCTTTCCTTGGCCCCAATACCGAACTGATTTTCGCGCTGGCCTGCGGCGCGCTGCTGGCGATCGGCTTCGCCATTGAAAAGCTGGTTGCCGGAGCGCCAGCGTGGTTGCCGACGGCCCTCTATATCGGGGCTTATGGCTTCGGCGGTTTCTTCACGCTGCGCGAGGCGATCGACAATCTTCGTCTCAAGAAATTCGAGATCGACACGCTGATGCTGGTGGCGGCCGCCGGCGCCGCCGCGCTCGGCGAATTTGCCGAAGGCGCGCTGCTGCTGTTCCTGTTCAGCCTCGGCCATGCGCTCGAACATTATGCGATGGGCCGCGCCAAGCGGGCGATCGAGGCACTGGCCGAACTGGCACCGCGCACCGCCACGGTCCGGCGAGCCGACGGCACGACTGAAGAAATCTCCGTCGATGAACTGAAGGTCGGCGATACCGTGATCGTCAAGCCCGATGCGCGGGTTGCGGCCGATGGCTTCGTGGTCAAGGGCACCAGCGCCGTCAACCAGGCCCCCGTAACGGGCGAGAGCATTCCGGTCGACAAGCAGCCCGTCATGGACGATGCGGCGGCGCGCGCCAATCCTGAGCGGGTCGATGCTGCAAGCCGCGTGTTCGCCGGGACGATCAACGGCAGCGGTCTTATCGAAATCGAGGTGACGCGCCTGTCGAGCGAAAGCACGCTCGCCAAGGTGGTCAAGATGGTGAGCGAGGCGGAGACGCAGAAGTCGCCCACGCAGCGGTTCACCGATCGTTTCGAGCGGGTTTTCGTGCCGCTCGTCCTCGTTCTGGCGGTGGTGCTGCTGTTTGCCTGGGTTGTGGTCGATGAGCCGTTCCGCGACAGCTTCTATCGTTCGATGGCGGTGCTGGTGGCGGCAAGCCCCTGCGCGCTGGCCATCGCTACCCCCAGCGCGGTCCTCTCCGGCGTCGCACGCGCGGCGCGTGGCGGTGTCCTCGTCAAGGGCGGCGCCCCGCTCGAACTGCTCGGCTCGCTCGATGCTATCGCTTTCGACAAGACCGGCACGCTCACCAAGGGCGAGCCGCGCATCCAGCAAATCATCACCGCGCCGGGCGTGGACAAGCAGGAGCTGATGGCGATCGCGGTGGCGGTCGAAAGCCTGAGCGATCATCCGCTGGCGCAGGCGATCGCGCGCGACGGTCGCGATCATGTCGGGGACTTTCCGGTTCCGAAGGCGGAAAGCCTGAAAAGCCTCACGGGGCGAGGCGTCTCGGCCGTGGTCGGGGAGGATGAAGTTCTGATCGGCAAGCCGGGCATGTTCGGCGCCGATGGCATCCCACCGCTGTCCCCGGCGATGGCACAGGCCGTCGAGCAATTGCGCGAGGGCGGGCAGACCAGCATGGTCGTGCAGCGCGATGGCCGCGATCTTGGCGCAATCGGCCTGCTCGATACGCCGCGCGAGACGGCGATCGTCGCGCTCAAACGGCTGCACGAAATCGGCATCAAGCGGATGATTATGATCTCCGGCGACCATCAACGGGCGGCCGAAGCGATCGCGCGTGAAGTCGGGATCGACGAGGCATGGGGCGATCTCATGCCGGAGGACAAGGTGGAGGCGATCAAGAAGCTGCGCGCCGAAACCAAGGTCGCGATGGTCGGGGATGGCGTCAATGACGCGCCCGCGATGGCGACCGCGACGGTCGGCGTCGCGATGGGGGCGGCAGGGTCCGACGTGGCGCTGGAAACGGCCGATGTCGCGCTGATGGCGGACGATCTGTCGCATCTGCCGTTCGCGGTCGGTCTTAGCCGCACCACGCGATCGGTGATCCGCCAGAATGTGTTCGTGAGCCTCGGTATTGTCGCTTTCCTCGTGCCCGCGACCATTCTCGGACTTGGCATTGGTCCGGCGGTCGCGGTCCATGAAGGCTCGACGCTCTTGGTGGTATTCAACGCGCTGCGCCTGCTCGCCTATCGGGACAAAACCAATGACTGAAACGCCTGACACGGATCGATCGCTGCCCCGCCTGATTTTCCCGCTTCCGGGCAATGAAGCCCTGGCGGAGCATCTGGCGAGGGCAGGGGGCTGGCCGCTCGGCACACTGGAAACCCGCCGCTTTCCCGATGGCGAGGCTTATGTCCGGCTGCTCGATGATGTTGCCGGAAAGGCCGTCGATCTCGTCTGCACGCTTGCGCGGCCCGATGAAGGCTTCCTGCGGCTCGTCTTTGCGGCCGATGCGGCGCGCGCGCTTGGCGCGCGCAAAGTGACGCTGGTGGCGCCCTATCTCGCCTATATGCGCCAGGATCGCCGCTTTCTGCCGGGTGAGGCGGTAACATCGCAGAGCTTCGCGCGGCTTGTATCGTCCAGTTTCGATCGTCTCGTCACTGTCGATCCGCACCTGCACCGCTATCCGGCGCTCTCGCCCTTATATGGTATTCCGGCGGATGCCTTGCAGGCGGCTCCCGCGCTGGCCGACTGGATCGCCGCCGAAGTCACGGCGCCGTTTCTGATCGGTCCGGACGCAGAAAGCGAACAATGGGTATCGGCGATCGCGGACCGCGTGGGCGCACCCTATGCGGTGCTGCGGAAAATCCGTCATGGCGACCGCAATGTGGATGTCGAACTGCCGGACCTTACTGGCTGGCGCGGGCGGCAACCCGTGCTGGTCGACGACATCGCTTCCTCCGGACGCACGCTGATCGAGGCGGCGCGCAAGATAGCATTGCAGGGTTTTACCCCGCCTGTCGTCGTAGTGGTGCATGGCGTGTTCGCGGAGGATTCCTTCGAGCGTCTGTCGCCACTTTGCAGCCGGATCGTTTCGACCGACAGCGTTCCCCATGCCAGCAACGCAATCGCGCTCGCGCCGCTGCTGGCTCGCGGCCTCGCAGCCCACATATCCGCTGAAGGCGAGCTGATCCGTCACAGGCGGCCGCCTGAACCTGTCGATGAAGTGGATCTTGCGGGCATGGATTCGTTCCCGGCGAGCGATCCCCCTTCATGGACGAGCGGGGGACATTGAGACGATGCCCGCCTGGCTAAACACGGCGCAAGAGACAGGCGCGCGTCCTCCCTACATCCTCAAGGCAGAGTGGTTATCATGTTGACGCTTACGTTCCTCGGCGGTGCTGGCACCGTCACAGGCTCGAAACATCTTCTCACCCATGGCGACACGCGCATCCTGATCGACTGCGGGCTATTTCAGGGCCTCAAGAATCTGCGCGAGCTGAACTGGCAGGACTTGCCGGTCAAGGCGTCAAGCATCGATGCCGTTGTGCTGACGCACGCCCACCTCGATCATTCGGGCTATCTGCCCAAGCTGGTGCGGGAGGGGTTTCGCGGTCGCATCTACGCAACGGCCGCGACATGCGATGTCGCGCGGCTCATTCTAAAGGACAGCGGGTTCCTGAACGAAAGAGACGCCGATTTCGCCAATCGCCAGGGCTTCTCGAAGCACAAGCCCGCGCTGCCGCTTTATGGTGTGCGCGACGCGGAACGCGCGATCGAAGCCTTTTCGATCGTGCCGTTTGACGAAGCGACCGAATTGCCGGGCGGTGCCCGGCTGACCTTCCGCCGCGCAGGTCACATCCTGGGGGCGGCCGTCGCGCAAATCGAATGGGCCGGTCGCCGCATCGCCTGTTCGGGCGACCTTGGACGCTATGGCGATCCGGTCATGCTCGATCCGGCATCCATCGCCGAAGCCGACTATGTGCTGATCGAATCCACCTATGGAAACCGCACACACGATCCGGCGGACGCCACCGACGCGCTGGGCACCGTGATCGAACGCACGGTGCAGCGCGGCGGAACAGTGGTGATCCCGGCCTTCGCGGTCGGCCGCGCGCAATCCTTGCTCTACCACCTCTGGAAGCTAAAGCGCGCGGGGCGTCTCGTGCATGTCCCGATCTATCTGGACAGTCCGATGGCGATTGCAGCGACCGGGCTGCTTCATGCCCATCATGACGATCATCGGCTGACATCCGGCGAGTGCGATGAAGTCTGCACTATCGCCACCTATACGCGCGAGGTCGAGGAATCGAAGGCGATTTCGGCCAGTGACTGGCCCAAGGTCGTGATCTCGGCAAGCGGCATGGCGACGGGCGGCCGTGTCCTTCATCATCTGAAGGCGTTTGCGCCCGATCCGAAGAATCTCATCCTCCTTTCGGGCTTTCAGGCGGCGGGAACGCGGGGACGGGCGATGTCGCAGGGCGCGCGCGAAGTGAAGATCCATGGCCAGTGGATTCCGGTGCGCGCTGAGGTCGACGAACTGTCGATGCTTTCGGCTCATGCCGACGCCGATGAGCTGATGCGGTGGCTCGGCGGATTCCGCAAAGCCCCCGCGCGCGTGTTCATCGTGCATGGCGAGGCCGATGCGTCCGAAGCCCTGCGGGGGCGGATCGACCGCGAGTTGGGATGGGATGCCGTCGTGCCGCGCCAGGACCAGGTGTTTGAGCTGTGACGGAACGACAGGACATCGTGTCGGCCGCGCGGCCGCGCCACCGTGTTCGACGGTTGCGGCTCCATAGCCAGCATCAGGTGATTGTCGTCATGCGTGCGGATTGCGACGTTTGCCGGTCCGAAGGACTGGCGGCCCGTTCGCAAGTGCTGGTGACTCATGGCGAGCGGCATATCCACGCGACCTTGTTTCAGGTCGAGGGCGAGGGGATGCTTGCGCTTGACGAGATCGGTGTGTCGGAGGCGGCGTGGACGCTGTTGGGCGCGGCCGATGGCGATGAAGTCGAGGTGGCGCATCCGCCCGCCCTGGAATCGCTCGCCGATGTGCGGCGGCGCATCTATGGCAACAGGCTCGATAGCCCTGCGCTTTCGGGAATCGTGCGCGATGTCGTCGATGGCCGCTACAGCGATGTCCATCTGTCGTCCTTCCTCACGGCAAGCGCGGCGCTTCCGCTCGATCAAGACGAAACCGTCGCGCTCACGCGCGAGATGGTGGATGTCGGCGACCGGCTGCGCTGGGACGTGCCCATCGTCATGGACAAGCATTGCATCGGCGGCCTGCCCGGCAATCGCACCACGCCGATCGTCGTCGCGATCGTCGCCGCGAACGGCCTCACCATGCCGAAAACCTCGTCCCGCGCGATCACCTCTCCGGCGGGCACGGCCGATACGATGGAAACGCTCGCGCCGGTCGATCTCGACATACCGGCGATGAAGCGCGTCGTAGAAGCGGAAGGCGGGTGCATTGCGTGGGGCGGTGCGGTGCGCCTCAGTCCTGCGGACGATATTTTCATCCGGGTCGAACGCGAGCTGGACATCGATACGGAGGGCCAGCTTATCGCTTCCGTCCTGTCCAAGAAGATCTCGGCAGGCGCAACCCACGTCGTCATCGACATCCCGGTGGGCGCAACCGCCAAGGTGCGAAGCGCCGAAGCGGCCGACCATCTTGCCGAGCGCATGACGGCCGTTGCCGCGCGGTTCGATCTGGCGGTGAGCTGCCTGCGGACCGATGGATCGCAGCCCGTGGGGCGCGGAATCGGACCTGCGCTCGAAGCATTCGATGTGCTGGCCGTGCTTCAGAATGCCGCTGACGCGCCTGACGATCTGCGCCAGCGGGCGGCTCTGCTTGCTGGTGCGGCGCTTGAAATCGGTGGAGCTGCGCGCACGGGCGAAGGCATGGGGCTTGCCCTTGCGACGCTGGCCGACGGTCGTGCCTGGGCGAAGTTCGAGGCGATCTGCCGTATGCAAGGTGGCCTCCGAACGCCGCCCAAGGCGTCGCATGTTTACGCGCTCGTCGCCCCGATCGCCGGTCGCGTGGTCCATATCAACAATCGCAAGCTGGCGCGGCTCGCCAAACTCGCGGGAGCGCCTGACATCAAGCAAGCCGGTGTCCTGATGAAGGCACGGCTCGGCGAGGATGTCGATCGCGGACAGCCGCTCATGGAGGTTCATGCGGCCAGCGCCGCCGAACTCGCATATGCGCTCGATTATGCGGCGCGGGCCGGTGACATCGTGCTGGTCGAGCCATAGGAAAGGGGTTCAAGGAGATGCCGTCACGTCCTCCCGTCGATCTCGCTCAGGAACAGCGGCGGATCTTGCGTAACAGCGCGTTCGCGCTGCTGGTCTGCGTTCTCGTTCTGACCGCAGCTCATTGGAGCATTCCGCGCCTGTTCCGGATGCCCGGCGACGATCTTGCCAGTCTGCTGACCTTTTGGGCGGGCTGTGCGCTGCTGACGGTGCTGTGGGTCGTCGTCGGCTTCGCCATGGTGGCGCGCGGGAGGCGGCATTCGCCCGACGACATCGGCGGGTCCGCCTTCGCGCGCCCCAGCCCGCGCATCGCCATTCCCGTCGCTTTCCTGCAAAACACGCTCGAACAGGCGTTCATGGCCGTGATCGTGCAGATTGCGATTCTGCTGCTGGTGGGCGCTCAGTTGGCGGCGCTGGTCGCTGGCCAGGTATTCTTGTTCGCGATTGGCCGGATCACGTTTCTCGCGGGCTATCCGAAAGGAGCGGGCGGCCGCGCCTTCGGTCTGGCGGTAACGGCGCTGCCGACGCTCGCCGGTCTGGTCGTGGCGTTAGGCGCGCTTGTCAGTGCGCTGCTGGCGCGTGTGATGTGAGCGGCCGATGATGAAGAAAAAGCATCGATCACCCGCTGATATACCAGGAAAACTCCGGGCATTCCGTGAACTGTCTGGTGGCATTGCCGAACAGCCGATCGCGCAAGCTCCGTTCGCTGCGGGCGCCGGAGACGACGATATTGGCGCCCGCCGCAAAGGCGTGGTCCACAATCACGTCGCCGGGGCGGCCTTTGGGATCGGGAAGGTGTATCGGCTCCACCGGCAAGTCGGATCGCCTGAGAAAGTCCGCGATCTCGTCGAGCCTCCGGGCCGATACCTCGTCGCCGACGCCGACAATATGGATTTCGCGGGCGAGGGCGAGCAGGGCGCGAGCCGAATGCAAGGCCCTGCGGGCTGCGGCGCAGTCCTTCCAGGCGACAACTGCCACATCGATGTCACTTGGCTCGATGTCGCTTTTCAGCCTCAGAACCGGGGTTCCCGAACGAACCGCAAGGTCGATGGGATCGGGCGTGACGCAATGCGCGCTCGTCTGCGCGATCGTGACGAGCAGGTCAGCGGTATAAAGATGGTCGACAAGCGCCTCGTCGGGCTGACCGACGCCGCTGCACCAGTCCAAATCAGGGCTTTGCAGGGCCTTTTCACCGATCCGCCGCACCGTCGCGAGTTCGGTTTCCATGCGCTGTTCCAGCTCCGACGTGACGAGCGGATTGAGGATCGCGGACTGGACGAAATCTGCGGTCCGGGGCCAGGCATAGGAAACACAGGACAGCCGTGCCTCAAGCCGCGCGTTGAGATGTGCGGTCCACGCGAAAAGAGGGGCAATATTATCTTTCGGGCACGCCTCGATCAGGATGTCCTTGATTTGCATTTCGGCTCTCCAGGTGACGGGCCATATGATTTGGCGACGGTTCTATTGTGGTGCGGCAGCTTAAACAGAAGCCGCGATCTGGTCATGGAAATATCGTAATAATGATGCGCTCTGAATGGGACCGAAGGCATTTGCTGCGTGGCGTCGGCATCGGCGCGGGGATAACGGCGCTCTCGGCATGGATGCCTGCCTGGGCGCGAATCAATTCACCGGGAATCTTGCGGGATCTGCCGATGGTGTCGGGCGAGGATATTCACCTTCGCATCGCGCACCAGGCAATCACGATCGACGGCCGCACCGGCCATGCCATCGGCATCAACGGCACTGTGCCCGGCCCGCTCATCCGGCTGAGGGAAGGCCAGCGCGTTCGGCTGCATGTCGAAAATGCGCTCGACGAGGACAGTTCGATCCACTGGCACGGGTTCATCCTGCCTTTTCACATGGACGGGGTGCCGGGGATCAGCTTTCCGGGGATCAAGCCGCGCAGCACGTTCACCTATGAATTTCCGATCGTGCAGGCGGGCACCTATTGGTATCACAGCCACTCCGGCTTGCAGGAACAAATGGGCCATTACGGGCCGATCGTGATCGATCCCGCCGATGCGGAACGCGCCCCTTATGACCGCGAGCATGTCATCGTGCTTTCGGATTACAGCTTCCTTCACCCCCATACGATCTTCCGCAAGCTCAAGCAGATGGGCGGCTATTTCAATTATCAGAAACTGACCGCGGGCGATGGCGAGCCGATGTCGGGCGCCGATCGCCGGGAATGGGGCCGGATGCGGATGGACCCGACCGACATCGCCGATGTGACGGGTTCGACCTACACCTACCTCGTCAATGGCCACGGACCGCGCGACAACTGGACGGGTTTGTTTCGCCCCGGCGAGCGGGTGCGGCTCCGCATCATCAATGCTTCCGCAATGACCAATTTCAATGTCCGTATTCCGGGCCTGCGTTTGCGTATCGTGCAGGCCGACGGGCAGGATGTCCGTCCCGTCGAGGTGGAAGAATTTCAGATTGCCGTCGCTGAAACCTATGACGCGCTCGTCGAGCCGACGGAGGACCGCGCTTATGCACTGGTCGCGGAAAGCGTCGACCGTTCCGGTATGGCCGTCGCCACGTTCGCGCCGCGACCGGGAATGACGGCCGAAGTGCCGCCGCTACGCCAGCGGCCGCTTGCCACCATGAGGGATATGGGCATGGGTGGTATGGATCATGGCGCCGGTGCGAATGCGCCTGCCGGACCGGACTGCACGCCCGAACATGCGGCAATGGGCCATTGCACTACGCCGACCGGGAATGGCGCGGATCGCGCAGCGACCGGGCACGGCGGGAACGCTGGAACGGTGATGGATCATTCGATGCGCGATTTCTCGGTTGCGCCGGAGGTCAAACGAACGCCAACCGTGCAGTCGATCGCGCCGATGCCCATCGACCGCACCGGCGAGCCGGGGCAGGGCCTCGCTGATGTCGGTCACAGGGCGCTTGTCTATCGCGACCTGATGGCCGCAACCCGCAATCCGGATACCCGCGCGCCAGCGCGCGCGCTGCGTATTCATCTCACCGGCAATATGGAACGCTATATGTGGGCGTTCGACGGCGTGAAGTTCAACGAGGTCAGAACGCCGATCCCCTTTCGGGAGGGCGAGCGGGTGCGTATCACGCTCGTCAACGACACGATGATGAGCCATCCCATTCACTTGCATGGCCATTTCTTCGAGCTGGTGACGGGACATGGCGCGTTCGCGCCGCGCAAGCATACCGTCAATATCCAGCCCGGCGGCACCGTCACCTTCGATTTTACAGCGGATGCCGTCGGCGATTGGGCCTTCCATTGTCACATGCTCTACCACATGCACGCCGGGATGATGCAGGTGGTGACTGTCCGCCCGCACGGAGCCGAAGGCTGATGCGGCGGCTGATGGCACTGATCGCCGCCGGCGCTGTGATGGCGGCCGCGCAACCGGCACTGGCCGGAGCGCAGGACCATGGAGCGCATGGCAGTTTGCCCGAACAAGCGCCCGCCGCATCGCCGCCAGCGGCGGTTCAATGCACCCCCGACCATGCCACGATGGGCCATTGCAGGATGCCCGAAAACGAGCCGCCTGCTACGGAGTCGTCATCGGGCGAGACTTGCACAGCCGAACATGCTGAAATGGGGCATTGCGCTCCGCGCGACGCTGGCAGCGCGGTCGATCGCGCTGCTCTGGATCACGGCAAGAGCGGCACCGCGCTTGAACCCGGTAACGACTCCGCTCCACGGCCCGTCCCGGCAGACTATGCCGATCGCATATGGGGTAGCGAAGCGATGGCCGATGCTCGCGGCGCCCTTCACCGCGAGCATGGCGGCGGGCGATTTTCCAGAGTGATGCTCGACCTTGCCGAAATCCGCTTCGCAGGACGCGAGGAAAGCTACAAGTTCGAGGGCGACGCCTGGTTCGGCGGCGACATCGACCGCCTTGCAATCAAGGCGCAAGGCAAAGGGCGTTTCACAGGGCCGCTTCACGATCTGGAATTGAAGGCGCTCTACAGCCGGGCGATCGATCCCTATTTCAACCTTCAGGCAGGCATCCGGCACGACATCCGGCCCGATCCCTCGCGCACTTATGCGGTCATCGGCATTGAAGGACTCGCGCCCTATTGGTTCGAGGTGGATGGCTATGCCTATCTTTCGACGAAGGGCGAGTTACGTGCCAGCATATCGGGTGAATACGACCAGCGCCTGACACAGCGCCTGATCCTCCAACCGAGACTGGAGCTTGGCTTTTCGGCTCAGGACATCCCCGACATCGGCATAGGTGCAGGGTTCACCGATGCAGAGATTGGCCTGCGCCTCCGTTATGAGATTGCGCGCGAGTTCGCCCCTTATATCGGCGTCGTTCACGAACGCCGGTTCGGAAACACCGCTGCCCTCGCGCGGGCAGCGGACAAAAGCCCTTCCAACACGAGTTTGGTCATCGGTGTTCGTGCCTGGTTCTGATCGGATTGCCGGGCGCTGTCTGTCGTCACGCGCCAACGACATCCGGCGATCTTTGATTTTCGAGTTAATCCCATTTCTCAAGGAGGGACAGTTGAAAAGGGGAGGGCGTCAAGTCTGTCACGTAGCTACCAATAGTTTCGAGCGCGATACCGAGGTTAATTCCACGGTTTCGGTGAGATACAGCTTTTAGAAAAGCATAATGTTCTCTCGGAATATGCAACGCGATTTGTTTGAGCTTGTCGTAATCGCGAGGTGGCGGAGGCGCTATCAGCTCATCAACTGAATAATTCGCTATCGCCTTCCGGATCATGGCTGAAACAACACTGTCTAAGCCCCGCATGTTATAAAGGAGTTTTAGGTATCTGAGACGCTGACTGAAACTTTTCGGAATCTGTAGCTTACATTGAACGAAGCCACAGGCGGAGAGCGCCTGTCTCTTTCGTTTCATGCAAGCCGCCGGAGAGGTGCCGACAGGATCTGGATTTATATGTCGCGCCATAACCAGTGCGTTATGGCGATCGGAGTCGCTTGTCAAAATGATGCCTAGAAAAAGTAGTTAAGCGGATAATGTCGCGCTGGCTGCGTAAAACGCTATAAAGCCGCGTTCTGTAAGGGGCGGTGCTTTACGAAGGACGGACGGAACGACCACATGGCGCGATATTTGAGGCTTGATGAGGCAGCATCAGAGCTGACAAAGCAGTTGGGCGCCAACTGTAAAAGGAGGCGTGACGCATTGGGAATGTCTCAGGCGGAGCTGGCTGAGCGATCGGGTGTCGCTGCGTCGCATATTTCCCATATCGAACATGGCACGGCTAATCCGACGCTGGAGGTTTTGGAAAACCTGGCGGAAGGGCTGCAAACCACGGTTATTGAACTCTTGACTATAGAAAAACCCCAAGAATTGAGCAATCTTAGCTAGACAGAGCCAAGGGGCTGGCTAGTCTGGCAGGTCCCTAAATAAGGTTCGGGTGATGACGCCATGACGGGGCACAAGAGGGGGGATCGAGTAGATAGCGTTTACGTGGCTCTCCTTATGCGTGCCAAATTAGAGGCCGATAAGAAGAACCTGACTATGCGCGACCTGTCCGTTCTCAGTGCCATCCCCGAATCGCGACTCAGCGCAATTTTTGAAAACCGCGAACGGCAAATTACCCTTCGTGAATTGGTGGCTTTGTCGATGGCACTCGGTATTCCCGTTACGGAGCTGATCGCGCCTCTAGGATGAAGTGGAGGCGATTATTGCATGGCGCCTCATATAATCGTGAAGTGTGGTTCGCGGGATTCCCAACTCTGCGGCAACGGCCGTTACGTTTGCGCCCTCAGCCCCTAGCATCTTCCTTATCTCTGGAAGCCGCTCAACCGAGATTCGCGGCTTTTTGCCTGTCTTTGCCCGCGAAGGATGCGTTTTCATTCCATGGATGCGCCGCCAGTGATCGTCGAGCGCCACCAACAAGCGGAACGGTTCGTCATATTTTGCTTCGGGATCAAGGACAATGCGAGGGAAAAAGAACTCGATCGTGATGCCCTTGCGAAGCAATCTAACGATCATGCCTACCAGCCTTTCCGTGTTCACGGGCAGGCAAGTGAAATCATAAATCTTGATTCGATCGCCCCTGCCCAATTCATATCCACTTTGGGCGAGCTTCTTGGGCAAATCGAGAAAGCTGGTCTTTCCGGCCTCCACGATCAAGTCGCCTTCCGCCTCGCATCTCGCGCGTTGGTCAGCGATCGAAGGGGACAGGTTCGTTTCTGCCAGGAACAAAATGGTGGTGGGCAAGGGTTCTACCTGATGATGAAACAGGCCGAACAGATGTCCGGCTCGCGGCGGTGAAGCCTAGGCAATAGCCCTCATGGCATCAAGTAGGCACGGCCGACGCCGCAATTTTCCTCGCCTTGCCCTTCGTGTCAGATCGCCGGATTTCCCCAAACTGTATGCGCCTTGCTGCCATGTCGGATTTGTATTATAGGCTATATCCGACATATGGGGAGAGGTGATTAGTGGGGTTGGACGGGGCGATTTTGGCGGCGTTGTTGCAAGCCTGTGCGCCCAATGTCGCGCCCGAAACCATGGTTGCCGTGATCCGTGTGGAATCGGAAGGCGATCCGTTCCGAATAGGGGTCAATTCAGGTGGGGCGATCCGTCGCCAGCCCTCCAATGCGGCCGATGCGATCGCGACGGCCAGGGGGCTTCTTCAACGTGGGTCCAATTTCGATGCGGGGCTGATGCAGATCAACAGCGCGAATTTTGCGCGCCTCGGCCTCACGCCGGAAACGGTATTCGATCCCTGCACCAATTCGCGCGCGGGCGCGCGGGTGCTGACCGACAATTATGGACGTGCCCGTGACGCGGGACATGCCAATCCGCTCCAAGCGGCGATCAGCGAATATAATACCGGCTCGCGGTCGCGCGGGTTGAGCAACGGCTACGTCGGGCGCGTCTATGCAGCCGCCGCGACAGGCAACGCACCATTTCCAGCGGCCGCACGGCCTGCGAACGTCCGCTTATCCTCCGGGGCGCTTTCAGCACGGGGCGTAGGGCAATTCCTGCTCGATGCGTTCGGGGGGCGCATCACCGATACAGTGCGGCCGATGAACGCCAGCTACGGCGCGGTGAACAGCTATCACAAGTATGGGCAGGCGGTTGATTTCGTTCCGCGCGGCGGCGTTGGCGCAATCACGCGCGACCAAATTCGCGCCGTGATGGCAGCGAATGGAATCCGCGTCGTCGAACTGCTTGGGCCAGGTGATCGGGACCATGAAGATCATTGGCATGTGGCTTTCGCTACCGATGGTGGCGCGCTGGTTCTGCCCGCACCGGCACCGTGGATCGTGGCTGCGTCGGATGCGCGCGATACGGCCGATAGAGACGGGCAATCTGCACCTGTCCTGTTGGCCGCCGCGACCTCGATCGGCGTCGACGGTGTGACAATGGAGGGGGCCGAAGCGCCTCCGCCTGCGTGGGACGTTTTCGCAGTTGCGGACTGGCAGCGGCGCCAGTCGGGCGCGCAGACGGGGGCACCATGAAGCGGAAATGGCGTCTCCTGCTGTCCTCGTCGGCCATGGCCTTGCTGCTTCAAAGCCCCGCATATGCGGCTGCGGGCATCGCCGGGACCGTTTTGTCGGAGCTGTCGGCGCTTGTCGCACCGGCGGTCGCGCTCGGCGTCATCTGGCTCGGCATCCTTATCATGTCGGGCCGCGCGACGGTCCTGTCCTTCCTCACCTTTCTCATCGGAGTGGCAATCTGCCTAGCAGGAGGTTTTTGGTAATGAAGTGGGTTGATCGAACGAAAGACAAATGGGCGCAAGCGATGGCCCTCGCTGCTGTGTCGCTCACCATGATCCCGGCACCGGCCTGGGCGCAGGGTATGAATCAAACACAGGTCGATACGATGGTTCAGGCCATCCTCAATGTCCTGACGGGTCCGATCGCCAAGGGCCTCGCGGCGATCGCGCTGGTGGTTGCCGGATATATGTTCTTCTTCGGTCAGGCCAGCAAGGCGTTGATTGGCTCGATCATTCTCGGCTGCTTCATCGTTTTCGGGGCCGGGTGGATCGTGGACATGATTAGCGGCACATGACGGGGAAAGGCCGTCATATTACGGCCGCGCTGCTGCTGGCGGTATGGCCGGTTCCGGGGATGGCGCAAGTCGCCTCCGCGTCATCGCAAGCGCAAGCGATGGTCGGGAAAATGGCTGCCGCCGGTCTGGCGATCGGGACGCTGTTTCTCGTCCTCGCGGGCTATTTCCTGATGACCGGGCATGGCGACCGCCAGACTTTCGCTCTGTGGGCGGCGGGTTTCGCGGTGCTGATCTGCGCGCCGTCCATCGTCGCTCTGCTCACCTAGATCAACCGCATTGCACCGGAAGGGGGCTATGTGTCCGAACCTGTTTATCTGACCGAAGATCCGCTGTTCCTCGCACTCACGCGACCGACGCTTTGGCTTGGCGTCCCCGTCGAAGCGACAATGGCGATCGGGATGGGGTCGGTTTTCATTCTCATGGTGTTCGGCAACCCGATTTGGGCGCTGGCGATCGGCGGCGCTCTGCTGATGGCTGCGCGTCTCATCGTGCGGTCCGACTATAATATGTTCAAAATCCTGTTCCTATACGGCCGAACGAAAGCCTCCGCGCCGAACAAAGCTGTTTGGGGTGGGTCCAGCTATTCGCCGCTGCCGGTTGCTGGCGTGAAGCGGAAAGGCTTTGCGCGTGTTTAAGACGAAACCGCCCATCAAGCTCGAACGGGATGCGTCGCAATATCTGCCCTATGCGCGCCATGTGAATGACCACATGGTTGCGCTCGATGATGGCGAGTTCATGGCGGTTTTCGCACTCGACGGCATAGCGTTCGAGACGGCTGATATAGCGACCATCAATGATTGGCATGAGAAGCTGAACGGCGCCTGGCGCACGATCGCGCATGAGCGGGTCGCGGTCTATCTGCACACTGTCAGACGGATAGAGCGCGGCTATCTCGACGGTGATTTCCGGTCGGGCTTCGCCCGCGAGCTGGACGCAGCCTATAAGGCCCGCGTCCTGTCGAAACGGATGTTCGTCAACGAACATTTCCTGACAGTGATCTATCGGCCCGCGATCGGCGCAGCGGACAAGGCCGCGCATTCGATCTTCTCGATGTTCAACAAGGCGACCGCGGACGAGGCGGAAGATGACATAATCGAGGCTTTCACCGATATTCTGCGGGATACGGAAAAGCTCATGGGCCGGGTCAATCCCCGCCTTCTTCGCACTTATGAGCATAACGGGCTGCAATTCAGCGAACCGCTCGAATTGATGCAGCGGATCATGACAGCGGACCGCCGCCGCGTCCCTCTTGTCCGTGCCCATTTAGGCCGTGCGATTTACTCCGATCGCGTCATATTCGGCTCGGAAATCTTGGAGATACGCGAGCCGGGTGGTTCGCGCTTCGGTGGAATACTCGCCGTGCGCGAACATGCGGCGCGCACCTATCCGGGGCAGCTCAATGCGCTGCTCGAATCAAAATTCGAGTTCGTTCTAGGTCAGAGCTTCGCTTTCCTCGGCAAGCAGAACGGCATGGAAACGGCGCGCCGGAAACGGGCGCAGCTCAGCGCCACCGACGATGTGGCCTATTCGCAAGCGGAACATTTGGACGAGGCGATGGATGATCTGCAATCCAATCGTTTCGTCCTGGGCGAGCATCATCTGGCGCTGACGGTGTTCGGAGAGACGCCGAAGATCCTTGCGGAGAATATGTCGGTCGCGCGCGCTGCGCTTTCGGAAAGCGGGATTGTTGCGGCGCGTGAGGATCTGGCTCTGGAAGCGGCTTACTGGTCGCAGCTTCCCGGCAATTTCACATGGCGCACTCGGCCCGCTGCGCTCACCTCGCGCAATTTCGCGGCGCTGGCGCCGGTCCATACCTATCCGGTGGGACAGCGCGAAGGGAATCATTGGGGCGACGCGATCGCGCTCCTAAAGACGACCGCAAATTCGCCCTATTTCTTCAATTTTCACTCTGCCGATGTGGGGCATACCCTCATTCTAGGCCCCACTGGCGGGGGCAAGACCGTGATCCAGAATTTCCTGTTGTCGCAGGCGGAAAAGACCGGCGCGCGCATGGTCTTTATCGACAAGGACCGCGGCGCAGAAATCTTCGTGCGCGCGTGCGGCGGAACCTATCTCACGCTCAGGAATGGCGAGCCATCAGGCTTCGCGCCGTTCAAGGCGCTCGACGCCTCGCCTGCGAACAGGGATTTTCTGTCCGCTTTCCTGCGCCAGTTGGTCACGCCGGACAAGGGCGAGCTGGGACCGCAAGAACTGTATCAGCTCAACCAGGCGCTAGAGGCGGTCTATCGTCTGCCGCTCGAACGGCGCTCACTGTCGGCCGTGCGCTCGCAACTCGATCAAACGAGCCTCGACGGCATTGGCGCGCGGCTCGAACGCTGGACACGCGGCAAGGAGCTTGGGTGGGTTTTCGACAATGATGCCGACACGCTGAAGCTCGATGCCCGTCTCATGGGCTTCGATATGACTGATTTCCTCGACAACGATGCGATCAGGCCGCCGCTGATGGGCTACATCTTCCATCGCATAGACGATGTGATCGACGGCAATCCGGTCATCATCGACGTTGATGAAGTCTGGAAGCCGCTGCGCGATCCCTTGTTTCGCGGCTTCGCGCAAGACGGGCTAAAAACCTATCGCAAGCAAAATGTCCTGATGATGATGGGGACGCAATCGCCTGCGGATACGCTGAAGTCGGACATTGCCGAAACCATTATCGAGCAATGCCCGACGAAAATCCTGCTGCCCAATCCGAACGCGCAGGCGCGGGACTATATCGACGGGCTTAACCTGACCGAAGCCGAGTTCCGGCTTATCAAAATCGACCTGTCCCCGGAAAGCCGCCGATTTTTGGTGAAGCAGGGGCATGACTCCGTGGTCGTGGAATTGGACCTGAACGGCCTCGACGATGAATTGGCGGTCCTGTCTGGCCGCTCAAGCACGGTTGCCCTGCTCGACGATCTGCGGGCGGAGCTGGGCGACGATCCCGAAGCATGGATGCCTGAGTTCAAGCGCCGGTGGCGTTCGGTCGGGCGCGGCGATTGGAGGAGCGAAGGATGATGAAAAGACAATTGATCGGCGCAGCTATGGCGGTTTCGGCCGTCATGGGCGTAGCGGCACCGGCGCAGGCGCAAGTGGCGGTGATCGACGCGAGGGCCGTCGCGCAGGCGCTTCAAACCGCGCGCAACACCCTGTCGCAATTGCAGGAAGCGCAGCGGCTTTATCAGGCGATGAACAGCCTCTCGAATATTCGCAGCGTCGCCAATGTTCTCGATCAGCCGATTTTGCGCGACGCGCTGCCTGATGGCATGAACAGTTCGCTCGATCTGCTGTCGGGCGATCTGCGCGACCTGGGCGCTATCGGATCGCGCGCAGAGTCGATCCTGTCCAACGGCAATTATTCGCTATCGGGCCTCGATCAGAGCTTGGGCGATGCTCAGGGCATCCTCAATGTCTCGACCAGGGCGGCCGCGCGCGATCAGGCATATTCCGAAAGGATGCTGGAAGCGACACAGGCCACTGGCGAGGGCCTGAACCAGTTGAGCGATGGCCTCGCCCGCGCCACCACATTGCGCGAGGCGACGGACATTGGCGCGCGTGCCGCGATTGAAAACACAGCCGTCAACAACCGCATGTTGCAGATGATGGCGGCGGACCGCGCCCGCGCGGCGCAAGGTTCGCTGCGATCGGCGTCGGATTATGCGGAAACCCAGCGGCGCAATGTCGCGAACAGGGAAGCCAATCGTCGGCCGACATATCAGGGACAATGAAGGGATCAGGCAACATGAAGGTGACATACGCTGGCGCGGCGATCCTGGCCTTGCTGGCTACCGCCTGCGGTGAAACGCGATCGGTCAAATATTTCAGGGATCATCCCGACGAAGCGCGCGAGGTCAAGATACGCTGCGGGGCGAACGGGATGGCCGGGAAGGACTGCGGCAACGCGGTTACGGCCCTTAATGAGCTGCAACGCGAAGAGTTCGAGCGCGCGCGCGAAACCAACCGCCGCAACCGGGAAAACAACGTCCGGCCTGTGCTGAAAAACTAGGACTCCCGCGATGGCGCTCGATCAGATCTATCAGACGTTGGAAGGCCAGATAACCGGGGCGCTGGCGGGCCGATATGCGGCGGTGCAGGGCCTTGTCGAAGGCCCTTTGCAGACGGCGATGGCCATCAATCTCGTGATCGTAGGCTTCGCCATCATGCGCGGCGTCACGAATGAGCCTTTCGGCAATTACCTCTCGACGTGGCTCAAAGCCTATCTCGTCATCATTGCCGCCACGTCCAGTCTAGCGCCCGCCATAGCCTCGGCCGCGCAATCGCTGCCGGACCAGCTCGCGACCGCCTTGGGCGGCAACATGGCGGCCTCCTTCGATACATTCATGGCCAATGCGATCAATCCGGCGCAGGCCATCCATGACAATATGGAGCCGTGGACGATCGACATTTGGCTCACCGAATACACGATTCCCAACCCGATCACGCTGATCTTCCTGCTGCTGATGATCGTGGTGGCCTATATTATCGCGGTCATCGCAATGACGATGGTGCTGTTCGTCAAATTCGGCCTGTTTGTAACGATCGCAGTCATGCCGATCTTCGTAGGCGCTTTGATCTTCCCGTCATCGTCGGGACTGTTCTTTAGCTGGCTCGGCGCGATCCTGAATTACGCGGTGCAAACCGCGGCGATCACGCTGGTTCTCGTCTTTGTCGTGTCGATCGTCGGCGCCATTCCGGGTCAGGTGGGCCTGGGTGGCGGTGCTAACGAGGCGACGACATTGCTCGCCGTCGAAGCGATGGTTCTGCAAATCTGCGCCGTGCTGGTCGGCGGGTTCCTCATACTGCAAGCGCAATCCATTGGATCGTTCGCCGGCGGCGGCGGTGCTTCCGGGGGCGGGCTGCTCTCCGCCCTCTATCCCACCACGCTTCAGCGCCGTTTTGCCAGCGCGGGCTTCGGCATGGGGCCAGCGATCCGGCGCGCGCGCCGTGGTGCGGGCGCAATGGGCAGGGGCTTGGCGGTTGCGCGGGAGAGGCGCTGGGCCGCCGTTGGCGGTGGCCGCACCTCTCTGGCGGGCGCGTCGTCGGGCGCGGGCAGAAAATAGGAGACGGATATGGATCGAAGCATAAGCGGCGGGTTCCGCTTCCGCCGATGGGGGAGGCTTCTCGCTGGAACAATGAGTATGGCGCTTGTTGCCGGATGCGCGACCAACGGCCGCGAAGCGCGCTTACCGCCCGATCAATGCAGCCGTTCCAAAGCCCGTCCCGCCAATCCGAACGGGTCGATGCTGGCGCCGCCTGTGGCGGTCCAGACCGCGCCAGCGGACAATGCCGGAGGCAATGACGTGATGATCTTCGGGAATGACGCCGATCCCGCGCCTGCGCGATCTGCGCCGGAACCTGCTGGCGAGGATCTAGGGCGTCCCATGAGTGCCGCGCCCGGAATGACCGGCATGACGAATAGCCTGGCGCTGCGCGGCCATCGACAAGCGCGTTTCGGGAGCTGCTGACAATGGCAATGGGCGTAAAGAGCAAAGGTGATCTCGACCGCTATTTCGATGAAGCGAAAAGCTGGGACCATGATCGGGCGCGCGAGGCGGCGCGGCAAAAGAAAATCGCCTATGGCGTGGGGGCCGGGGGCGTCCTGTTCGGTCTGGCCATGCTGGGCTGGCATATCGCCGCCCCGCTGCGATCGGTGGAACCCTATGTAGTTCGCGTCGATCGCCAGACCGGGGCCGTCGACGTTCTGACGCGCCTCACCAACACGCGCAACATCACGGTCGACGAGTCCGTCAACAAGTTCTTTCTTTCCGAATATGTGCGGGCGCGAGAGGGATGGAACGCCGCGGCCGCCAATGAGACGATGCGGCGCGTTCTCTCGCTGTCGGTCCCGCAAGAACAGGAAAAATTCGCGGTCCAGCGGCGGCCGCAAAATCCGAATAGTCCGGCTGCGACCTATCAGAGCGGCGAAATCGTCTCGGCGGCGGTCAGGAACATCACATTCATCAATCCGCGCGTCGCACAGGTGCGGTTCGCGCGGACCGTAATGCGTCCCGGCAATGCACCGGATGATGTGAGCCACTGGATCGCCACGATCAATTTCAAATATGTCGACAAGCCGACGACTGAGGCCGGAAGGCTCGACAACCCGCTCGGCTTTCAGGTGGTCAGCTATAGAGCGGACCCGGAGATTGCATCGTGACGGCGCGGGCGAACTGGATGCGCTGCGCGGCCGCGCTCTCGGTGCTGCTGGCTGCTCCTGCGATGGCGGAGGACGTGCCTGCACGGGGGGTGCATGACAGCCGCATTCGCGTGGTCGACTATAATCCCGATCAAGTCGTTCGGATCAACGGCGTGTTCCGCGCTGCCTCTCAAATCGTTTTCGGGGAAGGGGAGACGATCACGACCGTTGCCCTTGGCGATACCGTGTCTTGGGAAGTGGCCCCGGCTGAAAATTCGCTGTTCATCAAGCCGCGCGAGTCTGCGCCGCCCACCAATCTACTCGTCGTAACGAGGCGCGGCGGGGTGACGCGAAGCTACACCTTTGCGCTCTCGGCGCGGACCGGGAGTATCGGTCATGGCACCGACGCGCAATTCGTGGTCCGCTTCCGCTATCCGGCAGAGGAAGCGGCCGCTGCACAGGCCGCGCGTCTGCGCGAGCTGCAAGCGCAGGCGCTTTTGGTGGAAGCCGGAGGCGTTCGCATCGCGCTCGATGCGGCGGCGGCGCAAGGGCCGCGCAATCTCGATTATGTTCTTGCCGGTTCGTCAGACGTAGCGCCTGCGGAAGTGACCGACAACGGCCAATTCACGATCATGCGCTTTCCGCGCAATCAGCCTATCCCTGCGATCTTCACGGTCTTGCCCGATGGATCGGAAGCGGTCGTTCCCTATGACGTTCGCGGCGAATTTGTCGTGATCCACCAGGTTTCACGCCAATTCCGGCTGCGGCGCGGGCAATTGCTGGTTTGCATCTGGAACAACACCTTCGACCGCTACGGCCCCGATAACAGCAGCGGCACCGCGTCCAGTGAGGTCGAACGGCAAATCGACGTGGGAGGCCCGCAATGAGCGAGAATGAAAACAGGGCGGGCGCGTCCGATCACGCGAGCGCGCCGGTCTATGACAATACCGATGTGCCGGATGATGTGCTGAAGGACGCCAATCGCACGACTCCGGAAGTGGATCGGGGCGCGTTCAATCCGCGTGGACGGCTGAGTGCGATGGGCAAGGCAGGCAAGGGGGCGATGCTCCTCGGCGCGTGCTTCGTCGGCTTCGTCGTCTATTCGATGGCCGCGCAAAGCGACAAGTCATCGACGGGGCCTGATGAATCGACCTTCAGGCTCGATGATGCCTCCGCCGAACGCTCCGCGCGCCAGGCCGCGCAAGTCGTCGTGCAACAGGACACGCGCAATCCCTATGCGCTGCAACAGGTCGGGACCGATCCTTTCGGCAATCCGATCATGTCGGAAGGCGGTCAGGATCTATCGCAGGGCGGGCAGGTTCCCGCAATCGGGCCTGAAGGCCAGAACGCGGCCGCGCAGCGCATCGAACAGGAACGGCAAGCGCGGCTTGCGGCACAACAGCGCGAACAGGCGAGACAGGATGCGATGCGCCGCGCGCCGCTGATGGCGGTATCTCCCCAAGGTTTCGGATCGTTCGGGGGGCAGGAACGGTCATCGGGAGAGCCATTCAGCAATCTCAATATCGGCGGCGCTGCGGGTGCAGGCGATGCCGCTGGCGCGCCTGCTGGCGGGGCCAATGCAATCGAACAACGGCTCAACGGCATGTCGATCCAGACCGTTTCCGCCTCGCGGCTTGGAAACCGCAATTTCCTCGTCACGGCGGGATCGCAAATCCCTTGTGTCTTGCAGACCGCGATGGACTCGACGCAACCCGGCCTGACGAGCTGCGTCATCCCTCACGATGTATGGTCCGCCAATGGCAATGTGATCCTGATGGAGAAGGGCACGCGCGTTCTTGGCGAATATGCGGGCGGCTTCTCGCAAGGGGAAAATCGCATCTTCGTTCTGTGGAACCGGGCCATCACGCCAGCGGGGATTTCTGTCAGTCTCGGCTCGCCAGCGGCCGATCAATTGGGCCGTGCGGGTATGGGCGGCCGCGTCGACACATTCTTTTGGCAACGCTTCGGTGGCGCGTTGCTGCTGTCGATCGTCGGGGACGCCGGCGATGCTATCAGCAACCGCGTTTCCGGCCTCGATCAGACGATGGAAACGCCGAATACGGCCGCGGCCGTCGCGGCGCAGGATTCCCAACGGATACGCCCGCGCCTGACCGCACCGCAAGGCCGGGAAATGACCATCATGGTCGCCCGCGATGTGGATTTCAGCCAGGTCTATTCGCTGAGGCTGCGCCGGTGAGTTTCGACGCCGCCATTCTCGATCATCATATGGAGCCGTTGCGGCCGTTCCTCGATGCCGCCGATGTGACGGAACTGGTCATCAACAGGCCGTGCGAAGTCGGGATTGAAGGCCGGGGTGGTTGGTCATGGGAGAAAGAGGACCGGCTGACGAATGAGTGGCTGGAATCGCTCTCGACCGCGATGGCCAATTATACGCGCCAGACCGTCAATGCCTCGTCTCCGATCTGCTCGACCAGTCTGCCATCGGGCGAGCGCGTTCAGATTGTCGCGCCGCCTGCCTGCGATTTGGGCCTCTATTCGATCACGATCCGCAAACCTTCGACCAAGACCTTCGGCCTGGGCGAGCTGGATGCGGGTGGCCTGTTCGAGCAAACGAAGATCGCGCGCGGCCGCTCGTCGGCCGCCGATGCGGAGCTGATCGCACTCAAGCAAAGGGGAGACTGGCCCGGTTTCCTTGAGCTGGCGGTGAAGTCGCGCAAGAATATCCTGATTTCCGGTGCGACGGGTTCGGGCAAGACGACGCTCTCCAAGGCGCTGATCCAGCTCATTCCCGATCAGGAACGGTTGCTGACGATCGAAGATACGAGAGAGCTGATCGTTCCGCACCGCAACGCCGTGCATCTGCTCTACTCGAAGGACGGCCAAGGCCAGGCCAAGGTTGGCGCCAAGCATCTTCTCGAAGCGAGCCTGCGGATGCGGCCCGATCGCATCCTGTTGCAAGAGCTGCGCGACGGCACGGCCTTTTTCTATCTCCGCAACGTCAACAGTGGCCACCCCGGTTCGATCACGACCGTTCATGCGGACTCGGCCGCGCTCGCTTTCGAGCAATTGTCGCTGCTGGTGAAGGAATCCGAAGGCGGCCGCGATCTGGAACGCAAGGACATCCTCGCGCTGCTCCATCTGCTCGTCGACGTGGTTGTCCAGTGCAAGAAGGTCGACGGCCATTTCCGCGTGACGGAAATCTATTTCGAGCCGGACACGTCCGGCATGTGAAGGAAGAGGCGCATGGACCGTCGTTCCCTTGCTATATACGCTGTGTTCGCGGTCATCGTGATATTCGTCCTGGGCGGCCTTGTCGCCATTATCGGCATGGGGCAATTCCGCGCCGATCTGAATCTGCTCAAACTGCCCGAATATTTCTGGTTCTACCGCCATAATGGCTATGTCATGGGCTGGCTGCTCAAGGGCGTCCTCGGCGTGTCGGCCGCTGGCGGTCTGATCGCCGCCTACATTTTCATGAATCGCAAGGACGCGCTGCATGGCGCGGCGCGCTGGGCCACCAAACCCGAAGCGCGCCGTGCCAGCCTCATGGCCAGTGAAGGCTTGTTGCTCGGCAAGATGGGCGGCGATTTCATCCAGTTTGGCGGGACGGAGCATGTCTTGCTCGAAGCTCCGACGCGCGCGGGCAAAGGCGTCGGCGTCGTCATCCCCAATCTGCTGACATGGCCTGACTCGATCGTCGTCCTTGATGTGAAACAGGAGAATTGGGAAAAGTCGGCGGGATGGCGCAAGAGCCAGGGCCATAAGGTGCTGCTGTTCGATCCGCTCGATCCCAACGGACGCACCGCGCGCTTTAATCCCTTCTCGCATATCAACCGCACCGATCCTGTCGAAGTGATCGACGAATTGCAGAAGATCGCGGCGATGCTCTGGCCGCCTCCCGCCAATGGCGAGAGTTTCTGGATGGACAGCGCCCGCACCGCCTTTCTCGGCGTGGCCTCCTATATCGCCGCAACCGACGAACTCCCCTTCACGATGGGCGAGGTATATCGCAATTTCAGCGCCGGGGATGCGAAAGAGCGGTTCCCCCGGATCATCAAGGACAGGACGGCCGCGGGCAATCCGCTTTCGGAAGCCTGCGTGTCGGCGCTGAATGACTGGATTTCCAGCTCGGCCAATACCTTCACCGGCATCCGGCAATCGGTGTCCGCGAAAATCAACCTCTGGATCAACCCCTATGTCGATGCGGCCACCTCGGAATCCGATTTCGACCTGCGCGAGTTTCGCACCAAGCCAATCTCGCTCTATTTGGGCGTCTCGCCCGATAATATGGAGCGGATTTCCGACATATATAATCTGCTCTTTCAACAGCTCATCGACCTTAATGTCCGCGAGCTGCCGGACCCCAAGGCGGGCAAGCATCCGCTGAAGCTGCTCCTGCTGCTCGATGAATTTGCGCGTCTCGGACGCGCCAGCGTCATCGCATCCGGCTTCAGCTATGTGGCAGGCTACGGTATCCGCCTGCTGCCGGTGATCCAGGCACGCGGGCAATTGCGCGATGTGTATGGCCCCGATGTGACCTCCGAAATTGTCCAGAACTGCGGTGTCGAACTGGTGTTCACACCCAAGGACAACAACGTCGCCAAGGAAATATCCGAACGCCTCGGCAACTATACCTATTCCGCGCACAGCAAATCGCGCCGGGTGTGGGAAGCGTTTGAAGGATCGGTTTCGACCTCCGATCAGCGCCGCCCGCTCATGCTCCCGCAAGAACTCCTGCTCATGTCGCAGGATGACGTGATCGTGCTGCGCGCGGGTATCCCACCGCTGAAGGGCAAGAAGCTGCGCTATTATATGGACAAGTGGATGGTCACGGCGTCCAGCATCGCGCCGCCCCCCGTTGCGGAGCGGCCGCTGGACCCGTCGATTGCGCGGCGATCGCTGGCGATCATCGCGGCGGCCGAAGCGCCCGAAATGTCGGACGAGGACGCGCTGAACGGGATAGATTTCGCGCGCCTCGTCGGTTTTCCTCTCGACGGGCTTCCCGACGATGCGGACCCCCACAAGGCAACCGCCTTCTTTGAAAGCCTCGGACTGTCGGCGGACTTTACCGGCATGGATTTCGACGCGGCACCCGCGCCAGCATCGGCCGACGACGCGGCTAAGACCCATTCGGGCGCTGGCGGGCATGTAGCGGTATAGGAGCTGTCAATGAATACGGAGCGGACAGACGGCGGGGGCGACAAGTCGCTGGAGGAAAGAATCTCGGCTGAGATCCGCCAGGAAGCGAAGGGCCTCAGCGATGATTATGTCTATGCGAATTACGAGGACGCGGCGAGCTTAATGCGTTCCGCCGCCAACCGCTACGACGAGCTTTCCGCACAGGATCGGAACTCCGAACGGCATAACCGCGAGATTGAAAAGGTCGCGGCTCAATTGCGGGAAAGAGAGGCCGCGTGGAATGCCTGGTCGACATTGGCCGAAGAACGCAACCAGGCCGCCGAACTGGCCGAAGATCGCAGGCTTGAGGCGTTGGAGCGAAACGGGGACATGCGGGAGGACCTCGCTCCAGGCGATGCGACCAAGGGCACCGAACACCGCGATCCCGATCGAGACGGGGCAAGAGATTTCCGGCATCTCAGCCAGGCCGAACGCTTGCAGGACAGCCGCATGAACGCCGGCGCCAAGGCCGTCGCGGCGCTCGATGCCGCCATAGACCGTAAATATGGCGCGGATACCCCGGAAGCCGACAAGATGAAGCGGGCGGCTCTGGAATCGGTAGCTCAGACGCTTGAACAGGGAGAGCGGGTTGCCGTGCCGCGTGTGCTGGACGTTGAACAGCAGCGAGAAGCCGCAACCGATTTCAGGCGCACCGCTGAAGAAACGAGATCGAATGATTTGTCTGCGAGCGTCACGGCGCAGCGTGAACAGGCTGTCGACGCGCCCGATAAGCCCTATTCCGTTTTGACCTGGGACGAGGAAGATCGCGACTACAGAGTGGTTCGCGTCCAGCTATCCGCTGGCGAAGCCCTGCGTCTGTTCGATGAATTGTCGAGAGAATATCATGAAGGGCGGCACGATCCGGCAAACCTCGCTGGCTTCGATTATGTCGGTGATGTGCAAGTCGAAAAGGAGGGAGACGATCGACTGGCTGCGGGGATGTATAGCTTACATAATCCCGTAGATCCTTCTCGAAGTCTCGACGTGGATTGGGCGTCGCCTGCGTTCGTTAAAGATGCCTTGGCCGAACTGGCCCCCGATGATCCGCTTCGGGACGGTCCATCGGGACGGGGCTGGGACCACCTCACATATAGCGGGCCTTTGGCGTGGCGAATCAACGAGGAGAGATTTCAGCCAAGGCAAGACGATCCGCGCAGCTATGCGGACCGCTTTCGCGACGGCAAAGCAGCTCTCGATTTTATAGCCATGACGCAAGAGGAGCGATTGCAGGATAACCGGCTGAATAGTGCTGCCAAGCAGCTCGTCGCGATCGATGCCGTGATAGATCATAAATATGGCGGAAGGTCGGGCGAGGCGGACGAGATGAAAAGAGCTGCCCGATCGGCCATCGCTGAATCACTCGCGAACGGCGTGAAAATCCAGCCTCCGCATCTCCATGCTGAACGGGACGCCGCGAGGGCGATTGTGCGGGACGTCGAACGGCAACGAGAAGCTGGGCCGGATCAGGCGCGCCAGCACGATAGCAGCGATCGGGAACGCGACCGCGAGGACCGATAATGCTTCGACGGACCGCACTCAGCGGTCCCTCCCCCGTTCCAACGCTTCAAGATCACCATGCCGCTGCCGTGCCGCCCGCTCGATCTGTCTGTTGCGTATCCGCTCGATAGCGGAAAGATCAGCCTGACGGGCCAACTCGCGAAAGCCGCTGGCGAGGCGGGCCGGATCAACTTTGTCGAGCTGCGCCATATGCTCGTCCATCTTGGGCTTGCCGACGATAGGCGGTCCGTCGATCGGATAATTTTCGAGAAACCGGGCAAAGACGCGATCCTCAAGCACATCGACCGGCAACGGCTTTTCGCTCCCGGTTGCAAGATAGATCATGCCCACCGCAACGCCTATCGCCGCAAGGCTCCCCGCCTGTTCGTCCAGCCTCGCGGCCAACAAACGCTGGTTTTCCATGACGGCCTCAACGCCTTCGGCCAGAGCCGCGATCTGATCGGCAAGAGTGGTCAGCAGCTCGTCATCGGTCATCGGCTCGGCCCGTCCCGATCCTTGTCACGGCCCCGCTCCCGATCGCGGTCCTTGCCGCGATCTCGATCCTTCACCGCCTCATCAACCTTGCGCTGCATGGCCTGCAAACGCTCGCGGGAAGCCGCAAGCGCATCGCGGGGGCCGCTCGCCTCCGGACCTTTCCGCAACTCGGCCGCCTTCGCTCTAATCCGATCTATGGCGGGGCCACCCCGCTTCGGCGCACCCTCCTTCTTCAGCTCGGCCGATGCCGATCTGACTTTAGCGGTGGCGCGTGCAAGACGGTCCAGGGCCTCCGTTCGCTGTTCGGCATCGCGGCGCTCGACACGCGATTTCAGGCGTTCAAGCTGCGGGTCTTTTTCATATTCGGGCGACAGGGCATTACCCGATTTCAACCGCTCTACAATCTCGCTGCGCGCGTCCAGCGCACCAGGCATAGCATAGACAAAGGCGCGTAGCGCCTTCGCCCGCTGGGCTTCTTCCTGTCCGCCATGCGCTTCCAATTCGGCAATGGCGCGCTGATAGACGCCGCGCACCAGAGTCATGTTCGCCACGGTTTTCGAGCGGGCTTTCTCTCGCCGGACTAGCTGATCGGGCGCGTCCGATTTGGGCGCGATCATGTCGCGGCGGCCCTTGTCTGCATCGGGAACAACGCCCCTCTCCCGCATCTTCACAACGGGCGTCGGGTCTGTCTTGGGCGGATAGCCCCGCGCCTTTCGGGGGGTGGCGTCCGCCTCGATCCCTCGCGCGCGAAGATTCTCGGCAAACCGCTCCCGGCAATGCTGAAGGAACTCCCGGTTGGGGTTGAAGCGGCGGCCGTCATTATCGCGACCGGCGATCAGCAGATGCACATGAGGATGGTCCTGATCGGTATGCAGCGCCATCACCCAGCGGCGATTGGCCATATCATTTTCCGCCAGCTCCCGAACGGCGTCGCGCACTTTTTCCGGGTCTGTGCCCGGTGGCATGGAAAACACCATCGCGATCGCCGTCGCACCCTTCCGGCGTGCCTCGTCGACCTGCTCCCATTGCTGCCATTCGCGCGCCAGCATGAGCATGTCATGGGCGTCGACAAGATGTTTGCCCTCGCTCGTCTCGATCCCGATCGGCTCCCGGTCCGACATGCCGACGCGGCCTATATAGGTCATGGCGCCCACGGTGCTGCCCGCATCATGGATGCGGCTTGTGATCTTCACCATGACCTGCGGCGTGCGCTTCGCCGTGCGGTCGATCGTCTGCAATGCTCTCGCGCTGCGAGCATGATGCGATGTGGCGTTGCGACTGCTGATGGCATCGGACAGGCGCGCGGTTCCGGCAAATACCAGTTCATGCGGTGCGCGCAGCATCGCGCCAAGGGCGCGCTCCATCTTCCGGTTGCCGCTCCGATCAACGCGCCCCCGCCCTGCCCCGCGCGCGCCCTGCACACGTTCCAGTTCCTCAAGGGTCCGCTCGGAGAATACAAACGGGTTCATCGCGCGGTCCCGATGATGCTGGGCAGCTTTCGTTCGCGTCCGGTCCAATAATAGACCTCGCCGGAAAGGATCTCGGTCAAGCCTGCTGCGGCGTCGTTGACGAGCTGCGAAATGCGGTCCTCCATCGCAATCACCTCAGCCGCGATGCGCTGGATTTCGAGCGGGCTTTGGGGACGGTTGGCGGCGTTCATCGCCTTCACCGCCTGATTGAGAGAACGGCCGATCGCCCGCACCTGGCTCACAAGTTTGATGATCGCCCGATGGCTGCTCGGCACCAGGCGCAACTCCCCTGCCCTCGTCCAGAGTTGCCAGCGCAAGGTGCGCTTGATCCATTGCGCGCGCGTGAGGCCAGCACGCGATGCGACCAGCTCCATCGCTGCCAGTTCCTCCACCGGGAAGCGCAGAGAGAGCATTTTCGATACCGTGCCACTGACGGGCATGTCGCGCACCTCGTCGGGACGGGCGGGGAGCGCGTCGATGATCGCGCGGGCAATCCATTTGCTGCGGGTCATACCCGCTGCTCTCGCCAGAGCATCCACGGCGGCCGCAAGGTCGTCGTCAATTCGCAGCGTCAGATGCGCCATGACCAGCCCCGTGCAGCGGCCGTGAGCGATCGCCATTGTGTTACAATGCTGTCGCTTCCGCTATCCTGCGTATTTGCCTTCTTGGACCTTCCCCTTCCTCTCAACAGACCTCCCTCTCCTCCCATTCTCGAAACAACGTGGACGGGAAGGGATTGTTGGCAGGCTGTGCGCCAGGGCGACGGATCGGAGCGGGACGCACGGGCCTGCCTTGTGTGGGAAGCGGTGCGGCCGCGCCGCGCGTCGATTTGATTTCGGTCTAGATCAATCACGGCTTTTCGCTCGTTCCGGTCGCTACCGAACGCGAAGCTAGACCATATCGGATTTGTTTTCTAGAGAATACCGACAGTCAGCTTAGGGACTGCGATTACCGTCGAACGGCCCTTTATCAACTCACCATCGGCCGCACTCGACCATCATGGGAAAGGCAAGGAACGTCATGGCAAAATCATCCGACCTCCAAGCGATCAAGCAGGAACGCGCGAAGCTGGAAACGATGCTCGCCGCGATCGTCCAGCGCGAGAAGGAGGCTGAGGCCGCGCAGCGCGATGCGGGCAGGCCGGTGCTGCTGGCTGCTCTCGATCGGATCAAGATCGGCGCGATGGAGCGGCCCGACGCGAAAGCCATCGCCGCGGCTATTGCCAAGCATGGCGGCGCGAGAGTGGCGGCATCGCTGGCCGGTTTGGCCGCGGACTAGAAGCGGCCTTCGCGTTCGCGGCGATGATATTCGTTCGCCAAACGCGCCTGCTCGGCCGCGTGGTCATAACCGCCGCCTTCGCCGCCGCTATCCTCTCCGATCGCGCGGCCTAACATACCCGCTATCCCTGACAGCACAGCATAGATCAGGAGGCCGAACGGAAAGGCCAGCCAGGGATGCGGGTCGCCCGCATTCCAGAGGCCGAACAGGCAAAGCGCGGTAAGGACAAGCGCCACAGTGCCGCGATAGCGCAGCGCCGCCACGATCAGGATGAAAGCGCACGGCACAAGCACCCATGCCGGAATCCCGTCAAAGATGCTTGCGAACGACATAGCGGCCTTTCCCGTCACAATGCGCCCCCGCCAATCGCGGGCGCGTGTGGCGGGAAGTCCCGCCACTACGGGATAGAATCGGCCGTTCTGTAATCCAGCGCAAGACAATTCCGGCATTTGCATCCGAAGTGCGAGCGGACAGCGAGCGGGGCGGCGCTTTCGCGCCGCCCCGTCTTTGGGCTTAGCCCTCGCCCTCGTAGTCGTCGCGATTGGCAGGCTCGTCGTTCTGTGCAGCCGGAGCAATGCGAAACGCGACCAGATCAACGCCATAGACCGTCTCGCCATTGCGCTCGTAGCGGCTCTGGCGGACACGGCCCTTGACGCGAACCTTGTCGCCTACGGCCAGCTCGGCGGCGCGGTCGATGTTCTTGCCGAACAGGGTGACGCGGTTCCAGTGCGTGTCGTCCTCCCACTCGTCATTGACCTTCCGGCGATAGTTGGAGGCAATGTCGAGAAACGCCACCTTGTCCATGATGTTGCTCTTGCCAATGCGGCCAGTGATGCGAAATTCTGCGATGTCCTTCATGTCCGTTCCTTCTTCCGTGTCGTTGCTGACGCACAGTGGAAGGCGCGGCCCCCTGACGCGGGCAAACCGAAAAACGGAGGGTCCGCTTGCGGAAACCGTAGGCGCTTCAGCGCCGGTTTTCTGTTTGGGTCCGACTGGACCGCACCCGCATTAGGCAGGGGAAACGCGCAAGTGCGTCAATCAGCAACGGCAGGGAGAAGGAGAGGAGAGGAAGTGCCGCAATGATAGCTCTGCCCATTGGCCGCATCGGCAGGCATCGCACAGGATCGAAGGTCAGGTGGATTTGAGCATCGCCCTCCCCCGCCTATCGCGCGGTAGCGAGTGGGGGGCAGTCGCTTGGGTCCGCGTCCTGTCGGAAAGTGCATTGCTTACGTCGCCGCTGGCAATAGCGCGACCGACATTCACACGGCCGCGTTCGGTGCAACCTCTATATCGAAGGGCACGGTCGCCGGCGTCATGATCGAACGGATCTCCGTTGCTTGCCGCGGGCGTCGTGAAGCGTCACCTTTCGTGATCGTCGTCGCGCGGGGATCGCGATGATCCTGGGCGGTGGTCAACGTGATCGCGGTCCCGCTCGCGGGCAGGAATGATGCCGTGCTTTTGGAGGATCGGCGTCAACCGCTCGATCTCGCGCTGCTTATATTGGGATTCCTGCGGCGTGAGGGGCCGGGACCGTTCGCGCTCGACCAGCTCGCGGGCGCGCGGTTCGTTCGCTTTGGGTGAGCCGGTCAAATCGAGATGGCCGATAACCTCCCCGCCGCGCCGATAGAGGGTCAGCCGGTCCGCAAGGCGCTCGTCCTGAATCCGGTCCAGCGTGGCGAGCATTCTGGTCAGCGCGGCGCTGTGCGCCTCGGTGGTCGTCATGCGGCCAACGCCCCGGCTCTCCTTCTGAGCGGCATAGCGTTGCAGGATGCCAAGGCTCGACAATTCCGGGCTGACGGCAAGCGCCCGCGCGTCGGTCTGGAATCCGGATTCGCGAAAATCGCGCAAGGTTTTCGCGACAACCTCAGGGCTTCGCATGGTCCCTTCGACCAGCACATTGACGCGGCGCTGGGCCGCATCGGCAATCGCCATTTCGACCAAGCGCCCTGAATCGCGGTCGGTATAAAAAGCGGCGGTCCGGTCATCGGCGCGTTGCAGGGATTTATAATGCGGAAGGTAGGAACGAAGATCGTCACCGATGATCTTCACGATACCGCCTTTGTCGGCAAATTCGCGCGAGACGAGATTTTGCATCGGCGTCTTGCCCGCGCCAGGCTGTCCGCCAAGGACAACAGCAGTCGGGCGCTCGACCGGCTGCGCGGACCTGAAAAGGTCCGGCGCGATCCGCGTGTCATAGATATGTTGTAGCCGCTCGCGCGATAGGCTGTATCGCTCTGGATCGTCGGCCATGTCGGGACGGGTCAAGCCGCGTTGGCGAGAGCTTCGGCGGCATCCCGTGCGCGCACGATCGCGCTATATTCAGCGAGAACCTGACTCACGCTGGCATCGTCGTTCACATCGAGCGAATGGGCTTCATCGCGTGCATGGCTCACGCGCATGGACAGCCAGGCGAGACGCTGGGCGTTCGGCTGCGGGCTGTTTTCCTCCGCGTCAATCTGTTCGCTGTAACCGGCGATCACATCATTGATCGCCTCAAGCGCCGCCTCATAGGCGACTGCCTGATCCTGAGTCCAATATGGGCTGGTGGTTACGCTCGTCGTCATGGGCCTATGCTTAGCAGATTGGGATGAACGAATAAAGAACGGGGTGGCGGAGCCGTTTGGATAGGGTGGCCGATGGAGCAATACACTCCATCGGCCAGCGCACATAAGCAGCTTTCGGACATTTCGCCTTCATCCTCCGGCTGCTCGGAAAAATGGGAAGGGATGGCCCCCCTTGAGGCGATAGCGGGGCGGGCCATCGCCCTAATTTATCAACCCGGTTTTCTGATCGCCAGAATAACGGTGTTGATGTTGGTGCCCGCATGGGCGAACGATCCCGCTGGCAGGTCGTGCCATTTCCTCCAGCCACAGACGGGGCGGCACCGCTCCACGATTTCATGCAAGGCCCGGTGCCGCTTGTCCTCCCGAAATTCGGCGCGGGCGCTCATCACGGCAACAAGGATACCTCCCGGTTTCAGAAACTCGAAGGCATGGCGGACATGATCGCAATCGCGGCCTCGGTCAAAAGGCGGGTTCATAATGATGCGGTCATAAGACGGGGACGGGGAAAGGGTGAGGAAGTCCGCTTGCCGCACCGCGTCAAATCCATGCAGCACGCGCAATTCGTGCGCCAATCCGGGCTGAATCTCGATGCAGTCCACCAGCGCCCCGGCATCGCGCGCCGCCTTGGCGAGAACGCCGGTCCCCGCGCTCGGTTCAAGCACAGTCAGCCCCTTGCCGATCATCGCACATTCCATCACGCGCCACGCCACCTCGTCGGAGGACATGAACGCCCCGAAGTCCTTGGCCGGGGTTACATGAAATTCCGGTGCGTCGGCGGCCTCGGTGCTGTCGTAGCCGTCCCCGATCACCTCGCCATAATATTCGGCAAGCAGCTTGTTCACCTCCTTGAGCAAATCCTTGCGCTCGAACCACAGATGCAGATTGCCGTTGCCGAAAACGCGGACGCGGAAATAATCGCCGTGAATCACGAAGGGCGTATGGTCGGGCCGTGATGTTACCTGCTCGGTGATGCTCATGCTTTCGGGACAGGGGCCTAGCCCGTCCAGTTCGCGGAAAACCCTTTCCACATCGCGCAAGGTATCGCGCCGGTTGTAATTGCTCCACCATCTCCCGCTATCGCCTAGCGCGCGCTCGATGATAAGGCGGCTCCCGATCTTGAAACCATCATGCGAGCGGAAACGCCGGTCCAGCGCCGCGAAGGTGTTGGCGACGCCCCGCAAGTAAATATCGCGCCGGTTCTCCCAAATATGGCCGAAGGTCGCCGCGCAATTTTCGCTGGTGAAGGCGGGCGGGACGCCATCAAGGCCGGAATAAAATTCCTCGCGCGCCTGTCGGTCTAGAAGCTGGTCAAAGCCTAAGGTTTCCAGCAAATGCCGCCAGCAACGGCGATCCACCGCCGCCGTCATCCTCTCCGCGAAATGCTCGCGGGCCGTGGTCTTGGTTCGGCTGTGCGTTTCCCGGTCATAATGTTCATGGTCGGTTTTCGCGAGAAAGGCGCGGGTCAAGGCGGTGTCGGTATAGCGGTCGCCCATCGGCGCACTAAGGGCAAATGCGCCGCCAATGCTCAAGGCTGCGGCTTCATCGGTCAAGCGGTGGTAGCTGTCGAAGGCATCAAGCCAACGCTCGATTGCCATATCGCGGCCTGCGGTGATCTCGTCGATCTGGACACGGTTCATCAATTCAAAAGACATGGGGCGATTCCTCGCAAGAATAGGGTGCAATGGGGGGATGCCGGGGACGGTCAGCGCCGCCCCGATGCTGGCCGGTTAGTATTCGTCGGCGCGAAGGATGGTCAGGACGCGGCAGGTAACGCCGGGGTCTGACGGGTCGGATGATCCCCATTCCGTCTGACGGTCGTAATAGTCGATCTTCCAATAACAGCGGACGCCCCGCCACTCGAAGTCGCCAAAATCGCGCTCGCCGTGCGGGTTGTTGTCCTCGCTGAAATTGGCGTAATTGCCGACGATGAACATAAGCTCCATCTGCCGCGCAACGGCGATGATGGGATTGCTATCGACCATCGCAAGAATACCCTGTGTCATCACCACGATATTCGGCGCGGGGCTGTTGATATTCGCGCGCAACTGGTCGTTCAGCGCGGCAACCTTTTCGACATAGGCCGCACGCTGTTCGGGGGTCATCTCTGCAAAATTCATCATGCGCTTATTCCCTTCTAAAAATGGAGCCGAAGGCGATGGCGTCCATCGGCTTCTGCCTGAGTGGCGAGCCGGGTCGGTGAATGGCGCAAATCAGGGCCGGGGACGGCGGAGGGGGATCGCCCGCCCTGCACAAGCGCAGCGCGGAAGGGTGGGGATACCGCCGTCCCCGCCAAGCGAGGCCGCTCGCGGCCGAGACGGTCCAGCCCTTGCGACAGGGGGCAGGAACAGGCCCCGAAAACGCCTGCAAATGCGCGGCGGCTTGCCGCCTCACTGTTCACGAGGGGAAAAGAACGTGCCCGCCTGCGGCGGGCGCCGCTGGGACGGAGGCAAGGCCCTCCGCCCGCGCCAGGCCATGACGGGCGCGGGCTTCATCGGGACATAGAACAGCTATGGATGGACGGGGCGGCGGGGGATTTGATAGTCAGAACAGGTGAGCCAGATAGATCGCATATTCCCGCGCTGGGCGGCATCGTGGGGCGCCCTCGCCCGATCCAACGCGCAAGTGCGCTCGCAATGCCGCATGTGCGGAATCCAGCAGCGGGTGGACGCCTCGGTCCAGGCGCTACGCTTCGGGGCCGCGGCCTCGCCCGTCGACCAGCTCGACGGATGCAACATCGTCGGCTGTCATGGCCGCGTCTATTTTCTGGCGGCGCGGTCCTATGGCCGGACGTGGCTCACGCTGCTTTCCGGCGAAGATCTGCGCGAGACGCTGGCCGGGGCCGCGCAGCCTGCGAACGCCGTATCGCTCGATCTCGTCCGGGCGGAATCGCCGGGTGTCAGCGATGCGGGGTGAACGGCGGCTATGCCGTCAACCGGCGCGGTCCTGCGCGACGGGCCGCGCTGGGCGATAGGGAACGCCGATCCGGTTTTCCGCCGTGCTGCGGCGGCGCAGGATAGCAGCGACATGCCGTTCGGCTCCGGTGCGATCGGGGAAGGAGAGGCGTTTGGATTGCCCGCGCGTTCCGATCCGTCCCCAGCTCGTCTCGACGATGTAAGCTCCGAACAGGTCGGGCATGACGCATATCGCATAGCGGCGGCGCACGTTTCGCGCAGGATCGACCGCAATCAGGGCGATGGGCGCGAACAGGGCGATGGCGGGCGTTTCCATGCGCTCGAATCTAGCTGGAAGCGCCGCCACTGTCTGACGAGTATTTTGAATCACCGCGCCCCGACTGATTCAGCGCGTGAATCAATCCGGGGCTTCGGGGCGGGCCTGGTCCGCCTCGAATCCCCGACGAAAATCGCAGCGGCGCGGCCGTCGCCTGTGACGGTCGCGCCGCTTCCGCTGCCCCTCCCCTCGATCTGGCTAGACCTTCACCCGCCTGCCCTCGGCATAGGGCAAAGGGAGCCGCCACGGTGGGCGGCTCCCTCATGGTCACTCGGCTGCAACGGCAAGATAATCCTCGTCGTCATTATCGGCATCCTCATCGCCGGTATCTTCGGCATCGGTGTCGTCGGCCTCCTGATCGTCACCGTCCTCGGTTTCCTCCGGCTCGGCTTCGGGTTCCTCCGGGGTGACGAGCGCCGGGGGGAGCCAACCGTGGCCGGGGACGCGCTCGGCGCAGGCTTCTGCCAGCTTGTCCTTTTTCATCTTCACGCAATTCTCGGCAGCGGCGGGCCCGCAAGCCTCGGTCAAGGCCGCAAGCATCGCCTTCTTGCTGATCGCTCCGAAAAAGTCGACGCCTCCCTCCCAATGCTGGCGCATATCGAGATTGGCAGCGCGGGCGATGCGGTCCACCGAACGCAACCGCTTCGGGTCTGCATATTTTCCTTGGCGACCGTCGATCAACGCGGCGGTGCAGGCCGCGAGCAGGCGGGCAACATCGGGTTCGGGCAGCGCCAGCGCCCATGCGAACCGATTGGCCGCTTTCTTCGGTGCGCTCGCGATCAGGTCGGCCACCCCCTCATAGGGCGATGCCATTTCGTGCGTGTTGTAGTCGAAATGCTGGCACGGTTCCTCAATGTCAGCACTGGCGCGAAGCTGAACCGCGTGGGCGTCGGGATAGCTCTGCGAGAGGATTGGCAAAAGTGCGTCCAGCAATACGGCATTGGCAAGCCGCTGGTTCTTCGCAACCTCGGCCTGCAAGGCGACGGTCCGCATCCGCGACAGTTCCTCGGTCATCCGGGCATCGTAAAGCGGGCGCGGCGTGGCGGTGCTGCCGGTGCTGTGGCCGCTGGTCCGATTCCCGCTGCGGGTCGCCTTGCGCGCATAGGCGGTTCTGATGCTGGCGCCGTCATGGCCGATCACAATCAAAAGCCGCCCGTTCGCCTTGGCATCCTCGGAATAAGACCGCTCGACCGTGCCAAGACGGTCAATCTCGGCCTCAATCGCGCGCAAATCGTGATCGAATTGCGTATCGAAATCCTCGCCAAGTGCTGCGAACAGTTCCTCAATCCGCGCTTCCCGCTTCTCCTGTAGCTCGTCCATGAACACCTGTTCGGCATCGGATAGAGTCTGCGTCACCTCGTCGGGATAGAGCGTGTTCCACCTATAGCTGTCATAAGGGGTGCTTTCGGCGGCAATGACCTCGCCCCACCCTTCGGCCTCGGCTTCGGCCGCGAGCGCGTCCAGCTTTTCATCGGCAAGCCGCTGCACAAGATCGGGGTCGTCGGCATAGCCTTCCCCCTTGGTGGAGAACAGGTCGCCGGTGATCGTCCCCCCTGCTGCCTGATAGGCTTCCATGCCCACGAAACGGAATAGCCGGTGGCCGGTCGTGACCTTGGTTTCGGTCAGGGCGCGGCGCACCTCATGGGCGGTGCGATAGCGTTTCAGGACACGTTCTTGCCGCTTGTGGTCATCGGTGAGGGTGAACGCCTCGACACACGCCACGTCGATCTTGTTGCTGGCCAGCGCGTTGATGACCTTCGGGTTAAGACCGGCAAGCGCCAGTATCTTGCGGACCTCGACTAGATCGTAATGGTAGCGGTTGGCGATAGCTTCCTCGGTGAAACCTTCGTCGCGCAAGGTGGCAAAGGCCCGGATGGCATCGGCGGGGTGCATCGCCACGCGCTGCGCGTTCTCGGCATAGCTGATCGACGTCGCATTTTGGCTGTCGCGCAATTCACAGCGCAACGTCGCATCGCGGCCCCATACCTTCGTCTTGACGTTGTGGACAGCGGCCCGCCTGCGGCGCTCGCCAACGATAACCTCATATTTGCCGTCCTCGCGGGCAATCACGACAAGGTTCTGAATCTGTCCATCCTCGGACGCCATGCTTGCGGCAAGGGATTCGATTCCGGTCTTGACCTTGCGGACATTGCGCGGGGTGGCGACAAGATCGCTCCACAGGATATTCAGGGTCGTCATTTCTCTTTCCTTCCTTTTCATTGGCCGTCAGGGCGATGGCCTTTGCGCCATCGGCCTCGGCGGGCACGGACGACCAAGAACAGCGTGGGGAGAGGGGGCAGCGAGAATCTGCCGGAGTGGTGCGGGCAGGCGCTTGCGCCAACCCGGTCCGGCTGATTGTCGTTGCAGGGAGAGGGGGCCGCGCGCCCCTTTCCCCGACAAGACATGAAGATCGCGCCGCCAGGGCGGCGCACTATCGACTGCGGCGCTAGATCCGCGCGCGACGATCGCGCCGGCGAGCTGGTCGACGTGGAAGGAAGGTAATGGGGGCGTTGCGGGGGTGTCCCCCGCTGAGGGGGTAGGGCGAGACGCGAACGCGGCTCGACCTCAGGGGGAGGCTTCCCCCACCGTTCTTTCAATACCTGAACAACGCTGCTAGATCAGCCGATAGAGCGACGGAGAAAAGCCTGTTGAACGCTAAGGATGACCGCGCCGGAGACGGAATATTCGCGACGATCAAATTCGGCGTGATGGCCTTGCTGTCGGTTCCCCTATTCCTTTGGCTGGACGCACGCTCGCTGCCATTGGGGCTACTGGTGCTGAATCACCTTCTTGTGATGCTTGGCGCTTACGCTGTCGGTGATGCTATCGCGCGTCGTTTCCGCCCCCTCCCCGACTAGAACACGGCGCGAGCCGCCCTGGCGGCGCTCTATCTCCTATTCCGCCGCCTCAACATCGGCGTTCCGCCATAGCCGGATCAGCTCCACCATTTCCGCCCTGCGGCCGAAGGCATCGGCATAGACCGCGCCGCCATGTTGACCGAGAAAGGCGAACAGGCAGGCCATATCATCGGCTACTGCCCGGTCCACGCTGAACAGGTCGGCAATATCGAAGCCGCCGTGGTCGTGCGCGTTCCACCATGCCAAGAGGAAATTCGCGGTAATGCGTGACTGCCCGGTATCGGACAAGGCGAGGGGCAGCAGACGATCTAGCGCCGCCTGTGCATCGGAATGTGAGATATTGCCCGTTTCGTTCATGTCGCACCTCTTTGACTGCACCATGGCGCATCTGGAACAGAAGATAAACGCCTCCTTATCTCTGGCGATAGCGGCGCGGCCGTCGCTTGTGACGGCCACGCCGCGAGGGGCTATGGACGGGGCAGATATTCGATGATGCCCCGCCCCTCGCGCGTGACGGGACGCCCCCAATCGTCGCGCTCGCGCTTGCGCCAGTGGTAACGGAAGCGGCGGGGTTCCCCCTCCATCGGCTCCACGCTGTAGGCGATGCGCCCCGAATGGCCCTCGCGCCATCCCTTGCCGATGATCTCGGCAAGGTGGCGCTTTTGGGTGGCGGTAAGGTGAAGTCCCTCGATCAACCGGATAGCCATCGCTTCCCCCTCAAAATGCAAATGCGTTCTGGCCGCTGCTTTCGGTGAAGCTGACGCTATCGCCCGCCGCGTAACGGTCGCGGCCTAGCTGCGACCATTGGAGATAACCGGAACGGTCATGCCTGAACCAACCGTCCTCGATGCCGATGATGAAGCCCCACGCCACGTCCTCGGCGCACTGGCGACCGTGATTGATCGGCCAATGCTCGCTGGCATTATCCTGTCGGCAAATCTTCGGCTCGCTGAACAAGCGCATGATCGCGCTGCGGTCCTCCGGCTCGGTCGCGCCCATTTCGCGCATGATCGTGCGCGCCTCTGCGGTGGTAATATACCCTGCGGCCTTCTTGTCCTCATGGTGGGAATAGCGGCATCCATAGGCGACGGCCCACATGATGCAGCCGGGATCGGTGAAGTCCTGCGTTTCGAGCAATTCGCGCCATTTGCCCGCGCTGATAAGGTCAACCGCGTGCCACCAGCGGGCATCGGGCGCGGTGGAATGACCATAGCGGTTCGGCGCGCCGTGGCGGTCGATCTCGAAACCCAGTAACGCCTCTACATGGCGGACATAGGGATGATCTGCCAAAAGGGGATGGCGAAGCCCGATCTTGCGGAGCTGATCGCCATCGGGCGGACAAGCCTCAATCGGGAAGCGGAAAAGGCGGGAGGGCAGATTCCACGGCGCGGGCAAAGTGAAACCGTGGGGCACGTCCAGCGCGCGATTTATGTCGAGAACGACAAGATTGGGGGCAAATCCCTTCGCGACGAGCAATTCGCCAAGGGTATCGCCATGAATATCGGGGTTATGGTTTTCCATGGCCTTAACGCTCAATCTCGATGAGATAGATCGTGCCCCATGGGAGGCAGTAAACTTCTTCTTGGCTGTCAATGACGATGCCGGTTTGATCGACGGCAATGATACCAGCGCGCTCGTAACAATAATGTTCAGTCTCGATTGTCAGGATGACGCTATCGGGTCCAGTCAGCAGCTTTTGGAGATATTCGAGCATCTTGCTTGTCCTTCCTTTTTAATCGGCCGTCAGGGCGATGGCCTTTGCGCCATCGGCCTCGGCGGGCACGGACGACCAAGAACAGCGTGGGGAGTGGGGGCAGCGAGAATCTGCCGGAGTGGTGCGGGCAGGCGCTTGCGCCAACCCGGTCCGGCTGATTGTCGTTGCAGGGAGAGGGGGCCGCGCGTCCCTTTCCCCGGCGAGACAAAAGGATCGCGCCGCCCTGGCGGCGCACCATCGACCGCGGCGCTAGATCCGCGCGCGACGATCGCGCCGCGAGTTGGTCGACGTGGAAGGAAGGCAATGGGGGCGTTGCGGGGGTGTCCCCCGCTGAGGGGGTAGGGCGAGACAGCGAAGCGGCTCGAACTCAGGGGGAGGCTTCCCCCCTGCCCTGCCCGATCGCAATTGGCATCGGCCTATTTGTCGGATACCGTTCCTACATGGAACGGACCGCCACGAAATCGCGCAAGGCTATCGGCTACATGACGATGTTCGGCGCTGGCATCTTCGCTATGTGGGGAGCTGCGATCCTCATCGAAGATTACATGATCTTCATGCTGGTCTTTTTCTTCGTCATCCTGCCGATCACGGACCGGCTCACCCGCGCGGTTAGCGGCTTTTCCTGCAACGAGCTGCTGGGATTCGGATCAAACGACAGCGCGCAGCGTCGGCGGTCTGCTGACGAGGTTTCATAGCGGCAACGCCAGTTGATTGCGGTCGGGTCCAGGCACGCCGGACATTTTTTCGATGATGGTCGCGGCGATCGCGTCGGCCGCGCGTTCGCGCATCTGCTCATCGGGCATCGTCAAGGCGACACGCGCCCATCCTGGCGCTGTCAGAATGATTGCGGACAGCTCATCACGTCCGACTCGTTCCAAGATTCGTTCCATGCAACAATGAGAACAAAAAAAGAACATAAACGCAAGCCCGCTTAACGGGGCTGGCGGCGGCAACGCTGCTCGCTGCGCCAGTAGCGGCCCCAGCGCGCGACCGTGCCGCTGGCGAGCATCGCGCAACTGAGATTGCGACCGTCGCCAAGGGTGCAAAAGGCTCCGGTCCGGTTGCCCCCGGCGCTGCCGATCGACAGGCAGCGCATGGTGGGCGCGTTGACGCGCACATGATCGTAGGCCGCGCCGCGAAACCGGATGCGCCCGCGCGCGCCGCCAAGCAGGTTCACCAGCGCCCGCATGGCATCGTCGCCGGATGCGTCAGGACAGGGGTGGCCGCGTCGACAGCTATTGTCGCGCTCGCGCGCCGCGATCCCGGCGATGCGGAGACGCGGACCTTCCGCGCACCACACCGGACCGTCACCATCGGCAACCAGTGTCGGCGTGCAAAGAAAAACCAGCCCTGCGGCGATAACGCTCATAAAACCAATCCATAGCCCAACGCGGCGCCGATCATCATCGCTGCGATCAAAATCCAATAGTCCAGCAAGATCACATAGCCGTAGCCGGAATCGTGGTCAGGATCAGGCCGTTGCGTCATAGCGGGCATGATGACGGATTTGTAAAATAGAGACAATCCGACAATGTGTGCGCCTAAGCTGCCTTGCCCGTTTGTTCTTTTTCTGTTCTTTCTGGCCGCTCATTTCCGAATCGAGCCAGGGACATGCGGAAGCCGGACAGCATCGAACATCTATACCTCGACTTTGACGGCTTTTTCGCGTCGGTGGAGCAATTGCGCGAACCGCGCCTGCGCGGCCGCCCTGTTGGGGTCGTGCCCTATCAGGGTGGCGGGCGAACCTGCATCATCGCCTGTTCGCGCGAGGCGAAGGCGCGCGGCGTCAAGTCGGTGATGATGGTCGACGAGGCGCGCGCCGTGTGCCGCGATCTGGTGCTGGTGCCGCAAAAGCCGGACCTATACCGGCGCGCGCATAATGCGCTGGTGAGCGAGATCGGCACGGTGATTCCCGTCGACCAGGTGAAGTCGATTGATGAACTATCCTGCTGGCTCGATCGCAAGCATCGCGCCGCGCCGCATGAGCTGGCGGACCGCATCAAGACGGTGATCCGCTACAATATCGGTGCCACCCTGACCTGCTCGATCGGCATGGCCGCCAATCGGCATCTGGCGAAGATCGCAAGCGACACGCGCAAACCTGACGGCCTGGTGGTCTGGCATCCCGAAGATGTGCCCGCGCAACTTGCGCGGCTGAAGCTCGCGGACATACCGGGCATCGGCCGCTCGATGGCGAAGCGCCTCGCACGCGCCGCGGTGATCGATATTCCGGGCTTCATGGCATTGCAGCCCAAACAGGCGCGGGCGCTGTGGCGCAATGTGACGGGCGAGCGGCTTTGGTATGCGCTGCATGGCTATGCGGTCGAATCCCCGGAAACCGAACGTAATATGTTCGGTCACTCGCGCGTGCTGCCGCCTGACGGCCGCGGCCTCGACGATGCGCGGGTGATGGGCCGTTTGCTGCTGACCAAGGCGGCGCGGCGGATGCGCCGCGCCAATTTCTATGCCTCGGCCCTCTATCTCAGCCTGCGCGGATATGAACGGAGCTGGGGCGATGTGGAGGCGCTGGGCGAGGTTGCCGACGATATGGCGATCCTCGCCGCGTTCGCACGGCTATGGGAGCATGTCGTCACGGTGATCCCGCCTGCAACGAAAATCCTGCGGCTGAGCGTGACGTTGGGCGAGCTGACCGACGCCGGGGCGCGGCAACCGGACCTGTTCGCCAATGACGATGCTGAACGGCAACGCTGCGAGACGCTGACGCAGGCGATGGACAGCCTCAACGCGCGCTATGGGCAAACGGTGGTGAGCCTCGGACCGTGGGCACCGCCTGCGGGGGGCAATGTCGGGTCGAAGATCAGCTACACGCGGATTCCCGAAGCGGAGGACAATTGGTGAGCTGGCTTGATACTGTCCAGCTTCGCGACCTCGATGCCGGGGACCGGCTCGAACTGACATGCCGCCGCTGCGGCAAGGTCCGGTTCGTGACAGCGGGCGAGCTGCTGGCGCGCGGAGATTTCGGGCGGCTCTGGCTGTCCGAAGTCGAAGCGCGCGCGCGGTGTCGGCAACGCGGCTGTGGCGGGGCAATGCGTCTCGCCATGCCGCGAAGCGGGGACACGAAAGGCTTTGTCGGGGGAATCGCCTAGAGCGCGATCGTCAACCGCCTAGAAGATCGACAACGCTGCAATCCAGCGCGTTCGCGATAGCCTCCATGACCTCCAATGTCGGATTGCCGCGCCCTTTCTCGATATTCGACAGGTGCGAAGCAGCAACGCCGGATCGCTCGGATAGCTCTGCCTGCGACATTTGGAGAGTCGTGCGGCGCTCCCGGCAGTTTCGACCGAGAAGCATGGCGCGCTGCGATGCTGCGGCATGAACGATACCACGCTTTTCCGCCGCTTCGTTCGGCTGCTCCTGACTATTCACGCGCGCGTCCCTAGTTAGCGTCATTTTCCAATTACGAATCAGCAAGTGAAGTGATGCTTAAAACCCGTCGCCTTATAACCATCTTGCGGGTGAACCATGAAGGGTGAAACGCACCCATCCTGGTTGCCTACGCGAGATCGTAGCTGCGAATATCCGCCGCCATCGGAAGGCGCTGGGTATGAGCCAGCAGGATTTTGCCTACGACATAGAAATGGACCGGACCTATTTCGGCGGAATTGAGCGCGGCGAACGCAATGTCTCGATTGATAATATCGAGCGCATTGCAAAGGGTCTGAGCATCCATGCCTATCTTTTGCTGATGCCTCCGGACATTGCGGGCGACGTGTCCGATTGAGGCGGTCCGGCGTTTCACAGGTCCAGTTCCCCTTGCCGAAACTCGGCGGGTTCCTCCCCTTCCCTGCCCTGCCACGCGATCTTGTCGCCCTGCCAGATGGTGACGAAAGCGCGGCCCTCGCCCCATTCAGGTTCGGCATCGGGCTTGCGCTCGAAATTGTAGCAAAAGCTGCGGCCCATCGTTCCGCCGCTGGCGATGGGGCCACCGGGACGGTGGCGGATGCGATGGCAATAACCGCTCGGCTCCTTGACGCGGCGGCCATAGCCCCCCTGCCATGCGCGATAGTCGGATTCCTCGCGCTCGGTGGGCGGCTTCCAATGGAGGCAGCGGCTACAGGCAGCATCATAGGGCCGTGGCGCATGGGCCGGGGACGGCCGCGCTGGATCGTCCAGCGGCGGTCCGCCATTATCGCCTATTCCGGGGCGGTGCGGCGCGCTCATAGCTGATCCTCAATCGGCTCCACGTCGCGCAGCTCGACGAAAACGATTTTCTCGGATCGCTCGGCCCCCACCGGATCGAGATAGATATGAACATGATCGGTAAGGACTCTGGATATGCGCCAGACGGCTCTGTTGCAAAGATTGGCGGCAGTCAGAGGTAGGCTGTCGCTCTGCGCCGATCAGGCGGCTGCTGCGAAATGGTGGTTGAGCATGCCCATGGCCTCCGTCAGCGCCGAGGGCCCAATGCCAA